>NZ_JBICXT010000002.1:0-327200 GCF_043200415.1 Streptomyces sp. NPDC048419 | reverse complement strand
GCAGAGCCGACCCCGGCCGGACAGAGTCCGCCACGCCGCCGGAGGCGGCCAATGGTTACAGCCCCGGACGGCTGGGAGGCCGTGATGTCGACATGGGACCACTGGTCGAGACACCGGGTGACCTGGCAGCCATGACGGACACGCCGGACATCCGACCGGCGCACACCGGACGCAGAGCCGACCCCGGCCGGACAGAGTCCGCCACGCCGCCGGAGGCGGCCAATGGTTACAGCCCCGGACGGCTGGGAGGCCGTGATGTCGACATGGACCACTGGTCGAGACACCGGGTGACCTGGCAGCCATGACGGACACGCCGGACATCCGGTGGCGAGCACCGGGCGCGGAGGCGAACCACGCCATGCCCGCGCGGCTGCGGGAACATCGCGTCGGCCGGCGGCCTTGACAGGGGGGCGCGCCGAGGGGGCGCCCCCCGCGGCCCAGGCCCACTTGCGCGATCGCGGGACAATGGACGGTGGCCCTCTTACCGGACGGGCCGTGCGCGACGTATGAGGAGGACAAGACATGGCGGAGCCCACGCCGCGTCGGAACGAACCGCGGCTACGCCCCGCGCCCCTGCTCTTCGAGCCCGCGGAGGCGGCCTCCGACCCGGAGCACTTCTTCGACCTGGAGTCGATCGACGATCCACGGGCGCTGCTGACCCGGGCGACGGAGCTGACGCAGGCGTTCCGCGCGGCCGCGGACCGCGCGGTGGAGTTCCAGGCGATCGCGGCCGCCCAGCTGGCCGATCCCCGGCGGTTCGACCGGCTGACCGCGGCGGACATCGCGGAACGCGCCGAGTGGACCGAGGACTACGCGAAGAAGATGGTGGAGTACGGCCGCGGCCTGATGAGCGGCGCCGAGGGGACCGGGTCCGCCGACCCGGTGTGAACACGGGCCGTTTCGCTGTGGCATATGCCAGGCGGGCAAGATACTCCTCCCTGCTCCCACCTGTCCCGAATTCCGGCAACTCCCCGGAGCGGTACGTTCACACCCGGTAGATGTAGTTGCCATGAGCAGCACACGGAACGAACCGTTCGCCGACCGCTTCGACGTCTGCGGGGTCACTGCGGACGGCGCCGCCTGGCTGGCCTCGGCAGGAACGTATCCGCGCTCCACGCTCGCCCTGTGGAAGGAGCGCCCCGAGGCTCCGGTCGTCCTCCCCTGCGGTTCCGCCTTCGACGTCGTCAGCGTCCCCGCGGTGTTCGGGCGCCGCATGGTCGACCGACTGTGGGACGAGGGCCCCGGCTCGGGCCCGGTGGCGGCCTTCCGGGGCCGGATGCTCCTGTTCACCGCGCCCGGCACCGCCCAGCGGCTGCCCTCGCTGCTGCGCTGGGAGGAGTTCGGCCGCACGGCCGCGATCCCGCCGCTGCTGTGCCACGGCAACGGCGACGCGGTGACCGTCCCGGCCCTGCTCTCGCCCGCCCCGCCGGCCTCCGGCGACTCCCGCTGGCTCGTCGCCCCGGACACCCGTCACCCCTGGCTGCCGGGCCCGGAGATCCTGCTCTGGGCGGCCGTGCGGGCGGCCCGCGCCACCGTGCGCATATCGATTTTTCCCCCAGCCGATCAGGATGCTAAGGTCTACGACGTCAGCAGGCGCCGCTAGCTCAGTTGGTTAGAGCAGCTGACTCTTAATCAGCGGGTCCGGGGTTCGAGTCCCTGGCGGCGCACCGACAGAAAAACCCTCCACAGCCGTGGAGGGTTTTTTCATTCCTGCGGGCCCGCCGTGATCTTCACGTTCCAGGCGCCCGACGGCGTGCGGCCCTCCACCCCCACCCGGATGTTCTCGTGCGGCACCTTGAAGGTCTCGCCGAGTCCGACCGGGGCGTCCGCCAGCGGCGGGTAGACGGAGTTCTCCCAGCAGGCCTCGGTGTGCGGGTGGGCGTCGATGACCTGGATGGGACCGCCGCCGGACTGTGCGGTGCCCTGCACGCGGTAGACGAGGATGCCCGACTTGCAGGCCGTCGTGTCGTTGCCGACCGGGTCGCGCGCCTCGAAGGCGAGCACGCTGTCGGGACCGGTCCGCACCACCGCGAGCTTCACGCCCTCGCCGATCCCGAGGGCCGGTGGCCCCGCCGCGCCCGTCACCGGGACTCCCGGCCCCGAACCCAGCGGCTCCAGCGTCACGCGCGTGACGCCCGACTCCCGTACGCACACCACCTGGCGCGGATCGAGCCACCCCAGCTTCCACTTGTGCCAGCCGAACAGATCGGGTGCCAGCCCGAACTGACTGCCCATCAGATCCCAGTCGCCGACGTAGGTGTCCCAGTCGCCCTTGCCGTCGTCGGGCCGGTGGTAGAGATCCGGCAGGTCGAAGACGTGCCCGGTCTCGTGGGCCAGCACCAGCCGGTCCGGCGGGTGCTTCTCGAAGACCGTGACGATACGGCGCAGGTCGGTGCCGTCGGCCCGCAGCGGGGTGTCCAGGTTGACGACCTTCGTCGCGTCCGAGTCCACGCCGGGCGCGTCCGGGTCGGCGACGAAGTAGACGACGTCGTAGCGCGAGAAGTCGACCTGCGGGTCGGCGACCGCGAGCGCGTCACGCAGATACGCGGCACGGTTCTCGGGACTCCAGTCACGCTTTATCGCGTACGCCGTCGACGGCCGCGGCATCCGGATCCAGTGCTTCATCGGATGCGGGCGCAGGGTGAACCTGCCGTAGGAGGCCTGCTGGAAGAAGCGGCTGGTGGCCGGGAAGTGGTCGGCGGCCAGCTGGGCGGGCGTGGTCCGTGGGGCCTCGTCCGGGAACGACAGGAAGACCATCACGGCGTCGAGCGCCCGGCTGGGCCGCGGGTAGGCGGCGTTCCAGGTGTCGAGGCCTTCCGAGTGATGGACCGAGGTGCGCTGGAGCGCGCACGGCACCGCCGAGAACGGTTCGGCGACCGAGGGTCCGGTCACCAGCGAGGTCGCGGCGATGGCGGACAGCGTGCTGAACACGGCGGCGGTGCTGCGCAGTCGGGGACCCCTGTATGTCGTGAGGGGAAACTGACGCGGCACAGGTACCTCCGGGTGCGGTTCGCGGGACTTCGCACCCAGCCTGTGTTGATTTGTAGTACTACGCCCTGTTTGTCTGCCCCAGACGAGTGAGGCGCCCGGAGAACCGTCAGGACCGACACCCCCGAAACGCTCACGGAACGTCACAAGCGATCGAGGGTCCCAAGAAGCCGTCCACCTGCGGGCAGAAACGATCTGCCGGAAGTGCCGGTCCATCCGGGACACTGGACAGTAGCTGCAAGGCCTCCGGGTCTGCCTCTATGATCGGCACACTTTCCTGCACGGACAGAGATCGAGTGCACTGCGGGAGCGAGCGGTGAGCGGAACGTCCGAAGGGCCGGCGCCCGCGGCTGACCTCGACCGGGTCGCCGTCACAGAGAGTGACGCCTATGCGTCTCCTCGTACCGAGCAGCTGACGACTCGTACGGAGCCGTCGGCGTACCACTCGGTCTTCACGGCTGCGCCGCTCGCCATGGCGGTGGTCGACCGTGAGGGCATGGTGGTCAGCGCGAACAGCGGCTTCGGCCGGCTGATCGACAGTCCCCCGGATGCACTGGTCGGCCGGTTCGCCGCCGACCTGGTGGATCTGGCGTCGGACGCGCGTACTTGGCACTCGTACCGCGAGGTGCTGCGCGGGCGTGAGGCGCGGCTGCGCTGCACACGCCGGCTCAAGCACGCCGACGGTCAGTCGGTCTGGGTCGAGGTCACCGTCTCACCGCTGGCCGCCCCGGACGAGGGCGTGCTGATGTCCGTCACCGACATCAGCGCCCACCGTGAACTCCAGGGCAGATTGCGGCACTTGCAGATGCACGACCCGGTGACGCGGCTGCCCAACCGCACGCTCTTCTTCGAGCGGCTGACGGCGGCGCTGGAGGCGGAGTCCTACGAGGAGAGCGGGACCGGGCGGATCGGTCTGTGCTACCTCGACCTGGACGGCTTCAAGGCCATCAACGACACGCTCGGCCACCGCGTCGGGGACCGGCTGCTGGCCGCCGTCGCGGAGCGCCTGACGCGGTGCGCCGACGAGGCGGGGTACGCCAGAGCGAGCGCCCCGCTGGTCGCGAGGCTGGGGGGCGACGAGTTCGCGCTGCTGGTGGAGGACTCGACCGGCACGGACCAACTCGCCGAGCTGGCCGAGTCGGTGCTGGAGGCGATCCAGTCCCCCTTCGACCTCTCGGGCCGGCGGCTGTCGGTGTCGGCGTCGATCGGGGTCGTGGAGCGCCGTGCTGCGGGTACCACGCCGACCGCCCTGATGCAGGCGGCCGACACCACGCTGTACTGGGCGAAGGCGGACGGGAAGTCGCGCTGGACCCTCTTCGACCCGGAGCGCAACGCCCATCGCATGACCCGGCAGGCGCTCGCCTCCACGCTCCGGCCCGCCATCGAGCGCGGTGAATTCATGCTGGAGTACCAGCCGTTGGTGGGGATGGAGGACGGCAGGCTGCACGGTGTCGAGGCACTGGTCCGCTGGAACCATCCGCAGTTCGGCCTGCTGACGCCGAATCGGTTCATCGCACTGGCGGAGGAGGACGGCTCGATCGTGCCGCTGGGCCGCTGGGTGCTGGCCACGGCCTGCCGGCAGGCGCGACGCTGGCAGTTGGACCACCCGGACGAGCAACCGCTGTTCGTGAGCGTCAATGTGGCGGTACGTCAGGTCTGGGACTCGGACCTGGTGGCGGACGTGGCAAAGATCCTCGCCGAGACGGGGCTCGCGCCGCACCTGCTCCAGCTGGAGCTCACGGAGTCGGCCGTCATGGGCTCGGCGGGCCGCCCGCTGCAGGTCCTGCAAGCCCTCAGTGACATGGGTGTCGGCATCGCGATCGACGACTTCGGCACGGGCTACTCGAACCTGGCGTACCTCAGCCGGCTGCCGGTCTCGGTCCTGAAGCTGGACGGCTCCTTCGTCCGCGGCTTCCAGTACGAGAGCGACCAGGAGGGGACCGTCCCGCCGAACCCGGCCGACGAGGTCGTGGTCGAGGCGATGATCCAGCTCGCCCACCGCCTCGGCCTCACGGTCACCGCCGAGTGCGTCGAGACCTCGGCCCAGGCCACCCGCCTGCGGCGCATCGGCTGCGACACCGGGCAGGGCTGGCTCTACTCCCGCCCGGTCTCGCCGGATCGTATCTCCGCCCTCCGCGATCCGCTCCGCGAGCCGGGCGAGAGGGTGGCGGGCAACTCCTAGACGGGCTCGCGGACTTGGTACGAGGCGACTGCGTGTCACGCCGCGGGCCGTCACCGCCACGGCCGCTCGGCGCGTCCGGCGCGGGCGTCCCACAACCGGCGCTGGATCATTCGGAGTTGTACGCGCTGAGCACACACCGGCCCGGTCCCCGCGCGAGCCGCCGGGGGGCCCGCGTTCGGTGGGCAGCCGCGTCCGCCGTCACGCCGTGGGCAACCCGTAGGCGTCCGCGATGAGTTCGTACGAGCGCAGGCGTACATCTCCGCTGTGGGCGTTCGACGTGATCATCAACTCGTCGGCGCCGGTGCGCTTCTGGAGGTCGTCGAGGCCGGCACGGACCTCGTCGGGGGTGCCGTGGACGACGTTGGCGTTCCAGGAGGTGATGAAGTCCCGCTCCATGGGGCTGAATTCGTAGGACTCGGCCTCCTCGGGGGTGGGGACGAGGCCGGGGCGGCCGGTGCGGAGGCGGACCATGTTCAGGGCGGCGGCGAGGACCTGGCGGCGGGCCTCCGGCTCCTCGTCCGTGGCCAGGGCCGATACGCCGATGAGGGCGTAGGGGGCGTCGAGCACCTCGCTCGGGCGGAAGGACTCGCGGTACAGGTCCAGCGCCGGGACGGTGTTCTGCGCGGAGAAGTGGTGCGCGAAGGCGAAGGGCAGGCCCAGGACGCCCGCCAGGCGCGCGCTGAAGCCCGAGGAGCCGAGCAGCCAGATCGGCGGGCGGTGCGGGGACTGGACGCCGCCTGGGGACGTCGCCTGCACCGGGCCGGGCACGGCGTGGATACGGCGGTACGGGTGGCCGTCCGGGAAGTCGTCGTCCAGGAAGCGGGTGAGTTCCGCGAGCTGCTGGGGGAAGTCGTCGGCGCCCTCGTTGAGGTGGTCCGTGCGGCGCAGTGCGGCCGCCGTGGCGCCGTCGGTGCCGGGAGCCCGGCCGAGTCCGAGGTCGACGCGCCCGGGGGCCATCGCCTCCAGGGTGCCGAACTGCTCGGCTATGACGAGCGGCGCGTGGTTGGGGAGCATCACGCCGCCCGAGCCGAGGCGGATGCGGTGGGTGTGGGCCGCGAGGTGGGCCAGGATCACGGCGGGCGAGGACGAGGCCACACCCGGCATCGAGTGGTGCTCGGCGACCCAGTACCGGTGGAAGCCGCGGGACTCGGCGAGACGGGACAGCGCGACGCTGGTGCGCAGCGCGTCCGTGGCGGTGTGGCCCGCTCCGACCGTCACCAGGTCCAGTACGGAGAGGGGTACGGGCGCGGTGCCCTGTGCGCCGCCCCGGATCTCGTCGTCTGCCGTCACGGTGGGTGCCTCCTGTTTTCGGCCGTGCGCTGTCCTGCGCGGCTAACAGGAGGCACTCTCCGTTTTATTCCCCGACCACCGTGACGGGCGGGTCAGACCTGCACCACCGGCTCGCGCGTGAACAGCGCCCCCATGGTCGGCGCGTTCACCCGCCGGCCCGCGAGGCGCAGCGCCTCCCACACCGTGACCTGGTTGGCCGTGAGGACCGGCTTGCCCAGCTCCTTCTCCAGGGCCGGGATGTGGGCCGCCGTGTGCAGGGCGGTGTCCGGCAGCAGCAGCGCCTGGGCGTCGGGCCGGTCGGCCTCCCGCGCCAGTGCGAACACCTCCGCCTCGCCCCACGTGCCGACCTCCGCCGCCGTGATGATCCCGGCGTCGCGCACCGAGGTCACCTCCGCGCCGCCCGCCCGCAGGAAGTCCGCGAAGAGCCGGGCCACGTCCTCGGGATAGGTCGCGCCGACCGCCACCCGCCGCGCCCCCAGCTCCTGCACCGCGTGCACGAAGGCGAAGGAGGTCGAGGACGCCGGCATCCCGGCCGTACGGGCCAGGGAGCGCACCTGCTCGTGGGCGCCCTCCCAGCCGTAGACGAAGCTCCCGCTGGTGCACGCCCACACCACCGACTCCGCACCCGCCATGCGCAGTTCCCCGACGCCGGCCGCGAGGCGGTCGGCCGAGCCCATCTCCAGCAGGGCGTCCACCCGGTGCGCGTCCGTACCGATGTCGGTGTGGACGACGTCGAGCCGGATGTCGCTGCCGAGCAGCTGCTCGATACGTGGGTAGTCGTCCTCGGCGGAGTGCCCCGGGTAGAGGATTCCGAGTGCGGTCATGACCTGCCTTCCTGCTGCTGTTCACCGTCCGGGAGTTCCGGCAGCACAGGGCCGGAGCGCGCCGCCGGATCGATCAGCGCCTGATACGGCCCCACCGCTCGGGTACCCAGTCGGGCGAGCGCCGCCCACATCGTCACCTGGTTGGCCGAGATCACCGGCATGCGCAGCTCCGCCTCCAGCTGGGGGATGACGTCGTAGGTCGGAAGGTTGGTGCAGCTGATGAAGAGCACGTCGGCGCGGCGCCGCGCGGCCTTGTGCGCCATGGCGACGACCTCGCGGTACGGCACCTGCCAGATGTGCCGGGTCAGCCCCATGTACGCGCGCCCGGTGACCTTCACGCCCGCTTCGGCGACGTACTCCTCCAGCGCGCGCGTCACCGACACGGTGTACGGCGTCACCAGCGCCACCCGCCGCGCATCGAGCGCCACCAGCGCCTCCAGGAGCGCGCCGGAGGTGGTGACCGAGGGGACCGCGCCCGCGCGCGTCATCGCCGCGCACATCGCCCGCTCCCCGGCGATCCCGTCGACGAAGCTGCCGGACGTGCAGGCGTACGCGACGACCTCCGGCGCGATCGCGTTCAGCGTGAGCACCGCGTCGTCCAGCGTCTGGTGCTCGCTGACCAGGCGGGCCAGGTCGAGACTGACCTCGACCGGCACGTACGGGGTCCGCGTCAGATGCAGCGAGACATCGTCCGGCACCCATCGCCACAGCTCGCGATCGAGCGCGAAGTCGAACGGAGCGACCACTCCGACCCCGCGTTGCCGCTGAGGTCCACCGAGGAAGGAAACGTCCATGGCGGGCACCGCCCTCACAGTACGAAAGGGGTGAGCAACGGACTGTACGCAACGCCCGTGTTGACGAAGGTAGGTTGGGGTGCGAGCGTGGTCAAACCTCGCATGTCAGACGGCCGCAACCCCTCCCCAGAAACGGCTCTTCCGCATGACCACCCCGACTGTTCTCGTCCTGGACGCCGAACCGCTCCCCCGCCTCGGGAGTCTCACCGGACGCGCCCGTATCGAGCACACCGACGAGTCGGCGCTCGCCCAGCGGCTGCCGCACGCGGACGTGCTCCTCGTCTGGGACTTCGCGTCCCGGGCCGTACGCTCCGCCTGGCCGGGCGAGGGTCCGCGGCCGGCCTGGGTGCACACGGCGAGCGCCGGCGTGGACCACCTGATGTGTCCGGAACTCGCCTCCTCCGACACCGTGGTGACCAACGCGCGGGGGATCTTCGACCAGCCCATCGCCGAGTACGTCGCCGCCCTCGTGCTGACCATGGCCAAGGATCTGCCGAGGACGCTGGAGCTCCAGCGGGAGCGGACCTGGCGGCACCGCGAGACACGGCGGGTCGCGGGCACCCGCGCGTGCGTGGTCGGATCGGGCCCCATCGGCCGGGCGATCGCCCGCACGCTCAAGGCACTCGACGTCGAGACGGCGCTCGTCGGCCGGGAGCCGCGCACCGGCCTCCACGGCCCCGAGGACCTGGACCGGCTGATCGCGCGCGCCGACTGGGTGATCGCGGCCGCTCCGCTCACCGAGCAGACGTACGGCATGTTCGACGCCCGGCGCTTCGGCGTGATGCAGCCCTCCGCGCGGTTCATCAACATCGGGCGCGGTCCGCTGGTCGTCGAGGACGCGCTCGCGGAGGCACTGGTCAAGCGGTGGATCGCGGGCGCCGCCCTGGACGTCTTCGAGCACGAACCCCTCACCCCGGACAGCCCGTTGTGGGAGGTGCCGGGCCTCATCGTGTCCCCGCACATGAGCGGCGACACGATCGGCTGGCGTGATCAGCTCGGCACCCAGTTCGTGGAGTTGTACGAGCGCTGGGCGGCGGGCAGACCACTGCTGAACGTGGTCGACAAGAAACGCGGGTACGTACCGGGACGCTGAACCGCCTAGGCCTGGAGGGCAGATGACGGACCTCGACCTCACCGAACTGACCGCCGTACGACTAGTCGAGGGGTACCGCACGGGCGAGTTCAGTCCGGAGGAGGCCACGCGGGCCGCGCTGGAACGGGCCGATCAGATCCAGCCAGATGTGAACGCGTTCGTGCGCCTGCTGTCCGACGAGGCCCTCGTCCAGGCCCGCGAGTCCACCGAGCGCTGGCGGCGCGGTGAGCCGCGGGGGCTGGTCGACGGTGTCCCGACGACCGTGAAGGACATCCTGCTGCTGCGCGGCGCGCCCACCCTCAAGGGCTCGAGGACGATCTCCGGGAACGGCCGCTGGGACGAGGACGCCCCCTCGGTCGCCCGGCTGCGCGAGCACGGCGCCGTCCTCATCGGCAAGACCACGACACCCGAGTTCGGCTGGAAGGGCGTCACGGACTCGCCGCAGTCCGGCGTGACCCGCAATCCGCACGACTTCTCGCGCACCTCGGGCGGCTCCAGCGGCGGCGCCGCCGCGGCCGTGGCGCTCGGCGCGGGCCCGCTCGCGCTGGGCACGGACGGCGGCGGCAGCGTCCGTATCCCGGCCTCCTTCTGCGGGATCTTCGGGCTGAAGCCGACGTACGGGCGGGTGCCGCTGTATCCGGCGAGCGCGTTCGGCACGCTGGCGCACGTGGGCCCGATGGCCCGTGACGCGGCGGACGCGGCGCTGCTGCTCGATGTGATCGGCGTACCCGACAGCCGCGACTGGTCCGGGCTGCCCGCCGCCTCCGGCCCCTTCTCGGCCCGACTGGCGGGCGGGGTGAAGGGTCTGCGGGTGGCGTACTCGCCGTCCCTCGGCGGCCAGGTGGCGGTGCGCCCCGCGGTCGCCGCGGCGGTGCGGCGGGCTGTGGAGCGGCTGGCCGGGCTCGGCGCGTACGTCGAGGAGACCGACCCCGACTTCACCGACCCGGTGGAGGCCTTTCACACCCTGTGGTTCTCCGGGGCGGCCCGGGTGACCCAGCAACTCGGCCCGCATCAGCGTGGGTTGCTCGATCCGGGGCTGCGGGAGATCTGCGCGGCCGGCGCCCGCCGTTCGGCGCTGGACTACCTCGCCGCGGTGGACGTCCGCATGGAGATGGGCCGCCGGATGGGCCGCTTCCACGACAGCTACGACCTGCTCGTCACGCCGACCCTGCCGATCACCGCGTTCGAGGCGGGCGAGGAGGTGCCGAAGGACTCCGGTCACCGGCGCTGGACGGGGTGGTCCCCGTTCACGTACCCGTTCAACATGACCCAGCAGCCGGCGGCGACCGTCCCCGTCGGGACCGACGGGGACGGTCTGCCGATCGGCCTGCAGCTGGTGGCCGCCCGGCACCGGGACGAACTGGTGCTGCGGGCGGCCCACACGCTCTACGAGGCCGGGATCACGCGCGGCGGAAGCTGAGCGTCTCCCCCGCCGCACCCGAGCGCCACAGGTCGTTGCAGCCCTCGGCCATCGCCTCCAGCCCTTCGACGACCTGACCCCAGACGATGCCCGGGACCCAGCCGACGTCGGCGTTCAGCAGCAGGTTGTTGCGCTCGTAGAAGAGGGCGAGGTCGACGACCGTCGTGCCCGCGCGGACGTCCCGGTCGTATCCGTACGCCTTGGTGCCGAGCTCCGTCCCCGCGAAGGAGAAATAGCAAAGATCTCCGGGAATCGGGGTGACGGTCGGATTTTCCAGAGGCGGCTCTTTCACTGCGAATGGGGGGAAAAGAGCATAGATCTCATTTCGGGCATATTTTGCGTGATAGACATCGCTGCCCAGTGGAAGTGCGTCCCACACGGCCGCGCAGGTGAGAGGCGCGCGCTCGTCCAGCAGTTTCGCCGTGCAGGTGATTCCACGTTTGACCAGCGAGACTTCGATGTAGCGATCAGCCATAAAACCTATGGTGCATACATCGCATGGACTCGGGTAGCCGCGCCGCCATGGCTCCACCTTTTGGGAACGACAGACACACACCCGGGCCCACTCGTCGATCGCTGCTCGCGGGGGTGGCGGCGCTCGGTGCGTTGGGCGCCGCCGGATGCAGTCGCGTGGCCGCCGCTTCGAGCAAGGAAGGCGGTGACCTGCTCGACCGGCTCAAGGCGGCAGGCGTCGTACGGCTGGGTATCGCCGGTGAGATCCCCTTCGGGTACATCGACAAGAACGGCGACCTGACCGGCGAGGCGCCGGAACTGGCCAAGGTCATCTTCAAGCGGCTCGGCGTGGACAAGGTGCAGCCGGTCCCGACGGAGTTCGGCTCGCTCATCCCGGGCCTGAACTCGCAGCAGTTCGATGTCGTGGCCGCGGGGATGTACGTCAATCCCGAGCGCTGTCAGCAGGTCATCTTCGCCGACCCCGACTACCAGATGCTCGACGCCTTCATCGTCCGCAAGGGCAATCCGAAGGGGCTGCACAACTACAAGGACATCGTCGCGAAGAAGGCGAAGTTCGCGACCGGCACCGGGTACGCCGAGATCCAGTACGCCGTCGAGGCGGGGTACAAGCAGAGCGACATCCTGATCGTGCCGGACCAGGTCGCGGGGCTGAACGCCGTCGAGGCCGGCCGCGTCGACGTCTTCTCCGGTACGGCGCTGACCGTCCGTGAGGTGGTCAAGAAGTCCAGCAAGGCGGAGTCCACCGACGCCTTCGCGCCCCTCGTCAAGGGCAAGCCGCATGTCGACGGCGGCGCCTTCGCGTTCCGCCCGACCGAGACCGGTCTGCGGGACGCCTTCAACGTGGAGCTGCAGAAGATGAAGAAGAGCGGTGAGCTGTTCCGCATCCTCAAGCCCTTCGGCTTCACCAAGGCCGAGATGACCGACCTCACTGCGAAGGAGCTGTGCGGCGGATGACCTCGGGACTCTGGGAACTCGTACTTCACGGCATCTGGGTCACGGTCCAGCTGCTCGTCCTCGCCGGGCTGCTGGCGACCGCGGTCGCCTTCGGCGTGGGCATCGCCCGCACCCACCGGCTGTGGATCGTCCGCTTCCTCGCGGGCGCCTACACCGAGATCTTCCGCGGGACCTCGGCGCTGATCATGATCTTCTGGGTGTTCTTCGTGCTGCCGATCGCCTTCGGCTGGCAGCTGGTCCCGCTGTGGGCGGGCACCCTCGCGCTCGGACTGACCTACGGGGCCTACGGCGCCGAGATCGTGCGCGGCGCCCTGAACTCCGTCGACCCGGCGCAGCGCGAGGGCGGCATCGCCCTCAGCTTCACGCCGTGGCAGCGGATGCGGCTGGTCCTGCTGCCGCAGGCCGTGCCGGAGATGATTCCGTCCTTCTCCAACCTCCTGGTGGAGCTGCTCAAGGGCACCGCGCTGGTGTCGATCATGGGCATGGGCGACCTGGCCTTCAGCGCCAACCTGGTGCGCCTCGCGCTGCAGCAGAGCGCGGAGATCTACACGTACGTCCTGCTGATCTACTTCGTCATCGCCTTCGTGCTCACGCGGGGGATGCGCGGACTGGAACGCAAGCTCAAGTCGGGCCTGGGCAGGCCGGTCGGCCGCTCGGCCGACCAGGAGCTGCACCGTCCTGAGACGACCGGCGTGGGCGCGGGAGGTTCGCTCGGATGAAATGGGACTGGAGCGCTGTCGCCGACTTCATGCCGAAGTTCTGGGAGGGACTGCTGGTCACCCTGCAGATCCTCGTCCTCGGCTCGCTGATCTCCTTCGCGCTGGGCCTGGTGTGGGCGCTGCTGATGCGCACGCCCACGCGCTTCGTGCGCTGGCCGATCGGTGTCGTCACGGAGTTCATCCGCAACACCCCGCTGCTGGTGCAGCTGTTCTTCTTCTTCTACGTGCTGCCCGAGTGGGGCCTGACCTGGTCGGCGCTGACCACCGGTGTCGTCGCGATCGGCCTGCACTACTCGACGTACACGATGCAGGTCTACCGGGCCGGTATCGAGGCGGTCCCCGCCGGTCAGTGGGAGGCGGCCACCGCGCTGAACCTCCCGGTGCGGCACACCTGGACCGCGGTGATCCTGCCGCAGGCGATCCGCCGGGTGGTCCCGGCGCTCGGCAACTACGTCATCTCGATGCTCAAGGACACCCCGATCCTGATGACGATCACAGTCATGGAAATGCTCGGCCAGGCGCGGCTGTTCGCGCAGACGAACTTCCAGTTCACCGAGCCCCTGACAGTGATCGGTGTGGCCTTCATCTTTATCGCCTACCCGGCCTCCCTTCTCGTACGAGCCCTGGAGCGACGTCTTGTCCGCTGACACGCCTTTGATGAAAGAACCCGACGCCGGCGCCAACCCGCCGGTGGACGGCGGCGAACTGATCCGGTTCGACAACGTCACCAAGCGCTTCGGCTCGAACACCGTGCTCGACCGGCTCGACTTCTCCGTCAGCTCCGGCAAGCACGTCACCCTGATCGGCCCGTCCGGCTCCGGCAAGACGACGATCCTGCGGCTGCTGATGACCCTCACCAAGCCGGAGGAGGGCACCATCACGGTCGCGGGCGACCAGCTCTTCCCGGCCCCGGAGAAGCAGATCCGCGAGGTCCGCAAGAAGATCGGGATGGTCTTCCAGCAGTTCAACCTGTTCCCGAACATGTCGGTGCTGCGGAACATCACCGAGGCCCCGGTCACCGTCCTCGGCATGTCCAAGGACGAGGCGACCGAGCGCGCCCGCGACCTGCTGGAGATGGTGGGCCTCGCCGACAAGTGCGACGCACGCCCGACCCAGCTCTCCGGCGGCCAGCAGCAGCGGGTCGCGATAGCCCGGGCGCTGGCGATGCGGCCGCAGGTGCTGCTGCTGGACGAGGTGACCTCCGCGCTCGACCCGGAGCTGGTCGCCGGTGTCCTCGACGTGCTGCGCGACATCGCCCGCACCACGGACATCACGATGCTCTGCGTGACCCACGAGATGAACTTCGCAAGGGACATCTCGGACCAGGTGCTGATGTTCGACTCCGGCCGGGTCATCGAGTCGGGCCCGCCGGAGAAGATCTTCAGCGAGCCCGAGAACGACCGCACGCGGGAATTTCTCAGCGCGGTCCTCTGACGTCGGAGGTTGAACGCGATTCAACCTCCGAGGTCCGGGCGCCGGGGCATGTCATTGGCATGTGCCGGCGTGCCTGCGCTGCTGTTGGGAGCGGTGCGGCGGGGTTCAGATCTCGTCAACAGCCGCTCACAACAAGCCTCTTGACCGTTATCGTGGAACTGTTCCGCTGTCCGGATTACGGCCAAGTTGTAGAGCGACCGAGCAAGCGCAGGGGGATGCACCGTGGCGCTGAAGCACGAGCCGACCGCGCCGTACCACTCGGCCCAGGACGCGCTGCGCGTCCTGGAGGCCGTGGCGCGGCACTCGACCGGAGTCACCGACAACGAGCTCGTCCGTCTCACCGACCTCGCCCCGGAGCGGCTGACCACCCTCCTGCGGATGCTGCGCCGTGAGGGGTACGTCGAGCAGATCACCGAGGGTGCGTACGTCACCGGCGACGCCCTCACCCGGCTCGGCTCGGCCGAGGGCCGGGACCGGGCCCTGCACGAGAAGCTCCAGCGCACCCTGGACCGGCTGCGCGACTCGGTGGGCGCCGCCGTGTATCTCAGCAGGTACGTCGACGGCGAGGTCAGGATCGCCCAGTACGCCGACGGGCCCACCACCCCGGTGGTCCACGAGTGGGTCGACTTCCGCTCCTCGGCGCACGCCACCGCGATCGGCAAGAGCCTGCTCGGCCAGCTCGACCACAACGGCCGGCGCGACCACCTCTCCCGGCACAGGCCGGCCCGGCTGACCTCGCGCACCATCACCAACGACAAGCTGCTGCTCTCGCACCTCGAGGCCCAGCCGCCCACCGTGCCCCACCTCGATCTCCAGGAGTACGCGGTCGGCACGGTGTGCGCGGCCGTGCCGGTCAGCGCCGGCACGTCGGTCGGCTGCCTGGCCCTGTCGCTGCCCGTGGAGGACGCCCACCGCCTGCGCCAGGCAGCGGACGCCCTGAACCGGAACGCGACGCCGGTGCTGCTCTCGCTGGCGATCTAGGCGACCCGGAAGTGGTTCGAAGCACCCCCGCGGACCAGGTAGTATTTTCTTCGTCGCCACCCGCGGGACACGGTTCCGGCGGGCGGCGTGAGTCATGCGCCGCTAGCTCAGTTGGTTAGAGCAGCTGACTCTTAATCAGCGGGTCCGGGGTTCGAGTCCCTGGCGGCGCACCGATGAAGGGCCTCTCGTGGAGACGAGGGGTCCTTCGGCGTCCTGCGGGGTGAGCGGGCGGTATGTCCGCTGTCCGGGTGGCCGCCACCAGACGGGGTCCGCGCACCGGATGCCTTCCTTCCGGAGCTTCGCCCGGTGGATCTTGTTGGTGGCCGTGACCGGCATTCGCTCCACGATCCGGACGAACCGCGGCGCCATCTTCGTTCCGAGGTCGGGCTGGGCCTCGAGGAAGCCGGCGAAGCCGTCGGGGTCGAAGGTCCCGGCGAGGGTCGCCATCACCTGGTCCCCGGTGACCGGGTCCGGCACCGCGTAGACGGCGACGGCGTCGGCCCCGTCGTAGCGGGCGAGGATGTTCTCGATCGTCGCGGCGGCCAGGTTCTCGCTGTCGACGCGGAGGCGGTCGTCGGTGCGGCCCGCGAAGTAGAGGTAGCCGGCGGTGTCCCGGTAGAAGAGGTCGCCGGTCCAGTACCCGCCGTCGTGCCGCCGCTCGGCCTCCGCCGCCGGGTTGCGCCAGTACCCCTCGAAGGGGTTGGGCGCCCGGTTCACCAGCTCCCCTATCGCCTCGTCCCCGTTCAGCAGCCGCCCCGCCGCGTCGAAGGCGGCGGGCGGGCACTCCTCGCGCGTGCCCGCATCGAGTACGACGAGACCGGGCGCCGCCCGCCCGACCGCCCCCGCCGGTGTCCCCGGCGACCACTGCACGGCCGCGCCGCCCTCCGACGAGCCGTACCCCTCAACAAGCCGCACCCCGAACCGCCGCTCGAAGGCCGCCGCGTCCACCGCCCCCGCCTCCGTGCCGAAGCCGAGCCGCAGCGGGTTGTCCCGGTCGTCGGCGCGCTCCTCGGTGGCCAGGATGTACTGCACGGCACGGCCCACATAGGTGAAGTACGTCGCCCCGTACGAGCGGACGTCGGCCAGGAACCGGGAGGCCGAGAAGCGCCGCCGCAGCGCCACGCCCGCACCGGCCGCGAGCGCGGGCGCCCAGTCGGCGATGACCGCGTTGCCGTGGAACATCGGCATGCAGATGTAGTGCACGTCGTCGCGGCGCACCCCGAACTGGCCGACCAGCGAACGCCCGGCGGCGGCCAGCCGCCGCTGCGAGCAGATCGCGGCCTTGGGCGCGCCCGTAGAACCGGAGGTGAAGTACAGCAGCAAGCGGTCGTCAGGGGCCGCCCGGGAGGTGTCCGGTTCGGCGCCCGCGTACGGCGCCAGCAGCTCGTCGTACTCCTCGGTGCCGGTCACCAGGAGCCGTACGCCGGGGAGTTCGAGCCCGGCGAGCAGCGGCAGACGGGCGCGCTCGGTGACGACCGTCCGGCACTCGGTGTGCAGGATGTCGCGGGCCAGCTCCGGGCCGCGGCGGGTGGGGTTGATCCCGGCGACCGCGGCACCCGCGAGCGCCGCCGCGCTCAACCACATCGGATATTCAGGGGTGTTGTCGAGCAGTACCCCCACATGCGGCGCGGCGCCGGGCGGCAGCAGATCGGTCAGCAGCGCGGCCCGCGCCGCGGCGCCGGCCGCCACCTCGTGGTGCGTGAGCACCAGGTCCTCGCACCACAGCCCTGGCCGGTGGTCACCGAACCGCTCCGTCACGAGCTCCGCGACCGTGCCCCGCGCGCCGTTACTGGACTCCATGGGGGCGCACGGTAATTGACGTACCGTCAGATTGCTACGGCATGGTGGTCGAGGACCCGGTGTCGGCCGACCAGGAGGACATCGAGTGGAACGTGGCCATGAAACCGATGCAGAACGCCACCATCACCCCGAGGAACACCAGCGTCGCGACCGTCGTCGCCGCATGCTTGACGCGGCCCGGCTCCTGGGCGGTGGCCACCACGTCCGGCCCGTCCGCGTAGTAGTAGACGGTGACGGGGTCGCCCTCCAGGCGGGTCGCCGGGCCGTCCTCCTCCTCGAAGCGGACCGGACGGCCGTCCTGGGCCTGGAACTCGTAGACGTGGTGGAGGGTGGTGCTCACGGAGGTGTCGTTGGCGCCGCCACGGGTCGTCGTGAACATCCGCAGGCAGCGCCCCTGGGCGGTGAGCCCGCTGTTCCAGGCGCGGCGCATCTGCAGCCAGCGACGCACCACGCGGTACGCCATGGCCAGGGCCACCGTCATGATCAGGCAGGGCACGAGGTAGAAGGTGACGTCCATGGGGTCCCCCGGTCTCGGTCCGCCGCACCCGTGCGGTCGGCATGCCAGGAACGTACCCACGGGTAGTGCCGCGGTGGCTCAAGAAAGGCTCAGGGATCGGGCGCGTGCGCCGGGACCGAGCCTCCCGGCGCACGCACCCCGTCCGGCGGGATCAGAAGGTGACGTCGGAGCAGGCGTAGAACGCGTTGCCCGTGTCCGCGATCGTCCATACCGCGACGATCATGTGGTGGCCGCTCAGGCCGGACGGCAGGGTGCCGCTGTGGGAGAGGGTGGACGGGCGACGCTGCCCGTTGTAGGGCACCGTCAGGAACGGTGTGGTGTTGAGGTCCGAGCGGGCCAGGTTGTGGTTCTGGTTCCAGCCCTGCTTGGTGGCGTAGTACTTGAAGTCGGTCGTGGCGTGCATGGCGGTGAACTGCCAGCGGAACGTGTAGCTCTGACCGCCCGTCACCTTGGTGGTGGGCCAGGCGCCGCCGGACGGCGTCCTGGAGCCGTCGAGTTGGGAGAAGCGCGAGTTGCCGCCGGAGCAGATGGACCCGTCGGCCGGTCCGGAGGCCGGGAAGCCCTTGGGGCCCTCGACGCTCTGCGGCTCGTACTGGATGTCGCCGCAGTTCGTCACCGTGCCGTTGGCGCACAGCTTCTGCCTGCTGATGGGGAGGTCGGTGTAGCCGTGGCTGCTCGCGCTTCCGGCCGAGAGCACGAAGGCCCCTGCCGTGGTGAGCCCGAGCGCGGCGGCGTACCACTTGATCTTTCTGCGCATGCTGCCGCTCCTGAAGAACGTGGGGGAAGTTCCATGAGGCGTGCAGGTCTAGACCAAGTGCAGAATATTGCCGTTAGTTGAACGTGTCCATACCAATCACGGCACCTGTTCCCCGCGCCCCGCGCAGAACGCCACCGTCAAGTCCTTGACCAGCGCCTTGCGTTCGTAGTCGTCGAGGTCGACCAGCCCGCGCACGGTCAGCCGCGTCACCGTGTCCTCCACGGAGTCGACCACCGAGGTGAGCACACTCGCCCGGTGCTGCGCGTCCAGCGCGGCGATACGGCGGCGGTTCATCGCGGCGGCGACCTCGGGGGCGTACTCGATGAGGACCGGCTGCACCGAGAACACCTCGAGCCCGACCGGCGCCGCGTCCGCCGCGGTCAGCCGGGTCAGCGCATCCCCGGCCGCCTCCACCGGACCGCGCGTCCCGCCGGGTGTCTCCACGGGCACCCGGGCGAGAGCCGCCTCCACGCACTCGCGCAGATACGTCTCGTGGTCCTCGATGCCCAGCAATGCCCGCGCGGTGTCCCGCACCCGCCACACCACGAGCACCACCGCGCGCAGCGCGACGCCGTTGCCGTCGGCCGCGGGCATCGGCTCGCTGCGCCAGTGCCGCAGCCGTACGTCGACCCGGCGGCGCAGCGCCAGCGGGTTGACCCACATCAGGCCGGTGCGCCGGACGGTCCCCCGGTAGCGGCCGAACAGACCGAGCACCCAGGCCCGTCCGGTCCGGCCCCGGGCCAGCCCGCCGAACCCGAAGACACCGAGCGCGCCCGCGCCCGCGTAGGCCGCCCACTGCGCGGGACCGAGCCCGGCCCCCGCGTACGCGGGCAGCCGCAGCGCCGCCACCGCGAGCGGCGGCAGGACGCCCGCCCACCACGAGGTGGCCACGCACCCGGCCGTCCCGCAGGCACCGGCGAGCACGCCCGCCGCTCCGGGCAGCACGCGCGCCGGCCGCTCCCCCAGCTCGGGGTCGACCTGCGGCACGGACCGCGGCTTCGCCGGCGCCGGCCGGCGGAACCGGGGCTGCTCCCCCGTGCCCTGACGGCGGCCGACGACCGTCGGTCTGAGCGGCACGGACACCGGGTCCGGGTCGTCACGGAACAGCAGATGGACGGGGATCTCGGTGGTCGCCTCGTTCTGAATGAGGCGCCCGGACCTGCCCGGCCCCTCGGACTCGGGCGTCTGTGACGTGGTCGTCGTACTCATGCTTGCCTCCAGCCTCCGCGCCAGATGCGTCACAACAGATGGATGGAACAGAGCCGTTCACCAGCGACGACCCCTTGGGAGATCGGAACCGCTCAGGAGAACAGCCGTCTCCACGTCTCGGGACCCGGAAAGCCGTCCGCCGCGCCGCCGCGCCACCCCTGGGAGCGCTGGAAGGCCTCGACGTTGCGCCGGTCCGCCTCGCCCCAGCGCGGCCCCGGTCCGGTCGCGTAGTACCTGCCGAACCCCTTCTTCACGAGCTGCTGTCCGAGCCGGGTCACCTGGTCGTCGACCACCCCCGGCCGGAACGTCGCCCGCCCCGGATAGGCGGGCACCCCGGAGGACGGCGCCGAATGGCCCGCCTTCCCCGTCGCCGGGATCGGCCTGCCCGTCCCGGACATCAGCAGCTCCCAGGTCCGCGGCCCCGGCAGCCCGTCTGCGGCCGCGCCCTGCCAGCCCTGGGCCAACTGGAACGCCTCGGTGGCCCGCCGGTCCGCGTCCGACCAGCGTGGGCCGGGACCGGAGGTGTAGAAGCGCCCCGCACCGCGCGCGACGAGCATCTCGCCGAGCCGGGTGACGTACGTGTTGTTCGCACCGGGGCCGAAATAAGCCGCTCCCGGATAGGGCGTCCGGGTGCTCGGGGTGGCCGGCGCACCCGGCTGGGCATCCGTCGGGTCCGGCGCGAGCCCGGTGTACCGGTAAGGGACGTACCGGTCGGCGTTGGTCCAGTAGGCGTACGGGGTGGCCTGCTTGCGGGCGTGCGGGGGCGTCTGCTCGTAGGCGAGGTAGTTGCTGTGCGTGTAGTCGGTCCAGCCGCCGAAGATGACGACGTGCGAGCCTTTCTCCGGGTTCTGCGGATTGTGGAAGAGCAGGATGTCGCCGGGCTGGAGTTCCTCCTTGGAAATCTGCTTCCCGTACTGCCCGAGGCTGCCCGTCCATTCGTTCTGGGGCAGTCCCCAGGCCATCGAGACGAAGCCGGAGCAGTCCTGCCGGTAACCGTCGGACCAGTAGTCGGTCATGCTGTACGGCACCTGCGCGTCGACCCATTTCTTGGCCCGGTTGATGATCTCCGCGCGGGTGGTCGTGGGCGTCTTCCGCGCGTCCGCGGGCCTGGCGGTCTTGGCGCCGCGGCCGTACAGCGGGGCCTTGTGGCCCTGCGGGGACCGGTGCCCGTCGCCTGCTGGGACGCCGGGACCGGGCGGTGCCTGCGGGGCCGCGAGCGCCGGGGCCACCTGTCCCGCGCCGAGCGCGGCGGACGCGGCCGCGGCGACGATCACGGCCCGCCGGGCGGCCGGGTGCCGGACCGTCCGTGCATACGGCAGGACGCGGCGCCGGTGCGCACATCCGGGGCAGTCGCAGTCGCCGGCCGGATCGAATTCCTCGAATACCGGAGCCGCCATGCGATTCCCCTCACACTCCCGATGGAAAAGACCGCGCGTGTCCACGCTGATCACTTTGCCAACGGTCTTCCCGACTCGCATGTTGACGGTCCGAATGATGTACAGAACCCTCCCGGACCTGGCACGGCCCGCCCCCTCCGAGTGGTCGGAACCACCGCCGGCGGTCCGGTAGAGTTACGGCGTCGGCAGGCGCCGCTAGCTCAGTTGGTTAGAGCAGCTGACTCTTAATCAGCGGGTCCGGGGTTCGAGTCCCTGGCGGCGCACGATGACGATGGCGAGGCATGTTCGCTCAATGCGCGAACCGGTCTCGCCATCTTCGTTTTCTGCGCGGCTTCGCCGCGCGCTGTGGGGGCCCCGCCACCCACGCCGCCTCCGCAGAAGCGAGCGCAGTGCGACCGCACGGACAGGAAGGCCCCTCGTACACGCGAGGGGTCTTCTTCCTGTTTGGCCGGATACTCTCTGGCCATGGCAGCGCGTGACCTTCAGGAGCGGATCAAGAAGCTCATCGTCGACCGTCGGCTCCCCTCCGGGGCGCCGCTGCCGACCGAGCCCGAGCTGATGCAGTACCTGGGCGCGAGCCGGAACTCGGTGCGCGAGGCGCTGAAGGCGCTCCAGGCGATGGGCATCGTGGAGATCCGGCACGGCTTCGGCACCTACGTCGGCCCGATGTCGCTGGCCCCGATGATCGAGGGCCTCGCCTTCCGCACCGTCGCCGGGCACTACAGAGGAGAGGACTCCCTGCTCCAGCTGCTCGAACTGCGCGAGGCGGTGGAGACGGGCCTGGTCTCCCGGCTCGCGGGCCGGATCCCGGACGTGGACCTCGTTGAACTCGACGCACTCTTGATCCGTATGGAACACCAGGCGGCACAAGGCGGCGCCGGACTCGCGGACACCGACCGCGCCTTTCACGCCACCCTGTACCGGGGTCTGGACAACGTGTTGCTGGGCGAGGTCCTGGAGGCGTTCTGGGACGCCTTCCACCGCGTGCAGACGGATCTCGGGGGCGTGCCGCAGGACCCGAAGGTCACCTGCCGGCAGCACCGGGACATCCTCGACGCGGTGCGGTCGGGCGACTCGGTGCGGGCGGAGGAGGCGATAAGGGACCACTTCGGCAACATCCGCAACCGCTTGTCCACAACGCATCCACAAGACCCCCACACGCGCCACAATGAACGCGTATGACCGGTAAACACCGTGTTTCGCATCTTGCGATCATGCTGAACGCTGTAGAACCCTGTTTTTCAAGATGCTGCGGATACGCGGCAGTTGGGGGGCTGGTAAGCGGTTGCCGGTTCTGTGGGGGTAGGGGCTCCCGTTCACGAGCCGATGCCGAGGGGGGCATCATGCAACCGGAAGGTCGCGGTTCCATGTCTACAGGTGTGGAAATTGTGGTGACTGCGGCCCGCCACTGATACGTCTGTGACGAGTCGTGCGGGGACTCGGCCACGGACGGAAGGAACCGACACGACACGCGGTGACCTGCGTGTGGGGGGATGACTCATGACGTCGACGCCGAAGGGCGCCCGGCCGAACTTCGACCCGTCAGAAACCACCCAGCTCAGGGTGCCTTCGCACCGGAACAGCACGACGGGCCAGTTCCGCAGGATCAGGAAGAACCTGCCGAGATACGACTACGAGCACTACAGCCGGCTCGCCGGCCCCCTCACCGAACCCGATCCGAGCAAGCCGTACAGAGTGCAGTACCGCTCGCTGCTCTCACAGGAACCGCACCGCCTGCGTGCCGCCCTGATGCTGGGCGCGGCGCCGCTGCTGTCGCTGGTCCTGCTCGCCTGGCTGCTGCAGCCGGAGCACTGGACCGAACGCGACTACCCCGCCTACGACTTCCTGCCCGCGCTCGACGTGGTGATGCTCGTCTCGATCGGCCTGATCGAGTTCTTCCGCTGCATGAACGTGCTGTCCAACGCGCACGCCACCCTGGTCGCCCGCGACCCGATCCCGGTGGTCCCGGAGACCGGCACGAGAGTGGCGTTCATCACGACGTACGTGCCCGGCAAGGAACCACTGGAGATGGTCACGAAGACCCTGGAGGCGGCCGTACGGCTGCGGCACCGGGGCCTTCTACACATCTGGCTCCTGGACGAGGGCGACGACCCCGAGGTGAAGGCGGTCTGCGCGCGGCTCGGCGTACATCACTTCTCCCGCAAGGGAGTTGCGCGGTGGAACCAGAAGAAGGGGCCGCACCGCGCCAAGACCAAGCACGGCAACTACAACGCCTGGCTGGAGGCGCACGGCGACGCCTACGACTTCTTCGCCTCGGTCGACACCGACCACGTGCCGCTGCCCAACTACCTGGAGCGGATGCTCGGCTTCTTCCGCGACCCGGACGTCGGCTTCGTCATCGGCCCGCAGGTGTACGGCAATTACGACAACCCCATCACCAAGGCCGCCGAGTCCCAGCAGTTCCTCTTCCACGCGCTGATCCAGCGGGCGGGCAACCGGTACGGCGGCCCGATGTTCGTGGGCACCTCCAACGCCGTCCGGATCAGGGCGCTCAAGCAGATCGGCGGTCTGTACGACTCGATCACCGAGGACATGGCCACCGGCTTCGAGATCCACCGCCACAAGAACCCGGTCACGGGCCGGAAGTGGCGGTCGGTCTACACGCCGGACGTGCTCGCCGTCGGTGAGGGCCCGGGCGCCTGGACGGACTTCTTCACCCAGCAGCTGCGCTGGTCGCGGGGGACGTACGAGACGATTCTCAAGCAGTACTGGAAGGGCTGGTTCTCACTGCCCCCGGGCAAGCTCTTCAACTACACGATGATGATCATCTTCTACCCGATGTCGGCCCTCAACTGGATCCTGGCGGCGCTGAGTTGCGCGCTGTTCCTGGGCCTGGGCGCCTCGGGTGTGAACATCGACCCGACGGTCTGGCTGATGCTGTACGGCAACGCGTCCGCGCTGCAGATCGGCCTCTACATCTGGAACCGCCGACACAACGTCTCCCCGCACGAGCCGGAGGGCTCCGGCGGTGTGGCGGGCATGATGATGTCGGCCCTGTCGGCGCCGATCTACGCCCGCTCGCTGATGGACACGGTGCTGCGCCGCAAGAGCAAGTTCGTGGTGACCCCCAAGGGCGACTCCGCCAGCCCGGACACGCTGTTCGGGACCTTCCGGATCCACCTGTTCTTCATCCTGGTCTTCGGCGGCTCGATCGCCGCCGGTCTCATGTTCGGGCACTCGCACCCGGCGATGATCATCTGGGCCACGTTCGCCCTGCTGATCACCGCCTCGCCGATCGCCGCCTGGCGGTACTCGCTGCGGCAGGCGAAGAAGCAGCCGCCCGCGCCGGTCCAGCCACCGGCGCCGCAGCAGGTCCCGGCGGGGCACGCGCCCGCCTACCAGCCGCAGCCGCTGCCCGCTCAGCACGCGGCACACGCGCCGCACGGCTCGGCGCACAAGCCCAGCTGGGCGGCCCCGGGTTCGGGCACAGGCACCGACCCGGGCGCAGGAAATGACCAGACGATGCAGATCGCTCTGGGTGGATTTGGGGGACGTAAGGAATGAACGACCGTGCAGGCCGCCGCCGCGCCCGTCGACTCGCGATCGGTACGGCGGTGGTACTCGCGCTGGCCGGGATGAACGGTCCGTGGCTCTACCGCTTCGGCACCGAGAAATACCACGAGTACCAGATCAACAAGCCCGAGTACAAAGCGGACAACGGGCACTGGGACATCATCCAGTTCCCGCCCGAGTACCGCCAGGACACCATCCACGCGGCGCTGCTGCGCACCGGCAAGGTGCTGCTCATCGCCGGTTCGGGCAACAACCAGGACAACTTCGACAAGAAGAAGTTCGACTCCCGGATCTGGGACCCGGTCAAGGGCACGATCAAGAAGGTGCCGACACCTGCGGACCTGTTCTGCACGGGTCACACCCAGCTGTCGAACGGCAATCTGCTGATCGCGGGCGGCACCAAGCGGTACGAGAAGCTGAAGGGCGACGTCACCAAGGCCGGCGGCCTGATGGTCGTCCACAACGAGAACCCGGACAAGCCGATCACGCTGCCCGCGGGCACCAAGTTCACGGGCAAGGAGAACGGCAAGACCTTCGTCTCGAAGGACCCGGTGCTGGTGCCGCGCGCGAAGAAGGTCTTCGACAAGGCGACCGGCAAGTTCCTGCGCAACGACCCGGGGCTCGGCCGTATCTACGTCGAGGCGAAGAAGAGCGGCACCAAGTACGAGACCGGCACCCAGGACAACTACCGGATCCAGGGCCTGACCGGCGCAGAGGCCCGCAACACCTACGGCATCGCGCAGAAGCTCGCGCTTGACAAGAAGGACTTCCAGGGGATCAGGAACGCCTACGAGTTCGACCCGGTCGCCGAGAAGTACATCAAGGTCGACCCGATGAACGAGGCCCGCTGGTACCCGACGCTCACCACCCTGGGCGACGGCAAGATCCTCAGCGTCTCCGGCCTCGACGACATCGGGCAGCTGGTGCCGGGCAAGAACGAGGTCTTCGACCCGAAGACCAAGAAGTGGACGTACACCTCGACGATCCGCCAGTTCCCGACCTACCCGGCGCTGTTCCTGATGCAGAACGGCAAGATCTTCTACTCGGGGTCGAACGCGGGGTACGGGCCGGACAACGTGGGCCGCATCCCGGGCATCTGGGACGTCGACACCAACAAGTTCTCCAAGCTGCCCGGGCTGAGCGACGCAAGCGAGATGGAGACGTCCGGCACGGTGCTGCTGCCGCCCGCGCAGAACGAGAAGTACATGGTGATCGGCGGTGGCGGGGTCGGCGAGTCCAAGGCGTCCAGCAACAGGACGCGGCTGATCGATCTGAAGGACAAGAACCCGAAGTTCACGGACGGGCCGACGCTGGAGAAGGGCACGCGCTATCCGCAGTCCTCGGTGCTGCCCGACGACTCGGTGCTGGTCTCCGGCGGTTCCGAGGACTACCGCGGGCGCGGCGACTCCAACATCCTGCAGGCGCGGCTGTACCACGCGGACACGGACAAGTTCGAGCGGGTCGCCGATCCGCTGGTGGGCCGGAACTACCACTCGGGTTCGATCCTGCTGCCCGACGGGCGGGTGATGTTCTTCGGGTCGGACTCCCTGTACGCGGACAAGGCCAACACCAAGCCGGGCAAGTTCGAGCAGCGGATCGAGATCTACACGCCGCCGTATCTGTACCGGGACTCGCGGCCGTCGCTCTCGGGCGGACCGCAGACGATCGCGCGGGGCGGGACGGGGACGTTCAGCTCACCGCAGGCCTCCGTCATCAAGAAGGCGCGGCTGATCAGGCCCAGTGCGTCGACGCACGTCACGGACGTCGATCAGCGGTCGATCGCACTGGACTTCAAGACCTCCGGCGACAAGGTCACGGTGACCGTGCCGAAGGGCAAGAACCTCGTCCAGTCGGGCTGGTACATGCTGTTCGTGGACGACGACGAGGGGACGCCGAGCAAGGCGCAGTGGGTCAAGGTCCCGTAGCCACCGGCTACTTGCTGGCCTTGGCAAGGGCGAGTGCGTAACTCGCCCACCACTGGCCCGCCTTGGGGCCGCCCTTGCAGGTGCCGTCCGACTCCCCCGGCCGCTTGACCCACAGGTAGGCGTCCACCAGGGGGTCGGCGGTCCGCTTCGTCGGGGTGTCGCCCAGGGACCGGCCGGGCGGGTTGCACCAGCGCTCGTCCGGATTGCCGCCCGTGTACGGGCCGTTGCCGTTGCGGCTGGTGTCGATGACGAAGTGCTTGCCCCCCACCTTCGCGGACAGCTCCTTGCCGTACGCGATGGAGTCCTTGGTCGAGTAGAAGTTGGAGACGTTGACCGCGAAGCCGTCGGCCCGGTCGACGCCCGCCAGCTTCAGGGACTGGAAGATCTGGTCGGGGTGGCCCCAGCCGGCGTTGCCCGCGTCCAGGTAGACCGCTGTGTTCCTCAGGGACTTGAGCTTGGCGATCGCGCCCTTGAGGAGGTCGTAGCGCTCCTCCTGGAACTCGCCCTGGGTGCAGCCGTCCACCAGGTGCAGTACGGCGTCCGGCTCGAGGATCACCGTGGCCGCGCGGTCCCCGATGCCCGCCGCCACGCCGTCGATCCAGCTGCGGTAGGCGTCGCCGTCGGCCGCGCCGCCCTGCGAGTACTGGCCGCAGTCGCGGTGCGGGATGTTGTAGAGGACGAGGAGCGCGGTGCGGCCGGCCTTGTCGGCGGCCTCCGTGAAGCCCTTGGCCTCCTGCTCGGGGTTCTCCGGGCCGATCCACTCGCCGGTCGGCTGCTCGGCGATCTTGCGGATCTGCCCGGCGGGCCCGTCCTTGCCGGACTTCTCGTAGGCGGCCACCTGACGGGCCGCGCTCCCGTCCGGGTTGACCCAGAACGGGTCGCTCTCCTTGGGCTGCTGGGTGATCTTCGCGCCGGCGTCGTCGCCGCCGCCTCCGGAGGAACATCCCGCGACGAGCAGTGCCGCCCCCAGCACCGCCGCGGAGGTCCGCGCTCCGGCCCCCCTCATGCCGTACATCCAACTCCCCCTTGGGTGCACCGGTCGTAGCCTCAATCCTGACATACGGCACGCCGCGCCCACGAGGTCGCCCGAACCTTGTCGGTCAGCTGTTACACCCGCCGTAGGACCCTGGATCACCAGCACATATGACGGAGAGCCACCGTAGTGGAACCTGGGGTCATTCAGACTCTAGGCTCGGGCGCTCATCCGTTCTAGAGTCTTCCCATACGGCCCCAGCCCCCGGCCCGTTCGCATTGCCGTGCCCCTTTGAACCTCCCGCGCCGGACGCCGGGTTACTCCCGCAGCCCGTGCGCGCGGTCGAGGACCAGCCCGGTCGGCGGTCTCGGGGGGAGCAGGCCGCCGACCGGGCCAGGTACAAGGAGCTCTGGGAGTGGTTCACAGGCCGGTTCCCGTGAGGTACGCCGAGACGATCACGTTCGCCGTGTAGGTGCCCCCGGCCCGGTCGAAGGTGCCGCCACAGGTGATCAGCCGCAGCTCGGCGCGTCCCGCCCGATGCTGCCCGTAGGCCCGCGCGGCGTCGAAGCGGTCGCGGCTCTGGACCTGGACGTCGTCGACGGTGAACTCGGCGACCCCGCCGTCGTCGCGCAGGACGCGGACGGTCTGGCCGGGCCGCATGGTGCTCAGCCGGTAGAAGACGGCGGGCCGGGTCCTGGTGTCCACGTGCCCGACCATCAGCGCGGCCCCGTCGGCGCCCGGCGTGGTCCCGGCCGCGTACCAGCCGACGGCTCCCGCCTGTGCGAAGGACGGCGGCTCGACCGCGCCGCGCGCGTCCAGGCCGCGGGCGATCACGGGCGCCTGCACGCCCAGCCCGGGGATGTCGACGCGCTGCGGCAGCGCGTCCTTCAACGGGCGGACCGCGGAGGGGAGTTCCGCTTCCGGCGGCCGTCCGATCGCGGCCAGGTCGCCTGCGGCGGTCTGCGGCACGTCCCCCGCCACACCGGTCACCTGCCGGCCCCACAGCCACAGCCCGCACAGCAGCACCGCCCAGGTCACGACCGTCACAAGGCGTGCGGAGCCCGAGGAGCGCTCGTGGTCTGCCATCGGGTCAGTCCGTCCCGCGCCTCCGGCGCGCGCCCCGCATCCCTACGGCGCCGGCGGCGACGCCCGCGAGCACCAGCCCGGTGATCGTCTGCCCCGCCCCGGGCCCGGCCCCGCGGACGTCCACGGAGGCGAAGTGCGTGGCGCCCCCGCCGCCGGCGTCGACGGGGGCGGCGGGTGAGGCCGGAGCGGCGGCAACGGCGGTGGACGGCTGCTGCTGCTGGGCCAGGACCCGCTGCCGGGACTGCGCGACGACGGTGATGCGGCCCTTGATCATGGTCTCGCCGCAGGCGATCCGCACGTCGTAGGAGCCCGGGCCGGCGGCGCCGCGCACCAGGGTGTCCCCGGTGAGGGTGCCGTCGGCGCCCGAGAGCCGCGCGTCCGCGACGAACGCGGTGGACACGGCGGTGGCCGTCCGCAGCGTGCACCCGGTCGCCCGGAGCGCCACCTCGCTGCCGGCGGCGGGGGACGACGGGGTCACCGAGAGGCCCGCCCCGCCTCCGTCCGCCGCGAACGCCACCCCTGGTGCGAGGGCGCAGGCGGCCAGAAATCCGGTACAGAGAGTGAGACCCAGTGAACCCATCGTGAAACCTCCAGACAGAAGGAGGCTCCCCCGCGAGCGGGGGCACCGCATCCTCAGCGGGGCCCGTATTGCTCCGTTCGGGTGCCGGCGGGTTTCAGATGAGGTCGACGAGGTCCGCGATGGAGTCGACGATCTTGGACGGGCGGTACGGGAAGTCCTCGACCTGTTCGGGCCGGGTCAGCCCCGTGAGCACCAGGAACGTCTGCATGCCGGCCTCCATGCCGGCCAGTACGTCGGTGTCCATGCGGTCGCCGATCATCGCGCTGGTCTCGGAGTGCGCGCCGATGGCGTTGAGGCCCGTCCGCATCATGAGCGGGTTGGGCTTGCCGGCGAAGTACGGATTCTTGCCGGTCGCCTTGGTGATCAGCGCGGCGACGGCACCGGTCGCCGGCAGCGGGCCCTCGGCGGAGGGGCCGGTCTCGTCGGGGTTGGTGCCGATGAAGCGGGCACCGGCCTCGATCAGCCGTACGGCCTTGGTCATGGCCTCGAAGGAGTACGTACGGGTCTCGCCGAGGACGACGTAGTCGGGCTCGTGGTCGGTGAGGATGTACCCGATGTCGTGCAGCGCGGTCGTCAGGCCCGCCTCGCCGATGACGTAGGCGCTGCCGCCCGGCCGCTGGTCGTCCAAAAACTGGGCCGTGGCCAGGGCCGAGGTCCAGATGGACTCGACCGGCACCTCCAGGCCCATGCGCCGCAGCCGGGCGTGCAGGTCGCGCGGGGTGTAGATCGAGTTGTTGGTGAGCACCAGGAAGGGCCTGCCGGACTCGCGCAGCTTCTTGATGAACGCGTCGGCGCCGGGGATCGGTACGCCCTCGTGGATCAGCACGCCGTCCATGTCGGTGAGCCATGATTCGATGGGCTTGCGGTCTGCCATGGTGCCGTCTCCTGCCGTACGCGATGGTGCGTGCCCCTCAGCCTATCGATCAGCTGCCGGTGGCCGACTTCCAGTCCTCGACGTACGACGTGAGGTTCTCGGCGATGTCGTTCCAGTCCGGCGTGAACACCTCCACGCCGTCCATCGACTTGGCCGGCGCGATGGCGTTGGCGTCGACGGCCTTGACCTCCGTGCGGGCACCGAAGCCGCCGCCGATCTCGCTGACCTCCTGCTGCTTCTGCGCGAGCATGAAGTCGATTCGGCATGGTCCTACAGCTCCCTCGGCGTCCCGCAGGACCGCAGCCGAGCCCAACTCCCGGTGCAGCCGGGCGAGTTCACCCAGCATCCCGGACCGCAGCCGGGCGCCCCGCGCGGACAGCGGTTCGTCCAGCAGCACGTCCGGGCGGCCGGCCGACGCACGCGCGACGGCGACCCGTGCTGCTGCCCGCCGGACAGCTCCCGCGGGTGCCGGCGGGCGCAGGCGGTCATGCCGGTCATCTCCAGCGCCGCGGCGACCCGCCCCCGTATCTCGCCCTTGGGCACCGTGCGGGCCTTCAGGCCGAAGGCCACGTTGTCGTTGAGTACGACGTCGCCGTCGTAGGCGACCGTGACGGAGTCGAAGCGGATGCTCGTCTCACCGGGCTCCCATGAGCAGCGCGGGCAGGGCGGCCACCGAGTCGAGGACATGGGTGGCGCCGGCCGCGCGGAACGCCTCGTCGCCGTGGGCGCCGGTGCGGACGCCGGCGACCAGGCCCGCTCCGGCGCGGACGCCGGTGAGCACGTCGTAGGAGGTGTCACCGACGACGGCGACCTGCCGTACGTCGTCCGCGGCCGCGGTGCGCAGGAACGCGGTGAGCACCAGGTCGGGGTACGGGCGCCCCCGGCCCCCGGCGTCGGCGGGGCAGAGCGTCAGCGGCACCAGGTCCTGCCAGCCGAGCGCGGCCAGGATCGCGTCCTGCGTGGTGCGTGCGAAGCCGGTGGTGAGGACGACCGTTCGGCCTTGCGCCGTGAGTTCCTCGATGGCCTCGCGGGCACCGGGCAGGGCCTCGACGCTGCCGCCGTCGACGAGTTCTGCGTACGCCTCCTCGAAGGCCCTGTTGGCGTCCTGCGCCTTGGTCTCCTCCCCGAACAGATGCCGGAAGACGGAGATCTTGGACTCGCCCATGGTGGCGCGGACGTGGTCCAGCATCGTCTCGGGATCCGCGTCGAGGCGCTGTGCCGCCGCCGCGAAGGCCTGCTCGACCAGCCCACCGTCGGCGACGGTCGTGCCGGCCATGTCGAGGACGACGAGCCGGATGTCGCGGGCCGTGGTCATGTCTGTGGTCAAGTTCCTCACCAGTCCAGTTCGTTCGCGGTGGTCTCGGCGATCGCGGGCGAGCAGGTCATCCCGCGCCCGCCGGGTCCCGTGACCAGCCACACGCCGTCCGCGACCGGCTGCCGGTGCACGACCCGGGTGGTGTCGGTGCACTGCGCGTACACGCCCGCCCAGCGGCGCCGGATCTTCGGCAGCGGCCGGCCGAGGAGCGCTTCGACGACCTCGGTGAGGTGGTCGTAGGGGTCCTCGAGGGTGTCGAAGGCGAAGGGGTGCTCGTACTCGTGGGTGTCGCCGATGGTCAGGCCGCCGTCGGCGCGCTGGACCATGAGCAGCTGCATCCGGTGCTCGTGTGCCGTCGGGGTCTGCGGCTGCCCGGCGGCGAGCGCGTCGAGCGCCGGGGACGCGTAGGCCGGGTAGTAGCGGAAGCTGTCCGCGTCCGCGACCGACGTGGTGAGCGGCTCGCCGAGCGGGTCGGTCTGCATCATCTGGAGGCGTACGCGGCGGACGGGGAGATCCGGCCCGGCGAGTTCGCGGACGAGCCCGCCGAGCCAGGCGCCGGTGCACAGGACGACGGCGTCGGCGCGGTGCACCTCGCCGTGGTCGTCCCTGACCGTGCCCGCGCCCGTCACCTCGCGCACTTCCCGGCCCGGCAGGAAGGTGTAGTTCGGTGACGTCGACAGCTCCTCGCGCAGGGCGAGTTGAGCGGTACGGGGTTCCACGGCTGCGTCCCGCTCGCAGTGGAGGGCGGCGGTGAAGTCGCCGCGCAGAGCGGGGTTCAGGTCGCGGGCCTCGACGGGCGTGAGGAGCTTGTAGCCGCGGGCGGCCGAGTCCTCCCGGGCCACGGCGGCCTCGGCGACGGCGAGTTCGAGGTCGCCGCGGACCGGAGTGAGGGAGCCGTTGGCCCGGAAGCCGAGTCCGGGGACCCGGCCGCCCATCTCCTCCCACAACTCCCTTGCGCGCAGGGCGGTGTCGAGTTCCTCGCCGCCCGCCCGTCCGCTCACCCAGATCTGGCCGAAGTTGCGCAACGAAGCGCCGCGGGCCTCCGCCTCGCGCTCGATGTGGACGACCTCATGGCCGCGTTCCACTGCTTGCCAGGCGTGCATGGTGCCCACCACGCCTGCTCCGACGACTGTCACTTTCACGTCGGTCACGCTCCTCGGTAAGGGGGACCGGAGATGTCCGGCTGACAACGAGAGCCTGAACCAGCCCTCCCGTTTGGGCTAGGCCCGTTATCTCTTCGTTATATGACAACGGGTATGACGCCTGAGAGGTCCGGCTTTGTGCCGCTTGGCGTCAGCCCTGAAGGTGCGCCGTGAACGAGAACCGGTCCCCGCGGTACAGCGTCCGCACCCGCTCCAGCGGCCTGCCCTCCGTGTCCCGTGAGACCCGGTGGACGAGCAGCATCGGCAGGGCCGGCGGGGTCCCGATGAGGAGGGCCTCGCGCGGAGTGGCCAGCACCGTCTCGATCCGCTCGTCGGCGTCGCCGAAGAAGATGCCGCTGTCGTGCAGGTAGCGGTAGAAGGAGGAGCCGGGCTCGAAGTCGGTGTCGAGGCGGGGGACTCGGGCGACGGCGACGTAGGTGCTCTCCAGGCCCACCCGCTCGTCGTCCGCGAGCAGCACGCGCTCCAGGTGCCAGACGGGTTCGCCGCGTTCGAGACCGGTCTCGGCGGCCAGCGCGTCCGGACAGGGGAACCGGTCGAGGGTGACGAGGCTACGGCCGGGGGTGCGGCCCTGGCGCCGTACGCCCTCGGTGTAGCTCGCGAGGGACAGCGGCTGTGCCAGCTTGGGTCCCGCGACGACGGTGCCGCGCCCCTGCCGGCGCAGCTTGCCCTCCAGCACCAGCTCGCGCAGCGCCTGGCGCACGGTCTCCCGCGCGACGCCGTACTCCTCGGACAGGTCGCGCTCGGTGGGGAGGGCGCCGCCCTCTCCCAGCTCGGCCACGAGGTGGTCGATCCGCGCCTTCACCGCGTAGTACTTGGGCACACGGCCGTGCTCCGGGATGCCGGCGCGGACGGGGGCGCCGGGGGCCTGGTCGTTCGGGTAGTCCACGGGAGGGATCGTCGCAGACGCCGGGGCGCCGGGCCCGACCCGACCTCTCAGCGGCGCTTACGCGGCCTGACGGCCAGCAGTACGGCTCCGGCGGTGGCGAGCAGGACCGCGGTCGCGGCGAGGGCTCCGCCCGGGGTGCCGAGGCCGGTGCGGGCGAGCTCGTCGGCGAACGGGAGGCCCGGTCCGACGCCCGGTGAGGCGGTGCCGCTGGGGCTCGTGCCGTCCGGAGCCGGACTCGTACCGACCGGGGCCGGACCCGTGCCGTGCGGCGCCGGACCCGTGCCGTCCGGCGCCGGATCCTCGCCGCTCCGGACGTGGAAGCGATAGTCGCCGGACTGTCCGACCCAGTCACCGTCGTCCTTGTGCCGCTGGACGACGGCGGCGTTGGCGGTGACCTCGTTGGGTACGGCGTCCGAGGTGAGCGCGAGGCGGACCTTCACGGTGACGGTCCTGCCGGGCGCGACGGTGAAGCCGGGCAGTCCGTCGTCGAAGGCGCCGACGAGTTCGTCCTCGTCGGTCCTCACGAAGCTCACGGGGTGCGGGCGGCCGCCCTCGTAGAAGTCCAGGCGTGGCTGCTGGGGGTTCAGCGCGCGCTTGTCGTCGACGAGCACGACGACCGGGTGGATGTTTCCGCAGGTCCGGGAGGTGGTGTTGGTGAGGTCGAGATACCAGGTGCCGTATCCGCCCCCCGCGTCGTAGGCGTCCGGACCGCCGTGGATGCGCGTGGTGACCGGGAAGTGGCGGTCGTCCGGGGCGCAGCCGGGGACGGCGTGGGCCGGGGTCGCCACGGGGGAGAGGGCGGCTGCTGCCAGGCTGAGGGAGACGGTCGTGCACAGTCGCATAATCATGGGACTGTGCCGGACGGGGCCGGACGGTGGGCGGTGCCGCTCCGCGGTCCCCCCGCAAGTCCCCTCGATCAGCGCACGCGGACGGGCACGCGCCTCAGCTCCCGGTCCGCCGGGATCTCACCCGCCGGCCCGCCCGAACCTCAGCCGTCCGCCCGCCCGAACAGCGGCCCGAGCACCAGCTGCGCCGCCCCTTCCGCGACCCCGCCGGAGGCGACCCGGACCGGGACCGCCTGCCCGCCGACGTGCCGGGCGCGCTCGTCGAGGACGGCGCCCACCCCTCGTACGAAGGGTTCGGGCGCGGCGGTGATCGTGCGGCCGCCGAGGAGGACGCGGTCGATGTCGAGGAGCGCGACGAGGTTGCCGGCCGCGGTGCCGAGGACGCGCGCCGCCTCGTCGGCCTCGCCGCGCGCCACCGCCGCCAGGCACAGCGCCTCGACGCAGCCGCGGTTGCCGCAGCCGCACGGCGGCCCGTCCAGCTGCACGACCTGGTGCCCGAACTCCCCGGCTCCGGTACGGGCGCCGCGGTGCACGGTGCCGCCGATGACGAGCCCGGCACCGAGGCCCGTACCGAGATACAGATACGCGAACGAGCCGCTCTCACCGGCCCCGCCCGCGTCCCCGACGGCCAGCCCGAGCGCGGCCGCGTTGGTGTCCTTGTCGACGACGACCGGCAGGCCGAGCCGTCGCGCGAGCGCGTCGCGCAGCGGGAAGCCGTCCCACTCGGGGAACCCCGTGACCCGGTGCAGGACGCCGCGGGTGTGGTCGAGCGGACCGGGCAGCGCGACCCCGATCCCGAGCAGGGAGCCGGCGCCCGGCACTCGGCCGGCCAGCGCTCCCGCCTCCTCCGCCACCGCGCCGACCACGGCCTGCGGCCCCGCCCCCAGGTCCAGCGAGGTGCCCCGCTCCGCCGCCACGGCGCCCGTGAGATCGACCAGGACCGCCCGCAGTTCGTCCCGGTCCAGGTGCAGTCCGACCGCGTGGCCCGCCTCGGGCACCAGGCGCAGCACCGTACGGGGCTTGCCTCCGGTGGAGGCGCGGCGGCCCGCCTCGGCCGCGAGCCCGTCGGCCCGCAGCCGGGCGGTGATCTTGCTGACGGCCTGCGGGGTCAGCCCGGTCCGCTCGGCGAGCTCGAGCCGGCTGATCCCCTCCGTGCCGGCCGTGCGCAGCAGATCGAGGACGAGCGCCATGTTGTGGCTGCGCAGCGCGGGCAGATTCGCGCCGACGACGCCCGACGTGCCCGCCGTGACCGGCGCGCTGGCCGGCCCCGCCCGTCCGGCGGCCGTGCCCGCCCCTGTGCCCACCGCTGCGTTCGTCCTGTCCACCCCGCCATTGTCCCCCGCGCTTGCACTTTGGCAACAGCGTTGCGAAAGTGGGAGGCATGACTCGTACTCCTCTGCGCGTGGGCCTCGTCGGCTACGGCCTCGCGGGCTCCGTCTTCCACGCCCCGCTGATCGCCGCCACCGAGGGCCTCGCCCTCGGCACGGTGGTCACCTCGAATCCGGAGCGGCAGAAGCAGGCCCTGGCCGAGTTCCCGGACGTACGCGTCGCGGCGACCCCCGACGAGCTGTTCGCCCGCGCCGACGAGCTGGACCTCGTCGTCGTCGCGTCCCCGAACAAGACGCACGTCCCGCTGGCGACGACCGCCCTGAAGGCCGGCCTCCCGGTCGTCGTGGACAAGCCGATCGCCGGCACCGCGGCCGAGGCGCGCGAGCTCGCCGCCCTCGCCGAGGACCGCGGTCTGCTCCTGTCCGTCTTCCAGAACCGCCGCTGGGACAACGACTTCCTGACCCTGCAGGGGCTGCTCGCCGAGGGCGAGTTGGGCGACGTATGGCGCTTCGAGTCCCGCTTCGAGCGGTGGCGCCCACAGCCCAAGGGCGGCTGGCGCGAGTCGGGCGACCCGGAAGAGATCGGAGGTCTCCTCTACGACCTCGGCAGCCACGTCGTGGACCAGGCACTGGTCCTCTTCGGACCGGCGGCCCAGGTCTACGCCGAGTCGGACATCCGCCGCCCGGGCGCGCGGGCGGACGACGACACGTTCATCGCCGTCACGCACACCAGCGGCGTCCGCTCCCACCTCTACGTCTCCGCGACGACCGCCCAACTCGGCCCGCGCTTCCGGGTGCTGGGCTCAAGGGCGGGCTACGTCAAGTACGGCCTCGATCCGCAGGAGGCGGCCCTGCGCGAGGGCAGGCGGCCCGGCACGGCGGCCGACTGGGGTACGGAGGCCGAGGAGTTGTGGGGCCGGGTCGGTGCCGGCGAGTCCCCGGTGACCGGCGGCGGCCGTCCCGAACCGACGCTGCCGGGCGACTACCCCGCGTACTATGCGGCCGTGACCAGGGCTCTCACCGACGGCGGTGCCAACCCGGTGACCGCCCTCGAGGCGGCCGCCGCCCTCGACGTCCTCGAGGCGGCCCGCCGTTCGGCCCGCGACGGAGTGGCGGTGACGCTGTGACGCACAACGAGATGACGCCCAAGTTCCACCCGGAGATCACTCCGTCCCTGGAGGAACTGGAGGCCCAGGAACGCCGTCTGGTCTTCGGCCACTTCACCTTCGAGGACGCGTGGGCCCTCGGCTCGCTCCTGGTGGAACTGGCCCTGGAGCGCCAGGCCCCGCTCGCCATCGACATCCACCGCGCCGGACAGCAGCTCTTCCACGCCGCGCTGCCGGGCTCCACGCCCGACAACGACGCCTGGATCGCCCGCAAGCGCCGGGTCGTCGAGCGCTACGGCTCGGCCTCCTACCTGGTCGGCACCCGCTTCCGCGCCAAGGGCACGACCTTCGAGGACTCCTCCCGCCTGGACCCCGACGCCTACGCGGCCCACGGCGGCTCGTTCCCGATCAACGTCGAGGGCGTGGGCGTCGTCGGCGCGGTGACGGTGAGCGGCCTGCCCCAACTGGCGGACCACCGCTTCGTGGTGGAAGCACTGGAGACGTTTTTGAACAAGGGGTGAGCCCTGCAGGGGCGCGGGGAACTGCGCGACAAGCCACGACGATCCCGCGGTCGCCACCGAAGCGCAGTCCCCCACCCCTCAGGCGTCCTTCAACTCCTGCCGCTGCCGACCGAGCCCCGAAATCTCCAGCTCTACAACATCCCCGGCCCGCAAATACGGCTTGGGCTCGGGCTGCCCCATCGCCACCCCCGCGGGCGTCCCCGTGTTGATGACGTCCCCGGGGTAGAGCGTCATGAACTGGCTGACGTAGCGCACCACTTCGGCCACCGGGAAGATCTGCTCCGCGGTCGTGCCGTTCTGCTTCAGCTCGCCGTTGACCCACAGCTTCAGCGACAGATCCTGCGGATCGGCGACCTCGTCCGCCGTCACCAGCCACGGCCCGAGCGGGTTGAACGTCTCGCAGTTCTTGCCCTTGTCCCAGGTGCCGCCGCGCTCGATCTGGAACTCCCGCTCGGACACGTCGTGCGCCACCGCGTACCCGGCGACATGCGTGAGCGCCTCCTCGGCCGACTCCACGTACCGCGCCGTACGCCCGATGACGACCGCCAGCTCGACCTCCCAGTCGGTCTTCTCCGACCCCCGGGGCACCAGCACGGTGTCGTTCGGGCCGATCACCGTGTCGGCGGCCTTGAAGAAGATCACCGGCTCGGCGGGCGGCTCGGCGCCGGTCTCGCGCGCGTGGTCGTGGTAGTTCAGCCCGATGCACACGACCTTGCCGATCCGCCCGAGCGGCGGCCCGACGCGCAGCCCGGTCGCGTCCAGCGCGGGCAGCTCACCGGTCTCGGCGGCCGCCCGGACGCGCTGGAGCGCCGCGGCGTCGGCGAGCAGCGCTCCGTCGATGTCCGGGACGACACCGGAGAGATCCCGCAGGACCCCCTCGGCGTCGAGCAGCGCAGGCTTCTCCGCTCCCGCCGTACCGACTCGCAGCAGCTTCATGATCACAGTCTCCCTCGATCGCGGGCGCCCGGCCGATGGGTGCAGCCATCGGAGGACTGGTCGATCCTCCAAGCTCGGAGTCCAGTCCGCAATACCCGGTTCACGGACTGGACCGTAACCTCACGCCCTAGCGGTGGAGCACGGCACGTTCGACCGCGCTCCACGTCGTGCTCGTCACCACATACAGTGCGGCCGCCAGCGGTACGACGGCCACCGTGACGAGCGTGAAGAAGGACAGGAAGGGCGCGACCTTCCCGATGGCCGCGGCGCCGGCGATCTGCTCCGGGACGACGTCGGTACCGGTGCCGGTCATGGTGCGCCTGGCACGCAGGTAGTTGAAGCTCGCGACGACGGCGACCACGGCGAAAAGACCGAGGTACACGAGCCCGGCCGCCCCGAACACCCCGCCGCCGGCCAGCGCGTCCGCCCACCGTCCGCCGAGCGGCGCGGTGAACAACTGGTGGGCGAGGAGGCCGTTGCGCTCACCGCCGACCGTGGCGTTCGAGAACAGGTGGTACAGCAGGAAGAACGCCGGCAGCTGGAGCAGCCCGGGCAGGCACCCGGACAGCGGCGACACCTTCTCCTCGGCGTGCAGCGCGACAAGGGCCTGCTGGAACTTCTGGGGGTCGCCCTTGTGCCGGGTGCGCAGCTCGGTGATCTTCGGCTGCAACGCGGTGCGGGCCTTCTGCCCGCGGGCGGCCGCCCGGGACAGGGGATGGACGAGGAGTCGTACGAGAGCGGTGAACAGGACGATCGCGGCGGCGGCCGCGGTGGCGCCGAACAACGGCTGGATCAGATCGGCTAGTTGCTCGACGAGATGGGCGAAAGCAGGGAAGACAGACATGGATGAGCCCTCCGAGGGTCATGCCGGAATGGGGTGACGACGGCATGACGACCGCCCGGGGGCACGGCTGAGAGGTGAGCCGTGTGCCCTACGCGACGGTCGCCGGAAGGGCGGAACCAGGCGCTCGGGGGCGGGTGCGGCCCCTCGCGTCGGGGTCGCGTTGCGGCAGGAAGGCCGTACGGCGGTCGCGGTCGCGGATGGCCGTACGCACGCGCGTGGGCGGCACCACGGGCACGCAGCGCGCGGCGAGCAGGGCACAGACGGCGAGGGCGGAGCCCGCCGCAGCGGTCGCGGCGAGCGCGACGGTGGCGGCGAGGCTGCCGGTGTCGGCGAGCAGGACGGTCTGGAGGACGACGAGCAGCAGCACGGCGGCGGGACGCGGGAAGGTCCGGGCCATCTGTGCCATCCGGCTGCGGGTCACGACTGCTCCCCCTTTCCCGCGCACGCTGGTCCTGCTCCCGGTTATACAGGATCCTTCTCGGCCGGCTGCTCGATGGGGTCCAGCAGGCGCTTGGGCCTGAGCAGCGCCCGGCTGACCGGATTCGTCGGGTCCGTGTCGAGTCCGGGCCCCGGCTCCATGAGGACGTCCTCGACGGGTACGACGGTTGCACAGACGGGGCATTCGCCGTACGGACCGAGTTCGGTGCCGCAGACCGCGTGCCGGAAGGTGCGCAGTTGGGTCTCGCCGAAGTGCTCGCGGCCCCACAGGCCGAGCGAGCGCAGCGTGGGCCACAGGGCGATGCCGCGCTCGGTGATGACGTACTCGTCCCGGGGCGGCGACTCCTGGTAGCGCCGCTTCTCGAGGATCCCCTCCGTCGTCAGCGTCTGGAGGCGGGCGGCGAGGACCGCGCGCGGGATGCCGAGGTGGACGAGGAAGTCGTTGTAGCGCCGCACGCCGTAGAGGGCGTCGCGGATGACGAGCAGTGTCCAGCGCTCGCCGACGACCTCCAGCGCGCGGGCGATGGAGCACTGCTGTGTCGCGTAGTCCTTGCCCAATGCCATGACGTCCACTGTAACCATTTTTCACGGACTTGGTTCAATGGCCGAACCTAGGGTGTTACGGTTCCACTCATGGTTAGGTTCAATGAACGAACCCTCACTGAGGTCGAGGCGTCGCCCACATCCGACGCGCTCCGTGCACAGACCGCGCAGGCGCCCCCGCGCCCCCGGGCCACCCTCGCCCTGACCAGCGCGGCCACCGCCGTGACGCTGATGACGTACACCGCACCGATGGTCACGCTCCCCGACACCGCGGCGGCCCTGCACACCCCGGTCTCCGCCCAGGCCTGGCTCCTCAACGGCACCCCGCTCGGCCTGGCCGCGCTCCTCCTGGTCGCCGGCAGCCTCGCCGACGACTACGGCCGCCGCCGCATCTTCCTGGCCGGCACGCTGACCCTCGGTATCACCACGGCCCTCGGCGCGCTGGCCTCCTCCACCTGGCTGTTCACCCTGGCGCGCATCGCTCAGGGCGCGGCGAGCGCGGCGATCCTCGCGAGCAGCCTCGGGCTGATCGTCCACGCCTTCCCGACCCCGCGCGGCCGGCTGCACGCGACGGGGGTGTGGGGAGCGTTCGTCAGCGGCGGCATCGCGGTGGGGCCGCTGGTGGCGGGCGCGTTCTCCGACTGGCGGGTGGCGTACGCCGTCCTGGGCGCGGCGGCACTGCTGCTGGCGGCCCTCGGCACCCGCAGGCTGACGGAGTCCCGCTCACCGCGGGGCGGCCGTGCCGACGTACCGGGCGCCCTCACCTTCGGGCTGGCGCTGGTCGCGCTGGTCGCCGCCCTGACCCTGGGCCGGGACGGCTGGCTGCGCCCGCAGGTGGGCCTGCTGCTCCTGGCGACGGTGATCCTCATGGCGGTCTTCGCACTCGTGGAGCGCCGCTCGGCCACGCCGATGATCGACCTCGGCCTGCTCCGCCACTCCCGCTTCCTGGCCTCGTCCGCGGGCGGCCTGTTCACGGGCCTCGCGGTGATCGGCATGTTCAGCTTCCTGCCGGCCCTGCTCCAGCAGACGCTCGGCCTGTCCGCGATGGACACGGCCTGGCTGTTCCTCCTCTGGTCCGGCCTGTCGTTCACGGTCGCCCTGCAGTCCAAGCGCCTGGCCGGCCGGGTCCCGCCCCGCCACCAACTGGCCGTCGGCTTCACCCTCCACGCGGCCGGCGTCCTCACCATGCTCGGCGCCCTGGACGCCCACTCCTGGCCCCGCCTCCTCCCCGGCCTCCTCATCGCCGGAACCGGCAGCGGCCTCCTGAACGCTGCGCTCCCCCTCCTCGCGGTCGAGTCGGTACCGGCCGCCCGCGCAGCCATGGGCTCAGGCGCCCAGCAGACCTTCCGCTACATCGGCTCCTGCGCGGGCGTGGCCCTGACGATCGCGATAGCGACATCGTCGGGCAGCGGCCTTGCGCACGGCGCGGACATCGCGATGGCCGTCTCGGCGGGACTGGCGGCTGTGGCCGCGGTGGCTGTGCTGGTGTTGCGGGAGCGGGCGTGACGGCCACCCCCCACCCTGAAGCTGCGACGAAGACCCCATTGTTCGGAGGGCCGATGAATTCCACCCGACGCCCGTAACGCTCGATCCAGTCGAGAGACATGCGAGCACTTTCACTCGGAGAGCGCGTGCGGCCGAGTGAAACATTTCCCCGGTCCCACCGCGTCAATGAAGTGAGAGCGGTTGGTGGGTGGGGTCGGGCAGGGGGAGCGATGTGGCAGGTGCGGGCTGATGAGTATGCGGAGTTCGCCGCTGTGCGGGCCGGGCATCTGTATCGGTCCGCCTGTCTGCTGACCGCCGGGGACACGCATCTGGCCGAGGATCTGGTGCAGGAGACGCTCGGGCGGCTGTACGTCAGCTGGCGGCGGGTGGCGCGGGTGGAGAATCCGGCCGGGTACGCGCAGACCGTTCTCATGCGTACGTTCCTCACTCATCAGCGGCGGCGCAGCAGCACCGAGCGGGCCATGGAAGTGCTTCCCGATCGGCCCGACGACGGCGCCGGACGCGACATGCCGTTGCGGCTGACCTTGCTCGAGGCACTCGCTCGGCTTCCCGCCAAGGACCGGGCCGTGGTCGTCCTGCGGTACTGGGAGGACCGCTCCGTCGAGGAGACCGCGCAGGTCATGAACGTCAGCTCAGCCGCCGTGCGTACGCGCTGCGTTCGTGCTCTCGCGCGGTTGCGGGAACTGCTCGGTGAGGATCTCAGCGAGTACGCCCGGCCGTAGGACGCTCAGCGTCCGTCCCGTCCATCCGTTCAACCCCCTACCCTCAACCCCCAATCCTCGTGAAACGGTGATCCGTCATGCCCTTGGAACAGCACAGCGATCCCTTCGAGGAGCAGCTCTCCGCCGGAATGCGGCAAGCCGCCGGCGCGTTCGAGACCGACCGGGCCGCGCTCGTCACCGCCGGTGCGGCGCGCGGACGGCGGCGACTGCTGCTGCGGCGCCGGGCCGCCGTCGCGGGCGGGGCCGCGGGTCTCGCGCTCGTCGGTGTGGGCGGGGCGCTGCTGCTGCCCGGTGCCGGGTCCCGGACCGACAGGACATCGGTTGCCGCCGACAGCCGGCATCCCTCCGCCTCCACGTCGGCCGCCCCCTCCCCCGTCTCCGGCGACTCACTGATCCGTACGCTCGAAAAGCTGCTCCCCTCCGGCAAGTTCAGCGGCGCGGAGGCCAGGGGCACGGACGAGGGCGCGCCGTACGTGCATCTCGTCTTCGACGACGGCAAGGGCGCGGCGGCCGTGGGAGTCGCCCTCGGGCGTGTGCAGCCGGGCAGCGACCAGGCCCGGCAGGTCACCGAGTGCCCGGGCAAGGCCTACGCGCACTACGACTCCTGCGGCACGAGCCGGCTCCCGGACGGCTCCGTCGTCATGGTGCTTCAGGGCTACGAGTATCCGGACCGCCGCGTGGACACCAAGTGGTGGAACGCCGAGCTCGTCTCACCGCAGGGCCATCACGTGAGCGTCAGCGAGTGGAACGCCGCGGCGGAGAAGGACGCCCCCATCACCCGCGGCCAACCTCCCCTTGCTCCGGCCCAGTTGAAGCACGTCGCCTCCGCCGCCGCCTGGCGCGACGCCATCGACGCGATGCCCGAGGACGAGAAGAAGCCGACGGCGGAGCCGAGCGCGACCGGGAGCACCGCGTTCGCACCCGTGGCCCCCACCCTCAAGTCCCTGCTCCCGAAGGGCCTCACCGTCTCCGAGAGCAGCGGCGGGGACAGCGGGTTCGGATACGTCGTCGCCGACGACGGCAAGGGCAAGAGCCTCGTCCAGGTCAACGTCCAGGCCGGCATGGCGGACGTCGCGGGTGATCTCTTCGGGTCGGGCGCCGAGACGCTGCCCGACGGGACGCGGGTCGCCGTGCATCAGGGGCCCGGCGAGAAGGGCGGCGCGGGCGTCGTGATGTGGACCGTCGACACCTTGCGGACCGACGGCACGCGGGTCGTCGTCAGCGCCTTCAACTCGGGTGCGCAGGACACCGCCGCGACGCGCAAGACCCCGGCCCTCACCCTTGCGCAGCTGCGGCAGATCGCCCTCAGCCCCAAGTGGTTCCTCCCGCACAGGAGTGCCTGACCTGGCCCGGCGGAACACATCCGCACGTGCCCGGTTCGAACCACGGTTATCCGTACTGCAGCCGTACGGTCGCCCCCGCGACGTCGTCGCGTACGTCGACGTAGGCGCACACCTGGCGGGTGAACCAGAGCCCCTGGTCGGGTTCCAGTTCGGCGCCGGCGGGTGGGACGAAGCCCGCCAGCGGGTCGTCGACCCGGCGCGCCGTGCGCAGTTCGCAGACGCAGGCGGGCGCCTCGCCCCACATCAGGGTGCGGGTGACGGGACCGAGGGCGGCGGCCGCGGCGAGCACGGCATCGGTGAACAACTCCGCGTCCGCGGGCGACAGTCCACGGGCGGACGCCCGGCTGCGTACGGCTTCACCGGTCGGCGGCGCGAGCGTCTCCGCGTCGACCGGGGGCAGCGGCAGCGGCAAGGAGTCCAGCTCGGCCGTCAGCCGGGCCGGGTCCTCGTAGGAGCCGGTGCCCGGATGGGCGCGGCGGGCCGCGGCGACGATGACCTCGCCGGCGACACGGGTGTCGTAGGCGCACAGGGCCGTCGTCGCCATCGGCGCGAAGAGCAGGTTGGCCAGGGCCTCGTAGCGGATCCACTCGGTGGTCTCGCGGGCGGAGCGTCCCGCGCGGCCGTTCCAGACGGGCTCCATCAGAAGGTGGATCCGGCCGCCGGGGGCGGCATGCGAGGCGAGGTAACCCGCGCTCTGCGCCACGGCGTTGGCGGCCGAGCCCGAGTACCACTCGGTGTCCGGGACGAGGACGACGCCCTTGGCGTCGCCGTCCATTGCGTCCCGCAGGAGCGCGAGCTTTTCGGGGGCGGCGACGGCGACGGGCGGCGCCTCCCCGGGCGCGCCGAGTCCTTCGTGGAGGAACGGCACGGCGGCGGCCACGAACTCGTCGTCCGCGCCGTACACGGTCATGCGATGGTCGAACGGACTGTGATGGGTGGTGGTCATGGTTCTCCTCTCAGTGGGTGTGTGATGTCCGGGAGGGGAGCCTGGACGCGGCTCAGCGCCGGGCGGTGACCCAGGCGGCGATCTGGCTGCGGTTACTGATCCGAGCTTGCTGGGAATGCGTTCCACATGGCCTGCGCCGGCGAGCCCCTGCGCGAGGAGTCCGGCCACCTCCGCCTCGCGGCGGGTGAGCGGGATGGCCTGGGGCGCGCGTGAGCCGCGCCGGTCGTTTCGTTTCCGTACGCTGCCGGGCGGTTGAGGCCTTCGGTCTGTTCGGCCCGCCGGTCGACGAAGGCCTCTTGGGGTGGGGCGAGGACCCGGACGGCCGGGCCCTCCTGCGCGAACCTTCACTCTGCCGGGTTTTCGGCATATATGCACGTGCCGGTCACACCCGCGGGTGCATATATGCGTCAGGCCCGTGCAGGGGTTACGGGCGCGCGTACACTGCGCGGCCGAATGTCGAGTGAAGGGATCGCGCCCTGGTGGAGGGGGCGTTGAGCGGGATCGGGACGGTCCCGGGAGCGGAGGACTAGTCGGCGTCCTTGGCGTCCGCGGCCTCGGTGTCGTCCTTGTCGTCCGCGTCCTTGAGGTCCCCGGCCGTGGCGTCCGCCTCCTGCGCGGCCTCGTCCTCGGACTCCCCCTCCTCGGCGCCCTCTTCGAAGTACGCGTCGAGGACCGCGTCCAGCTGGGACTCCCACTCCTCGAAGCGGGCCCGGGCGGTCGCCTCGATCTCGATCGGGTACCAGCGCCTGTCGGGGGTGTGCACCGTGATCGTGAACCGCTTGCCGAAGCGCGGGGATTCGGTCTCCACGGCGCCGATCTCGTCCCAGCGGAACTCGCACGCCTGGTCGTCCAGGGCGAGTCGTACGCCGCTGCGGTCGGCGACGATCTTCGCGCGGCGGTCGGAGGCCTCGAAGACGGGGCCCTCGGGGGTCTCCTCGTCCTCGTCGTCACCCGCGGCCGGCTCCTGGGCCCCGACCTGGGTCTCGGTCTCGGTCTCCCCGGACGCGACGCCGGCGTCCGCGTCCTCGGCCTCCGCCGCGGCGTGTTCCGCCTCGGCCTCCTCCGGCTCCGCGGACACGGGTGGGGTGAGCCCGGGAATGAAGGCCGGGTCGAACCCGGCACCCGTCACGGGCTCCCCCTTCAGGGGCTGGCTGCTCGATCCTATGCGCTGCTCCACAGCGGGCAGTATGGTCGAAGATCCTGTGCCGGACACAGTCGGCCCCAACTTCGTTATCAGACGCCTACACGCGCGCCCGGACGAACCCGGCTAGACGAACAGGCTGACCACCGCGGCCACCACGAACCCGGCCACCGACAGCACCGACTCCAGCACCGTCCAGGTCTTCAGGGTGTCCCGTTCGGTGATGCCGAAGTACTTCGCCACCATCCAGAAGCCGCCGTCGTTGACGTGCGAGGCGAAGATGGAACCCGCGGAGATGGCCATGATGACCAGGGCGACGAAGGCCTGGGAGTGGTGGCCCTCGGCGAGCAGGGGGGCGACGATGCCGGCCGTGGTGACGATGGCGACCGTGGCCGAGCCCTGGGCGACGCGCAGGACGAGCGAGATCAGGTAGGCGAGGACGAGCACCGGCAGGCCCACGTCGTGGAAGGTGTCCGAGAGGGCCTGGGCGACGCCGCTCGCCTTGAGGATCGCGCCGAAGACACCGCCCGCGCCGACCACCAGCAGGATGTTGCCGACCGGCTTGAGCGAGGCGGTGGAGACGGTCTCCAGGGACCTACGGGACCAGCCGCGGCGGATGCCCAGCAGGTAGTACGCCAGCAGCAGCGCGATCGTCAGGGCGACGAAGGGGTGGCCGAAGAACTCGATCACCGAGCGGCCCGTGGAGGGATCGAGGGCGATGGAGGAGAAGGTGGCCGCGAGGATCAGGATCAGCGGCGTGCCGATGATGCCGAGGACGACGCCCAGCGACACGGGCTGCTCGCGCGGCTCCGCGCCCTGCTCCCGCTGCTCGGCGACGACGGCCGCCTTGGCCTCCTCGGCGGCCTCCAGCATGTCCTGCGGCACGGGCACGAAGATGCGTCGGCCGATCCACGCGGAGAACACCCAGGCGGCCAGCACCGCGGGGATGCCGCAGACGACGCCCATCAGGATGATCCAGCCGAGCTGCACGTGGAGCAGTCCGGCGGCGGCCACCGGCCCCGGGTGCGGGGGCAGGAACGCGTGGGTCATCGACAGGCCCGCGAGCAGCGGCAGGCAGTACAGCAGGATCGACTTGCCGGAGCGCTTGGCGGCGGCGTAGACGATCGGCGCGAGCACGAAGATGCCGACGTCGAAGAAGACCGGTATGCCGAAGATCAGGCCGGTGAGGCCCATGGCGAGCGGGGCCCGCCGTTCGCCGAAGAGGTTCAGCAGGCGGGAGGCCAACACCTCGGCGCCGCCGCTGACTTCGAGGATCGCGCCGAGCATCGTGCCCAGGCCGATGATGATCGCGACATGGCCGAGGATGCCACCCATGCCGGTCTCGATGGTCGAGACGGCGTCCGACCGCTGGACGGTGCCGAAGAGTTCGGTGACCGACAGCCCGGCCATCAGGCCGACGGCTATGGAGACGGCGAGCAGGGCGACGAACGGCTGGAGTCTGACCTTGATGATCAGGAAGAGGAGGAGCGCGATGCCGATGGCGGCGACCGTGAGCAGACCGGTCGTGCCGTCGATCAGCAGGAGCAGGCCGCCGGTGTGGGGTGGGGCGGCGGGCGCGTCCGCGGCGAGCGGGAGGGACATTCGGGGGTCCTCTACTTAAGGGCATGGTGCTTTCGGGCAGGGGGGATCGCGGCACGGCGCCCCGGGGGTGAGGGGCGCCGCGCCGTGAGGAAGAAAGAGGTGCGCGGTCCGAGGCGGCGTCAGCCCAGTACGGCCAGTGCGTCGATCTCGATGAGGAGCCCCGCGGGCAGACCGACGTAGACCGTCGTGCGCGCGGCGGGCGGCTGGGTGAGGCCCTGCTCCTCGAAGTAGGTGTTGTAGATGGCGTTCATCTCGGCGAAGTGGTCCACGTCCGTGAGGTAGACGCGGATCATCATCACGTCGTCCCAGCTCGCGCCGCCCTCCTCCAGGATCGCCTTGACGTTGGCGAGGGTCTGCAGGGTCTGCTCGCGCAGGGCGGGGCCGGCGGGCGTGGGGGGCTTGCCCTCCTCGGCGGGCAGGAAGCCGACCTGGCCGGCGACCTGGAGGATGTTGCCCTTCCTCACGCCGTGGGAGAACTTCGCGGGCGGGGTGGTGTGGGTCTTGGGGGTGAGCGCGGTCTTCTCGGTCATGGGGCGACTTCCTTGACGGGGGTTCTTCCGGAGTACTCCCCGCTGATCGCGTCCGCCGTGCGGCGCACCAGGGGGAGCAGGGTGAGGAGTTCGTCGGCGGTGACGACGACGTTCGGAGCGGAGACCGACATCGCGGCGACGACCCGGCCGTCGGCGCCTCGGATGGGCGCGCCGACGCAGTTGATGGACTCCTCGTGGCCGCCGAGGTCGGTGGCCCAGCCCTGGTCGCGCACCTTCTCCAACTCCCGCAGGAACGCGGGGGCGTTGGGGGTGGACCGGGCCGTGTACATGGGGTATTCGAGCTTGTCGGCGAGCCCCCGGCGCTCGCTCTCGGGGAGGTCTGCGAGCAGCAGCTTCGCGACCGCGGCGACGGTGATCGCCACCGGTTTGCCGATCCGCGAGTACATCCGGACCGGGTAGCGGCTCTCCACCTTGTCCATGTAGAGGACCTCGGACTCCTCGTACACCGCGAGATGGACGGTGTGCCCGCACTGCTCGTTGAGGCGTACGAGGTGGGGGTGGGCGATCTCGCGGATGTCGAGGTTCTCCATGGCCTCCTGGGCGAGCGCGATGAGGCGGGCGCCGAGGCGGTAGCGCTGGTCGGACTGGCGGTAGACGAGACCGTGCTCGTGCAGTGTCCGCAGCAGCCGCAGGGCCGTGGACTTGTGCACGCCCAGCCGGTCGGCCACCTGGCCGAGGTCGGCGGGCCCCTCGGCGAGCAGCGGCAGGATGCTCAGCGCGCGGTCGACGGTCTGGCTCATGACGTACGTACCTCCTCGTCGCCCCCGTCGACGGCCTTCGTCCAGCCGGGGCCGAGTCGAAGTGTCCCCCACGCCGCGTCGTCGAGGGCGGCGAGAGTGTCTGCGTGATCGCGGGCGGGGGGCGGGGCCAGGTCCCCGGGGACGGTGAGGGCGGCGGCGGCCATGAGATGCCCGTGCCGCAGCCGGTCGCGGACCGGGAGCCCGCGCAGGGTGGCGGAGAGGAAACCGGCGGCGAAGGCGTCGCCCGCGCCGACCGTCGCCACGACATCGACATCGAGGGCCGGGACGAAGGTGACGGCCGCCGGTGCCGTTCCCGGGGTCGCGGCGCGGAGCCCGGTCGCGGGGCCCGGTTCCGACGGGGCGACGCCCTTCTCCGGGCCGGGGGCCGCCCCGGGCGGCACGCATGCCCGCGGGCCGGTCAGCGCGGTCGCCCCCTGTGCCCCCTGCTTCACCACCAGGACCGCCGGCTCCGGCAGGGCGTCCCGGATCGCCTTCGGCCCACCGGTGATGCCCCAGGCCTCCTCCGCCTCGTCCTCCCCCACGAACACGACGTCGCTCCCTCGCGCCAGCTCCAGCAGCACGCCCAGCCCCTCGGCATCGGCCCAGAGTCCCGGCCGGTAGTTCACGTCGAAGGACACCAGCGGCCGACCGGGCCGCGGAGCGGTCAGCTCACGCATCAGGCCCAGGCAGTCGGCGGACAGCGCCGCCGTGATCCCGGAAAGGTGCAGCACCCGGCCCGCCCGCACCGCCGCCAGATCCGTGTTCCCGGCCGACATCGCCGACGCGGCGGACCCGGCACGGTAGTACGCGACCTCGTGGGCGTCCGTCGCGCGGTCGCCGGCCGTGCGGAAGTAGATGCCGGTGGGACGGTTGGGATCGCGGTGCACGGCGCCGACGTCGACGCCGTAGGCCCCGATCGCCTCGACCAGGTGGTCGCCGAACCCGTCGCAGCCGACCCTGCTCACCCAGCGCGCGGAGTGCCCGGCGGCGGCCAGGGTGCAGGCGACGTTGGACTCGGCACCGCCGATCCCGCGGTCGAAGGAGGGAACGTCGGCGAGGCGGCCGGGCGTGGCGGGCCGGAACGTGACCATGGACTCGCCGAGGGTGACGACGTCGACGGGATCGCCGGCGTCGAAGGTGTTGCAAGGTCCGGGCGTGGTCACGATCGTCGTAGCTCCTCGGTGTGACGGCGGGCGAAGGCTGGAGGGAGGCTCCGTTGACCCCACATTGGCCGAGATGTTAGACAGCGGTAAGCGATATACGCAATGACTGTTGCAAGCAATGCAATACACCTGATCAGGGAGGTCCCATGGGCATCGAAGCCCTCGCCCGCCTCGCCGAGGAACGCGTCGACCACCGCTTCAAGGGCCTCCCGCCGGACGCGGACGGGCTGACCGTGGGTGAGCTGGCCGCCCAGCGCCGCAACCTCTTCACCGGCGGCTTCGCCACCCCGGTCCTCGCCCTGTCGGCGGAGCGCCTGGAGCACAACCTGGCGCTCATGGAGACATACGCGACCCGTCACGGCCTCGCCTTCGCCCCGCACGGCAAGACCTCCATGGCGCCGCAGCTGTTCCGGCAGCAGATCGAGCGCGGCGCCTGGGGCATCACCCTCGCCGTCCCCCACCAGGTGCGCGTGGCACGGCGGTTCGGTGTGGAGCGGGTCTTCCTCGCCAACGAGCTCGTCGACGCCGCGGCCCTGAAGTGGATCTCCGCCGAGCTCGACGCCGACCCCGGTTTCCGCTTCGTCTGCTACGTCGACTCCGTGCGCGGCGTGGAGCTGATGGACGCGGCGCTGCACGGCGCCTCGCGCCCGCTGGACGTCGTCGTGGAGCTGGGCGCCGGCGAGGGCGCCCGTACCGGCGTCCGCACGGAGGCGGAGTGCGCGGCCGTCGCGGACGCGGTGGCCGGCACCCGGACGCTGCGGCTGGTGGGCGTCGCGGGCTACGAGGGCGAGGTCCCGCGGGCCGACCCGGAGCGGGTGCACGCGTGGCTGCGGCGGCTGACCGCGCTCGCCGCCGACTTCGACAAGGCGGGACGGTTCGCGGGACTGGACGAGATCGTCGTCAGCGCGGGCGGCAGCGCCTGGTTCGACGCGGTGGCAGACGTGTTCGCCGAGATCCCCGAACTCTCCTCCCCTGTACTGAAGTTGCTGCGCTCGGGCGCCTACGTCTCGCACGACGACGGGCACTACCGCGAGGTGACGCCCTTCAACCGGGTCCCCGGGGAGGGCGCCCTGGAGCCGGCGTTCCGCCTGTGGGCGCAGGTGGTCTCGCGGCCCTCGGCCGAGCAGGCCTTCGCCAACGCGGGCAAGCGCGACGCGGCCTACGACCTGGACCTCCCCTTCGCCCAGGTGGTGCGCGCGGGCGGCGCCGAGCGCCCGGCGACAGGCATCACGGTGACCGGCCTGTCCGACCAGCACGCCTGGCTGCGCACCGGTGACGAGGCGGACCTGGAGGTCGGAGACTGGGTGGGGATGGGCCTGTCGCATCCGTGCACGTCGTTCGACAAGTGGCAGCTGATCCCGCTGGTCGAGGCGGACGGCACGGTCGTCGACTACATCCGCACGTTCTTCTAGAAGCACGGCCGGAAGCACGGCAGGAGCAGGAGGAGGAGTCGTGGAGCAGCTCGTCATCCGGGACGCGGACGTGGTGGACGGCAGCGGCGCGCCGTCCTACCGCGCGGACGTGGTGGTCGACCGCGGCCGGATCGTGTCCATCGTCAAGGAGGCCGCGGCGGCCGGCTGCCAGCGCCCGAAGGCCATGCGGGAGCTGGACGCGGAGGGGCTGGTCCTCTCCCCCGGCTTCATCGACATGCACGCGCACAGCGACCTCGCCGTCCTGCGCGACCCTGACCACAGCGCCAAGGCCGCGCAGGGCGTCACCCTGGAGGTGCTGGGCCAGGACGGGCTGTCGTACGCCCCCGTCGACGACCGCACGCTCGCCGAGGTGCGCCGCGCGATCACCGGCTGGAACGGCTACGGCGACGACATCGACTTCGACTGGCGCTCGGTGGGCGAGTATCTGGACCGGCTGGACCGCGGGATCGCCGTCAACGCCGCGTACCTGATCCCCCAGGGCACGGTCCGCATGCTCGCCGTCGGCTGGGACGACCGCGAGGCGACGCCCCAGGAGCTCGACCGGATGCGGCAGTTGGTCGCCGAGGGCCTGGAACAGGGTGCGGTCGGCATGTCGTCGGGGCTGACGTACACGCCCGGCATGTACGCCAAGGACGCCGAACTGACCGAGCTGTGCCGGGTGGTGGCGTCGTACGGCGGCTACTACTGCCCGCACCACCGCTCCTACGGCGCCGGGGCCCTTCAGGCGTACGAGGAGATGGTCGAGCTGACCCGGGAGGCGGGCTGCCCGCTCCATCTGGCCCACGCCACCATGAACTTCGGCGTGAACAAGGGCCGGGCGCCGGAGCTGCTGACCCTGCTGGACGAGGCACTGGCGGCCGGGGCCGACATCACCCTCGACACCTACCCCTACACGCCGGGCTGCACGACGCTCGCGGCGATGCTGCCGAGCTGGGCGAGCGAGGGCGGCCCGGAGGCGATCCTGAAGCGGCTCGCGGACGAGGAGACGTCCGCGCGGATCCGGCACGACCTGGAGGTCGTCGGCTCGGACGGCTGCCACGGAGTGCCCATCGAGTGGGACACGATCGAGATCTCGGGCGTGAGCGACCAGCGGCTCGGCGACTTCGTCGGCCGGACCGTCCAGGACTCGGCGGACCTGCGCGGCGAGACCCCGTGGGCCACGGCCCACCGCCTGCTGATCGAGGACCGGCTGGGCCCGACGATCCTGCAGCACGTGGGCCACGAGGAGAACGTGCGGGCGATCATGCGTCACCGCGTCCACACCGGCGGCTCGGACGGCATCCTCCAGGGCGCCAAGCCGCACCCGCGGGCGTACGGCACCTTCCCGCAGTATCTCGGCCACTACGTACGGGAGTTGGGCGTGCTGTCGCTGGAGGAGTGCGTCGCCCGTCTGACGTCCCGGCCCGCCGCACGGCTGCGGCTGCCGGACCGGGGCCTGGTCCGCGAGGGCCACCGTGCCGACCTGGTCCTGTTCGACCCGCGGACGGTGGCGGCCGGTTCGACGTACGAGAATCCGCGGGCGCTGCCGACGGGCATCCCGCACGTCCTCGTCGACGGGCAGTTCGTGATCGAGGACGGGCGGCGTACGGACGTGCTGGCGGGGCGGGCGGTCCGTCGCAGTCCCGTGTGACGGCCCGCCCTTGGGGCGTGACGGCTACGGCTTGGGCAGGACGCAGCCGGAGGCGTTCAGGTCGAGCTTGTTGCCGGTGCCGAAGCAGGCGGGGATCTGGTAGGTCTCCTCGGCGTAGTTGATGCCCTTGCGGACGGTCACCTTGCCGCTCTCGTCGACCTCGCAGGGGTTGTTCTCGGTGCAGCGCTGGCCGTCCTCGTTGCCGGTGTTGTTGACGGCGACGACCTTGCCGGTTGCGTTGTCGATCACGGGCGAGCCCGAGGTGCCGCCGATGGTCTGGCAGGCGGAGGTGTAGCGGACCGAGTCCTTCCAGGTCCAGTCGCCCTCCTTGAGGCGGTAGACGAAGCCGTCGACGTTGCAGGCGTACGTCCGCTTCCAGTAGCCGGAGACGACCGTGATGGCGGTGCCGGCGGTCGGATGCGTGTTCTGAACGGTGAGCGGGCTGATGCCGTAGGAGCTCTTGATCGCCGCGTAGGTGGTGGTCAGGCGGTAGATCGTGACATCGGTGTCGGTCATGGTCGAGTAGACGACCTGGTTGGCCCGGAGCGTGGCGACCTTGCTGCCGGAGGAGTTGAGCAGTCCGAAGGTACGGCTGGAGGACTGTCCGGTGATGACCTCGCCGGGCTCCGGGAACCCGGTCTCCAGGCAGTGGCCGTTGGTCATGACGAGCGCCGGGTCACTGTCCGCGGAGTTGGGGAAGCGGACGACGGAGCCGGAGCAGTTGCTGAGCGAGACGGTGCCGGCGAAGTTGACGGCCTTGACGGCGGGCGCGGAGGCGCCTTCGGTGGGCACCGGGGCCGCGACCGCTGGTGCCGCGCCCGCCCCGGCTATCACCAGGGCGAAGAGCGCGGCGCCGAGAGGCTTCTTCATGTGGGGGTCCTCTCCTGCGACTTGGGCGACCGGAGATCTTCCGGTCGCCCATAAATTTGACATGTGCATTGTGAGGGTGAAGCCATGGTGGGGCAAGGAGTTCTTTCGGACCCGCGGGGGCACGGGAAGCACGGGGCCGCGCCGGCTGGGCCGAACCCCGCGTCCGGGAGGACGGGTTGAGGACCGGGCGGGTTGCGTGGGCGTCGGGGCTTGTTGCTCGCGGAGGACGGGCCGGGGGCCGGGCGGTGCCCGGGCCTCAGGACTTCTTGCCGCCCCCGTGTCCACGGCCCGGGCCGGCGCCGGGGTTGCCCCGGCCCGGGGCTGTGCTCGTCGCGCTGGGGCTCGGCGTCGGCGCCGCGCTCGTGGAGGACGTGGGGCGGGTCGACGGCGAGCGGGTCGCGTCCGCCGCCGCCGAACCGGGCGTCGACGCGCTCGCCGTCGTCGAACCGGACGGCGCCCCGGACGGGGCACCGGCGCCTGCGGACGCCCCCTGGGACGACTTCGCACCCGTCGGCACGGAATCCGGGGCCGTCGGCCCCGTGCGCTTGTCGTCGGACCCACCGGACGACGATCCCAAGAAGGCGAAGCCGGCGATCACGGCCACCAGGGCCACCGCCCCCAGTGCCGCGGCGAGGAACGCTGCACGCGGCGAGCGCCGGGGGTCGCGTCCGTGCCGGGAGCGCCGGCGCCGGCCGCCGGGAGGCGCCTCGATCCGCGGCGCCCGGTCCGGCACGCGGGGCAGCTGGGCCGTCTCGTCGTACGCGTTGTCCTCCCAGCCGTGCGCCGCCGCCGGGTCGGCGTAGCCGTCGTAGCCGGGGGACGGTTCGGGCCGCGGATGGAACACGTTCGGCGGACCCTGGGGGCCACCATCCGGGAGGTACGCGGACTTCGCCCCGTACGTCCCCTTCTCGCGCTCATCCGGTCCTGACATGGGAGGGAATTGTAGAGACGCATGGGTTTCCTGTGACAGCTACCGGCGATAACAGCCCAAACGCCGCGTCTCACGTGGCGGAAAACACGGACCAGGATGCGTAACCGGGCCGTAAGCTCCCAGACATGCAGGTGATCCAGTCGACCAAGCTCGCCAACGTCTGTTACGAGATCCGAGGCCCGGTGCTCGAGGAGGCGATGCGGCTGGAGGCGGCCGGTCACCGCATCCTCAAGCTGAACACCGGCAACCCGGCGGCGTTCGGCTTCGAGTGCCCGCCCGAGATCCTTGAGGACATCCTCCGCAACGTGTCGTCGGCGCACGGCTACGGCGACGCGAAGGGCCTGCTGGCCGCACGCCGGGCGGTCGTCATGCACAACCAGACCCTCGGCATCGAGACGGACGTCGAGCACGTCTTCGTCGGCAACGGCGTCTCCGAGCTGATCGTGATGGCCATGCAGGGCCTGCTCGACGACGGGGACGAAGTCCTCGTACCGTCGCCCGACTACCCGCTGTGGACCGCCGCCGTCTCGCTGTCCGGCGGCACGGCCGTGCACTACCGCTGCGACGAGCAGTCCGACTGGATGCCCGACCTCGCGGACGTCGAGCGCAAGGTCACCGACCGCACCAAGGCCATCGTCATCATCAACCCCAACAACCCGACGGGGGCCGTCTACGACGAGGCGATGCTCAAGGGGCTCACCGACATCGCCCGCCGCCACAACCTGCTGGTCTGCTCGGACGAGATCTACGACAAGATCCTCTACGACGGCGCCACGCACACGCCGACCGCCAAGGTGGCCCCGGACCTGCTGACCCTCACCTTCAACGGCATGTCGAAGGCGTACCGGGTGGCGGGCTACCGGGTCGGCTGGATGGCCGTCTCCGGGCCGCGCGCGCACGCGGACTCCTACATCGAGGGCCTGACGATCCTCGCCAACATGCGCCTGTGCGCCAACATGCCGGGACAGCACGGCGTGGTCGCCGCACTGAGCGGCCGCCAGACGATCAACGACCTGGTGCTGCCGGGCGGGCGGCTGAAGGAGCAGCGGGACGTCGCCTACGAGCTGCTCACCCAGATCCCGGGCGTGAGCTGCGTGAAGCCGAAGGGCGCGCTGTACCTCTTCCCGCGCCTCGACCCCAAGGTCTTCAAGATCAGGGACGACCGGCAGATGGTCCTGGACCTGCTGCGCCGCGAGAAGATCATGGTCGTGCAGGGCACCGGCTTCAACTGGACCGAGCCCGACCACTTCCGGGTCGTGACCCTGCCGACGGTCGGGGATCTGCGCGACGCGATCACCCGGATCGGGACCTTCCTGGACGGCTACGGCCAGCCGTAGATCTTTTCACTTCGCTCAACTTTAGACGGAATCTAAGCTAGGATGGTTTCCTGACAGCACAGGAGGCCATCCATGTACGAACCGATCCGCACCAAGTCGGTCCACAGCACGATGGCCGGCACCACCTCCGACTTCCCCCACCGGTCCCGTGAGGAGGAGCTGGACATCCAGCTCGCGGGCCATCTCGCGGCGCTGCTCGCCGTCACGGACGAGCTGCGCGGCGCCGCCGGGTCCGCGGACCTGGACGGCGCAGCCGACCGGCTCACCGCTCAGGTGGCCCGGCTGCGGGGAGGACACCCGCCGGTCCGTGCGGTCACCGGCCAGGTCGCCGAGGGCGAACGCGCCACCCTGCACCGCCGGGCGCACGCCCTCGCCGGGCGCGCCCTCCTCGTCGCCGCGTCCCGCGCCGACACCGCGGCGGCGATCCTCGCCGCCGAGCAGATGGACGTGCACGCGGCGGCCCTGGAGCCCCGCGAACTCGCGTCGCACTGAGCCCCACGGGGCTCCCCGAAACGGCCCCGGTCCGCGTGCACCCGCAGAGACGCGCGGACCGGGTGCCATGTACCTGGCGCGTTCCACCGGGTCGTCCAGGGGCGGACCGCCTCCCGACCGGCGGCGATGTGTACGTTGGCCGGAGATCCGCGTCACGGCTCGTGGCGCCGGCCACGGCTGAGGGAAACGAACACATGGCACGCGTCGCCGTCATCACCGCGCCCAACATCGGGTACCGCAACACCGGAATGCTGACCGTCGACCTGGCCCTCGAATCCCTGCTGCGGCGCATGGGCCCCGGGATCGATCCGACCTGGTACACCCTGCACGTGCCGGAGACCGTGCCACTGCGCGCGTCCGCCGGGGGCACCGACTTCCCGTTCCGCTTCCGCTCCCTGCCCGAGCACCTCGGCGAACTCCGCGACCACGACGCGGTCGTCTTCTGGGGCGACTTCCTGCACACACGGCACTACATGGCGCAGGACGCCACCAACCGCCTGCTGGACTTCGGCATCGCCGAGGACCGCGACGCCGCCCGCGCCCTGCTGAACCGGACCCTGCTGCTGGCGGACCAGCCGGACGAGGTCCTCGCCCGGACCCTCAGCTACGGCGGCACGATCCTGCACAACTCCCAGTCGGACTACGAGGACAAGGAGTTCGGCCCGCTCTTCTCCCGCCTGATGACCCGCAGCCACCGCGTCTGGATGCGCGACCCGCTGTCGGCCGCCAAGATCGCGCTGCTGCGCGGGGACCGTACGAACGAGTACTTCGCCTCGGACGCGGCGCTGCTCTCGCGCCCGGGCGACCTGGACCACCTCCCGGCGACGCCGTGGTCCGAACAGGTCCCGGACGGCGGTGCGATCGGGGTCTTCCTCGGCGCCCGTACGAAGATCCCCGACTGGCTGCCCGCCTTCTGCGAGGGCCTGTCCGAACGCTTCGGCGCCCCGCTGGAATGGCTGCCGTGGTTCGACCGGGACATCCCGTCCCAGGTCGCGCACCTCACGCCCCGCCCCGGCGACCACACCGTGGGCGACCTGCTGCGGGTCCTTCCCCGCTACCGGCTGGTCATCACCGACACCTACCACCTGTGCGTCAACGCGTGGGGCGCCGGCACCCCGGTGGTGTGCGTGGGCGCTCCCGAACCCGTGCCGCGGACCCACGACGATTACTGGACGCTGAGCGACGTGAAGAAGCACGTGTTCCATCTCGCCTACGACGCCGAGGACTTCTACCTCTCCACGCTGCCCGACACCCCTGAGGGCCACGAGCGCCGCGCCGACCGGATCGTCCGGCTCGTGGAGGGCGGCGGAGCCGAGGCCGTCGCCACCCGGCTGCGCGCGCACGCCGACCGGTCGGCGGCCTCCTTCACCGACACGCTCTCCGCGCTGGTCGGCCGATAGGGGGCGCAAACGGGCGAGGGCCCGCTGCCGCTCTTCCGTCGGGGCGGACGGAAGAGCGACAGCGGACCCACAGCTCCGCACGCCGTTGTGCGGAGCCTCGCCGGCTGTCACCGCGGCCGGCCGTGACGATCACTGGTCAGGCTCCCCCACTGCCTCAAGGGCGTGGGAGGTACCCCCGGTGCCGGCCGCGGAGTCTTGTTGCGAGGAGCGGGGCTCAGCCCAGGCGCTGCACCAGCGCGCGGTACTGGTCCCACAGCTCCTTCGGGGTGTGGTCGCCGAAGGTGTTGAGGTGCTCGGGGACCAGGGCGGCCTCCTCGCGCCAGACCTCCTTGTCGACCGTGAGCAGGAAGTCCAGGTCGGAGTCGGAGAGTTCGAGACCGTTCGTGTCGAGGGCCTCCCGCGTCGGCAGGATGCCGATCGGGCTCTCGACGCCCTCGGCCTTGCCGTCGAGGCGGTCGACGATCCACTTCAGGACACGGCTGTTCTCGCCGAAGCCGGGCCAGACGAACTTGCCCTCGTCGTTCTTGCGGAACCAGTTGACGTAGTAGATCTTCGGGAGCTTCGCCTGGTCCTTGCCCTTGGCGACATCGACCCAGTGGCCCATGTAGTCGCCCATGTTGTAGCCGCAGAACGGCAGCATGGCGAAGGGGTCGCGGCGCAGCTCGCCGACCTTGCCCTCGGCCGCGGCGGTCTTCTCGGACGCGACGTTGGCACCGAGGAAGACGCCGTGGTTCCAGTCGAAGGACTCCGTCACCAGCGGGACCGCGGTGGCACGGCGGCCGCCGAAGAGGATCGCCGAGATCGGCACGCCCTTCGGGTCCTCCCACTCGGGCGCGATGATCGGGCACTGCGCGGCGGGGGTGGTGAAGCGGGCGTTGGGGTGGGCGGCCGGGACCTCGGAGGCCGGCGTCCAGTCGTTGCCCTTCCAGTCCGTCAGGTGGGCCGGAGTCTCCTCCGTCATGCCCTCCCACCACACGTCGTTGTCGTCGGTGAGCGCGACGTTGGTGAAGACCGAGTTGCCCCACAGCGTCTTCATCGCGTTGGCGTTGGTGTGCTCACCGGTGCCGGGCGCGACGCCGAAGAAGCCGGCCTCGGGGTTGATGGCGTAGAGGCGGCCGTCCTCGCCGAAGCGCATCCAGGCGATGTCGTCGCCGATCGTCTCGACCGTCCAGCCGGAGATCGTGGGCTCCAGCATGGCGAGGTTGGTCTTGCCGCACGCGGACGGGAAGGCCGCGGCCACGTACTTCGAACCGCCCTGCGGCGGGGTGAGCTTGAGGATCAGCATGTGCTCGGCGAGCCAGCCCTCGTCACGGGCCATGACGGAGGCGATGCGCAGGGCGTAGCACTTCTTGCCGAGCAGGGCGTTGCCGCCGTAGCCGGAGCCGTAGGACCAGATCTCGCGGTCCTCGGGGAAGTGCGAGATGTACTTGGTGGAGTTGCACGGCCACGGGACGTCCTGCTCGCCCTGCGCCAGGGGAGCGCCGAGGGTGTGGACGGCCTTGACGAAGAAGCCGTCGGAGCCGAGCTCCTCGAGGACCGGCTGCCCCATGCGCGTCATCGTGCGCATGGACACCGCGACATAGGCGGAGTCGGTGATCTCGACGCCGATCGCGGAGAGGTCGGAGCCGAGGGGGCCCATGCAGAACGGGACGACGTACATCGTCCGGCCCTTCATCGAGCCGCGGAAGACGCCCTTCTCCCCCTGGAAGATCTCCCGCATCTCGGCCGGGGCCTTCCAGTGGTTGGTCGGGCCCGCGTCCTCCTCCTTCTCGGAGCAGATGAAGGTCCGGTCCTCGACGCGCGCGACGTCGGAGGGGTCGGAGGCCGCGTAGTACGAGTTGGGGCGCTTGATCGGGTCGAGCTTCTTGAAGGTGCCCTTCGCGACGAGCTCTTCGCACAGCCGCTCGTACTCGGCCTCGGATCCGTCACACCAGACCACGTTGTCCGGCTGGGTCAGTTCTGCGATCTCGTTGACCCACGAGATCAGTTCCTTGTGGTTGGTGGGAACGACGGTGGGAGCCGCGTTGTCGCGCGCCACGATTGCTCCTAAATGAGGGATTTGTTGATTTGGAGGCCCCGTGGGGGCTGCGACCCGGACGCTTCACGGCTGGATCTTCAGCGCTCATCCGGTGCCGACCGCACTCATTTGATCATCCGACGCGAGTGCCCATATGTCCAGAGGGCCTCACAGGTGAGCGGAGTGGGGATCGTCACGTGCCATTCGTGCACGGCGCGTTTATTTGCGTGCACCTAGCGTTCAAGTGACCGTTTCTTTGCGCAGTACCGGGATACCCAACTCCCGTGAGACGATGGCCACTCCTGGCCTGTTCTCAGACCGCACTCATCCGCAACTTACGGTTCCGTAGGTACGATGCCGGACATGACAGCGCCCGTCCCCGACGCGCCCTCGGACACGCCGGCCGCCGGCCGCGGTTCCGACGGGCCCTCACTGCCGCACCAGATAAAGCAGCACGCCCAGCAGCTCACCGAGCCGATCAAGCCCAAGCTGCGCGGCTGGCTGCACCTCGGCATGTTCCCGGCCGCCCTCGTCTCGGGCCTGGTACTCACCGCCCTCGCGGACTCCCCTCGGGGCCGCATCGCCTGCGGGATCTTCGCCCTGACGGCATGCCTGCTGTTCGGCGTGAGCGCGCTGTACCACCGGGGCAACTGGAGCCCGCGCATGGACGGCATCCTGCGCCGCCTCGATCACGCCAACATCTTCCTGATCATCGCGGGCACCTACACCCCCCTGACCATGCTGCTCCTGCCGGGGGCGAAGGGTCAGTGGCTGCTGTGGGGGATCTGGGGCGCGGCGCTCGCGGGGATCATCTTCCGCGTCTTCTGGGTCGGCGCCCCGCGCTGGCTCTACACCCCCTGCTACATCGCGATGGGCTGGGCGGCCGTCTTCTTCCTGCCCGACTTCATGCGCACCGGCGGCGTCGCGGTGCTGGTTCTGGTGATCGTCGGCGGCCTCCTCTACAGCGCGGGCGGCGTGATCTACGGCATCAAGCGGCCGAACCCCTCCCCGCGCTGGTTCGGCTTCCACGAGGTCTTCCACTCGTTCACGCTCGCCGCGTTCGTCGTCCACTACGTGGGGATCTCACTGGTGGCGTACCAGCACGGATAGCCCCCGCGCGGCACCCGCGCAGCACCCCAGGGCCACGGCTTGAGAGCCGTGGCCCTTTTTGCATGCCGAAACCAATTGATAGTAACTATATTTTGAGAGCTACTCTCATTTCATGGCTACTGTCACTCCCTTGGACGAGACACGGCGGGACCCCCGCCGCTGGTGGGCCCTCGGCGCCCTGGTCGCGAGCATGCTCACGCTCGGCTTCGACATGACGATCCTCAACGTGGCGCTGCCGACCATGGCCGCCGAACTCGGCGCCACGACCGGCCGGCAGCAGTGGATGGCGGACGCCTACGTCGTCGTCTTCGCCGCTTTGATGCTCCCGGCCGGCCTGCTCGGCGACCGGTTCGGGCGCCGGAGGATGCTGATCGCCGGGCTCGGGGTCTTCCTGGCCGGCTCACTCGTCGGGGCCCTGGCCGGGGACGTGAACTGGGTCGTCGCGGCCCGCGCGTTCATGGGCATCGGCGGCGCCCTGGTCACCCCGCTCGCCCTGTCGGCGCTGCCCTCGCTGTTCGGCGCCGACGAGCGCACCAAGGCCGTCGGCGTCATCTCCGCCGCCTCCGCGCTCGGCCTGCCGCTCGGGCCGATCATCGGCGGCTGGCTGCTGAACCACTTCTGGTGGGGCTCGGTCTTCCTGGTCAACGTCCCGATGGCCGCGATCGGCATCGCCGCCTGCGTCTTCCTGCTCCCCGAGACCCGCGACCCCGCCTCCCCGACAGTCGACGCCCTGTCCACCGCGCTCACCGCGACCGGCCTCGGCGCCCTCATCTACGCGATCATCGAGGCGCCCGACCGCGGCTGGGGCGACGGCCTCGTGCTGACGATGTTCGCCGCCGCCGCACTGCTGCTCACCGCGCTGGTGCTGCGCGAGCGGCGGGTGGCACGCCCCATGCTCGACATGACACTGCTGAGCCACCGCGGCTTCCTGTTCAACACGCTCGCCGCGACCCTGGTGATGTTCGTGCTGTCGGGCCTGATGTTCGTGCTGCCCCCGTACCTCCAGGCCGTCCTCGGCCATGACGCCCTCGGCACCGGTCTGCGTCTGCTGCCGATGATGGGCGGCCTCATGATCGCCGCGCGAGGCGCGCAGCCGGTGGTCGCCCGGTTCGGCGCGCGGGCCGTGGTGAGCGCCGGTCTGGTGGTGCTGGCCTTCGCCGCCCTGCTCGGCAGCCGCACGACGGCCGGCTCGGGCTACGGGTTCGTCGCGCTGTGGCTGTCGATCACCGGCATCGGCTTCGGCTTCTCCGTCGTGCCCGCGATGGACGGCGCCCTCGGCACCCTGCCCCGCGACCGGGCGGGCAGCGGCTCGGGCCTGCTCATGACGTTGCGCCAGGTCGGCGCGGCGATCGGCATCGCCCTGCTCGGCAGCCTGCTCGCCGGGATCTTCCGCGACCGGCTCGATGTGACGGGTCTGCCCGCGCGGGCCGCCGACACCGCCGGCGACTCCGTGGTCGCCGCGCACCTGGTCGCCCAGGCACACCCTGACATCGCAGGGCACCTCGCCGCCTCCGCGAACGGCGCGTACGTCCACGGCATGAGCGTCGTCCTGCTGGTGTGCGGCGTCGCCGCCCTGGTCGCCGCGCTGCTGGCGGCCGCCTTCCTGCCGCGGACGGCACCCGCGCGCACCACGCAGGAGGCCGGACCCGACATGGTGGCGCCGGCGGCGGATGCCCGACAATGAACCCCATGACGGCCGCACGTTCCCCCCTCTCCCCCGCCGACCGCCCCCAACTGGGCCTGCGCGAACGAAAGAAGATCAAGACCCGCGAGTCGATCCGTGCGGCGACGTACGCGCTGATCAAGGAGCAGGGATACGACGCCACGACGATCGAGCAGATCGCCGAGCGGGCGGAGGTGTCGCCGTCGACCGTCTTCCGCTACTTCCCGGCCAAGGAGGACATCGTCCTCACGGACGAGTACGACCAGCTGATGGCCGACGAGTTGCGCGCCCGGCCCGCCGGGGAGTCATGGATGGACTCGGTGCGGCACGTGATGCACCTGGCCATCGAGGCGAACGACCGGGAGGACCCCGAGGTGGCCCGGATGCGGGCCCACCTCGCCGTCCAGGTCCCCGCCGTCCGCTCCCGGATGGTCGAGAGCATGTCGGCGACCGGACGCCTGCTGCGCGACGCCATCGCCGAGCGCCACGGCCTGGACGCGGACAGCCTCGAGGTCCGCGTCTACGCGATGTCCTTCATCGGCGGCCTCATGGAGGCCTCCATGTACTGGGCGGAGAACGGCTTCGAGGGCGAACTGAACGACCTCGTGGACCGCGCCCTGGACGTCCTGGAGCGCGGCCTGCCCACCGAAAACCCCTGAGCCCGCCGCCCCCACCCGTGACATCCTGACCGGGTGAACGGTCCCGAGATCAGTGTCGAGTTCGCCCCCGGCCTGGCCCTGTTCGTCGCGAGCGGGCGCCGCGGCGGCGCCAGTTCCGTCACCACCGACGGCGTCTCGACGCTCGGCCACGTCGTCGAGTCCACCGGCGTCCCGCTGACCGAGGTCGGCACGCTGCGGGTGAACGGCGACGAGGTACCGACGTCGTACGTCCCCCGGGCCGGCGACGCCGTCGAGGTCCGGCCCGTCGAGCGGCCCCAGCGGGTCCCGGGCGCCCCCCTCCGGTTCCTCCTCGACGTCCATCTCGGCACCCTCGCCCGCCGGCTGCGTCTGCTCGGCGTGGACACGGCGTACGAGTCGACGGACATCGGCGACCCGGCCCTCGCCGCCCGCTCGGCCGCCGAGCGGCGCGTCATGCTCAGCCGCGACCGGGGCCTGCTGCGCCGCCGCGAACTGTGGTCCGGCGCCTACGTCTACAGCACCAGCCCCGAGGACCAGCTCCGCGACATCCTCGAACGCTTCCGGCCCGAACTGCGCCCCTGGACCCGGTGCACCGCCTGCAACGGCCTGCTGAAGGCGGCCACCAAGGAGGAGGTGGCGGACCAGCTGCACGGCGGGACGCACCGCTCCTACGACGTCTTCGCACAGTGCCAGGACTGCGGCCGCGCCTACTGGAAGGGCGCCCACCACGAACAGCTGGAGGCCATCGTGGAACGGGCTCTGGAGGAGTTCGCGGGCTAGCGCCGCGTCAACTCCTCCAGCCCTCCCGCCGGTTCAGCGACCCAGCACGCTCCGCAGGTGGTCCGGATCGGTGGTCGGGGCGTCGCAGGTGAAGTTGCGGCAGACGTACGCGGCGGGTGCGCCGTCGACCAGGGGGCGGCCCGCGAGCAGCGGGAACTCGTCGCCGTCCGCGACCCCCGCGGCGACCACCGCTCCGGGTGCCGTGCCCAGAAGTGCCGTGCGGTGCAGGGCCCTCGTCGCCTCGTCGTCCTGGGCCGGGCCGACGACCGCCACCTCCTTCGGGCCGTCGAGCAGCGCCTCGGCGACCGTGAGTCCCCAGCCGACGAAGCGGGGCACGCGCGGGCCGAGCGCCTTGACGACGCCCAGCGCCTTCTCCGCGGCGGTGCGATGGGGCTCCGAACCGGTGTGCGCGGCATAGCTCAGCAGGGCGCCCGCGGCGGCGGACCAGCCGGACGGCGTGGCGTTGTCGGTGGGGTCCTGCGGCCGGCGGATCAGCTTCTCGGCATCGGCGGCGGTGTCGTAGAGGGTGCCGCTCTCCTGGTCGACGAAGCGGATCAGGACGTGGTCGAGCAGGAAGCCCGCGAACTCCAGCCAGACGCCCTCGCCGGTGACGGACGCGAGGGCGAGGAAGCCCTCGGCGACATCGGCGTAGTCCTCCAGCACTCCCGCGTTGGCGCCCACCTGACCGTCCTTGCTGGTGCGGGCGAGGCGCGCCTGCTCGTCGAGATGCAGCCGGACGAGGAGATCGGCGGCGCCGACCGCGGCCTCGACCAGGTCGGGGCGGTCGAAGTAGGCGCCGGTCTCGGCGAGCGCGGCGATCGCGAGGCCGTTCCAGGCGGCGACCACCTTGTCGTCGCGGCCGGGGGCGGGGCGGTCGGCGCGGGCCCTCAGCAGCCGGTCCTTGATGCTCCGGGCCTTCTCCGCGTCGAACACGCCCTCGTGTTGCGGGAGTTGCAGCACGGAGGAGCCGTTCTCGAAGGTGCCCTCCTCGGTGACCTCGAAGTAGTGGGCGGCGAGCGCGGCGTCCTGGTCGCCGAGGACCTCGGTGAGCTGCTGCGGGGTCCACACGTAGTACGCGCCCTCGACGTGCCTGCCCGTCCCGTCGTCGCTGTCGGCGTCGAGCGCGGAGGCGAAGCCGCCCTCGTTCGTGCGCAGTTCGCGGACCATGAAGTCGGCGGTCTCCAGCGCGACGCGGCGGGCGAGCTCGCTGAGCTCGTCAGCGGCTCCGCCGCGGGCGGTGGTGCGCCACAGGTGGGCGTAGACGCGGCAGAGCAGGGCGTTGTCGTAGAGCATCTTCTCGAAGTGCGGCACGACCCAGTCGCGGTCGACGGAGTAGCGGGCGAAGCCGCCCCCGAGCTGGTCGTAGATGCCGCCGCGGGCCATGCGCTCGCAGGTGTCGGCGGCCATCTGCAGGGCGCCTTCGGAACCGGTCCTGGCATGGTGGCGCAGCAGGAACTCGATCAACATGGACGGCGGGAACTTGGGCGCGCCGCCGAACCCGCCGCGCTGCGGGTCGTACTCGCGGGTGAGGCCGAGCAGCGCCTGCGCGAGCTCCTCCTCGCCCGGGACCTGCGCGTCGCCGTAGGAGATCTCCCGGCCGGCGAGGTCCTTGACGATCTTCTCGGCGACCTCGGTGACCTCGCCCCGCCGGTCCGTCCACGCCGACCGCACGCCCTCCAGCACCTGCCGGAAGGACGGCATGCCCTGGCGGGGGGCGGGCGGGAAGTACGTGCCGAAGTAGAAGGGTTCGGCGTCCGGGGTGAGGAACACGGTCATGGGCCAGCCGCCGTGTCCGGTGGCCGCCTGGACGGCCTCCATGTAGACGGCGTCGACGTCGGGGCGCTCTTCGCGGTCGACCTTGATGCTGACGAAGTGTTCGTTCAGGAAGTCGGCGGTGGCCCGGTCCTCGAAGGACTCGTGAGCCATGACGTGACACCAGTGACAGCTCGAATATCCGACGCTGAGCAGGACGGGCTTGTTCGCCGCGCGAGCCTCGTCGAAGGCCTCGGTCGACCAGGGCCACCAGTCGACGGGGTTGTCGGCGTGCTGGAGGAGGTACGGGGACGTCTCATGGGCCAGTCGGTTCACCTTTCCACTCTCCCACGGGCTCGGGCACCGCGTAGAAACGCATGTTGACCGGGCGCGCCCCTTCGGGTGCTCCCTCGCGGGAGTGGCCGTGGCGGTCGAGGAGGGCGTGGTACTCCCGCATGAACGCCAGGAGTTCGGCCCGGGTCATCCAGGTGCCGTGCCGCTGCACCTGCGCCCAGCCGTCCGGGCCGCGGTACTCCTGGTGGGCGCGGCGGAACAGCTCGGTGTCCACGTCGATCTTCAGCAGGGCGAGGTGCTCGGCCGCCGCGTACTCCTCCGGCGTCATGGAGGCCGGGTCGGGCGTGGTGTGACGGAACGGCAGCGCCCGCCACCAGCGCTCCCTGCCGCCCGACTTCTCCGGGATCTCCTCGACCAGCCGCTGCTCGGCGAGTTTGCGCAGGTGGTAGCTGGTGGTGCCGGAACTCTCGCCCAGCTCCCTGGCCAGCACGGTGGAGTTCGCCTCGTCGTGCCGGCCCAGGTATTCGAGGATCCGGCGGCGCAGCGGGTTGCCGAGGGATTTGTAGAGGGCGGTGCGTTCGAGGCTGGTCAGATCGGGCGGGCCGTCGGTCATGCGGTCACCGTAACCCTGAGAACCCTGAGACGTCCCTGATGTCTGCCGAATTTTCTTTGCAGAATTTTCTCTGCGGTCTAGCGTGGAGGCATGGGAACAGAAGGGGGAATCTGATGAGTTCGACGAGGCCGGCATGGTCGCCGCGCAAGCAGCCCCAAGCGAAGCTGCTGCTCCTGTGGACGCTGCTCCTGCTGGGCGTGGTGGCCGCGCTGCTGAAGAGGTGGACGCTGACCGTCCTGGGCGCGGCGGCCGTGCTGCTGGTGCCGTGGATGGTGGTGCTGGATCTGACCCTCCCGGCCGGCACCGAGGTGCGGAACTGGTCGCTGGCGTGGACCGGCCTGGACGTCCTGATGGCGGCGGGCTGCGGGGCAACGGCCTTGCTGGGCCTGCGCAACGACCCAAGGGTCCGCCTGACCGCCTCGGCCACGGCGGCCGTCGCCGTGCTGGACGCGTGGTTCGACATAACGACGGCACAACCGGGATCCGATCTCGCCCAGGCGCTGGCGTGCGCGGTGGGCGAGGGTGCGCTGGCCTGCGTCTGTGTGCTCCTGGCGGTGGGCGGCCACGGGTCCCGGAACCCGGCGGACTTCAGGCGCCGTTGATCGTCGCCCTCTCGCGCTCGGGCTCGACTCGAAGGACACTCGTAGCCAGAGGAGTTGCCGCCGGAGGGGGACGTGACATGCGGGACAGCCATCGGGCGGACGCCGAACGGCTGTTGGCCCGGGCCGTCGAGGAAGAAGTACGACGCTCCGGAGGACGCACCGACGGGACGGTACTGCTCTCGCGGTCGCGCGGCGCGCTGGACGCGATGGCGCAGACGGCCGGCGAGGAGTACGAGGCCTACACGCGCGCACTCGACGAGACGGAGGCCGGCCGGCTCACCTTCGCCCAGAGGTACGCCCAGGAGGGGGCCGGAACTCCCTTGCTGGTGGCGGCCGTTGCCGCCCTCACCGCCGCGGTGGCCGACCTGGCCCTCGGCACCGACACGGGCACGGCGCTCGGCGCGGGCGTCACCGTGGGCGTGGCGGGCGCGGCGGCGACCGTGATCAAGGTGGCCGGCTCGCATCTGCCCGCGGCGCACCACCGGGCGGGCGCCGCGAGCCAGCCGGGCGGGCCGGAGCAGCTGCGGCTTCAGTGGCTGACGGCTCTGGAGGTGCGTGGCATCCGCCCGTTCCTCGACCAGCAGCGCGTGCTCGCCGCGTCCACCGGCCCGAAGAAGACGGGGCCGAAGCTGCGCGGTACGGACAAGAGCGCGGCGGCCCGCGGGCGCAGCGTGCTGGCCCAGTCGTTCGGTCAACTCCCCGAACCCGCGGGCGAGTTCGCGGGCAGGCGGCAGGAGATGGCGCGGATCAGGCAGTGGGTGCAGGCGGCCCGCGCGAGCACGGAGACCCGCCCGACGGTGGTGGTGCTGCACGGACCGCCCGGCAGCGGCCGTACGACTCTGGCCGTGCGCGCCACGCACGACCTCAAGGACTACTTCCGCGGCGCCTGTGTCGTGGACCTGCGCGGCGGCAACCCGGAGGAGCCGCCGCTGTCCACCCGCGACGCCCTGCTGCACCTGCTGAACCGGCTCGGCGCGCCGCGCGAACAGCTGCTGTTCCGTGAGCGCTCCTCCCCCGACCAGCAGGTCAAGCGACTGAGCGAGCTGTACCACCAGCATCTGACGGGCCTGGCCGTGACGATCGTCCTGGACGACGCCTCCGACCCCGAGCAGGTCCGCACGCTCGTCCCCGAGCGGTCCGACAGCCTGGTCCTGGTCACCGCGCGCGAGCCACTCGAACTGCCCTCCGACCTCCAGGCCCACCTCCACGAACTCCCGATCGAGGCACTGGACCAGGCGGGCGCGGAGGAGCTGCTGGAGGCGGCGGCCCAGGACAGCACCGGCCCCTACGACGCCGACTCGGCCGACCGGATCCGGGAGTTGTGCGGCGGGCTGCCGCTGGCGCTGTCCGTCGCCGGCTCGTCGCTGGGCCCGCGTTCACCGCGCCAGCTCGCCACCGATCTCGGGGTGTACGGCCCCGTGGAGCCGATCGAGCGCGCGCTGTGGCTGCGTTACACCGACCAGCCGCAGACGGCCCGCCGGCTGCTGCGCCGGCTGGCCCTCGCCGGCCGCGCCTCCCTCGGCGCCGCGGCGGCCGCCTCCCTGCTGGCGACGGACGAGTCGGAGGCGACGCGTCATCTGACGGCCCTGTCCCGGGCGGGCCTGATCGACCATGTGCCCGGCAACCGCTACCGCCTCCACGACCTGGTCCGCGCCTTCGCCCACGCCCGCCTCCTGGACGAGGAGGAGCCCACGGAGCGCACGGCCGCGCAGGAGCGCCTGATCGTGAACTACGCCGATCTGGCCGACTCGGTCCTGCGCCTGGTCGACGGCAACATGTCGACCCGCTCAGACCGCTTCAGCCCGCACGGCTTCACCTCGCTGGACGAGGCGCTGCGCTGGCTGGACGACGAGTCGAGCTTCATCACCTCCACGCTGCGGCACGCGGAGGGCGTGAACCAGGCGGCGGTGCTGAATCTGCTCGGCGCGCTGTGCGACTACTGCCTGCTGCGCGGCGACCTCTACCGCCTGGGCGAGATCAGCGAGCTGGCGCAGGCCGTCGACCAGGGCCTGCTGGTCCGCTCGGTGCAGTGGCGCACGGGCATCGCGGCCCGTCAGCTCGGCGAGCTCGACAAGGCGCGGACGACGCTGACCTCGGTGGTCGATCTCTACATGGAGGCCCACCACGACGCGGGCGCCGCCCGCGCCCTGTGCTCCCTGGGCATCACCCTGCACCACCAGGGCAATCTCACGGAGGCGGCGAGCAAGCTGCGCGAGGCGCTGGACCTCCAGGCGGCCCCCGAGCTGGCGACGGACCGCGCCTGGACGATGCACGCCCTGGCCGCCGTCGAGCGCGACCGCGGCCATGTCTCCGAGGCGCTGCACCTGCTCTCCGAGTCCCTGGTGCTGCACCACGACGGTGAGTCCGTGCACGGCGAGGCCTGGGCCCACTTCCAGCTCGGCCAGCTCTCCCTGCGCATGGGCGACGTACCGCGCGCGGAGACGGAGCTGAGCGCCGCCCTCGACCGCTACGGCCGTACCCGTGACGCCCGCGGCGAGGCCTGGGCCTTCACCCAGCTGGCCCGCGCCCGGCTCGTCGCCGGCGACGCGTCCCCGGCGGTCGACGGCCTGCGCCAGGCGGCGTCCAGACACCGCGACAACGAGGACGCGCGCGGCGAGGCCTGGACGGTCTACTACCTCGGCCAGGCCCTGGAGGAGACGGGCGACCTCGACCACGCGGTGCGCGAACTGGAGCGCTCGCGCACGATGTTCTCCCGGATGCGCGACGTGTACGGCCTGGCCTGCGCCCGCCACCACTCGGCCCGGGTCACCCGCGACCAGCGGGCGGCCCAGACGGGCTCGCTCAGGAACTCCGGCTTTGCCCGCCAGCTCCTGGTCGACGCCCGGGCGGACTTCCAGCGCATCGGCGTCGCCCACGGCGAGGCATGGACCTGCCTGGAACTCGCGGTGGTGGACGGGGGCAACGCCCGCACACAGCAGGCGCTGACGCTGTGCGACGAGGCCGTGGCCCTGTTCACGTCCTACGGCGACCGTCGCGGCGAGGACTGGGCCCGCTTCCTGCGCTGCACCCTGCTCCCCTACGCGGCCCCCGGTGGCGTGGAGATCGGCACGGCGGTCGCCCAGGAGGAGCTGACCCAGCTCTCCCGCACGGCTCACCCCCTGCGGGACGAGAAGCTCGACGACTACGTGGAGGCGTACCAGCTGCTGCTGGAGCGCGGGGTGAACCTCGACGACGGCTGGCAGGGCTGGCGCCTCGGCATGGTGCCCAGCCGGCACGCACGGGAGGTGATGGGGGTGGCGGTACCGGCCAGTCACTGACCGGGGGCCGCCCCTCACCCGTCCGCGTCAGCCCTGGCGGGCCTCGGAGTCGGCGGAGGTCTCCGCCGGCTCGCCGTCCCGGTCGGCCGCTTCCTTGAACTTGACCTTGCCCATGTGCCGGTTCATGGACTTCATCAGTACCCACACCGCCAGGGCCATCGCCGCGAACACGATGAAGCCGAGGACGCCGGGGGTGACCTTGTTCTCGTCCACCTCCTTGGCGAGGGGGACGAGGTGCGTCATTGCCAGGCTCACGCTTGCGCTCATGTCAGGCATTGTCGCGGATGCCCGCGAAGAGGTCGTCCTCGGGGAGGGAGCTGTCGACGAGCGACTTCGCGAGCTCGTACTCCTCCGTCGGCCAGACCTCCTTCTGGATCTCCATCGGCACCTTGAACCAGCCGCCGTCGGGGTCGATCTGCGTGGCGTGCGCGATCAGCGCCTTGTCGCGGATCTCGAAGAAGTCTGCACACGGAACGTGCGTGGTCAGCGTGCGCTCGACGCGCTCGAACTCCTGCCAGCGCTTGAGCCAGTCCCCGTACGGCGACTCCATGCCACGGTCGAGCAGCGCGTGGTGCAGGGCCTCGGTGCGCGGGCGGTTGAAGCCCTGGTTGTAGTAGAGCTTCAGCGGCTGGTAGGCGGGGCCGTACTCGGCCTCCGGGTACTTCTCGGCGTCCGCCGCGCCCTCGAACGCCACCATCGAGATCTTGTGGGTCATGATGTGGTCGGGGTGCGGGTAGCCGCCGTTCTCGTCGTAGGTGGTGATCACCTGCGGGCGGAACGAACGGATCTGCTTCACCAGCTCACCGGCCGCCTTGTCGACGTCCTCCAGGGCGAAGCAGCCGTCGGGCAGCGGAGGCAGCGGGTCGCCCTCGGGCAGGCCCGAGTCGACGAAACCGAGCCACTCCTGATGGACGCCGAGAATCTCCCGGGCCTCGTCCATCTCCTTCTTGCGTACCTCGTGGATGTGCTCCTCGATGTACTTGTCGCCCTGCAGCTTCGGATTGAGGATGGAACCGCGCTCCCCGCCGGTGCAGGTCACGACCAGCACGTCCACCCCCTCGGACACGTACTTCGCCATGGTCGCCGCGCCCTTGCTCGACTCGTCGTCGGGGTGGGCGTGGACGGCCATCAGTCGCAGCTGGTCAGTCAAGACTCAATCCTCGTAAGTCGGCGCCCCCGGTGTCTTCGGGTGCGATCGGCGGCTTCTATAGTGACCGAACCGGGGGGCGAAAAATTCCGGGACCCGGTTTCCGAGGGGACGATCATGAGCACGGCGAGCACACAGCTGCCCGAGGGCCGCTACGGCCGCTCCTCGGACGAGCGCGCCGACCGCAAGCTCAAGGTCGCCGGCGCCGTCCTCGCTGCGGTACTCCTCGCCCTGGTCGGCTACTTCGCCTATCACTACGTCGCCCAGAGCAAGATCAGCGCCGAAGTGATCACCTTCGATGCGCAGAAGAACGCGGTGAACGTGCATCTGGAGGTCCACAAGGACGCCGGCACCAGCGGCTACTGCACCCTGCGCTCCCAGGCGGCGGACGGCGCCGAGGTGGGCCGGGCCGACTTCCGCTTCGGCGGGGACGCCACCCGCATCGACAAGGTCGTCACGCTCCGTACGACGGCCAAGGGCACCACGGCGGAGCTGCTCGGCTGTCACGCCGACTGACGCCTACCCTCCCTGGCCGGAATGCGTAGACGCTGACCTGCGCTGACGTATTTCTGATGGCTTATGTCCTCCCCCTTGCGCCGCGGAATTGTTAGGCTCGTGGTTTCGCCCTTCCGTGAAGGAACATTCTTCTGGGTAGGGCGATGCTTTGTATTCCCAGTACCTACGAGGAGCACCTGTGACCCAGACCAGCGAGAACGTCACCTGGCTGACCCAGGAGGCGTACAACCAGCTCAAGGCCGAGCTGGAGCACCTGTCTGGTCCCGCGCGCACGGAGATCGCCGCCAAGATCGCGGCCGCGCGCGAGGAGGGCGACCTGCGGGAGAACGGCGGGTACCACGCGGCCAAGGAGGAGCAGGGCAAGCAGGAGCTCCGTGTGCGCCAGCTGACCCAGCTCCTGGAGAACGCCAAGGTCGGCGAGGCTCCGGCGTCCGCTGACGGCGCCGTGGCGCCCGGCATGGTCGTCACGATCGCCTTCGACGGCGACAAGGACGACACGACGACCTTCCTGCTGGCCTCGCGCGAGTACGCGAGCTCCGACATCGAGACGTACTCGCCGCAGTCCCCGCTGGGGTCCGGCGTGATCGGCCACAAGGTCGGCGAGGACGCGGAGTACGAGCTGCCCAACGGCAAGAAGGCTTCCGTGACGATCCTCAAGGCCGAGCCCTACAACGGCTGATCCCGGCCGCCAGGCAAGACCGCACGTCCTCGACGAGCCCCCGGTGTCCTGCTGACGCCGGGGGCGTCGTCGTGTCCCGGGTCAGGCGGTCGCCGAGCGGTACTTCCGCACCGCCAGCGTCCTGAATACGACGATGATCAGGGCCGAGTAGATCAGCGAGGCCCACACGGGGTGCACCATGGGCCAGGCGTCCGACGGCGACTGGCCCGGGTTCGCGAACAGGACACGGCAGGCCTGGACCGTGGCGCTGAAGGGGTTCCATTCGGCGATGTGGCGCAGCCACGGGGTCATGTGGCTGGTGTCCACGAAGGCGTTCGAGATGAACGTCACCGGGAACAGCCAGATCAGCCCGCTGGACGTGGCCGCCTCGGGGGTGCGCACCGACATGCCGATCAGGGCGCCGATCCAGGTGAAGGCATAGCCGAGCAGGAGCAGCAGGCCGAACGCGCCCAGCACCTTGCCCGCGTTCGTCTCGCCGTTCGTCCCCACGCGCCAGCCGACCAGCAGGGCCACCAGGGCGAGGACGACCAGGGTCAGCGCCGTCTGCACCGAGTCGGCGAGCGTGCGCCCGGTGAGGACCGCACCGCGCGCCATGGGCAGGGAGCGGAAGCGGTCGATGAGGCCCTTGTGCATGTCGTCGGCGATACCCGCGCCGGAGCTGGCGGTGGCGAAGGTGACGGTCTGCGCGAAGATGCCCGCCATCAGGAAGTTCTTGTAGTCGGTGGCGCTGGTGCTGCCGCCGATCTGCATGGAGCCGCCGAAGACGTAGGTGAAGAGCACCACGAACATGATCGGCTGGATCAGGCCGTAGATGATCATCTCCGGGATGCGGGACATGCGGATCAGATTGCGCTTCGCGACGACCATCGAGTCGCGGAACGACTGACTGACGGGGTTCCCGGTCGGTGCGACCCGCACGGCGTCCGTGACGGCGCTCACTTGGCTGCCTCCTTCTTGTGCCGGCGGTCCTTGGCCGCCGCCTTCCCGGATGCGCCGTTCTCTTCCTCTGCCTCGGCCATATGTCCGGTCAGGGAGAGGAACACGTCGTCGAGGGTCGGGCGGCGCAGCCCGATGTCGTCTATCTCGATGCCGCGGGCGTCCAGCTCCCGGATGACCTCGGCAAGCAGCTTGGCTCCGCCGCTGACGGGCACCGTGAGCTTGCGGGTGTGCTCCTCGACGGTGAGCTCCCCCTTGCCGAAGCCGGTCAGGACCTCACCGGCGGTGGCGATGTGCTCGCGCTCGTGCACCACGACCTCGACGCGCTCGCCGCCGGTGCGGGCCTTGAGCTGGTCGGAGGTGCCGCGGGCGATGACATGGCCGTGGTCGACGACCACGATGTCGTGCGCGAGATGGTCGGCCTCTTCCAGGTACTGCGTGGTCAGCAGCAGGGTCGTACCACCGGAGACGAGCCGCTTGATGACGTCCCACAGCAGCTGGCGGTTGCGCGGGTCGAGGCCGGTCGTCGGCTCGTCCATGAACATCACCGGCGGCGAGACCACCAGCGCCGCGGCCAGGTCGAGCCGGCGGCGCATGCCTCCGGAGTAGGTCTTCGCGGGACGGTCGGCGGCGTCCGCGAGGTCGAACTGCTCCAGCAGCTCCGCGGCCCTGGCCTTCGCGGCCCTGGCCCTCATCTGGTAGAGCTGGCCGACCATTTGCAGGTTCTCGCGGCCGGTCAGGTATTCGTCGACCGCGGCGAACTGGCCGGACAGGCCGATGGATCGGCGCACCTCGTTGGGCTGCTTGAGCACGTCGAGGCCGGCCACGATCGCCTTGCCGCTGTCGGGCCGCAGCAGGGTGGTCAGGCAGCGGACCGCCGTCGTCTTGCCCGCGCCGTTCGGCCCGAGCAGGCCCAGGACGGTGCCCTCGGGGACATCGAGGTCGACGCCGTCCAGAGCCCTTACGTCACCGAAGGTCTTGACCAGGCCTTCGGCATAGATGGCGCCTGGCATGTGAGTCTCCACGTCGTCGGGGATTCTTCGAAAAGCCTAGATTCGTACGTTTCGCTCCGCCTGATGGGTGGCGGGGCGGGCGGGTGCGAGACACACCGTAACGCGATGTATCGCGTCTCTCAACGGATTTTCCCGATCGAGTGACGAAGAGCCCTGAGCTGGTCGTTCCGCTTGAGCGCCCCACGATCGCCGGGCGCCCGGCGCCTCAGTCGACGACCGTGTGGCCCGCCTCGCGCAGGGCCCGGCCGACTTCGAGGCAGTGCTCCGGCCCCTTCGTCTCCAGGTGCAGCTCGACCTCCGCCTCCGTGAGCCCGAGCCGTGGATCGGTCCGTACGTGACTCACATCGAGGACGTTAGCGTCCAGCACTGACAACACCCCGAGAAGAGTGGCGAGGGCCCCCGGCCGGTCCGTCAGCCGCAGCCGTACGGCCAGGTAGCGGCCCTGCGCCGCCATGCCGTGCCGCAGGACGCGCTGCATCAGCAGCGGGTCGACGTTGCCGCCGGACAGCACCGCGACCACCGGGCCCTCGAAGGCCCCCGGCTCGCTCTGCAGCGCCGCCACCGGGCTCGCCCCGGCCGGCTCGACGACCAGCTTGGCCCGCTCCAGGCACAGCAGCAGCGCGGCGGACAGCGCGTCCTCGGAGACCGTGCGGACCTCGTCCATCAGGTCGCGGACGATGGCGAACGGCACGTCGCCGGGCCGCCCGACCTTGATGCCGTCGGCCATGGTCACCGGGTTCTGGATCGACACCGGGCGCCCGGCCGCGATCGAGGGCGGATACGCCGCCGAGCCCTCCGCCTGAACGCCCACGATGCGCACGTCCGGCCTGAGCGCCTTCACCGCCACCGCGATGCCGGCCGCGAGGCCTCCGCCGCCGACGCCGACCACGATCGTGCGCACCTCCGGGCACTGCTCCAGGATCTCCAGCCCGACCGTGCCCTGGCCCGCGATGACGTCGGGGTGGTCGAAGGGGTGGATGAACACCGCGCCCGTCTCGGCCGCGTACGCCTGCGCCGCGGCCAGCGTCTCGTCGACCACCTGTCCGTGCAGGCGCACCTCGGCGCCGTACTCCCGCGTGGCGCTGATCTTCGGCAGCGGGGCGCCCATCGGCATGAACACCGTCGCCCGCACGCCGAGCAGCGAGGACGCGAGGGCTACGCCCTGCGCGTGGTTGCCCGCGCTCGCCGCCACGACTCCGGCGGCACGCTCCTCGGGCAGCAGCCCGGCGATCCGCACATACGCGCCCCGCAGCTTGAACGATCCCGTCCGCTGGAGGTTCTCGCACTTGAAGTGCACCGGCGCGCCCACCAGCTGGGACAGGTGCCTGCTGCCCTCCATCGCCGTCGCCCGCGCCACGCCCGAGAGCATCTTCTGCGCGCCCCGCACGTCGTCGAGGGTCACGGGCCGCAAGGAGTCAGCCGTGCTGTAGCTCATGACTCAAGCATCGCAGTTCACAGGCGCACGGCACCTGTGTGACCAACCTCCGAGACTGGTTTGCGCAGCGCCGGTACGGCCTGCCCCCGGGCCGCGTACTCTGTCCCCCATTCCAGCAGCCTCTTCATGAAGCGAGCCTCCGGCCATGCCCACAACACCAGAAATGTCGATGGACATGACGACCGTCGGTGACACCGGTCTTCTCGACACGCTGCAGCACGAGGTGGCGGTCTTCGCCCGCCGTGCCGAACAGACCCGGCTCGGGGGGGTCGGGCAGGTGCGCAACTCCATGGACCGCGCCGCCTACCTGCTGCTCAACCGCCTCGACAAAGAAGGACCCATGGGCGTCAAGGCGCTCGCGGCGAGCATGGGCATCGACTCCTCGACGGTCACCCGGCAGGTGGCGCCGCTCGTGGACACCGGCCTCGTCAAGCGCACCTCGCACCCCGAGGACGGACGCGCCGTGGTCCTTCAGCTGTCCCCGCGCGGACTGTCCCGCCTCGAGGAGGTGCGCTCGTCCAGGCGCCAGCTCATGGCCGAGCTGACACAGGACTGGGAGCCGGAGGAGCGCGAGGCGTTCTGCGCGCTCCTGACGCGCTTCAACGTCGCGCTCTCCTCCCGGATGTCGCCCCAGGGCATGCCCGGACCCGACGCACCGGACGCCTCCTAGGTCCCCGTCCGCGCCTTCGCCCCGCCGGCTCTTACCCGCGCGTGCCGCCCGGCTCTTGACCGACGGGGCACCCCTGGCCTCATATGAGATCGGGTCCTCCTCGTACGCGGTTCAGCATCCCGTGCGCGGCAGAGGTTCCGTTTCGTTTCGCCGTGAGGGCGGGAGGCGCGGTGCGGCAACGGCAGGCGTTCCAATCCGCCCGCCGGGCCCGGGAGTTCGAGGCATTCGTCGCGGGCGCGGCAGGGCGGCTTTTGCATGCCGCCACGCTGCTCACCGCGGAGGCGCCGGACGACAACCCGCGCGCGCGGCGCCTGCTGACGCTGGCCCTCGCGCACACGTACAGCACCTGGGACCGGTTGCGCGGCGAGGACCCCTACGACCGCACCCGCCAGTACCTGGCCACCCGCTTCGCGCGTGCGGCCTGGCACCAGTACGGCGGTTTCGGCCGGTCCCGCCCGCATCCGGACAGCCCGCTGGCCGGGCTCGTGCCGCAGGAGCGCCTGATCCTGGTCCTCAGGCTCTACGAGGGTGTCGCCGAGGAGCAGACGGCGGCGCTGCTCGGCCTGCCGACCGAACGCGTCCGCACCATCTGCGACCGGGCCACGGCGTCGCTGCTGCATCCGCCGCGCGGCCCCGCACGGACGGTCGCGGGCCCGAAGGTGGCGCCGTCATGAGGCGCGCGGGCGTGGGGAGGGGCGCATGAACCGGGCCGAGCGCGAGGCAGCGGCACGGCACATCATGGAGCGGGTTCCGCCGCGGGTGCCGCCGGAGCTGTACGGGGACGTCGTGCGCCGCGGCACCCGCAGCCTGCGCCGCAGAAGGGCGGCCCGGCGGCTGCTGTGGCTGCTGCTGTGCGCCGCGGCCGTGGCGTTCCTCGTCTGGGCCTTGATGGCCCGCCCGTGGGTGGAGCCGCCCTCGCAGACGACTCCCCCGTACACGGGCTGGTGAGCGCGGCGTCTGCCTAGCCGAGCGCCTGCTGCAGGTCCTCCAGCAGGTCGTCGACGTTCTCGATGCCCACGGAGAGCCGTACGAGATCGGCGGGCACCTCGAGGGCCGAACCGGCCGCGGAGGCGTGCGTCATGCGCCCGGGGTGCTCGATCAGCGACTCGACGCCGCCCAGGGACTCGCCGAGCGTGAACACCTTGGCTCGGTTGCAGACCTCGACGGCCGCCTCCTCGCCGCCCTCGACCCGGAACGACACCATGCCGCCGAAGGCCCGCATCTGCTTGGCGGCGACCTCGTGACCGGGGTGCTCGGGCAGACCCGGGTACAGGACGCTCGTGACGCGCGCGTGCCGCGTGAGCATGTCCGCGACCTTGGTGGCGTTCTCGCTGTGGCGGTCCATGCGCACCGACAGGGTCTTGGTGCCGCGCAGCACCAGCCAGGAGTCGAAGGGGCCGGCGATCGCGCCCATCGCGTTCTGGTGGAACGCGAGCTCCTCGCCGAGCGCCTCGTCGGCGACGATCAGCGCACCGCCGACGACGTCGGAGTGGCCGCCCATGTACTTGGTCAGCGAGTGCACGACGACGTCCGCGCCGAGCGCCAGCGGCTGCTGGAGGTACGGCGTGGCGAAGGTGTTGTCGACGACGAGCTTCGCGCCCGCGTCCCGCGCGACCTGGGCGAGCGCGGCGATGTCGGTGATGCCGAGCAGCGGGTTGGAGGGGGTCTCCACCCACACCGCCTTGGTCTTCGGGGTGATGGCGGCCCGTACGGCGGACGGATCGCTGGTGTCGGCGACCGACCACTCCACCCCCCACCGGGCGACGACCTTCGCGAAGAGACGGAAGGTGCCGCCGTACGCGTCGTTGGGGATGACCACGTGGTCGCCGGGGCTGAGCAGCGTACGCAACAGGCAGTCCTCGGCCGCCAGTCCGGACGCGAACGCGAGACCTCGGCGGCCTCCCTCGAGGGCTGCGAGGTTCTCCTCCAGGGCGGTCCTGGTCGGGTTGGCGCTACGGCTGTACTCATAGCCACCGCGCAGTCCGCCGACGCCGTCCTGCTTGTAGGTCGAGACCTGGTAGATCGGCGGGACGACCGCGCCGGTGAGGGGATCGGCGGTGTTGCCCGCGTGGATCGCGAGGGTCTCGAAGTGCTGACTGATGTGCCTGTCGCTCATGTGCCCGAGCGTAGTGCGCCGACGGGGCGGGTGTCGGGCGGAGGGGCACGGGAGATCCCGGGTTCTCCACAGGCCGGGGACCGGGTTGGCCATTTGTCGGTGGCGTCTGGAACGCTTGAGCCATGGAATTTCTCTGGGTCCTGATCGCGCTGGTCATGCTCGGCTTCGTGCTGCTCCCGGTCATGCGGCGCCGTCGGGGCATGATCGAGCAGGTCCCGGCCGGCCACCCGGACGCCGCCGACCCCGCGACCTACGGATTCGTGCGCGAGGAGGAGCTGGACGTCCGCATGCCCGGCCCCGACCACGATCTGCTGGACGTCCTGGACCTGGTGCAGCGCACGCAGGACTACCGCGCGGCCTCTCAGCTGCTGGCGGGCACGGAGGCCGAGGGCGAGCTGCGCTGGCAGCGCGTGCAGGCCTTCGCGGGTGCCGCCTCGCTGGAGCTGCAGCAGCGGCCCGGCGGGGTCAGCGAGACCCCGGGCGGGCAGTGGCTGCGGGTGTGGCGGGCCGAGCAGCCCAAGGACGCGGGCGGCGCGGCGGTGCACGCGGAGTTCCTGGTGCAGCAGGCGTGGCGGACGTCGACGCCGGGCACGGACGAGTTCCGGATCATCATGGAGGAGGCGAGGTCGGCGTGCGCCGACGCGGCGCTGCTCGGTCCCGGTGACCCGATCCCGTACATCGTCGAGCTGTCGGTGGCCCGGGGACTGGCGTACTCCCAGGCGGAGTTCGAGCAGCTCTGGCTGAAGATCCTGGACCGCGACCCGGCGCACATGGGCGCGCACCTGGCGGCGCTGCACTACTGGTGCGAGAAGTGGCACGGCTCGAGGGAGCTGGCGACGTCCTTCGCGGAGGCGGCGGCCGCGCGGGCTCCGCACGGCTCACTGCTCGCCGCGATGCCGCTCTTCTCGGTCTTCGAGCACCTCCCCGAGGTGAACCTGGTCAGCGGCTTCTACCAGAGCGAGGTCGTGACGAAGGCGATGCACGGTGCGCTGCACGCGGTCCACGCGGCCCGGCCGGACGACCCCATGCTGGCGCACGTACGCCATCTCCTGGTCTTCTTCCTGGTCCGCGCCGAGCGCTGGGGCGAGGCGATGAACCAGCTCATACACATCGACGGCCATGTCGGCGCCCTGCCCTGGACCCTGTCCCCGGACCCCGCGGCGGAGTTCGCGGTCTACCGCGCGCTGGCGGTGGCGGGCTACGAGGCGAACGGCGGCAGCCCGGCGACGCTGCCGCACTGACGCGAAGACGCGCCGGCCGGCCCTGCTGCGGAGCGTCCGGGCCGGTCAAAGGCGCGGCCCGGCCGCGGGGCGTCCGCCGGCCGGCTTCCGCCCCTTGCGCCGGGCCGTCTCCCGCTCAGTCCTCCGTGCGGGCGGGCAGGCGCCAGCCCGGGCGGGGGAAGTGGCAGGTGTAGCCGTCGGGGTAGCGCTGCAGGTAGTCCTGGTGCTCGGGCTCGGCCTCCCAGAAGGGGCCGACCGGCTCCACCTCGGTGACGACCTTGCCCGGCCACAGGCCGGAGGCGTCCACGTCCGCGATCGTGTCCTCGGCGATCCGCTTCTGCTCGTCGTCCACGTAGTAGATCGCCGAGCGGTAGCTGAGGCCGATGTCGTTGCCCTGGCGGTTCTTGGTGCTCGGGTCGTGGATCTGGAAGAAGAACTCCAGGAGCGCGCGGTAGTCGGTCCCCGCGGGGTCGTAAAGGATCTCGATGGCCTCCGCGTGCGTGCCGTGGTTACGGTACGTCGCGTTCGGAACGTCACCCCCGGTGTATCCGACCCGGGTCGCCGTCACGCCCGGGAGCCGGCGGATCAGATCCTGCATCCCCCAGAAACACCCGCCCGCGAGAACGGCTCTCTGCGTCTGCGCAGCCATTGGGACCCTCCATACTTCTCAGCCAGCTGACACTGCACTCAACACGCGCGGGTTCCTGGCGATTCCTGAGCCGCCCGCCTCGGCCCCGTCACTTCACGTCACGCCTCCTCACGTCACCAGGCCGTGCCGATACGCGTAGACGACCGCCTGGACGCGGTCGCGCAGGTTCAGTTTGGCGAGGATGCGGGAGACGAAGGTCTTGACGGTTTCCTGGCTGATGACGAGGGCGCCGGCGATCTCGCTGTTGGAGAGGCCGTCCGCGATGAGGCGGAGGACCTCCAGCTCGCGGGGGGTCAGCGGGATGTCGTGCGGGGTGCCTTCCGCGGGGCGGATCCGGGCGGCGTACCGGCCGACGAGTCGGCGCGTCACCTCGGGGGCCAGCAGCGCCGCGCCCGTGGCCACGGTGCGGATGCCGTGCAGGAGCTGGGCCGGGGGCGCGTCCTTGAGGAGGAAGCCGCTGGCGCCTGCGCGGAGCGCCTCGTAGACGTACTCGTCCAGGTTGAACGTCGTCACCACGAGGACCTTCACCGGGTTCGGGACCCCGGCTCCGGCCAGCAGGCGGGTGGCCTCGATGCCGTCGAGCACCGGCATGCGTACGTCCATCACCACGACGTCCGGGAGGAGCCGGCCGGCGAGGTCGACGGCGCTCCGCCCGTCCCCGCACTCGCCCGCCACCTCGAGGTCCGGCTGGGCGTCGATGATCGTCACCAGTCCGGTACGGATCAGTATCTGGTCGTCGCAGACCAGGACGCGGATCGGCGCGGTCACGCCCGGCTCTCCTGCAGAGTTCACGGCCGGCTCCTCGCGGAGGTCACCGCGGACGTCACGACAGGCCCACCCGCCCTCCTCACGAAGAACCCCCCGCAGGGATCCGCGCCCGTACGAGAAATCCTCCGTCCGTTCCCGGGCACGCGCTGAAGTCGCCGCCCAGGACGTCGACCCGTTCGCGCAGACCCGCCAGGCCCCGTCCGCTTCCGCGGGGGGATGCCGCGCCGGAGCCGGAGCCGGTGCCGGCCGTGGTGACATGCACCGTGATCTCCTTCGTGCCGTGGGTGACCTGGACCGAAGTGCGGCTGCCGCGGGCGTGCTTGAGGGCGTTCGTCAGGGCTTCCTGGACGACCCGGTAGGCCACGAGGTCGGCGCTGCCGGTCGACGCGGCCGGGGTGCCCTCCTCCGTGAACTCCACCGGCTGTCCGGCCCGGCGGGTCTGCTCGACGAGCGTGAGCAGGCGGCCGACGGGCGGTGTCCGCGCTTCGGTGCCGTGGTCGGGGTCGAGCAGGTCCAGCAGGTGCCGCAGGTCGGTGATGGCCCGGCGGCCGGTGTCCGTGACGGCGGTCAGTGCCTGGTCCAGGCGGTCGGGGGCGGCGGTCAGATAGCGCGCCGCCTCCGCCTGTACGACCATCGCCGTCACGTGGTGGGTCACCACGTCGTGCAACTCGCGGGCGATACGGGCGCGTTCGGCGGCGCGGCTGTCCTCGGCGACCCGGAGGCGGCGCTCCGACTCCGCGGCTCTGCCGGCGCGCAGCCAGGCCCCGGCGCCCCAGCCGAGGACCACCAGCAGGTAGAAAGTCACGAACTCGCTCACCGGCTCCCCGGAGCCGATCCGGTAGAGCGACACGGCCAGCACCACGTACGCCGCGGAGAACAGCAGCGCGACCACGCGCCGGTGCCGTTGAAGATGCAGCCCCGTGCTCACCAGCGCGAACAACAGCGCGGTGCCCGCGACCAGGTGGTAGCCGCGCAGCTGGTCGGCGGCGAAGCCGAGCGAGACCAGGGCGAGACAGAGGACCGGCCACCGCCGGCGCACGGCGAGCGGCAGGCACTCCAGGGCGAGGACCGCGGCGGCCCACGCGTCGAAGGGGCGGTCCGCGACACCGCCGAGCCGGGTCCCGTGCCGCTGGAGCACCGGCAGGAGGGACACGGCGAGGAGCAGCACCCCGAGCGGGAGGTCCCGGACCGTGACGTCGAGCCGGCGCCAGAGGTCCGGGAACCGCCGAAGAGCGATCACCGGGAAACTGTAGCGGCGGCGTCAACCCCGTTGCCCTTGCGGCGACTTGGCACCAGATGGCCGCGCCGGCGGGCCAGCCGCATGAACACGGTCGTCGCCAGCAGTCCGAACAGCACCGCGTACACGCTGCCCTCCGGGCCGAAGTCGCCGCCGGTGAGCACCTCCGAGCCCGAGACGGTGGCGTCCAGCAGTCCCTGCTTGGTGCCGTTGCCGGAGACCTCGGTGCTGAAGATGCCCGACTCGGCGAAGTTCCAGCCGAAGTGCAGGCCGATCGGCAGCCACAGACTGCGGGTGGCCACGTACGCCGCCCCGAGCATGCCGCCCGCCTCGATCGCGATGGCGACGGCGCCCCACAGCGTGGCGTCCGGGTTGAACAGGTGCATCAGGCCGAACAGCCCGCCGGTCAGCGTCAGCGCGATCCAGGTGCCGACGCGTTCCTCCACGATCCGCAACAGGACGCCGCGGAACAGCAGTTCCTCGGTCACGGCGGCCGCGGCCATGAAGCCGACCAGTCCCGCCGCGCCGCTCACCGAGCCCACACCGTGGACGTCGTAGTCCCCGAGCAGGGCGAGGTTCAGGATGACGGCCCCGAACAGCGCCACGCCGAGCAGCGCGCCACGGACGGCCGCGGCCCGGGCGCCCTCCCGCGCGAGCTCGGTGACCGGGCGGTGCTCGGTCCGCCGTACCACCCACCGGTAGACGAGGACCGCGAGCACGGCGGTCAAAGTGCCCAGGATCAAGGTGAGCAGCGCGTTGTGCGCCGCGGCGACGCACTGCCCGCCGATGAACGCGACCGCCGCCACGGCCGCGAGCTGCCAGATCAGCCTCATGGAAATCCCCTCCGCCGGATCCGCGGCCGGAGCGCCGCGGCTGCCCCGAACGCTAGGGATCCGGCGGCCCGAGATCGTCACCGTGCGGTGGACACCTGCGTGTAGCTCGCACGGGGGACAGGTCCGCGCGCACGGTTCCTCCGCCCACGAGGCGACCGCCGCGGCGATCGGCAGACCGGTCTCCAGTTCGACGAAGCCGAACTGGCCGCTCCGATGGCACTCCAGGAACCACCAGATGCCCTCCTCGTCCTCGGCGAAGTCGAAGGGCCGCACGAACGGGGTTCCCGTCGCGTGCAGTTCGGCCACTGACGCGCCTCGTCGAAGCGGTATGGCGTCACCACCGGCAGAAGCCCTTGCTGCGAGGCGTAGTCGAGGGTGAACGGGCGCACTCTGAAACCTCACGGAACACACATCGGATGGCGCGTCAGATCTGTCACAGCGACAGTCGGCGTCCCGTGACGCTCACGCCGTGCGGCGCTGCTCCTGGACGGCCTTCATGAGGTCCTCCATGGCGGACCGGGTCTCCTCGTCACGCCGGTCGTCGATCGCGGCGAGGGCGGCGGCCGCGGCTTCACGGATCTGGTGGGGAAGGCCGTCGGCGGCCGTGAGGTGGTAGGCGGCCTTACGGCGCGCGACGCGTTCGGCGGCGTCCACCGCGTCGGGCCCGGACAGCGGGAAGACGGCGGCCCGGTAGGCCGAGATACCGAGCACCATCATGTCCGCGATGCCGTCGGCGTATCCGAGCGCGGCGGCCTTGCCCTGGCCCTCCCGGATGGTCGCGATCATCCGGCGCCGGGACAGGATCGTGCCCACAGCCCCGCCGCCGCCCAGGGAGAGGGCGCAGGTGACGGCGAGGAACGGCCCGTCCCACGCATAGCCGGTGAATCCTCCGAGGATCGCCAGCGCGACGGTCCACGCGGCCGCTGTCCGGGCGCTTATCTGCTCGGCTGTGGTGTCCATGACCGCAGTGTCCCAGCCGGTGCCGGTGGCACCGGAGCGGGGGGCTCCACCGGCGGCGGAAGTGGCCGTCAGCCTGCGGGAGTCTGCAGCACCTGCACCGTGTCCCCGACCGGCCGTTCGCCCGTCGCGTCCGAGGGGTGGTTGGCGAGGATGCCGCGTACGGCCATCGTGGTGGAGCCGCCGCCGTCCAGGTTCAGGGCCTGTACGGCGCCGAGCGAGCGCATGAACCGGGCTTCCTCGTAGAGGGTGAAGCCCTCGCTGCCGTCGGTCCGGCGGCCGTCGACCGTGGCCAGGATCAGCCGGCCCCTGCTGTCGATCCCCGCCATGGTGCGCGGCTGGCGGGTGTTGGCCCAGGCGTAGCCGAAGGAGAGGTCCTGCGGGTCCACCACGCCCTCGCGTGCGGCGTCGATGTCGATACGGCCGTTCCTCACCAGGGTGGGCGCCGCGCTCACGACGGAGTCGTCGCCGTCGAGTTCGACACGACGGCCGCTCGTGTCGCGGACGTCCTCACGCACGAGGACGCGCCGTCCGGGGCCGGCCTGATCGGTCAGCCAGGTCGCGGCGGCGCCGACGCCCTGCAGCACGCTCCCGCCCGCCGGCACCCGTCCGCCCCGCGCGCCGACCGAGACGACCCGGCCGGACGGGTCCAGCACGGCCTGCACGCCCGCACCGGTGGGCAGGTCCGCGCCGAACTCGGGCGTGAACCGGACCAGATCGTCGGTGAGCCGGCAGGTGACGTCCTGCCAGGGGTGCTCGCTCGGGGTGGCGCCGGGGCGGCCGCAGTCGCGCACCAGGGCCGGGACGCGGTTGATGCCCTGGATCGCGTACGAGGACGTGCCGGCGCGGGCGGTGACGGTGGTCGTCAGGTCGGCGACGTGGACGTGGCGGCCGCCGTCACCGAGGATCAGGGCGGCCCGGGAGCCGGCCGCCATCGAGCCCAACCGGCCGCCGTAGGCGCCGAGTCCGGAGATGGTGCCCTGGACTCCGTCGGCGTTCGAGGTCACGAAGAAGCCGCCGTTGACGGCGATCAGCGAGCGCAGCCCGGCGGCGACCGACGACGTGGTCTCGCGCTGGGCGACGTTGCCGTCGTGCGTGCCCTCGACGGTGCCCTTGAACCGTCGGGGGTCGATCACCGCGACGTGGATGTTCTCGCGGTCGGCGGGCTCCTGGACGTCGTAGCCGGTCCAGGCGACGGCGGTGTGGAAGCCGGCGGAGGTGACCGCCTTCGCGGTGGCCTGCGCGTCGGCCTGGGCGGCGTAGGCGCCGATCCGCACCCGGAAGCCCATCACGCCATGGGGGGTGTCGGCGTAGTCCGGCCGGCGGACGCTCTCGACACGAGGGTCGTATCCCGCCTCGCGCAGTTTCCGGGCCGTGGTGTCGGCCCAATTGCGGGTGCTCACCTCGGCCCAGGTGGCGGCGCCGGTGAGCCGGCTGGTGGCCGGCGACTGGACGGTGACCGTCCAGGTGTGGGTGACGTCCGGGTGCCGGACGGTGCCCGTGCGCAGCTCCACGCCGGGCGCGAGCGTCTCGGTCGACCACTGCGCGAGGGCCGTGACCGACGCGGGGGCGGCCTGCGCCGGGGCCGGGGCACCGGCGGGGACGACGACGGCGATCAGGGCGGCGGCACCGAGGCCGGCGCGGGTGCGGGCGGTGGTGCGGGCGACGGTGCGGGAAGATCTGCCGAAGGCACGGTGATTCATGGGCTTCCTCACGGCTCGGACGCGGTGACGGCCGGTTGGGTCAAGGTTCTTCGGCCCCTTTGCGCCCACCATCCCAGACGGCCCCGCCGACTCCCGGCGCTCCGGAACATGAAGTCCGGGCAAGGGCGAGGGGAACGGCGGGAATTCGGTTGCTCCCCGCGGGCCGATGGGAGCTAATGCCTCGCATGGCAGACATTCAGGGCTTCTACGACGACTTGTTCCTCGCGGTGCCCCGTGCGCTCGCCGAGCTGCTGGACGGCGGGGACGCGGGCGGCTCGGTGGCGGTGTTCGTGGACGGGGAGCCGGTCGTGGACGTGTGGGGCGGGTTCGCCGACGCCGGGCGGACGAAGCCGTGGGAGCGGGACACGATCGTCAACGTCTGGTCCGTGACCAAGACGATGACGGCCCTCACCGCGCTCGTCCTCGCCGACCGCGGCGAGCTCGATCCGGACGCCCCGGTGGCGCGCTACTGGCCGGAGTTCGCCGCGGCGGGCAAGGACGGGGTGCTCGTACGGCATCTGCTCTCGCACACCGCCGGACTGCCCGACTGGGACGGACCGGTCGAGGAGCTCTACGACTGGACGTCCGCGACCGCGCGGCTCGCCGCCCGGGCCCCGCGCTGGGAGCCCGGCAGCGCGGCCGGGTACCACTCGCTCACCCAGGGCTTCCTGGTGGGCGAGGTCCTGCGGCGGATCACCGGCCGGAGCGTGGGCGAGTTCTTCGCCGACGAGGTGGCCGGGCCGCTGGGCGCGGACTTCCACATCGGGCTGACCGCCGAGCACGACCGCCGGGTGGCCCTCGCCGTCCCTCCACCGGGCCACGACGAGGACTACACGGCGGGGGCGGCCGGAAGCGGGGCGGGCGGGGGCAGCGCACCCGGCACGAGCACCCCCGCCGGTACCGCCATCCGGCTTCGCGACGGCAACAGCGTGGCGTGGCGGCGGGCGCAGATTCCTGCGGCGAGCGGGTTCGGGAACGCCCGGTCGGTCGCGCTCGTGCAGTCGGTCATGGCGTGCGGAGGGACGGTGAACGGCGTGCGCCTGCTGTCCGGGAAGGGCTCCGACCGCGCCTGGGAGGAGCAGTTCAGCGGCGAGGACCGCATCCTGGGCATGCCGGTGCGCTACGGCCTGGGATACGGACTGTTCGGCACCACCTACGGGTGGGGCGGCTGGGGCGGCTCGCTGGTGATGATCGAGCCCGAGTCGCGGACCGTCGTCGCGTACGTGACCCAGCAGATGCGCGAACCGGGCGCGGACAACCGGGGGTTGGAGATCTTCATGGCCGCATACGACGGTCTCCTGGGACTGCGCGGCTGACCGCCCGGGGCCGAACTCCGGGCCCGGGCGGTCAGCCCAGCCGCTCCGCCAGGAACTCCTCCCAGGTCCGCTTCCCGGTCTCGGCGCCCTTCAGGGTCAGGTTGTCCCCCGCCCGGTACGCCCGCCCCGCCTTGCCCGGGATTCGGACCGGCAGCTTCGGTCGCGGACGCCTGCCGCGCAGTTCGAGGTACGGGCGGGCCAGGGCGGGGATGTCGTAGAGCCGGGGGCCCGCCAGGTCCGGGACCGGCCCTGCCGGCTCGCCGAGGGTCAACTCCACGAGCCTGGCGGCGACTTCGCGCGCGTCGACGGGCTGGAGGCGCAGGCCGCCCGGGGACGGCAGGACGGGGAGTTTCGTCATCTTCTCCACCATCGTCAGCGTGAGGTCGTGGAACTGGGCCGCGCGCAGGGTGGTCCAGGGGATGCCCGAGCCGGCGACGGCCCGCTCCGCGTCGAGCTTGGTGCGCATCCAGGCCAGCGGGACGCGGTCGGCGCCGATGACCGAGATGTAGACCACGTGCCGTACGCCGGCCGGCCCGGCCGCCCGCAGCAGGGTGCGGGTCGCCTCGTCGTCGCCCTTCTGGCCGCCCGCGAGATGCAGGACGGTCTCCGCGCCGGCGACGGCGGCGTCGATGCCCTCGCCCGTCAGCAGATCACCGGTGACGTGTTCGCGGCCGTCCGCCGCAGCGCGCCCGGACCGGCTCAGCACACGCACCTCGCGGCCGGCCGCCCGAAGGAGTGGGACCACGTGGCGGCCCAGGGTGCCCGTGCCGCCGGTGACCAGGATGGGGGACGTGATGGGTGACGTCATGATGCACAGCTCCAAAGATCTTTCGCCGTCGTGTGCCTTCGCTGCTATGACCCCTGGCGGCCAAGGCGTGTGACAGGACGGGGAAAGAATCTTCGGAGCGTGCCGGGCGGTCGAGTGCGAAGATCAACTCCCGCTTCCGTACGGCCTGGTGATGATCTCCAGGCTGTGGCCACCGGGGTCCTGGAAGTACGCGCCCCGCCCGCCGTCGTTGCGGTTGATCTCGCCGGGGCGGTGGTGGAAGGGGTCTGCCCAGAAGGTCAGGCCGGTGTCCTGGATGCGGGCGAAGATCGTGTCGAATTCGTCCTCGGACACCAGGAACGCGTAGTGCTGGGGGGTGATCTCGCCGTCGGCGTCCAGGTAGTCGAGGGTCACGCCGTTCGGTATCTGAACGGGGACGAAGGGGCCGTACTGCGGGCTCACCTCCAGCCCGAGGATGTCGGCGAGGAACCTGGCCGACGTCTGCTTGTCGTGCGCGGCAACGATCGTGTGGTTCAGCTGCACGGTCATCTCGTGGGCCTCCTCGGCCCCAACATACTGCGGCACGCCGAGGGCCCCGGCAGCTCGTGCCGGGGCCCTCGGTCACCTGCGTCGATCCGCCGCGCCGGTCAGATCGTCGCCGTGTCGATCACGAACCGGAAGCGGACGTCGCTGGCGAGCACCCGCTCGTACGCCTCGTTGATCTGGTCGGCGCGGATCAGCTCGATCTCTGCGCCGAAGCCGTGCTCGGCGCAGAAGTCCAGCATCTCCTGGGTCTCCCGGATACCGCCGATGCCGGAGCCGGCGAGGGTCTTGCGGCCGCTGATCACCGAGAAGAGGTTGAGCTTGACGGGCTCCTCGGGGGCGCCGACGTTCACGAAGGCGCCGTCCGTCTTCAGCAGCGACAGGAAGGCGCCCAGGTCCAGCGGGGCCGAGACCGTGGAGAGGATCAGGTCGAAACTGCCCCTGAGGTCCTTGAAGGTCTGCTCGTCGCTGGTCGCGTAGTAGTGGTCGGCGCCCAGCCGCAGGCCCTCGTCCTTCTTGCGCAGGGACTGCGAGAGCACCGTGACCTCGGCACCCAGCGCGTGCGCGATCTTGACGCCCATGTGCCCGAGGCCGCCCATGCCGAGGATCGCGACCTTCTTGCCGGGGCCGGCGTTCCAGTGGCGCAGCGGGGAGTACGTGGTGATGCCGGCGCACAGCAGGGGCGCGGCCACGTCGAGGGAGAGGCCGTCGGGGACGCGGACGACGAAGTTCTCGTCGACGACGACCTTCTGCGAGTAGCCGCCGTAGGTGGTCTCACCGTCCTTGCCGACGGCGTTGTACGTGCCGACGTTGCCGTTGAGGCAGTACTGCTCCAGGCCGGCCAGGCAGTTCTCGCACTCGCGGCAGGAGTCGACCATGCAGCCGACGCCCACGCGGTCGCCGACGGCGAACTTGGTCACACCGGGGCCGACCTCGGAGACGATGCCCGCGATCTCGTGGCCGGGGACCATCGGGAAGATCGCCTCGCCCCAGCCCTCGCGGGCCTGGTGGATGTCCGAGTGGCAGATACCGGCGAACTTGATGTCGATCAGGACGTCGAACTCGCCGACCGGCCGTCGCTCGATGGTGGTGCGCTCCAGGGGAGCCTTCGCGGCGGGTGCGGCGTACGCAGCAACAGTGGTCATGCCGTCGAGACTGCCGGATCACGGAGGGTTCACCCAGACCACGGCTTTGCGTACGTCCGCCGTGCCTACCACTGACGGGGACAGGATGGTGTGCGTACGACGGTGAATACTCGACGTATGGACGAACAGCCCGAACCCGTACAGGAGCCCTCCAGGGCTCTGGACCGGCGTGCCGAGCTCAGTGAGTTCCTGCGCACCCGGCGTGCCCGGCTGAAGCCGGAGGACGTGGGGCTGCCGGACTTCGGGCGGCACCGGCGGGTGCCGGGGCTGAGGCGCGAGGAGCTGGCGCAGCTGGCGGGCGTCTCGGTGGCGTACTACACGCGCCTGGAGCAGGGCAACGGGCGGAACGTCTCGGCGGAGGTGCTCGACTCCATCGCGCGGGCGCTCCGGCTGACCGACGCCGAGCACAGCCACCTCACGCACCTCGCGAAGCCGAAGCAGCACAAGAAGAAGCCGGCCGCCCGCGCCCAGCAGGTGCGCGGTGCGCTGCGGCAGCTGCTGGACACGATGGACGGCTCGGTGCCTGCGTACATCTCCGGCCGGCGCTCCGACATCCTGGCCTGGAACGGAATGGCGGCGGCCGTCTTCGGCGACTGGTCGGAGCTGCCGGCGCAGGAGCGGAACTGGGCCCGGCTGGTGTTCCTGAGGCCTGAGTACCGCGATCTCTACGTGGAGTGGGAGCAGAAGGCGTACGACATCGTCAGCTTCCTGCGGATGGAGGCGGGCTGCTACCCGGACGATCCGCGGCTGTCCGCGCTGGTCGGCGAACTCTCGGTGAAGAGCGAGGAGTTCAGGCGGCTGTGGGCCACGCACGACGTCAAGGAGAAGAGCTACGGCGTCAAGCGGCTGCGGCATCCGCTGGTGGGCGAGCTGACCTTGAGCTTCGAGTCGTTCCGGCTGGCGGACGACGACGGGCTGGCGCTGACCACGTACCACGCCGAGCCCGGGACCCCGTCGGCCGAGGCGCTGCGCCTGCTCGCGAGCTGGGGAGCGGACGCGACGCGGGCGGGACGGTCCGCCTAGCCGGCCGACGACTCACCCCTGGTACGGCGGCATCGACCCCCATCCCCACCTCGGCACCGGCTGCTCCGCCGGCGGCTTCGCGTCGGGGCCCGAGAAGTACACGGCGAGCCGCGTCCCCCACTCGATGTAGGCCACGAACGCCGAGCGGAACTCCGCGTCGGTCGGGAGGCCCGCCTCGTCCGCCGCGTCCTGGACGAGGTTGACCCAGCGGCGGCGCTGGGGCTCGGTGATGTGCCTGCCGAAGTGCTTGGCGACCATGTGGCCGTGGCCGCCCTGGGTGAGGGAGTAGGCGGCCGGGCCGCCGAAGACCTCGGCGAGCCAGAGCGCCACGTGCTCGGGGTGGTCGGGGCCCATGTCGGCGAAGAGCGGCGCCAGGAGGTCGTCCTTGAGGACCTTGTCGTAGAAGACCGAGGTCAGCCGGGTGAAGGCCTCCTCGCCGCCCGCCCAGTCGTACAGGCTCGGCAGGGACGATCCCCCGCCGCGCACGCTCGTCGGCTTGTAGTGGCGCATCTCCTCGATGTTCTCGACGTACGGCCGGATCTCGGCGAGGAAGCCGGGGAAAAGGTCCGAGTTGCGGAACCCCTCGAGGTGGTCCTCGGTCGAGGTCCAGGTGATGCGCAGGATGTAGTGCCCGAAGTCCTCCTCGCAGCGCGCCAGTTCGTAGTCGACGCACTGGGGTGCCGCCGCCAGTTGGGTCGCGGCACGGGTGTAGGCGGCGAGGAACTCCGCCGAGCGGTCTTCCGGGATGCGGTACCGGATGTATTCGACGGTCTCTTGAGTCATGCGTTCACAGAAACACGGACCGCCCGCCGGAGGCTGCGCTTCCGGCGGGCGGTTCGCTGTGGGCTCACTCGGCGTACGGACGGCTCACTTGCCGAAGTACGCGTCGTAGATCGAGAGCGTCGACCTGTTGCCCTTCTTGTCGGTGATCTTGGCGTGGAAGGAGATGGCCTTCCCCTTCGCCGGGTTCTTCACCTTGATCGTGCCGTGCACGACGTCGGCCTTCTTCCAGGTCTTGCCGTGGTCGTAGGACACGGTCACCGACAGCGACCTGAGGTTGCCGCCCTTGGCCGATCCCTCGACGATCACCGGGATGCTCATCGTCTTGCCGGCCTCGACCTTGCTGCCGAGGTCCGTGGCCGCCCCGAAGCGGACCGTGGAGGCCGCGAGCTTGGCCACGCCGGACGGCTTCTTGGAGCGGAACGTCCAGCTCGCGTCGATGCGGGTGGTGGCCGCCGCGACCTTGGCGCTGCGCGCGACCGAGGTGGTGAGCCGGTAGTCCGCCTCGCCGGCGGGGACCTTGAAGGCCTTCTCGCCGAACAGCGGGTCGTCGTTGGAGCCGACCTTGGCACCGCCCCGGTACAGCGTTGTGTGCACCCCGGTGAAGACCGAGGAGCCCGCGTGGGTGCTGCCGTCGGAGTACAGCGGGATCACGCCGTAGATGCTGTTCCCGTCGCGGTACAGACCGAAGCCGGAGTTCAAGTGCGGTCCGAAGACGGCCGTGTTGAACCTCTTGGCGTAGGTCCTGCCGCCCTTGAAGGTCTGCGCCGCGCCGATCGTGTACGCCGCCTCGGTGACCGGGAAGCCGTCCGCGTCGGTGCCGCCGTACTGCTCGAACTCCATCTCCCACCGCACGCCGTTCACGGTCGACAGATGCAGCTTGCGGGTGCCGGGCAGCGTCTCCGCCATGCCGATCGAGGAGGCGCTGCTGCTGAAGGGCAGCCAGCCGACGGCGTCGATCGCGCCCTTCTTGCCGCTCGCCGAGGCGCCGAGGCCGACGTTCACGGTGGCCAGCTCCGAGGCCTTCCAGTGCTTGGTGTAGCCGGTGGCGAGCTGCTTGACGGCGGAGCCGCTGGTGACGTCGTACTGCTCGTGCGCGCCGCTGGTCCAGTGGCCGTCCCACTGCTGGGTCAGCGAACCGTCGGTGACCTGCGGGCCGAGGCCCCTGGAGCGGAAGTTGGCGTAGGAGTCCAGGAGCCAGCCGAAGCCGTAGCCGGAGTCGGCGGTGGTCACGTCGTAACCCGGTGACGCGAAGGCCGACTTGGCGGCCGTGTTGGGCACGGTGATGTCGACCGGCTTCGCGGTACGGGCGTCCAGCGTGATCGTCGTGTTCCTGGTGACGCTCAGCTTGGGCTGCGCCAGCCAGTCGATGCCCTTGGTGGCGTCCTCCGGGTCCACGAAGACGCTGGTGTCGAGGACGTAACCACCCTTGGGCACCCGCGCGGTGACGGTTCCGGAGGCGTCGTAGGGCGCGTAGGACTTGCCCTGGCCGAGGCCAGAGACGCCGGCCAGGGTCGCCGAGTAGTACTTCGCCGGACTGCCGTCACGGCCCACGAACTTCAGCTTGACGTCGTAGGACTCGACCTCGCGCTGCACGGCCGCGGCCGTCCGCACGCTCTGGCCGCCGCCCGTCGCCGTCACGTACGCGGCGTACGCGCCCTCCAGCGTGCCGCCCAGCTTGGTGTTCACGGTCAGGCCGACCGAGGCCTTGCCCCCGGCCGGGACCGTCACCTTGGCCGCACCGAGCTTGAAGAAGCCCGCCGGGGCCGCATGCCCCTTGGGGTCGGTGGCGCTCGCGGCCAGGTTCAGCGTGACGTCCTTGGTGCCGAGGTTGCGGTACGTCAGCTGCCTGGTGACCGGCTTGTCGTCGGTGTGCGGCCACTGGGCGGTGCCGAAGCTCACCGACACCGGGTCGGCGATCACCGACTGCTTGATGGCCCGGTCGACGGCGATACGGCCCGAACCCTGCTGGAACGGCGTGTACTTGCCACCCTTCGCCGATCCGGTCAGCGCGCCCTTGAGCTCGGCGGACCTCCAGTCCGGGTGCTGCTGCTTGAGCAGGGCCGCGGCGCCCGCCACGTGCGGGGTCGCCATCGACGTACCGGAGATGGTGAGGTAGCCGGGCGGGTTCTCGCCGACCTCCTTGTCGATGACGCTGCCGGGGGCGGCGGCCGCGGTGATGTCCACGCCGGGCGCGGTCACGTCGGGCTTGATCTGGCCGTCGAGGCCGGGGCCGCGGCTGGAGAACGACGCCAGCTTGTCGTGGTCGTCGACCGCGCCGACGGTGAGTGCGTCGGCCGCGCTGCCCGGGGAGCCGATGGTCTGCTCGCCGAAGTCGCCGTCGTTGCCCGCGGCGATGGCGAACAGGATGCCCTTCTGCTCGGAGAGCTTGTTCACCTCGGCCTCGAGCGGGTCGATGCCGGGGGTGTCGCCGCCGCCGAGGCTGAGGTTGACGACGTCGGCGCCCTGCTCGGCCGCCCACTCCATGCCGGCCAGGATCTGGGAGTCGTCGCCGGAGCCGCTGTCGTCGAGCACCTTGCCGTTGAGCAGCTTGGCGTCCGGGGCCACGCCCTTGTACTTGCCGTGGGACTTGGCGCCCGTGCCCGCCGCGATGGACGCGACGTGCGTGCCGTGCCCGTAGTGGTCGGTGGCGTCGGCGGCGGTGGAGAAGTTCTTCTCGGCGACGACCTGGCCCTTGAGGTCCGGGTGGGTCGCGTCGATGCCGGTGTCCAGGACCGCGATCCTGACGCCCTTGCCGGTGTAGCCGGCGGCCCACGCCTTCGGTGCGCCGATCTGGGGTACGGACTTGTCGAGGCTGGCCCTGCGGACCCCGTCCAGCCAGACGTGCGCGATGCCGGAGGCCGTCCTGTCGCCGTCGGTGACCGCGTGCCACAGCTCGGCGGTGTCCTGCTTCGGCGTCTGCACGGCGTCGGCGTTGAGGGACGTGAGGCGCTCACGGAGCCTGCCCGCGTCCCGGACGCCGGTCTTGGCGGCGGAAGCGGCGCCCTGGTAGCCGACGATGACCTTCAGGCCGTGCTTCTGGGAGGTGCGGGTGGTGGCCCGGTTCAGCTCGGTGACGTCGAACAGCCGCTGGTCGACCTTGCCGGTCGCGATCAGGCGGGCGACGTCGGAGGGGACGACCAGGGTGTGGCCGTCGGCCCTGCGTATCTGGACTGGTATGTGCTCGCGGCCCTTCGCGGGCTCCAGGCCGACCACGCGGCCCTTGGCGTCGACGGCGACGCGGTCACCCGTGATCAGCGTGATGCGGTGCTTCGCGGTGAGCGAGGCGGCCCTCGAAGGGACGGCCGCCTGACGGGACTTGGCCTGCGCCGGGCTGGTCGTTCCCGCCGCGAGGGCCACCGCGGCCGCCGCGGCGACGGCGGACGCGCATGCTCTTTTCAGTTGTCTGCGCAAGTCTCCCCCTGGAGATGAAGTACCGGGCGCATTCCCCTGTCACCCGGCCGGGGGTGGTCTCGCACGCTTGCGCGTACACCCCCCGGATCACGCAGTATGCCGGGGGGTGATCAGGCACCTCAAGAGATGAGAGGAAGGTAAGAGCTACGCTCCCGCGTTCTCCTTGACGGTGATCCTGCCCTTGCGGATCGTCGCCAGACGCGGGGCCTTCTTCGCGATGGCGGAGTCGTGGGTGACCATGATGAAGGTCAGCCCGAGCTCCTTCCACATGCGCTCCAGCACTTCCATGATCTCGTCGCGCATCGACTCGTCGAGATTGCCGGTGGGTTCGTCGGCGAGCAGTACCTTCGGCTCCTTCACCAGCGCGCGGGCGATGGCGACGCGCTGCTGCTGGCCTCCCGACATCTCGCCGGGCAGATGGCCGAGGCGTTCGCCGAGGCCGACCGACCTGAGCGCCTCGGCCGCCCGTTCGCGGCGGTCCTTCGTCTTCACGCCCAGGGGTACGAGGGCGGTCTCCACGTTCTCCTGGGCGGTGAGGGTGGGAATGAGGTTGAAGCTCTGGAAGACGAAGCCGATGTTCTCGCTGCGGACCTTGGTGAGGCGGGCCTCGGACAGCTTCGCCAAGTCGGTCCCGTCCAGGACGACTTCACCGGCCGTGGGCCGGTCCAGGCCGCCGAGCATCTGGAGCAGGGTGGACTTGCCGCCGCCGGTGGGGCCCTGGATGACGAGACGGTCCCCGTCCGCGATGGCCAGGTCTACGGCGTCCAGGGCGGTGACGGTGTCCTTGCCCCGGGTGTAGCGCTTGGTGACGCCTCTTAGTTCGTACATGGTGGCTCCTGGGAGGGTTCGTGGGTGGGGCCGGGCGGGTTGCTACTCGACGCGCCTCAGCGCGTCCGCGGGGCGCAGCCGCGATGCCCGCCAGCCGCCGAAGGCCCCCGCGATCAGACCGCCGGCCACCGCGAGGGCGACCGCCAGGGCGATGGTCGTGAGGCTCACCGGCGCGGTGAGCGCGACCTCCAGGGTCTTGGCGGCCCCGCGGCCGCCCCCGCCGAAGCCGCCCCCGCCGAAGCCGCCCCCACCGCCGGGACCACCGGTGCCCCCGCCGCTGCCGCCCAACTGGGCCTGGAGCGTGGGGCTGATGGCGGTGACGACGTAGGCGCCGGCGAGGCCGAGCGCGATGCCGAGGGCGCCGCCCACCAGACCGTTGACCATGGCTTCACCGACGACCTGCCGGGTCACCCGGCCCGACTTCCAGCCCAGCGCCTTGAGCGTGCCGAACTCGCGCACCCGGCGCGAGACGGCGGAGGAGGTGAGCAGTCCGGCGACCAGGAAGGCGGCCACCAGCACCGCGATGGACAGCCACTTGCCGACGTTGGTGGCGAGGGAGGACGCCGTCGACAGGGAGCCGGAGACGGTGTCGGCGAGGTCGGCGGAGGTGGTGACCGTCGTACCCGAGACGTTCTTCTGGATGGTCGACTTGACCGCGGAGATCTGCTGGGAGTCGGTCGCCTTGACGTAGATCGTGGTGACCTTGTTCTTCTGGCCGGCCAGCGTCTGGGCCTGCTTCAGCGGCATGTACAGATTGGCCGCGGAGTCACCGCTGTCGGCCGTCGCGATGCCGATGATCTTGTACTTGACCTTGTTGACGGTGACGCTCGAACCGACCTTGTACTTCTTCTCCTTGGCGTACGCCGAGTCGGCGACCAGCACCTTGGCGTCGGTCTCGGTCGCCTTGAAGGTACGGCCGCTGGTGATCTTCGACGAGGTCAGCGGGCCGAGTCCGGTCTGCGTGACGTCGGTGCCGTAGACCGAGTAGGAGTTGACGTCGAAGTTGGCGCCGCCGCCCTTCACCTCGCCCTGCGGCCGGCCGCCGCCGCGCGCGCCGCCGGCGCCGTTCTGGTTCTGCTGGAACTGGCCGCGGGTGAACTGGCCGTCGATCTTGACCACGTTGAGGCTCAGCCCGCCGACGGCGGTCGAGACCCCCTTCTGGCCACCGACCTTGGAGACGGTGGTGGACGACAGGGTGGTGAAGCCCTGCACCATGACCCGGTCGCTGCTCTGCTTCGAGTCGTCGTCGTTGCCCCGCGCGTCGAACTGGAAGCGCGGCCGCTGCGAGCTGGAGGCGGACGGCGTCGCGGCCTTGGTGACCGTCATGTCCGTGCCCAGTCCGTAGAGCGACTGGAGGACCTTGTCCTGCGCCTTCCCCATGCCGTTGGACACGGAGTTGACCACGATGACCAGCGCGATGCCCAACGCGAGGCCGGAGGCGACGACGAGGGCCGCCTTTCTGCGGCGGCGCAGTTCGCGCCTCAGGTAGGTGAAGAACATGGCCGCAAGGTAGGGACGGCGCGTGATGCTTGGATAAGGCCGGCATAAGAGATGCATGAGAAGGCTGTGGCCGCCCCCTGAAAAGCCCCGGAAACACCGATGCCGCCCCTGAGGGCGGCATCGGAGAGCTGTGAGCCGACGGTGGGTCAGACGGCCGAACCGGCCTTCCACGCAGCCCAGCTGAGGTTCCAGCCGTTGAGGCCGTTGTCCGGCTGGACCGTCTTGTCGCCGGTGTTGGAGATCACCACGACGTCGCCGACGATCGAGTTGTTGTACATCCAGTAGGCCGGTGTGCCCTTGTCGTCGGCGCCCTTGGTGTCCGACAGGCCCACGCAGCCGTGGCTGGTGTTCACGGAGCCGAAGATGGACTTCGCGCCCCAGTAGTTGCCGTGCAGGAACGTGCCGGAGTTGGTCAGCCGGATGGCGTGCGGCACGTCCTTGATGTCGTACTCGCCCTTGCCGTCGTCGTCGGTGAAGCCCACGGTCGCGCCGTTCATGCGCGTCTCCTTGAACTTCTCGGACATGACCATGGTGCCGTTGTAGGTCTTGTTTTCCGGCGAACCGGCCGAGATCGGGATCGTCTTGATCGTCTTGCCGTCCTGCGTGACCTTCATCTGCTTGGTCTTGGCGTCGACGTAGGAGACCTGGTTGCGGCCGATGTGGAAGGTGACCGTCTTCTGCTGCACGCCCGTGACACCGGAGGCGCCCTCGACGCCGTCGAGCGCGAGCTTCAGCGTGACGGTGGAGTTCTCCTTCCAGTAGTCCTCGGGGCGGAAGTCGAGGCGGTTGGCGCCGAACCAGTGCCCGACGACCTCCTGGCCGCTGCTGGAGGAGACCGTGATGCCCTTCTGGACCGCGGCCTTGTTGGTGATGGCCTTGTCGAAGTTGATCGACACCGGCATGCCCACGCCGACGGTCGAGCCCTGCTCCGGCGTGAAGTTGCCTATGAAGCTGTTGTTCGGGGAGACCGTGGTGAACGAGGCATTCTCGTGCGCGACGAGGCCGGCGGAGTCCTTGGCCTCGGCGGCGACCTTGTAGGTGGTCGAGCGCTGCAGCTGGGTGCTGGGCTTCCAGCTGAGCTTGTCCGCGGACAGCTGGCCGGCCACCGCGGTGCCGTCGGCGGTCGTCATCGTCACGCCTGTGAGCGTTCCCTTGCTGACGGTGACGGCGGCGGAGTTGTTGATGGAGGCGTTGTCCGAGCCGTCCTTGGGGGTGATCTTGATATCGGCCTCGGAGGACTTCTTGGCCGCCGCCTCGTCGGCCTTGGCCTGCGAGGTGTCCTTGCCCTTGGTGCCCGAGGCGTCACCGCCGCCACCGCCACCGGAACATGCCGTAAGGGCCAGAACCCCGCCGAGCAGTGCGGACGCGACCGTCAGGCCGTTGCGCCGCTTACTGTTCGTCATCACACGCTTCTCCATCGTTGCCGATTCCCCGGAAAACCCGACCAGTCCCCGTTGAAGAACTTCAACGCTACGACCGGTTCGTCCCGTTCCACCTGGCCCAAAGATGTGGGGCACGCCACGTCGGACGGGGCGGGTGGTGCGGAAATCGGTCAGTGCGCCGCTGAGGACGACGAAACCCCGGGCGGTGGTTGCCGCCCGGGGTTTCGCATGCCCCGAGCCGCTAGGAGCCGATTGCGGCCCCCTCGTCCTCGTCGTCGTCAGCATCATCCTCGTCCAGGTCCCAATCCGGCGAATCGGGGTCGTAGTCGACGGCCTCGCTCGACCACGAGGCCTGTGCGAGCTCGACCCCGGGCACAGCGCTGACCAGGTCGAACGGGTCCACCAGAAACGCGAGGGCTTCCGCGGTGTCTTCCGTCACAGCGTCTTCGGCGTGCGCCCGCTCGTCGGCCGGCACGTCGTTCTCCTCGGCGAGACGCCGCAGCGCCGCCTTGGTCACCGCGTCGGGGTCGTCGACCTCGATGACGAGTTCCACCCGGAGGCGGACAAAACGTGATGTCTCTTCAGTGCTCATGCCCGGAGCGTAAGGCCCATGCCTCCCGTGACTTTCCTGTGACCCGCGCCTTTCACTAACATCGCTCCACACGGCCAATTCGCCAGCGCCACAAGGGGATCGATATTCCGTGTCATCCGTTCGCCGTCCGCTGCTGACCGCCACCGCCGCGGGGACCCTCCTGTGCGCCCTGTGGTTCGTTCCCTCCGCCAACGCGAGCGGGGACCAGCCGGCGAGAACAACACCCTCGACGACCCCGGCCTCCGAGGTCACCACCCAGGCACGGGTGGCGTCGACGACCGCGGACAGCTCCGTCGCGGACACCCAACTCGCCGACACCGGAAGCTTCGACACCACGCCCTACGTCGTCGGCGGCACCCTCTTCCTCGGGGTCGGCGCCGGCTTCGTGGTGTATTCGGTACGCCGCGAACGCCTCGGCTTCTGAGCGGGCACGACGTCGAGGGGCCCTGCCGCACACCCGGCAGGGCCCCTCTCCCGTACGGCTACTGCAGCGGGCCGGTGACGCCCTCCACCGCGGCGACCAGCCGCCCGTCCCGCACGAACGCGTCCGCGGCGGCGAGGTCGGGGGCGAGGAAACGGTCGGGGCCGGGACCCTGGACGCCCGCCGCCCGCGCGGCCGTGATGGCCGCCTGCGAGGCGGGGGCCGGGGTCAGGCCCTCGCGCAGCTCGATCGCACGCGTGGCGGCGTACATCTCGACGGCGACCACGCGCGCGAGGTTGTCGACGGCCGTGCGCAGCTTGCGGGCGGCCGACCAGCCCATGGAGACGTGGTCCTCCTGCATGGCGGAGGAGGGGATCGAGTCGGCGGACGCCGGTACGGCCAGCCGCTTCAGCTCGCTCACCAGCGCGGCCTGCGTGTACTGGGCGATCATGAGGCCCGAGTCGACGCCCGCGTCGTCGGCCAGGAACGGCGGCAGGCCGTGGCTGCGGTTCTTGTCGAGCAGCCGGTCGGTGCGGCGCTCGGCGATGGAGGCCAGGTCCGCGGCTGCGATGGCGAGGAAGTCGAGGACGTACGCGACCGGGGCGCCGTGGAAGTTGCCGTTGGACTCCACGCGCCCGTCCGGCAGCACGACCGGGTTGTCCACGGCGGAGGCCAGCTCGCGCTCGGCGACCGTGCGGGCGTGCGCCATGGTGTCCCGGCCGGCACCGGCGACCTGCGGGGCGCAGCGCACCGAGTAGGCGTCCTGGACGCGCGGCGCGTCGTCCTGGTGGTGCCCGGTGAGCTCCGAACCCTTCAGCACGGCAAGCATGTTGGCGGCCGAGGCGCCCTGCCCGGGGTGCGGGCGGATGGCGTGCAGCTCGGGGGCGAGCACCTTGTCGGTGCCCAGCAGCGCCTCCAGGCTGAGGGCGGCGGTGATGTCGGCCGACTTGTAGAGCCGGTCCAGGTCGGCGAGGGCCATGATCAGCATGCCGAGCATGCCGTCGGTGCCGTTGAGCAGGGCGAGGCCCTCCTTCTCACGGAGCTCGACGGGGGCGATGCCGTGCGCGGCGAGCAGCTCGCCCGCGGGACGGACCGTTCCGTCCGGGCCCTCCGCGTCCCCCTCCCCCATGAGCGTCAGGGCACAGTGCGACAGGGGCGCGAGGTCGCCGGAGCAGCCGAGGGAGCCGAACTCGTAGACGACCGGGGTGATCCCGGCGTTGAGCACGTCGGCCATGGTCTGCGCGACCTCGGGCCGGACACCGGTGTGCCCCGAGCAGACGGTCTTGAGCCGCAGGAACATCAGGGCCCGTACGACCTCGCGCTCCACGCGCGGCCCGAGGCCCGCCGCGTGCGAGCGGACGATGTTGCGCTGCAGCTGGGCCCGCAGCTCCGGGCTGATGTGCCGGGTCGCCAGAGCACCGAAGCCGGTGCTGACGCCGTAGACCGGCTCGGGCTTGGCCGCCAGCGCGTCCACGATCTCGCGGGCCGCGGCGAGCGCCGCGACCGCCTCCCCCGACAGCTCGATCCGGGCCCCGTCGCGCGCCACGGCGAGCACGTCGGACGCGGTCACCCCGGACGTCCCCACCACCACAGTGTGCATATCCATATTCAGGAGCGTACGCAGTGAAGACGAAGATGTCACTACTGGGTCGGCGTTACGCCCCTTACAGGTTCGAGCCCGCCGGGAAGGTCAGCCCCGGCCCCGGAACTGCCGCCGTTCCCCTGGATCCTGGAGCGAAGGGGTGTCGACCAGCCGCATCACCGGATCGTCGGGACCCTCCCGGCCCGCCACCACCGGCCGGTCAGCGCGGAGCGCCTTCGCGCGGTACTGGGCGGCGTCCGCCAGCCGGAACAGCCGGCGGGCGGACCGCACCGGCCCGATCGGGTCCCCCGTGGAGGCCACCCCGCAGGCCACCCCGTCGCCGAGCTCCAACTCCGCGGCTCGGCGGCACAGTTCGTCGGCCGCCTTGACGGCCTCGTCGGCGGACGGCCCGACCGCCAGCAGACAGAACTCGTCACCGCCGAGCCGCGCGGCCAGCGCCCCCGGCAGCATCGCCCCGCACAGGGAGAGGACGGAGCCGAAGCGTTCGAGGAGGCGGTCGCCGACGGCATGGCCGCGGGTGTCGTTGACACGCTTGAGGCCGTTGAGGTCGCAGACGACGAGGCTGACAACCGTGCCGTCCACCCGGTGCGCCTCCACGGCCTCGTCCAGCTTCCCGTCGACGGCGCGGCGGTTGGCGAGGCCGGTGAGGGCGTCGGTGTAGGCGAGCCGCCGCACCTCCTCCAGCCGCTCCGCCTGGGCGATCCCGGCGGCCACGACGGCGGCCAGAACGGTGGCGAAGTCGGCGTCCGCCCGCTCGAAGACGAGGGCGCCGGCGGGGCGGGCGACGTAGAGCTCACCCCACGCGCGCCCGTGCAGCACGATCGGCGCGACGACACAGCTGCCGCGGCCGCGCCGGCGCAGGGCGGCGACGCGCTGGTGGACATAGCCGGGGCGGCCGCCCGCGGCGGGCCCCTGCGCCGTCTCCACCCAGGCGTCCGGCTCGCCGCCCCCGGCCCACCGCTCGTGCAGGAACTCGGTGATCTCGGGGAACTGGTGCACGGGATAGGACTCGTCCTCGGGGAACTCGTCCTCCCCCTCGGTCAGCTCCCCCACGTTCACGAGGACCCGCAGCCGGCCGCGCTCCCGCTCCCACACCGACAGCGCGGCGAAGCTCCCGCCCAGCGCCCGGCACGCACCGGCCGCCGCCGAGCGCCACGCCTCGTGCGAACCGTGAGCCGCCGCCATCCCCTGCGCCAACGCGACCACGGCCGCGAGCCGCTTGTCCTCACCCATCACTCCAGGTTAGGGATGTTTGGGGTGTTTCGGGTCATTGGTACGGCGGTGGGGTGAGCGATGGCCGTGCCGCTACTCCCCCGGCCATTGCGGCTTCCGCTTCTCGTTGAACGCCGCCACGCCTTCCGCCCGGTCCCCCGAGAACGCCACCGAGCGCCACGCGGCGTCCTCGACCTCGAGGCCGGCCCGCAGATCGAGCCCGTGCCCCAGCCGCAGCGCGCGCTTGGCGGCCCGCAGCCCGACCGGCGAGTGCGCACCGATGCGCGCGGCCAGGGCCAGCGCCTCCGCCCGGTCCCGCCCCTCCTCCACCAGCTCGTCGACGAGTCCCAACTCCCGCGCCTCGTCGGCCTGAAGACGCCGCGCCGAGAAGATGAGCTCGGCCGCCCGCGCGGCCCCCACGCGCCGCGGCAGCAGCTGCGTGCCGCCACCGCCCGGAATGACGCCCACGGACACCTCCGGCAGCCCCACCACGGCCGTGCGGTCGGCCACGATCAGGTCGCACGACAGCGCCAGCTCGAAGCCGCCGCCCAGCGCGAAGCCGTGCACGGCGGCGATCGTCGGCACAGGCAGTTCGAGGACCCCGGTGTAGGCGGCCCGCGCGAGGGGCCGCTGCCGGACCAGATCGGCGTCGGTGAAGGAGTTCCGCTCCTTGAGATCCGCCCCGACGCAGAACGCCCGCTCGTGCGTGGAGGTCAGCACGACGACGCGTACGTCACGGTCGGCGCCCAGCGCCGCGCACGCGCCGGCGATCGACCGCGCCATCTCGGTCGAGACGGCGTTCATGGCCTTGGGCCGGTCGAGGACGAGCTCGGCGACGTGCCCGGCGCCCTCGCCCCCGTCCCGCCGCACCGCCACGAACTCCCCGAACCGCTCCTCACTCATGACGCCCTCCGGTTAACGCGGGTTAACAAGTCTCGGCCCGATCATCGCAGGCTTTCCGCCCGCTGTCCCCGTTCGGGTGACATAGCCGCGACTCCCGCCCGGCCGCCCACGCCGGCGCGTAGCGTGCCTGCGCCGCGGCGTGCAGGGGGCGCGAGCGCAACGGGGAGGGTTCGTGATGACGGAGACACCGGTGGGGCGCGGCAGGCATCGCAGGCCCCGCCCCCGCAAGGTCCTGTTCGCCGTCGGCGGTCTTGCGCTGGCCGCCGGCGCGCTGAGCCTGGTGCGGATGGCGCCGGAATCGGGGGTCGGCGGGATCGGCGGCACCGCGGAGGCCGATCCCCGTCAGGACGCGGGCCCCGGAACCGCCCGGTCGGGCAACACCGCCGCCACCGTCGAGGCCGTACCCCGGGTGAGTCGGTCCGCTGCCTCCGTGCTCGGCGGGGTGAGTGGGACACCGACGGCGGGCGCGAGCGTCCTGCCGCTGCCGGCCACGACCACGTCACCGGGGGACCCGACGGCTGCCACCACCGGCACCACGACCGTCCCTCAGGCGCCGAACGCTCCGACGGCCACCACCACCGTCCGGCCGCCGGCCACGACGGCTCCGGCGCCCCGTCCGACCCCGGCACCCGGCCGGACCACGCCCCCTCCCGCACCGCGGCCCAGCCACACGCACGACGAGGACGGCCCGGGCCTGTGCCTCCCGGTCGTCGGCCTGTGCGTGGGCGCGCTGACCGGCGAGGAGCGCTGAACGACCAGGGCCTGTTGCGCGACAGGCCCTAGGGGGTGTCGGTCCGCCGCGTCAGCAGCCACGGCTCCACCACGCCCAGACCACGCACCGGCCGCTGCCACATCGGCTGGAGCGCGAAGCGGTACGTCGGGGGCTCCTCGCCCTCCTTCTCCGCGGCGGCCGCGGCCTCGGCCGCTTCGGCCTCGGAGGCGGGGGCCTCCCCGGTGCGGATGAGCTCCTGGGCGAAGTCGCTGTCCACCAGGACGGCGTCACGCGGAGCTATCGAGGTCAGCCGGGAGGCGAGGTTCACCGTCGTACCGAACACATCGCCCATGCGAGTGGTCACCGTGCCGAAGGCGATGCCGACGCGCAGCTCGGGCATCGTCTCGTCGTTCGCCATCGTCTCGATCAGGCGCAGCGCGATCTCGGCGGCGACGCCACAGTCGTCCGCCGCGTACAGCACCTCGTCGCCCAGGGTCTTGACGAGCCGCCCGCCGTGCGCGGCGACCAGATCGGCGCAGGTCGTCTCGAAGGCCTCGACGAGCTCGCCGAGTTCCTCCTCCTCCATACGGCGGGTGAGGCGGGTGAAGCCGACGAGGTCCGCGAAGCCGACGGCCAGGCGCCGGTCGACCATCTCCTCGTCGTCGGCGGCCTGCACGACCCGGCCGGCCGAGGCGGCGAGCTGGCGCCGCCAGACGTAGACGAGGAACTCCTCCAGCTCGGGCAGGAGCAGCTCGACGATCGGGTACGTCACCTCGGTGCGGGTCATCCCCGGCTCGGGCGGCTCGGTCAGGCCCTCCAGGAAGGAGTCGATCTGCCACTCGGCCAGCCGGGCCGTGGTCTGCCCGGTGGAGCGGGCCACCTGCACCGCCATGGCCTCGCTCAGCAGCCCCGCCTCGACCAGACCGGACAGCCGACGCAGCGCCAGCACGTCGGCCTCGGTGAGCGCCTTGGCCTGCCCGATGTCGGCGAAGCCCATCGCCCGCCAGAAGCGCGTGGCCAGCTCCACGGAGACGCCCGCGCTGCGCGCCGCCTGAAAGGGGGTGTAGCGCCGCTCGGCCCCGAGGATCAGATGCTCCAGGCGCAGCGCGAGCGGGTCGTCGCCGGGGTCGGCGGCATGGGGGTCCACCCGGCCGTCCGGGTCCGAACCGGATCCCGTGTCGTCGACGGTCACGCCTGCTGCCCTTCCGATCTGCCACGGTCAGGTATCGACCGGCCTCAACTGTACGGCAGGTGTGCGGTAGCTCACTCCCGCCCGTCATGCTCAGCTGCAGGCAGCCGTACCTCCACACTCTGCTAGGCGGGCCTCAGGTGCACGATGTCGCCCGCCCCGACGGGCTCCTGTACCCCGTTCTCCGTGGCGATCACCAGTCGGCCGTCACCGTCGATCGCCACCGCCTCACCGGTGATCGCCCGGTCCCCCGGCAGCTCCGCCCGTACCACCCGTCCCAGGGTCGCGCAGCCCGCCGCATACGTCTCCTGCAGTCCGCAGGCCACCGGGTCGCCGCCGGCCTCGCGCCACCGCCCGTACCACTCGGCCAGGGAGCGCAGCACCGCCCTCAGCAGGGGGTCGCGGTCGGTGCTGACCGCGCCGGCCAGCACCAGCGAACCCGCCTGCGGGACCGGCAGTTCCGCCTCCCGCAGGGTGACGTTGATGCCGACCCCGACGACCACTCCGCCGTCCCCGGCCCGCTCGGCGAGGATGCCGCCGGCCTTGCGCTCCTCGCCGCCGATGGAGACCAGCAGGTCGTTGGGCCACTTGAGTGCCGTGTCCACGCCCGCGGAGCGGGACAGCCCCGTCGCCACGGCGACCCCGGTGAGCAGGGGGAGCCAGCCCCAGCGGGCGACCGGCACCTCGCCCGGCTGCAGAAGAACGGAGAAGAACAGTCCCGAGCGGGCCGGCGCCGTCCACTGCCGGTCCAGGCGGCCCCGCCCGGAGGTCTGCTCCTCGGCGATCAGGACCGAGCCCTCGGCCGCCTTGCCCGCCGCGGCCAGGGCGACCAGGTCCGAGTTGGTGGAGCCGGTGCTCGGCACCACCTCCACGTCACGCCACAGCCCGCCCTCCTGCACCAGACCGCGGTGCAGCGCGTTGGCGTTGAGGGGAGGCCGGTCCAGATCGGACCAGCGGCTGTCGTCTGAAGCATCTCGCGGCGTCATGCAAGCCACCCTAGGTGTGTGAAACGCCGCACTGCTGATTCGTAGGCCCCCCACTACTCTACGGATGAGTAACCGTCCCCCCTTTTGAGCAGGCAGGGAGCCGCATCCCGATGTCCGAGCCGGAAGAGCGTCAAGAGATCCCAGGGATCGACATCCACACCACCGCGGGCAAACTCGCGGATCTCCAGCGCCGTATCGAGGAAGCGACGCACGCCGGCTCCGCACGCGCCGTCGAGAAGCAGCACTCCAAGGGCAAGTTGACGGCCCGTGAGCGGATCGAGCTGCTGCTCGACGAGGGCTCGTTCGTGGAGCTCGACGAGTTCGCCCGGCACCGCTCCACCAACTTCGGCCTGGAGAACAACCGCCCCTACGGCGACGGCGTCGTGACCGGCTACGGCACGGTCGACGGCCGCCCGGTCGCCGTCTTCTCGCAGGACTTCACCGTCTTCGGCGGCGCGCTGGGCGAGGTCTACGGCCAGAAGATCGTCAAGGTCATGGACTTCGCGCTGAAGACCGGCTGCCCGGTCATCGGCATCAACGACTCCGGCGGCGCCCGTATCCAGGAGGGCGTGGCCTCGCTCGGCGCGTACGGCGAGATCTTCCGCCGCAACACCCACGCCTCCGGCGTCATCCCGCAGATCAGCCTGGTCGTCGGCCCGTGCGCGGGCGGCGCGGTCTACTCCCCCGCGATCACCGACTTCACGGTGATGGTCGACCAGACCTCGCACATGTTCATCACCGGCCCGGACGTCATCAAGACGGTCACCGGCGAGGACGTCGGCTTCGAGGAGCTGGGCGGCGCCCGCACCCACAACTCCACCTCCGGCGTGGCCCATCACATGGCCGGCGACGAGAAGGACGCCATCGAGTACGTCAAGCAGCTGCTGTCGTACCTGCCGTCCAACAACCTCTCCGAGGCCCCGGTCTACCCCGAGGAGGCCGACCTCGCCGTCACCGGTGAGGACCTCGAGCTGGACACCCTCGTGCCCGACAGCGCGAACCAGCCCTACGACATGCACACCGTCATCGAGCACATCCTCGACGACGCCGAGTTCTTCGAGACCCAGCCGCTGTTCGCGCCGAACATCCTCACCGGCTTCGGTCGCGTCGAGGGCCACCCGGTGGGCGTCGTCGCCAACCAGCCGATGCAGTACGCCGGCTGCCTGGACATCAAGGCCTCCGAGAAGGGCGCGCGCTTCGTGCGCACCTGCGACGCCTTCAACATCCCCGTCATCACCTTCGTCGACGTCCCCGGCTTCCTGCCCGGCGTCGACCAGGAGCACGACGGCATCATCCGCCGCGGCGCCAAGCTGATCTACGCCTACGCCGAGGCCACCGTCCCGCTGATCACGGTCATCACCCGCAAGGCGTTCGGCGGCGCCTACGACGTCATGGGCTCCAAGCACCTGGGAGCAGACCTCAACCTCGCCTGGCCGACCGCCCAGATCGCCGTCATGGGCGCCCAGGGCGCGGTCAACATCCTGCACCGCCGCACCATCGCCGAGGCGGATGCCGCAGGCGACCTGGAGGCGACCCGGGCCCGGCTGATCCAGGAGTACGAGGACGCCCTCCTCAACCCCTACATCGCGGCCGAGCGCGGCTACGTCGACGCGGTGATCATGCCGTCCGACACCCGCGCCCACCTCGTCCGCGGCCTGCGCCAGCTGCGCACCAAGCGCGAGTCGCTGCCGCCCAAGAAGCACGGCAACATCCCCCTCTAGTCCGGCAGGGAGCCGTCATGAACATCAAGGTCGTACGGGGCAACCCGACCGCGGAGGAGCTCGCCGCCGCCCTGGCGGTGGTCCGCGCCCGCGCCGCGGCACAGGCCTTCGTCCCGCCCGGCGCGACCCGGGACCGCGACACGTGGTCCGACCCGTCCCGCATCGCCACCCACCGCCTGCCCCAACCGAGCCCCACCTCCTGGGCGCGCACCTTCTGGCCGGGGTAACCGAAGCCCCCCAGGGGCGCGGGGAACCGCGCACATCGGTGCAACGCCGGGCGTCAACTTGAGTACCCGTACTCAGGCGCCCGGCGAAGGCCCGCCGCACGCTGGAAACATGCTGTGGTCAGACCCCGAGAACGAGCCGCCCAAGGAACTGCGCGACATGCAGGACAAGATGCGGCGGCTCGGCCTTCTCATGGCCCTGGCCATGATCCTGGCGATGATCGTGATCGGCCTGAGGTAGCCCCCGCCGAGCCCGCGGCGCGATCCGGCGCGACTACCCTGAGCGCATGACAGACGTGCCCCGCCGCCGCCTCATCCTCGCCTCCCAGTCGCCCGCCCGGCTGAATCTGCTGCGCCAGGCCGGCCTCGAACCGGAGGTCATCGTCAGCGGCGTCGACGAGGACGCCGTGAGCGCCCCCACCCCCGCCGAACTCGCCCTCGCACTCGCCGAGGCCAAGGCCTCCGTGGTCGCGGCCAGGCCGGACGCGCACGGCGCCCTGGTCATCGGCTGCGACTCCGTCCTCGACCTGGACGGCGCGGCGCTGGGAAAGCCGGCCGACGCCGAGGAGGCGACGGCCAGGTGGAAGTCGATGCGCGGACGCGCGGGCACGCTCCAGACCGGCCACTGCGTCTACGACACCGTCAGCGGCCGGTACACCTCCGCCACCGCCTCCACCGTGGTCCGCTTCGGCGAGCCCACCGACGAGGAGGTCGCCGCCTACGTCGCCTCGGGCGAACCCCTCTACGTCGCGGGGGCGTTCACGCTCGACGGCCGCAGCGCGCCGTTCATCGAGGGCATCGACGGCGACCACGGCAACGTCATCGGCATCAGCCTGCCCCTGCTCCGCCGGCTCCTCGCCCAACTGGGCGTCGGCATCACGGAGTTGTGGGCGCCGGCGGAGAAGTGACGGGCGAACCCGCGCCGTCCTTGCCGCCGTCGTTCTCCGGGGGTGCCGCGGGCGGGACCGCGTCCGTCGGCTCCGCCGGGCTGTCGTAGGTCATCAGCAGCAGCACGATGAGCCCCAGCACGACCACCATGAACAGGAACGCGCTCCAGCCCACCAGGCCCCAGGCGAACGCCCCGAGCAGCGCGTGCACCACGGCCGCGCTGATCAGCAGGATGCGCCCGAAGCCGGCCGGCGGGCGGTCCCGCAGGGCGACGAGCAGCGCCACCAGGCCGCACAGGGCGAAGTAGAGCCCGAAGACGATCCCGCCGATCTTCGAGGAGTTCGCCATCATGTCGGAGTCGAGTCCGGCCAGGGACATGTCCTGACGGTCGACGACGACCCCGAGGAACCAGTTGAGCGCGGCGACACCGAACGCCTCCACGAAGAGCACGATCGCCACGACCCATGCCACCGGTCTGCGTACCACCGGTTCCCCACCCACTTTCGACCGCCGTGCCCGAATCAGGCCGGGCGCGGCTGCTGTTACCCCAAGTACGTCTCGGACATCGTGAACGCTACTAACGGGTAAACCCCGGGACAAGGGTTCTGCGGAGGGCAAAGATTCGTTGGGCCATTCGTAGGGACTCCACAAAGAAACCGAGTGGCCCGCAGCACGCTCTCACAGAGACCTTGACCACATGGGAGAGCTAGGGTTTCTCGAAGGAGTCCTGCGTGCCGCGGCGCGACAAGGGCTTTCGAGGGTCGAGCGAGCCTCGTATCACGCTCCGTGTGGGCAAGCTCACCATTGGGGACGGGTCGTAGTGGCGTGTAGCCAGTCCCTAAACTCGGCTTGTTTCAAGGAGGGAGCCTCAATCGTGCGCAAGGTGCTCATCGCCAACCGTGGCGAAATCGCTGTCCGCGTGGCCCGGGCCTGCCGGGATGCCGGGATCGCGAGCGTGGCCGTCTACGCGGACCCGGACCGCGACGCTCTGCACGTCCGCGCCGCGGACGAAGCGTTCGCCCTGGGCGGTGACACCCCGGCGAGCAGCTACCTGGACATCGAGAAAGTCCTGGGCGCCGCCCGCGAGGCCGGAGCCGACGCCGTCCACCCCGGCTACGGGTTCCTGTCGGAGAACGCGGAGTTCGCCCAGGCCGTCCTCGACGCCGGGCTGACCTGGATCGGCCCGCCGCCGCAGGCCATCCGCGATCTCGGTGACAAGGTGGCCGCCCGGCACATCGCCCAGCGGGCCGGCGCCCCGCTGGTGGCCGGTACGCCCGACCCGGTGTCCGGTGCCGAGGAGGTCGTCGCCTTCGCCCAGGAGAACGGCCTGCCCATCGCCATCAAGGCCGCCTTCGGCGGCGGCGGACGCGGCCTGAAGGTCGCCCGCACCCTCGAAGAGGTGCCGGAGCTCTACGAGTCGGCCGTCCGCGAGGCGGTCGCCGCCTTCGGCCGGGGCGAGTGCTTCGTCGAGCGCTACCTCGACAAGCCCCGCCACGTGGAGACCCAGTGCCTGGCCGACAGCCACGGCAACGTGGTCGTCGTCTCCACCCGTGACTGCTCGCTGCAGCGCCGCCACCAGAAGCTGGTCGAGGAGGCGCCGGCGCCGTTCCTGTCGGACGAGCAGGTCGCGCAGCTGTACTCCGCCTCCAAGGCCATCCTCAAGGAGGCCGGCTACGTCGGTGCCGGCACCGTGGAGTTCCTCGTCGGCAACGACGGCACGATCTCCTTCCTGGAGGTCAACACCCGTCTGCAGGTGGAGCACCCGGTCACCGAGGAGGTCGCCGGCATCGACCTGGTGCGGGAGATGTTCCGCATCGCCGACGGCGAGGAACTCGGTTACGGCGACCCCGAACTGCGCGGCCACTCCTTCGAGTTCCGCATCAACGGCGAGGACCCGGGCCGCAACTTCCTGCCCGCCCCCGGCACGGTCACCCTGTTCGCGCCGCCGTCCGGTCCGGGCGTGCGCCTGGACGCCGGCGTCGAGTCCGGCAGCGTCATCGGCCCGGCCTGGGACTCCCTGCTGGCCAAGCTGATCGTCACCGGTGCCACCCGCGCCCAGGCCCTGCAGCGCGCGGCCCGCGCCCTGGAGGAGTTCCAGGTCGAGGGCATGGCCACGGCCATCCCGTTCCACCGCGCGGTGGTCAAGGACCCGGCGTTCGCCCCCGAACTGACCGGCAGCGCCGACCCGTTCACGGTCCACACCCGCTGGATCGAGACCCAGTTCGTCAACGAGATCAAGCCCTTCACCGCCCCCGCCGACGCGGAGACGGACGAGGAGCCGGGCCGCGAGACGGTCGTCGTCGAGGTCGGCGGCAAGCGCCTTGAGGTCTCCCTGCCGTCCTCGCTGGGCATGTCCCTGGCTCGCACGGGCCTCGCGGCCGGTGCCCGCCCCAAGCGGCGTGCGGCCAAGAAGTCCGGCCCCCTCGCCTCCGGCGACACCCTCGCCTCGCCCATGCAGGGCACGATCGTCAAGGTCGCCGTCGAGGAGGGCCAGGAGGTCAAGGAGGGCGACCTCGTCGTCGTCCTGGAGGCCATGAAGATGGAGCAGCCGCTCAACGCGCACAAGTCCGGCACCATCAAGGGCCTGTCCGCCGAGATCGGCGCCTCCCTCACCTCCGGCGCCGCGATCTGCGAGATCAAGGACTGACGACCGGAGCGTTCACGAGGCGCCCGGCGGACTTGAGCATCGGTCCGCCGGGCGCCTCGTTCTCCTCCCCCGTCCCCCGAGGCGATGGCATCCTTGAGGCAGAAGGGGGCGCAGACGAAGACGGGCGGGAGGCTTGGTGGACACGACGTCGGCGGAGACCTCCGCGCGCGGCGGTGCCACGGTGACACCCGTGATGCCGCGGGCCATGCGGGCCGACGCCCGCCGCAACTACGAGCGGCTGCTCGCCGAGGCCCGCTCCGCCTTCGCCGCCCATGGCACGGACGCGTCCCTGGAGGACGTGGCCCGCCGCGCGGGCGTCGGCATCGGCACCCTCTACCGCCACTTCCCCAACCGGCACGCCCTGTTGAGCGCCGTCTTCGAGGACGCGGTCGGCGACCTGCTCACCCGCTCCCGGGAACTGCTCGGCGCCCCCGAGCCCTGCACGGCCCTGGTGACCTGGCTCCGCGAGACGGTCACGCACGCGAGCGAGTACCGCGGCCTGGCGCGGGCCCTGCTGTCGGTCTCCTCCGACACCACGTCGGCCCTGTCCCGATGCAGCGACCCGATCCACGAGGCGGGCGACGCCCTGCTGCGCCGCGCCCAGGAAGCGGGAAGGATCCGCCCGGACGTCACCATCGGCGACCTCCTCCAACTGACCCATGCGATCGCACTGGCAGCGGAGGAATCCCCGGCAGACCCGGCCTTGGCAGACCGCTTGCTGACCTTGACCTTGCAGGGTTTGAAAGCCGCCTAGCCGCAACGCCCCAAGGGGCGCGGGGAACTGCGCGACAAGCCACGACCAACTGGCACCCGCCCACGAACGCAGGCCCCCACGGCGCTGAGGCGCGAACCCCTAACGCCGCCGCATATCCGCAACCCGGGCCCGCTGCTCCGCCCCCGCCGAAGTCTCACCGAGCACCGTCGCCGTCCTGAGCCCGGACGGCCCGCGCCGAGGTCCCGGCAGGGCTACGTCGCGGCGCGGCTGGCGCGGGGGGACCGAATCACCGCCCGAGTTCCCGGACGCACCGGCCACCGCGATCTGCACACCTTGATCGGCAAGGGCCTGCAGTTCGGTCGACGCACGGTCGTCGTGCGCCGGCGGCTCGTCCGTCACCAGCCGGGTGATCACGTCCGTGGGCACGGTCTGGAACATGGTGTCCGTACCGAGCTTGGTGTGATCGGCGAGGACGACGACTTCGGCCGCCGCCTGCACCAGTGCCCGGTCGACGGACGCCGAGAGCATGTTGGAGGTGGACAGCCCGCGCTCGGCGGTGAGCCCGCTTCCGGAGAGGAAGGCCCGCGAGACCCGCAGCCCCTGCAGGGACTGCTCGGCTCCGCTGCCCACGAGCGCGTAGTTGGAACCGCGCAGGGTGCCGCCGGTCATCACGACCTCCACGCGGTTGGCATGGGCCAACGCCTGGGCGACCAGCAGGGAGTTGGTGACGACGGTGAGCCCGGGCACCCGGGCGAGCCGGCGGGCCAGCTCCTGGGTGGTGGTGCCCGCCCCGACCACGATGGCCTCGCCCTCTTCCACGAAGTTGGCGGCGAGGTCCGCGATGGCGGTCTTCTCGGCGGTCGCGAGATGTGACTTCTGCGGAAAGCCGGACTCCCGCGTGAACCCGCCCGGCAGTACCGCACCGCCGTGCCGGCGGTCGAGGAGTCCTTCTGCCTCCAGTGCGCGCACGTCCCGCCGTACGGTCACTTCGGAGGTCTGGACGACGCGGGCGAGCTCACGGAGCGACACGGCCCCGTTCGCTCGCACCATTTCGAGGATCAATTGGCGACGTTCTGCAGCGAACACGAAACTGACAGTAACCCCAACGACCGTCTGGTTTCAGCAGTTTGCGCCGAATAACAGAAGTTGTTCACACTGAAGACCGAGAAGTGGTATAGGGCCTACCCACCCCGCCTATGCCGCACGCATGCTCGACAACTCCCTGTGACCAGCGGGGAGTCGGATCCGGCCGCTGGACAGAGCCTAGATCTCCCCGCTCGTCTTGCGCGTGTGGAGCTGGCGCGCGACCTCCGCGATCGACCCCGAAAGGGACGGATACACGGTGAACGCGTTCGCGATCTGTTCGACCGTCAGATTGTTGTCGACGGCGATCGAGATCGGATGGATCAGTTCCGAGGCGCGCGGTGAGACGACCACACCGCCGACCACGATCCCCGTGCCCGGCCGGCAGAACAGCTTCACGAAGCCGTCGCGGATGCCCTGCATCTTGGCGCGCGGGTTGCGCAGCAGGGGCAGCTTGACGACCCGGGCGTCGATCTTGCCCCCGTCGACGTCCGCCTGCGTGTAGCCGACGGTCGCGATCTCGGGGTCGGTGAAGACGTTGGAGGAGACCGTCTTCAGGTTCAGCGGGGCCACCGCGTCGCCCAGGAAGTGGTACATGGCGATACGTCCCTGCATGGCGGCGACGGACGCCAGCGCGAAGACGCCGGTCACGTCGCCCGCGGCGTAGACGCCCGGGGCGGTGGTGCGGGAGACCTTGTCGGTCCAGATGTGCCCGGAGTCGCGCAGCCTGACGCCGGCCTCCTCCAGGCCCATGCCCTGGCTGTTCGGGATGGCGCCGACCGCCATCAGGCAGTGCGTGCCGGTGATGACGCGGCCGTCGGACAGGGTGACCTCGACACGGTCGCCGACCCGCTTGGCGGCGGCGGCACGGGAACGCGCCATGACGTTCATGCCGCGGCGGCGGAAGACGTCCTCCAGGACGGCGGCGGCGTCCGGGTCCTCACCGGGCAGCACGCGGTCGCGGGAGGAGACGAGGGTGACCTTCGAGCCGAGGGCCTGGTAGGCGCCGGCGAACTCGGCACCGGTGACACCGGAGCCGACCACGATGAGCTCCTCGGGGAGCTCGTTCAGGTCGTAGACCTGCGTCCAGTTGAGGATGCGCTCGCCGTCGGGCAGGGCGTCGGGCACCTCGCGCGGGTGACCGCCGGTGGCGATCAGGACGGCGTCGGCGGTGAGGGTCTCCTCGGTGCCGTCGGCGGCCGCGACGACGACCTTGCGGGAGCCGTCCAGGGCCTGCATGCCCTCGAGGCGGCCCCGGCCGCGCATGACCCGGGCGCCCGCGCGCGTGACCGAGGCGGTGATGTCGTGCGACTGGGCGAGGGCGAGCCGCTTCACCCGCCGGTTGACCTTGCCGAGGTCCACGCCGACGACCCGCGCGGCCTGCTCCAGCGGCGGGGTGTCGTCGGCGACGATGATGCCGAGCTCTTCGTACGACGAGTCGAAGGTGGTCATCACCTCTGCCGTGGCGATAAGGGTCTTCGACGGCACGCAGTCGGTCAGCACCGACGCTCCGCCCAGACCGTCGCAGTCGACGACGGTCACCTCCGCGCCGAGCTGGGCGGCCACCAGGGCCGCCTCGTATCCGCCGGGTCCGCCACCGATGATCACGATCCGAGTCACGTACCCCATTGTCCCGCACTCTTCAAGGTGCTTCTGCCCGGGGGGCGCGGGCCACGGGTTCCGCCGGTGCGGGGCAATGGGTTGGCAAGGGGCCCGCGGTACCGGCGGGACGCGTGTGTCCGCTGCCGTACTCTCGACGCATGTCGCTCTACGCCGCGTATGCCGGAAACCTCGATGCGCGGCTGATGTCCCGTCGCGCTCCCCACTCGCCGCTGCGCGCCACCGGCTGGCTGAACGGGTGGCGGCTGACGTTCGGGGGCGAGCACATGGGCTGGGAGGGCGCCCTGGCGACGATCGTCGAGGACCCCTTCTGCCAGGTCTTCGTCGCGCTGTACGACATCGCGCCGCCCGACGAGGAGGCCATGGACCGGTGGGAGGGCGTCGGGCTCGGCATCTACCGCCGGATGCGGACGCGGGTGCACACGCTGGAGGGCGAGGAGCCCGCCTGGACGTACGTCCTCGACGGCTACGAGGGCGGTCTGCCGGCGGCGCGCTATCTGGGCGAGATCGCCGACGCGGCGGAGTCCGCGGGGGCTCCGCACGACTACGTGATGGAGCTGCGGAAACGCCCCTGCTGATCACGGCCCGCCGCCGCGGCCGGGCACAGCCGGCGCACAGCCAGGTCACATGAGCCGCAGAGGCCCCGTCGCGGCACGGCTTTCGTTGGAAACGACAAGACAACGATCGCCATCCCGTGAGCTCTGTCATCTACGCGCGTAGGCCCAGACCGGCTACTCTCGTGCGCGTGAACGCATCTCTTCTTCCGGACGACATCCAGGGCGACCCGCACGGCGCCGCCGACGCCGCCGCCGCGCGCCTGCGCGAACTGACCGGCGCCGAGACCCACGACGTCGCCCTCGTGATGGGCTCCGGCTGGGCGCCTGCCGTGGACGCCCTCGGCGCACCCGAGGCCGAGCTCCAGGTCACCGAGCTGCCCGGGTTCCCGCCCCCGGCGGTGGAGGGACACGGCGGCAAGATCCGCTCCTACCTGTTCGGCGACAAGCGCGCGCTGGTCTTCCTGGGCCGGACGCACTACTACGAGGGCCGCGGCGTCGCCGCCGTCGCGCACGGCGTCCGCACCGCCGTCGCCGCCGGCTGCAAGACCGTGGTCCTGACCAACGGCTGCGGCGGCCTGCGCGAGGGCATGCGCCCCGGCCAGCCGGTGCTGATCAGCGACCACATCAACCTGACGGCGACCTCCCCGATCGTCGGCGCCAACTTCGTCGATCTGACCGACCTGTACTCCCCGCGCCTGCGCGCCCTGTGCAAGGAGATCGACGCCACGCTGGAGGAGGGCGTCTACGCCCAGTTCCCCGGCCCGCACTACGAGACGCCGGCCGAGATCCGCATGGCCCGGGTGATCGGGGCCGACCTGGTGGGCATGTCGACGGTGCTGGAAGCCATCGCGGCGCGTGAGGCCGGCGCGGAGGTGCTGGGTATTTCCCTCGTGACGAACCTCGCCGCAGGGATGACCGGCGAGCCGCTGAACCACGAGGAGGTTCTGCAGGCGGGCCGTGACTCGGCCACGCGGATGGGTTCTCTGCTGGCCCAGGTGCTCGGCCGGCTGTAGGCGACGCACCAGGGGGCTCCGCTCCTTGGACCCCCATTCCTCAGACTCCCCCCGGAGGGGGCACCCCCCAGGGGGCTGGTTTTGACGAACACGAGAGGCTGACCCCGACGTGCACGAGGAACTGCTCGCCCGCGCCGACGCATGGCTCGCCGAGGATCCCGACGCGGAGACCCGCGACGAGCTCGCCAAGCTCATCGAGGCCGGGGACGTCACCGAACTCGCCGAACGGTTCGGCGGCACGCTCCAGTTCGGCACCGCGGGTCTGCGCGGTGAGCTCGGCGCCGGTCCCATGCGCATGAACCGCGCGGTCGTCATCCGGGCGGCCGCCGGTCTCGCCGCGTACCTCAACGCCGAAGGCCGGCGCGGCGGCCTCGTCGTCATCGGCTACGACGCCCGCCACAAGTCCGCCGACTTCGCCCGCGACACCGCGGCGGTCATGACGGGCGCGGGGCTCCGCGCCGCCGTGCTCCCCCGCCCGCTGCCGACCCCGGTCCTGGCGTACGCCATACGGCACCTCGGCGCGGTCGCCGGCGTGGAGGTCACCGCCAGCCACAACCCGCCGCGCGACAACGGCTACAAGGTCTATCTCGGCGACGGCTCGCAGATCGTGCCGCCCGCCGACGCGGAGATCGCCGCCGAGATCGACGCGATCGCCGCCCTGGCGGACGTACCGCGCCCGGACGCCGGCTGGCAGACCCTCGGCGACTCGGTCCTCGACGCCTACCTCGCCCGCACGGACGCCGTGCTCGCCGCCGGTTCCCCGCGCACCGCCCGCACCGTCTACACGGCGATGCACGGCGTCGGCAAGGACACCCTCCTCGCCGCCTTCGCCCGGGCCGGCTTCCCGGAGCCGGTCCTCGTCGCCGAACAGGCCGAGCCGGACCCGGACTTCCCCACGGTCGCCTTCCCCAACCCGGAGGAGCCGGGCGCCATGGACCTCGCGTTCGCCAGGGCCCGCGAGACCGACCCGGACCTGATCGTCGCCAACGACCCCGACGCCGACCGCTGCGCCGTGGCCGTCAAGGACGGCGGCGACTGGCGCATGCTGCGCGGTGACGAGGTCGGCGCCCTGCTCGCCGCCCACCTCGTCCGGCGCGGCGCCCGGGGCACGTTCGCGGAGTCGATCGTCTCGTCCTCCCTCCTCGGCCGCATCGCCGAGAAGGCGGGGCTGCCGTACGAGGAGACCCTCACCGGCTTCAAGTGGATCGCCCGCGTCGAGGGCCTGCGCTTCGGCTACGAGGAGGCCCTCGGCTACTGCGTCGACCCCGACGGCGTACGCGACAAGGACGGCATCACCGCCGCCCTGCTCATCACCGAACTGGCCTCCGAGCTCAAGGAGCAGGGCCGTACGCTGCCCGACCTGCTCGACGACCTCGCGGTGGAGCACGGTCTGCACGCCACCGACCAGCTCTCGGTCCGCGTCGAGGACCTCTCGGTCATCACCGACGCGATGCGCCGCCTGCGCGAGCAGCCGCCGACCGAGCTCGCGGGCCTGACCGTCACCCGGGCCGAGGACCTCACCCAGGGCACGGACACGCTCCCGCCCACCGACGGCCTGCGCTACACGCTCGACGGCGCCCGCGTGGTCGTCCGCCCCAGCGGCACGGAACCCAAGCTGAAGTGCTACCTGGAGGTCGTGGTCCCGGTCCCCACCCACGCCGACCTCCCGACGGCCCGCACCACCGCGACCGACCGCCTCACGGCGATCAAGCGGGACCTGTCGACGGCGGCCGGCATCTGAGGCGTACGCGAAGAACGGCCGGCAGCTTCACACGGCGAACGGGGTGCCCGGTCCGGGCACCCCGTTCGCCGTACCGCGAAGCGCCTCGCTCAGCCCATCGCCACCAGGATCGCCAGCAGTACCGCACCGGCCAGTGTCGGTACCGCGATCTCGTACGCCCAGCGGACCGTCACCTCGCCCTGTGCCGCCTCCGACTCCCCCTTGGTCTCCAGGAGTTCGCGCAGGTCGTCCATGACCTTGTCGGACTCGGCGCGGGCCGGTCCGTCGGAGACGTCGGGGGCGCCGCGGGAGAGGCCGCCGAGTCCGAAGCCGCCGCCCATACCGCCGCCGCGGCGCCCGCCCCGGCCGCTCGCCTCGGCGGCGCGCTGCGAGTTCACCTTGGCGTCGCGCGCCGCCGCCTTCTTCCGGGCCCGCAGCGAGACGGGGACGGCCCACAGCTGGTACTTGCGGCCGGACTTCGCGACGACCTCGTTGGAGTAGCCGGAGCGCAGCGAGACGACCTCGCCCCAGGGCACCGTGACGAGCCGGAAGGGGTTGCGGATGCGCAGCCGCTCCTCGCCGGCGAACACCGCGGGGCGCAGCGTGAAGGCAGCGATCAGCGGGACGAGGAAGATCATCGCGGCGAGCGCCAGCCAGGGTGTGCGGTCGCGTCCGGAGACGATCGCGTCGATGCCGAGCCAGGCCACGATGGCCAGCAGCAGGACGCCTCCGGCGATGCCCATGGGGGAACGGTAGGCGCGGTCCCTCTGCTGCGGTGCCGGGGTCGATGGCTGGGGGTCGGGGGTCGTCATGCCTGCGATTGTGCCGTAGACGGGTCGCTCGGGCGCCGTGGGGCCCGTTGTCCGTCGGCGGGTACGGGTCGTGAATGGCTGGTCACGCAGTTCCCCGCGCCCCTGGAGGGCGTTGCAGGGCCCCGGCCCTCGCAGGCGATCCAGTTCCCGGGCTGTACAGCCGCTACGCGCGTAGATATGCTCGTCTGGTGACCATGCCCACTAATGCACCCTCCGCAGCTCACGCACTGACGGACGTCACCACGTCCGACCGGACGCTGCGCCGCTTCCTGCACGGGCTGCCCGGCGTCGACGCGGTCGGCCTGGAGGCGCGCGCCGCCTCGCTCGGCACCCGTTCCATCAAGACCACCGCGAAGGCGTACGCCATCGACCTCGCCATCTCGATGGTCGACCTGACGACGCTGGAAGGCGCGGACACCCCGGGCAAGGTCCGGGCGCTCGGCGCCAAGGCGGTCCGGCCCGACCCGACGGACCGCACGGCTCCGCCGACCGCGGCCGTCTGCGTCTATCCCGACATGGTGCCCGTCGCAAAGGAGGCCGTGGCCGGCTCGACCGTGAAGGTCGCCTCGGTCGCCACCGCCTTCCCCGCGGGCCGCGCCCCGCTCGCCGTGAAGCTGGCGGACGTGCGCGAGGCCGTCGCCGCGGGCGCCGACGAGATCGACATGGTCATCGACCGCGGGGCCTTCCTCGCGGGCGACTACATCAAGGTGTACGACGAGATCACCGCGGTGAAGGAGACCTGCGGGACCTCGGCCCGCCTGAAGGTCATCTTCGAGACGGGCGAGCTGTCGACGTACGACAACATCCGCCGCGCGAGCTGGCTCGGCATGCTGGCGGGCGCCGACTTCATCAAGACGTCCACCGGCAAGGTCGCGGTGAACGCGACGCCGGCGAACACCCTGCTGATGCTGGAGGCGGTGCGCGACTTCCGCGCCCAGACCGGCGTCCAGGTCGGGGTGAAGCCGGCCGGCGGGATCCGTACGTCCAAGGACGCCATCAAGTTCCTGGTGCTGGTCAACGAGACCGCAGGCGAGGACTGGCTGGACAACCACTGGTTCCGCTTCGGCGCCTCCTCGCTCCTGAACGACCTGCTGATGCAGCGTCAGAAGCTGGCCACCGGCCGCTACTCCGGCCCTGACTACGTGACGGTGGACTGATCACCATGGCTTCCGTATTCGAGTACGCACCGGCGCCCGAGTCCCGCTCGGTCGTCGACATCGCCCCTTCCTACGGCCTGTTCATCGACGGCGAGTTCGTGGAGGCGGCCGACGGCAAGGTCTTCAAGACGGTCAGCCCGTCCACCGAGGAGGTCCTCTCCGAGGTCGCCCAGGCGGGCGAGGCGGACGTCGACCGTGCGGTGAAGGCCGCGCGCAAGGCGTTCGAGAAGTGGTCGGCGCTGCCGGGCTCCGAGCGCGCCAAGTACCTGTTCCGCATCGCCCGGATCATCCAGGAGCGCAGCCGTGAGCTGGCCGTCCTGGAGACGCTGGACAACGGCAAGCCGATCAGGGAGACGCGCGACGCGGACCTGCCGCTGGTCGCCGCCCACTTCTTCTACTACGCGGGCTGGGCCGACAAGCTCGGCCACGCGGGCTTCGGCGCGGACCCGCGGCCGCTCGGCGTCGCGGGCCAGGTCATCCCCTGGAACTTCCCGCTGCTGATGCTGGCCTGGAAGATCGCCCCCGCGCTGGCCACGGGCAACACGGTCGTCCTGAAGCCCGCCGAGACCACCCCGCTCTCCGCCCTCTTCTTCGCGGACATCTGCCGGCAGGCCGGTCTGCCCAAGGGCGTCGTCAACATCCTTCCGGGATACGGCGACGCGGGCGCCGCGGTCGTCGCGCACCCGGACGTGAACAAGGTCGCCTTCACCGGCTCCACGGCCGTCGGCAAGGAGATCGCGCGGACGGTCGCGGGCAGCCGCAAGAAGCTCACGCTGGAACTGGGCGGCAAGGGCGCCAACATCGTCTTCGACGACGCCCCGATCGACCAGGCGGTGGAGGGGATCGTCAACGGCATCTTCTTCAACCAGGGCCAGGTCTGCTGCGCGGGCAGCCGGCTGCTGGTCCAGGAGTCGATCCAGGACGAACTCCTGGACTCCCTCAAGCGGCGGCTGTCGACGCTCCGGCTCGGCGACCCGCTGGACAAGAACACGGACATCGGCGCGATCAACTCCGAGGAGCAGCTCTCCCGCATCACCACGCTCGTCGAGCGGGGTGAGGCGGAGGGCGCCGAGCGCTGGTCCCCGGCCTGCGAACTCCCGGAGAGCGGCTACTGGTTCGCCCCGACGCTGTTCACGAACGTCACCCAGGCGCACACCGTCGCCCGCGACGAGATCTTCGGCCCGGTGCTGTCGGTGCTGACCTTCCGCACCCCCGACGAGGCCGTCGCCAAGGCCAACAACACCCCTTACGGCCTGTCGGCGGGCATCTGGACGGAGAAGGGCTCGCGCATCCTCGCGGTCGCGAACAAGCTCCGTGCGGGCGTCGTCTGGTCCAACACGTTCAACAAGTTCGACCCGACCTCGCCGTTCGGCGGGTACAAGGAGTCGGGCTTCGGCCGCGAGGGCGGCCGCCACGGCCTGGAGGCGTACCTCGCCCCGTCGAGCCCGGAGGGCGAGCGATAAATGAGTGCAGTCGAGCGACTTTCTGTCTTCAAGACCTACAAGCTGTACGTGGGCGGGAAGTTCCCGCGTTCCGAGAGCGGCCGGGTGTACGAGGTGACGGACAAGAAGGGCAACTGGCTGGCGAACGCGCCCCTTTCGTCCCGCAAGGACGCCCGTGACGCGGTGGTCGCCGCGCGCAAGGCGGTCGGCGCGTGGTCCGGCGCGACGGCGTACAACCGCGGCCAGATCCTCTACCGCATCGCGGAGATGCTGGAGGGCCGTCGCGAGCAGTTCGTGCGCGAAGTGGCCGACGCGCAGGGCCTGTCGAAGACGAAGGCCGCCGCCGAGGTGGACGCCGCGATCGACCGCTGGGTCTGGTACGCGGGCTGGACCGACAAGATCGCGCAGGTCGTCGGCGGCGGCAACCCGGTCGCGGGCCCGTTCTTCAACCTCTCCTCGCCGGAGCCGACGGGCGTGGTCGTGGTCCTCGCGCCCCAGGAGTCGCCCTTCCTGGGCCTGGTCTCGGTGATCGCCCCGGTGATCGCGACCGGCAACACGGCGATCGTGATCGCGAGCGAGAAGTCCCCGCTGCCCGCCCTGTCGCTGGGCGAGGTGCTGGCCACCTCCGACCTCCCCGGCGGCGTCGTCAACGTCCTGTCCGGCCGTACGGCGGAGATCGCGACGCCGCTGGCCGCGCACCAGGACGTCAACGCGATCGACCTCGCCGGCGCCGGCGGCGACGACGTCCTGGCGAAGGAGCTGGAGATCGCGGCGGCGGACAACCTCAAGCGGGTTCTCCGTCCACAGCCTGTGGATGAGGTCGACTGGTCGGCGGAGCCGGGCATCGACCGCATGACGGCGTTCCTGGAGACGAAGACCGTCTGGCACCCGACGGGTGCGCTGGGCGCGTCCGGCTCGTCGTACTGAGCCCGCCCGTTCCGCAGAACCGAGAGCCGCGTCCTCCCTCCGTCCGGGGAAGACGCGGCTCTCTCATGTGCGCGGCTGCGACTCGGCCGCCGTCAGGACAGGCCGCTCGCGCCGCCGCCCAGCAGTCCCGCGACGCCCTCCAGCGCCGGGACGGCGCCGACCGGGCCGGTCTGCGTGACCGGGCCGGTCAGCTGGGAGAGCGGGATGTCGATGCCGTTGCCGTGCGGGTCGCCGGCGGCACCCCTGAGGATCGTGACGTCGCCCCCGATGTCCTTCACCGGACCGGCCTCGGGCGCGGCGGAGGCCGCGGACGCCGTCGCCGCACCCGCGCCCAGGGCGGCCGCCGCGGCGGCCACGGCGATCAGGGCGCGCGCGGCGGTGGAGTTGAGGGGGGACGAGTGTCGTGCCATGGCGGGGGCCACCTTCGGATGCGTCGAGTAATCGGTTCGACACGAAGGGTAGTTGACGTGTGATGTGTGCTCAAAAGCCGACCCGCGGGGTCGGCAGGGCGTACGCGATACGTCAAACTGGTGTCCCGTGAGCATCCATCCCTCCTCGCCCGCCCGCGTCGTGCTGCTCTGCGGCCCCTCGGGCTCGGGCAAGTCCCTCGTCGCCGCCCGCTCCGGCCTCCCCGTGCTGCGTCTCGACGACTTCTACAAGGAGGGCGCGGACCCGACGCTGCCCCTGGTGGCGGGCAGCGGTGACATCGACTGGGACCACCCGGACTCCTGGGACACGGACACGGCCGTCGCCGCGATCGCGGAGCTGTGCCGCACGGGCCGTACGAACATCCCCGTCTACGACCTCTCCCTGTCCGCCCGCACCGGCGAGGAGACCGTCGACGTCGGGCGGACCCCGGTGTTCATCGCGGAGGGCATCTTCGCGGCCGAGATCGTCGGGCGCTGCCGGGAGTTGGGGCTGCTGGCCGACGCCCTGTGCCTGAACCGCGGTGCGGTGCGCACCTTCCGCCGCCGCTTCCTGCGCGACCTCAGGGAGGGCCGCAAGTCGGTCCCGTTCCTGGTCCGCCGCGGCTGGCGCCTGATGCGCGAGGAGCGCTCGATCATCGCCCGGCAGACCGCCCTCGGCGCGCACGCCTGCGACCGGGACGAAGCCCTGGGCCGGCTGGCCGCCGTCGCGGTGGGCCGGCGTCCGGCGGCGGCGCCCACGAGCTGAACGCGGGCGCCCCGGCCGCCCGTCGGCACACATACGAAACCTGCGCACATGCGAAAAGCGGGACTGGACGGACCCCCCGGCCCTCCAGCCCCGCTCTCCCCCGTTCCCCCGTGGTGCTTCCCCCCGGGTTACCGATCCCCCGTGACCCCCGTTTCCCCCGTGGGTCCCCCCGGCGACCGTTCCCCCGTGCTTCCCCCGTTACCTGCTTCCCCCGAACCCTCAGGCGACGAGCTCCCCGAAGGCGTCCTCCTCGTCACGGCCGAAGCTGAGGACCTCGTCCTCGCGCAGCCGGCGGAGCGACCGCCAGATGCTGGACTTCACCGTGCCGACACTGATGTCGAGGATGTCCGCGATCTCCGGGTCGGTGCGGCCCTCGTAGTAGCGCAGGACCAGCATCGTGCGCTGGAGTTCGGGCAGCCGGGCGAGCGCCTGCCACAGGACGGCGCGCAGTTCGGTGCCGCGCATCGCGTCCGTGTCGCCGGGCGTCTCCGGCAGTTCCTCGGTCGGGTACTCGTTCAGCTTGCGGCGGCGCCACGCGCTGATGTGCAGATTGGTCATCGTGCGGCGGAGGTATCCGCCGACCGCCGCCTTGTCGCTGATCCGGTCCCATGCCTTGTACGTCGAGAACAGCGCGCTCTGCAGCAGGTCCTCGGCCTCGAAGCGGTCACCGGTCAGGTGGTAGGCGGTTGCGTACAGGGAGGCGCGGCGCTCCTGGACGTAGGCGGTGAACTCCGCCTCCGACAGCGAGCGACGTTCCCCCGTGTCCTCCCTGTACGCGCTTCCCCCGTGGGTCTCCCCCGTGATGTCAACCACCGACATGTACCCGGTGTGCTGACGCCCGGCGCCGCGAGCGCACCCCCGCCCGCTCACGGCACCGGACTTTTCTGAACCCCGGCCCCCGTTCACGTCGTGCAGGCGCGTGATCACTGCGCTGATGCTGGTGCCGTGCAGCGTGTTCATCTCGCGCCCCCCGTCGTGGACTTTCCGGTGTTCGGTCTTCTCAGGCGGTCCTTCCTTGCCTGTGCCGAAAAGCTTGCCCGGGCACCTTCATCGCCGTGTCAGCCGACTGTCACAGACCTGTCACAGGGGTCCCTCGTACAAGGAGCACAGCCCGGTCACAGAGAGGAGCGGTACGTGCACGTACCCGTACAGGAGTCGAAACCGTGGCCTGCCATGGGCCAGAATGAGCGTCGTGCCTTCCCTGTTGCTGATCGAGGACGACGACGCCATCCGTACGGCCCTGGAGCTGTCTCTTACGCGCCAGGGACACCGGGTTGCCACCGCTGCCACCGGTGAGGACGGTCTGAAGCTCCTGCGCGAGCAACGGCCGGACCTGATCGTGCTGGACGTGATGCTGCCCGGCATCGACGGGTTCGAGGTGTGCCGGCGCATCCGGCGCACCGACCAGCTGCCGATCATCCTGCTGACCGCGCGCAGCGATGACATCGACGTGGTGGTGGGCCTGGAGTCCGGCGCCGACGACTATGTCGTCAAACCCGTCCAGGGGCGGGTGCTCGACGCCCGCATCCGGGCCGTGCTGCGGCGCGGCGAGCGGGAGGCGAACGACTCGGCGACCTTCGGCTCGCTGGTCATCGACCGCGCGGCCATGACCGTGACCAAGAACGGCGAGGACCTCCAGCTCACCCCGACCGAGCTCAGGCTGCTCCTCGAACTGAGCCGGCGGCCCGGACAGGCCCTGTCCCGGCAGCAGTTGCTGCGGCTGGTGTGGGAGCACGACTACCTCGGCGACTCCCGCCTGGTGGACGCCTGTGTCCAGCGGCTGCGCGCCAAGGTCGAGGACGTCCCGTCGTCCCCGACGCTGATCCGTACCGTGCGTGGTGTGGGCTACCGGCTGGACACCCCTCAGTGACACCAGCGCAAGGGGGGGTTCGCGGCTGGGCCGCGACGCGCAAGGGACACCTGTCGCGACTGCGGTTCACCAGTCTCCGGCTGCGCCTGGTCGTCGTGTTCGGGCTGGTGGCGCTCACCGCGGCCGTGTCCGCGTCGGGCATCGCGTACTGGCTCAACCGCGAGGCCGTGCTCACCCGCACCCAGGACGCGGTGCTCGGCGACTTCCGGCAGGCGATGCAGACCCGTGCGGGCACCCTGCCCCCGCACCCCACCCAGGACGAACTGCAGCACACCGCCGGGCAGATGGCGAACACCAGCCAGCGCTTCAGCGTGCTGCTCGTCGCCAAGGACTCCGACGGCCGCACCGTGTACGGCAGTTCGGGCGGACTCGACGGCTTCTCGCTCCAGGACGTGCCCGCGTCGCTGCGGGCGGCCGTGAACAAGAGGCAGCCGGTCGACTCCGGCAACAAGTACGCGTACCACCTGTACTGGCAGCGCGTCGTCGACCACGGCACGCCGTACCTGGTGGCCGGAACACGGGTGATCGACGGCGGGTCGACGGGCTACATGCTCAAGTCGCTGGAGCCGGAGGCCAAGGACCTCAACTCTCTCGCCTGGTCGCTCGGGATCGCCACCGGCCTCGCGCTGATCGGCTCCGCGCTGCTCGCACAGGCCGCCGCCTCGACGGTGCTGAAGCCCGTGCAGCGGCTGGGAGTGGCCGCCCGGCGGCTCGGCGAGGGCAAGCTGGACACCCGGCTCCGGGTGTCCGGGACGGACGAACTAGCCGATCTGTCACGGACGTTCAACCACGCGGCCGAGGCGCTGGAGAAACGGGTCGACGACATGGCCACGCGCGACGACGCGTCGCGGCGCTTCGTCGCGGACATGAGCCATGAACTCCGTACGCCGCTCACCGCGATCACCGCCGTGACCGAGATCCTGGAGGAGGAGCTGGAGGCGGAGTCGGGGTCGATGGACCCGATGATCGAGCCCGCCGTACGGCTCGTCGTCAGCGAGACCCGCCGGCTCAACGACCTCGTCGAGAACCTGATGGAGGTCACCCGCTTCGACGCGGGCACCGCCCGGCTGGTCCTCGACGACGTGGACATCGCGGACCAGATCACCGCCTGCATCGACGCGCGCGCCTGGCTGGACGCGGTGGACCTGGACTTCGAACGCGGCGCCCACGCCCGGCTCGACCCGCGCCGCCTGGACGTGATCCTGGCGAACCTGATCGGCAACGCCCTCAAGCACGGCGGCTCCCCGGTGCGGGTCGCGGTGCGGGCGACGGACGACGAGATCGTCATCGCGGTACGGGACCACGGCCCCGGCATCCCCGAGGACGTCCTGCCGCACGTCTTCGACCGCTTCTACAAGGCGAGCGCCTCCCGGCCGCGCTCCGAAGGCAGCGGCCTGGGCCTGTCCATCGCGATGGAGAACGCCCACATCCACGGCGGCGAGATCACCGCCGCGAACTCGCCCGAGGGGGGTGCGGTGTTCACGCTGCGGCTGCCGCGCGACGCGTCGGAGCTCGCGGAGGAGTCCGAGAAGGACTCGGGGAAGAACGGGGACGCCTCATGACCGTACGACGCCTGCTGACGGTCCCCTTTTTCGTCGGCATGGCCGCGCTGCTCGCCGGGTGCGGCATCCGGTCCACCGAGGTGCCCACGGACTTCGGGGCGGCGCCCTCGAAGGTGCAGTGCTCGCTCCCCGAGCCGGAGGTCGCGGCGCAGGCCTCGCGCGGGCTGCCGGTGCAGGTGTTCCTGCTGTGCGGCTCGTCGCTGGTCGCAGTGGACCGGACGGTACGGGTGCCGGACACCGCGGACTCGCAGCGGCGGGTGCTGGTGGCGCAGGGGCTGCTGGACCAGCTCGCGGCCACGCCCTCGGCCTCCGAGAAGGAGGCCGGGTACACCACGGACGTGCGCGGCGGCATGACCGTGGGCGGCCCGCGCGCCGGCGACCCCGAGGACACACTCCGCCTCAGCACCCCGCCCGGCGACCTCACGTCCTTCGCCCTCGCCCAGGTCGTCTGCACCTTCTCCGACTCGGCGGCGGCCCAGGGCGACGGCTCGGTCATCCTCGGCGGCCCCGGCCGCGAGCCGCTGCGCCGCTACGAGTGCACCGACGAGGTCCGCTCCCGCCCGGGCACCACGCAGCCGCCGTCGAGCGGGGTCACGGGCGGCTGACCCGGCGCGGGAGGGCCGCAGGGGCCCGGCACCGCCCGCAGCGTCTCCGGAGGTGAACGTGGCCCGACGGGGGCGTGTGGCGCAAGCCTCACACAGGTACCTGGGGGCGACCCGGAACCGATCCTGCCGGTGACCGCGTCTAGGGGGGCGTGCAGCGTCAAGGCTCCATCGGCGGCAGCGCCGCGATCCGCATCCGTGTGACCGGGGGTGTCCTCCTCGTCGCACACCTCGCGTTCGTCGCCTGGCTCACGCTGCGTCCGCTGGACGTGCCCTGGGTGATGCCGCCCAATCTGCGCCCGTTCGCCGGCATCCGGGCCGATCTCGCGCTGGGCGGACCGGTGGCGGCCCGCTGTATCGCCGAGGGCCTCGCCCTCCTCGCGCCGCTCGGGGTGCTGCTGCCGATGGCGCACGGCAGGCTCGACGCCTCCCCGTTCGCCTCCTTCGTCCGTACGGTCGCCGCGGGCGCCCTGGTCTCGCTGGGCATCCTGCTGCTGCAGACGGGCGTGCCGGGGCGGGTCCCGGACGTCGACTCGCTGCTGCTGAACACCATGGGCGTGGCCGTCGCGCACCTCGCCGTCGTCCCCGCGGCCCGCTCCTGGCTCCGCCGCAGGTCGGAGCGGAGGGATCACGCGGCCGTCCGCCAGGAGGAAGCGGCTCAGGGTCGGACCCCGACGTTTCCCAGGGTAGGGATCGCACCGTAGAGCGACGCTTTGCCCCCTTCGTCACCGTAGCGTTGAAGGCAGATGAGGAAGCCGCACCGGCTCCCTCTTACCGACGCTCACGAAGGAGCCGCACATGTCCGCCCTCGTCCGCCCCACCCACGGCCGCATGATCGGCGGCGTGTGCGCCGGTCTGGCGCGGCGCTTCGGCACCTCCGCGACCACGATGCGCGTGATCTTCCTGCTCTCCTGCCTGCTGCCGGGCCCGCAGTTCCTGCTCTACATAGCGCTGTGGATCCTGCTGCCCTCGGAGGAGAAGGCGGCCGCCCGCACGGCCTGGTGACAGCTGCTCGTACGTACGCCGATGGGGCGCACCCCGTGTCCAAGGGGTGCGCCCCATCGGCGCGTTGTGCGGGTGGATCAGCCGAGCGGCAGGCCCTTCACCGGCACGCCACCCTGCACCGGCAGACCGCCGAGCAGGCCGGCGACCGGCGTGGACGGACCGTCGGCGATGGCCCGCTGGGCGGCCGGCTGCACGGAGGCCAGACCGCGCTCGATGGCGGGCTTGCCCTGGGCCACCGCCGCCTGGGCGCCGGGGAGCGCCTGGGAGACGTTCTGCGCCGGGAGCTGGCTGGTGACGGAGTCCAGCGTTCCGGAGGCGTCCGGAACCGCCGAAGCCGCGTTCGCGGCACCCGCGCCCGTGGCTGCGAAGGCAGCACCGAGAGCGGCGACACCGAGGGTCTTGGCAGCAGACTGCTTCATGAAAATGCGTCCTCGAAATGGATTACGGGGAAGTGAGCGGTGTCCAAGACCGTAAACACGCACACCCGCCCGCCGCAAACATCGAAATGCGGACGGGTTGTGAATACCCGTCCGCATCCCTCACACCCCGATTTTTTCGGTCATGCCTCCGAATCCACAGAACCGCTGGTGGAGGCGGTCTGCTGGAACAGCCATTCGGACTTCAGCTCGGCGTATCCGGGCTTGATCACGTCATTGATCATCGCGAGTCGTTCATCGAAAGGAATGAACGCTGATTTCATCGCATTGACGGAGAACCACTGGAGGTCGTCGAGCGAATAACCGAACACCTCGACCAGGTGCTCGAATTCCCTGCTCATACTCGTGCCCGACATAAGTCGATTGTCCGTATTCACGGTCGCACGGAAGTGCAGCTTGCGCAGCAGACCGATCGGATGCTCGGCGTACGACGCCGCCGCGCCGGTCTGGAGGTTGGAGCTGGGGCACAGCTCCAGCGGGATGCGCTTGTCGCGGACGTAGGAGGCGAGCCGGCCGAGCTTCACCGAGCCGTCGGCCTCCACCTCGATGTCGTCGATGATGCGCACGCCGTGCCCGAGCCGGTCGGCGCCGCACCACTGGAGTGCCTGCCAGATGGACGGCAGCCCGAAGGCCTCGCCGGCGTGGATGGTGAAGTGGTTGTTCTCGCGCTTGAGGTATTCGAAGGCGTCGAGGTGCCGGGTGGGCGGGTAACCGGCCTCCGCTCCCGCGATGTCGAAGCCGACGACGCCCAAGTCCCGGTAGCGGTTCGCGAGTTCCGCGATCTCCAGGGCGCGGGCGGCGTGCCGCATGGCGGTGAGCAGGGCACCGACGCGGATCCGGTGGCCGTTCGCGCGGGCCAGCTGCTCCCCTTGCCTGAAGCCCTCGTTGACGGCCTCGACGACCTCTTCGAGGGTGAGCCCGCCTTCGAGGTGCTGCTCGGGGGCGTACCGCACCTCGGCGTAGACCACGCCGTCCTCGGCGAGGTCCTCGGCGCACTCGCGGGCGACCCGGACGAGGGCGTCGCGGGTCTGCATCACGCCGACGGTGTGGGAGAAGGTCTCCAGATACCGCTCCAGCGAACCGGAGTCGGCGGCCTCGCGGAACCAGAGCCCGAGCTTGCCGGGGTCGGCCTCCGGGAGGCGTGAGTAGCCCTGTTCACGGGCGAGTTCGACGATCGTCCCCGGGCGGAGGCCGCCGTCGAGGTGGTCGTGCAGCAGAACCTTCGGCGCCCGGCGGATCCGGTCCGGCGTCGGGGTCTTCGAGATGGCCTGGCTCGTCATTTCCGCACTCTATCCCCTACGCGCGTAGACCGCGCGCTGTACAGTTCCGTCGATACGTAACGGTGACCGCAAGTACGGGTCGAGTACACCCATGCTTCTGACACTGTTCTGTCATGGCGCACCAAGCGATGCCGATCCGGGCCCGGCTGGGGCGGGCACTCGGCCCGGAGCCGACAGCGGTGAGCGGAGTGGTCCTGCTGCTCCCCGGCGGTGCCGAGGAATCGGCCCGCAGACCGTCCCCCATGATGGCGACAGCATCCGTACGCGCGTTGGGCAGACGGCTGGCCCGCGCGGGCCGCGACGAGGGCCTCGCCACGCATGTCGTCCACTACCGCTACCGCGGCTGGAACGGCAGCGAGGCCCATCTGGCGCGCGACGCCACCTGGGCCGCCGACGAGGTCGTACGACGGTACGGCGACGTCTCGATCTGCCTCGCCGGTGTCGACATGGGCGGCCGGGCGGCGCTGCGCGCGGGCGGGCACGAAGCCGTCAACTCCGTGCTGGCGATAGGCCCTTGGCTGCCGGAGGAGGACGTCGCCGCCTCGCCCGAACCGGTGAAGCAGCTGGTCGGGCGCCGGGTGCTGATGGTGCACGGCACCAACGACGGTGTCTGCGACCCCGAGCTGTCCTTCCGGCTGGCGGCGCGGGCGAAGAAGGCGAACCGGGACGTGTGCCGCTTCGAAGTCCACTCCGACGGGCACGGGTTGCATCAGTACCGCGGTGAAGTGCAGGCGCTGGCCGAGAACTTCGTGATGGGGAGCCTGTTCGGGCGGGCCTACTCCCGGCCGGTCGAGGACGCGTTCGCGGCTCCGCCCCCTCTGGGGCTGCGGATGCCGCTGGCCGTGGGGTTCGGCAAGTCACTGCGCCGATGACCGACGGCTAGTCGGGCAGCAGGCTGCCTCTCCTCGACAGCAGGAACTTCTTGAAGGCCGCCACCGGGGGTGTGTCCGGGTGGCCGTCGAGCCAGGCCACCCCGATCTCGCGCACCGCCCGCTGGCCGGTGATGGCCAGTTCGGCAACTCCCGGGCGGGGCACGGTCGGTGGGGGCAGGAGGGCGACGCCCAGGCCCGCGGCCACCAGGCCCCGGAGCGTCTCCGTCTCCTCCCCCTCGAAGGCGATCCTGGGCCGGAAGCCGGCCTCCAGGCAGAGGTGGTCGGTGATGCGGCGCAGGCCGTAGCCGGGTTCGAGCGTCACGAAGGTCTCGTCGGACGCCTCCGCCAGGCGGATGCGGCGGCGGGCCGCGAGCGGATGGTCGGCGGGCACGACCAGACGGAGCTTCTGCTCGTCGAGACGGCGGGCGACGAGCCCCGGGGCGTCCGGGACCGGCGAGGTCAGGCAGAGGTCCAGCTCCCCCGCCCGCAGCTTCTCCAGCATCGCCTCGCCGTAGTTCTGCACCAGGCTGAAGCGGACGCGCGGATGGTCGACGCGGAAGGCCTGGAGCAGGCCCGGGACCGTCTCCGCACCCATCGTGTGCAGAAAGCCGAAGGCGACCTTGCCGGTGGTGGCGTCGGCGTCCGCGCGGACCTCGTCGGCGGCCCGCTCGATCTCGGCGAGCGCCCGCTCGACCGAGGCGAGGAAGGTACGGCCGGCCGGGGTGAGGGAGACGGTGCGGCCGTGCCGGGCGAACAGGTCGACGCCCAGGTCCTGTTCCAGGCGGACCATGGCCCGGGACAGGGTCGACTGCGGCACCTGGAGTTCCTGCGCGGCCCGGGTGACGTGCTCGGTACGGGCGACTCCCGCGAAGTGCGCGAGACGGGGAGCCAGCAACATCACCATGTCTTCTGTGTCACTGGACGGTGACAGGCGAGGCCGTGAGCTGTGTTGATGCGCCATGGGAACGATTATGGCAATTCCGTGCATTGGACGGATGAGTAGGGGCGTACGTAGCTTCGAAGCATGTCTCCCGCCGATACCGGGGCGTCCACCGTCGTGGACGCCGCTCCCCTCGCCCCTGCCACCGACACCCGTCTGACCCCGGGCGGCCCCGGCTACCGCCGGATGAGCTTCGCCCTCTTCCTCGCGGGCGTCGCGACCTTCGCGCTGCTCTACTCCACGCAGGCCCTGCTGCCGCTGATCTCGGGCGAGTTCGGGGTGGCGGCGAGTTCGGCGAGCTGGACGGTGGCGGGCGCGACCGGCGGCCTCGCGGTGTTCGTGCTGCCGATGAGCGCCCTGTCGGAGCGGTTCGGCCGCCGTACGGTGATGACCGGCTCGCTCGCCGTCGCGGTGACGGTGGGGCTCCTGGTCCCCTTCGCGCCCTCGCTGACCACACTGGTCGTGCTGCGGGCCGTGCAGGGTGCGGCGCTGGCCGGGCTGCCCGCCTCGGCGACCGCGTACCTGGCGGAGGAGGTCCGGCCCAGGGCGCTGGTCACGGCGATCGGGCTGTTCGTCGCGGGCAACAGCGTCGGCGGGATGAGCGGCCGTGTCATCACCGGATGGGTCGCGCAGGAGTGGGGCTGGCGTGTCGCGGTGGGCGTGATCGGCGTGATCGCGGTCGGCTGCGCGGTGGCCTTCCGGCTGCTGCTGCCCGCCCCGCGCCACTTCAAGGCGGGCTCGCTGCGGCCGCGGGTCCTGGCCCGTACGGTGCGCGACCACCTCGCCGACCCGCTGCTGCGCCGGCTGTACGCGATCGGCGCGCTGTTCATGACGGTCTTCGGCGGCGTCTACACGGTGATCGGCTACCGCCTGACGGAGGCGCCGTTCTCACTGCCGCAGGGCATCATCGGGTCGATCTTCCTGGTGTACCTGGTGGGCACGGTCTCCGCCTCGACCGCGGGCCGGCTGGTCGGGCGGCTGGGCCGCCGCGGTGCCCTGTACCTGGCGGGCGGCACGACGGCGGCGGGCCTGCTGCTGACCCTCGTCGGGTCCCTCGTACCGGTCCTGCTGGGCCTGGTGCTGATCACCGCCGGGTTCTTCGCGGGCCACGCGGTCGCGTCGTCGGCGGTCAGCAAGACGGCGACCCACGGACGCGCGCAGGCCGCGGCCCTCTACCAGTCCGCGTACTACATCGGCTCCAGTGCCGGCAGCACGGTCGGCGCGGTGGCCTTCCACGCCACGGGCTGGTCCGGGACCGTCGGGGTCGGCCTGCTGGCCGTGCTGGGGGTCGTGACGATCACGGTGTTCGGCTCGCGCGCGGCGCGGGTCGCCGCGCGGCCGCCGGTCACGGCGTAGTCGCTGCCCCACCACCCCCTCCTGACCTGCGCCTTCTCCCACTCCGGACGCCATTGTCAGTGCCCTGCGGTAGCTTCCAAGGTGCTGGGCGCAAAGGCGCGCGACAGACAATCCACAGGGGTGGGTGGACGATGAGCGACGGTACGGGGACGACGACAGCGGACCTCGACATCAGGCTGGAGAAACACCGGGTCGAGCTGACCGGCTACTGCTACCGCATGCTCGGCTCCTCCTTCGAGGCCGAGGACGCGGTGCAGGACACCATGGTCCGCGCCTGGCGGAGCTACGAGAAGTTCGAGGGCCGTTCCAGCCTGCGCTCCTGGCTGTACCGCATCGCGACGAACGTCTGCCTGGACATGCTGACGGCGGGCAACAAGCGCGCCCGGCCGATGGACCTGAGCGAGTCGACGCCCCTCGCCCAGGCCGCCCTCTCCCCCCGCCCGGACAACACCTGGCTCGAGCCGATGCCGGACAACCGCGTGCTGCCCACGACGGACGACCCGGCGGAGGCGGCCGTCGCCAAGGAGTCCGTGCGGCTCGCCTTCATGGCCGCGCTCCAGCAGCTGCCGTCCAAGCAGCGCGCTGTGCTCATCCTGCGCGAGGTGCTGGCCTGGAAGGCGAGCGAGGTCGCCGAGCTGCTCGACACCTCGGTCGCCTCGGTCAACAGCGCGCTCCAGCGGGCCCGTGCGACGCTCGCCGAGCGGGACGAGAAGGCGGTGCACGCGGCCGTCTCCGACCCGCTGGACGAGGACCAGCAGAAACTCCTCGACCGCTACGTCGCGGCCTTCGAGGGGTACGACATGACGGCGCTGACGACCCTGCTGCACGAGGACGCCGTCATGACGATGCCGCCGTTCGACCTGTGGCTGACCGGCCACGACGACATCACGGGCTTCATGACGACGCTGGGCGCGGCCTGTGAGGGCTCCCGTCTGGTGCCGGTGCAGGTCAACGGCCTGCCGGGGTTCGCCCAGTACAAGCCGGACCCGGAGCAGGGCGGCTACACCCCGTGGGCGGTGCAGGTGCTGGAGATCTCAGACGGCGGGCTCACCGGGTTCCACTTCTTCCTGGACACGAAGCGGTGGTTCCCGCTGTTCGGCCTGCCCCTCCATCTCGAAGCGGAGCCCGACCAGATTCAGGAGGGCGTGTAGGGAGGGGGTGGGGTCCCGCAGCCGGATCCGGCCCCCGGCCCGGCGGGCGGACAGCTCCAGCCGGGCGAGCAGATCGACGGCACCGAGCCCCGAGGGCCCTATGGCCGCGACGTCGACCACGACGACCCCGGCGCCGGTGGACTCCAGCAGGTCGCGCACGTCGTCGCAGAGCCCGGTCACCTCGTCACGGGTGACGGGGCCGGGCAGGACGAGTACGGCGGGTGTCACGGCATCCACGATCTGTAGACCGGCCGGACACCCGGAACTCATCGGGTCGCGCACTTCTGTTCGCGCGGACCCGCCTCCGGTACTGCCGTGTCCGCCGACCGGGATCACATTGACCTGCGGCCCTTCTCCCCCGGAGGGTTGGCTGTATGCCCCACGGATCAGCACCGCCTCGGATACCCGACGGCTTCCTCTGCCCTGAGGAGGCGCCGTGCAGGGGGTGTTGACGGGCTTCGCGGTCATCGCGGTCGTCATCGCGGTCGGCTACGTCATCGGCCGGCGGGGCCATCTCGGCGAGCACGGGCGCGAGGTGCTGACCAAGCTGGCCTTCCACGTGGCGTCACCGGCGCTGCTCTTCACGACCCTCGCGAAGGCCGACCTGTCGGTGATCTTCTCCAGCCGGCTGCTGGTGACGGCCATGAGCACGGCGGCGGCCGCCGGTGTCTTCGTCGCGGTCGGTGCCGTACGGGGCTGGGGCGTGGGCCGCACCACGATCGGCGCCCTGTGCTCCAGCTACGTCAACTCCGGCAACCTCGGCATCCCGATCGCCGTGTACGTGCTGGGCGACGCCTCATTGGTGGCGCCGGTGCTGCTGTTCCAGATCATCGCGGTCACCCCGATCGCGCTGACGATCCTCGACCTGTCCGGCAAGGGCGAGAAGGGCCCGCTGTGGATGCGGCTGCTCACGCCGCTGCGCAACCCGATCGCGGTCTGCTCGCTCGCCGGCGTCGCGGTCGCCGCGGCCGGTGTCCGCGTCCCGGACCCGGTCATGGACCCGCTGACGCTGATCGCCAACATGTCCGTCCCGGCGGTCCTGCTGGCGTTCGGCATCTCCCTGTGCGGCAGCACGATGCCGGGCCGGGGCGCCGAAAAGGGCCCGGTGTTCCTCTCGGTGGCCCTGAAGGCGGTGGGCCAGCCGGTGGTCGCCTGGGCGCTCGCTGCAGGTGTCTTCGGCCTGCACGGCTCCCGGCTCCTCGACGTGGTGGTGACGTCGGCGCTGCCGGCCGCGCAGAACCTGTACACGTACGCGAGCCGTTACCGGGTGGCGGAGGGCCTGGCGCGGGACTCGATCCTGCTGTCGACGATCCTGTCCGTGCCCGTACTCGTGGTGGTGGCCGCCCTGCTCGGCTGAGCCCGGACAGGCCGAAGGGGCCGGTCCCGCGGGACCGGCCCCTTCGCGACGCGGCGAGGGTCAGGCGATTCGCTCCAGCACGACGGGCGCCGCCTTGAACTCCGTGTCCGCGGCCCCGATGTCGTAGGAGCCCTCCAGGGCCTGGAGCGCGTACTCGAAGCGCTCGGGGGTGTCGGTGTGCAGGGTCAGCAGGGGCTGGCCCGCGGCCACCGTGGCGCCCGGCCTGGCGTGGAGTTCGACGCCCGCCGCCGCCTGCACCGGGTCCTCCTTGCGGGCGCGGCCCGCGCCGAGGCGCCAGGCAGCGACGCCGATGCCGTAGGCGTCGAGGCGGGTCAGGACGCCCGCCGAGGGAGCCTTGATCACCTGCTGCTCGCGGGAGGTGGGCAGTGCGGCGTCCGGGTCGCCGCCCTGGGCCGCGATCATGCGGCGCCAGACGTCCATCGCGGAGCCGTCGGCCAGCGCCTTCGCCGGGTCGGCGTCGTGCACGCCCGCCGCGTCGAGCATCTCGCGGGCGAGGGCCAGGGTCAGTTCCACGACGTCCGAGGGGCCGCCGCCCGCCAGGACCTCCAGCGACTCGCGGACCTCCAGGGCGTTGCCCGCCGTGAGACCCAGCGGGGTCGACATGTCCGTCAGCAGCGCGACCGTCTTCACGCCGTGGTCGGTGCCCAGGCCCACCATGGTGGAGGCCAGCTCCCGCGCGTCCTCGATGGTCTTCATGAAGGCACCGGTGCCGACCTTCACGTCGAGGACCAGGGAGCCCGTGCCCTCCGCGATCTTCTTGGACATGATGGAGGAGGCGATCAGGGGGATCGCCTCGACCGTGCCGGTGACGTCCCGCAGCGCGTAGAGCTTCTTGTCCGCGGGGGCCAGGCCGTCGCCCGCCGCGCAGATCACCGCGCCGGTGGTGTCGAGGACGTTCAGCATCTCCTCGTTGGACAGCAGGGCGCGCCAGCCCGGGATCGACTCCAGCTTGTCCAGGGTGCCGCCGGTGTGGCCGAGGCCGCGGCCCGACAGCTGCGGCACCGCCGCGCCGCAGGCGGCCACCAGAGGCGCCAGCGGAAGCGTGATCTTGTCGCCGACGCCGCCCGTCGAGTGCTTGTCGGCCGTCGGGCGGGACAGCGACGAGAACTCCATCCGCTCGCCGGAGGCGATCATCGCGGCCGTCCAGCGGGCGATCTCACGGCGGTTCATGCCGTTGAGCAGGATGGCCATCGCGAGTGCGGACATCTGCTCGTCGGCGACCTCCCCGCGGGTGTACGCGTCGATGACCCAGTCGATCTGCTCGTCGCTGAGTTCGCCGCGGTCCCGCTTGGTGCGGATGACGGAGATAACGTCCATGGCCATGACGTGCGTTCCTTCCGAGGTTCCTGGAAGTGCGCGGCCCCTGCGCCGAAGTCGGAGGGGCCGCACGGGAGTTACTGGGTGAGATGGTCCGGGCCGAAGGCCTGGGGCAGCATCTCCGAGAGCGGGAGGATCCCCGCCGGGGTCTCCAGCAGCAGGTCCGGGCCCCCGTGCTCCTGGAGCAGCTGGCGGCAGCGGCCGCACGGGACCAGGATCTCGCCGCGGCCGTCGACGCAGGTGAAGTGCGTCAGGCGGCCACCCCCGGTGCGCTGCAGCTCCGAGACCAGCCCGCACTCGGCACACAGGCCGAGGCCGTAGCTGGCGTTCTCCACGTTGCAGCCGGAGACCGTCCGGCCGTCGTCGACCAGGGCGGCGACCCCGACGCGGTAGCCCGAGTAGGGGGCGTACGCGTGGGTCATGGCCTCGCGGGCCACGGCGCGCAGCGCCTCCCAGTCGACGCCGGCCTGCGAGGTCACTTGCCCTGGCCCTTCCGGTAGCGCATGCCGTCCGCCTTCGGCATCCGCAGGCGCTGCGCGGACAGCGACAGCACCAGCAGCGTGACGACGTACGGGGTGGCGCCCACGAAGTCGCTCGGGACCTCGTCGGTGGTCAGGTACCAGGCCAGGATCAGCACGGAGATGACCGCGCTGGTCGCGGCCTGCCACAGCGCCTTCTTGTAGAGCTTCCAGCCGGCCAGGGCCAGCAGGAGCACGAACAGCAGGAGCAGCAGGGCGTGGACGGTCTCGCCGCCGTTGCGCAGCTGGAGCGCGTCGGAGTAGCCGAACAGGCCCGCGCCCATGGCGAGTCCGCCCGGCCGCCAGTTGCCGAAGATCATGGCCGCCAGGCCGATGTAGCCGCGCCCGCCGGTCTGGCCCTCGAGGTAGGTGTGCGAGGTGACCAGTGCGAGGAAGGCGCCGCCGAGGCCGGCGAGGCCGCCGGAGATGGCCACGGCCACGTACTTGTAGCGGTAGACGTTGACGCCGAGGGACTCCGCGGCGATCGGGTTCTCGCCGCAGGAGCGCAGGCGCAGACCGAACGAGGTGCGCCACAGCACCCACCAGCTGCCGATGAAGAGCACCATGGCCAGGATCGTCACCACGGACAGGTCGGTGACCAGGCCGCCGAGGATGCCCGCGATGTCGGAGATCACGAACCAGTGGTGGTTCTCGACGGAGTGCAGGGCGTCCGAGAGGCCGGGGATGTCGAAGTTGGGCAGCGAGCCCACCGGCGGGGACTGCTTGGGGTTGCCGCCCGCGTCGGCCGCCTTGCCCTCCGAGAAGAAGAGCTTGGCGAGGTACTGGGTGGCGCCCAGCGCGAGCAGGTTGACCGCGACACCGGAGACGATGTGGTCGACGCCGAAGGTGACGGTGGCGACGGCGTGCACCAGGCCGCCGAGGACACCGAAGCCGATGCCGCACAGCAGGCCGAGCCAGGGGCTGGACTGCCAGCCGATCCAGCCGGCGCCGAAGGTGCCGAGGATCATCATGCCTTCGAGGCCGATGTTGACCACGCCGGACCGCTCGGACCACAGACCCGCGAGACCGGCGAGACCGATCGGCACGGCGAGACCGAGGGCCGCGGAGATCTGCCCCTCGGAGGTGAGCTGGTCGGCGCCGGTGATGATGCGGACCACGGCGACCAGGGCCAGGCCGGCCGCGAGGATGGTGAGGATCCGGCCGATCGGGCGGCCCGAGCCGGAGCGGCCGGTGTCCGCCTTGGGCGCCGCGGGCGGCGGCGTGTCGGTCATCGTGGCACTCATCACGCCACCTCCTGCTTCTCGGTCGGGGCGGCGGCCTGGGCGGCGAGCTCGGCGCCGACCCGCTGCTGCTGGCGCTTGAGGCCGTAGCGGCGTACGACCTCGTAGGCGATGACGACGCACAGGACGATGACGCCCTGGATGACGCCGAGGATCTCCTTGTCGTACCCCTGGAACTCCAGGTGGTTGGTGGTGCGCTCCAGGAAGCCCCACAGCAGGGCGCCGAGGGCGATGCCCACGGGGTTGTTGCGGCCGAGCAGCGCGATGGCGATACCGGTGAAGCCGATGCCCGACGGGAAGTCGTTGCTGAACTGGTGGCTGTCGTTGAGCAGGGTCGGCATGCCGATCAGACCGGCCACCGCACCCGAGATGATCATGCTGGTGGCGACCATCTTCTTCACCGACACACCGCTCGCGGAGGCCGCGCTCTCGGACTGGCCGACGGTGCGCAGGTCGAAGCCGAAGCGGGTGCGGCCGAGCACGAACCAGTACGCGATGCCGACGAGCACGGCGATGACGATGAAGCCCCACAGCTCACCGGAGGCGCCGGTGTTGAAGCTGAAGAAGTACGAGCTCTTGGGCAGCGGCTTGGTGGAGACCACCGTGCCGCCGCTCTGCAGCTCGGCGAGCTTCCCCGGCTGGAGGAGGTAGGCGATGACCGCGGTGGCGATCGAGTTCAGCATGATGGTCGAGATGACCTCGCTGACCCCTCGGGTCACTTTCAGCACACCCGCGATGGCCGCCCACAGGGCACCCGTGGCCATGGCGCACAGGATGATCAGCGGGATGGAGATCCAGCCGGGCAGGGTCAGCGCCCCGCCGAGGACCGCGGCGAAGAACGCGGCGATCCGGTACTGGCCGTCGACGCCGATGTTGAACAGGTTCATGCGGAAGCCGATGGCCACCGCGACACCCGCCAGGTAGTACGTCGTCGCCTTGTTCAGGATGTAGACCTGGCTGTCGCTGGCGGAGCCGTAGGTCACCATGTCGCTGAAGGCGTCGCCCGGGTTCTTGCCGGTGGCGAGGATGACCAGCGTGGTGACGACGATCGCGGCGACGATCGCCAGCAGGGGCGCCGCGATGCCGAGGAGCAGCCGCTCCTTGTCGATGCGTTGGGTCAGCTTCTTCATCGGTCGTCGTCCTCTGCGTGCTCCAGGTGGCCGGAGGCCGCACCCGTCATGGCGGAGCCCAGCTCCTCGGGGGTGATCGTGGCGGGGTCGGCGTCGGCGACCAGACGGCCGCGGTACATCACCCGCAGGGTGTCGGAGAGCCCGATGAGCTCGTCCAGGTCGGCGGAGATCAGCAGCACGGCCAGGCCCTCGCGGCGGGCCTCGCGGATGTGGTCCCAGATCGCGGCCTGCGCACCGACGTCCACACCGCGGGTGGGATGGGCGGCGATGAGCAGCTTGGGCGAGTGGCTCATCTCGCGGCCGACGATCAGCTTCTGCTGGTTGCCGCCGGACAGGGACGCCGCGGTCACCTCGATGCCCGGCGTACGGACGTCGTAGGCCTCGATGATGCGCTCGGTGTCGGCGCGGGCGCCCTTGATGTCGAGCAGCTGGCCGTGGGAGTTGGGGCGCTCGCTGACATGGCCGAGGATACGGTTCTCCCACAGCGGGGCCTCGAGGAGGAGGCCGTGGCGGTGGCGGTCCTCGGGGATGTAGCCGACGCCTGCCTCGCGGCGGCGGCGGGTGGGCGCGTGGGAGATGTCCGTGCTGTCGAGCGTGACGGAGCCGGCGTCGGGGTCGCGGATGCCGATGATCGCCTCGACCAGCTCGGACTGGCCGTTGCCCTCCACACCGGCGATCCCGAGGACCTCGCCCTTGTGGATGGTGAAGTCGATCTCGTCGAGGATGATCCGCTCGACGCCGTCGAGGTCCGTCTGGCTCATGTGCAGCCCCGACACCGCCAGCATCGGGACGTCCGTGACCGTGGACTCCTCGGTCTCGGGCGTGGGCAGTTCGCTGCCGACCATCAGCTCGGCGAGCTGCTTGGAGGTGGTGCTGCGCGGGTCGACCGTGCCGACCGTGGTGCCGCGCCGGATGACGGTGATCGTGTCGGCGACGGAGAGCACCTCGCCCAGCTTGTGGGAGATGAAGATGACGGTGAGCCCCTCGGCCTTCAGCTCACGCAGGTTGTCGAAGAGGGCGTCGACCTCCTGCGGCACGAGGACGGCGGTGGGCTCGTCGAGGATGAGGGTCTTGGCGCCGCGGTAGAGGACCTTGAGGATCTCCACGCGCTGACGGTCGGCGACACCGAGCTGCTCCAGCAGGACGTCGGGCCGTACGTTCAGACCGTACGCCTCGGAGATCTCCTTGATCTTGGCGCGGGCCTTGGCGCCGATGCCGTGCAGCTTCTCCGCGCCGAGGACGATGTTCTCCAGCACGGTGAGGTTGTCGGCGAGCATGAAGTGCTGGTGCACCATGCCGATGCCGCGCGCGATGGCGTCTGCGGGGTTGTTGAAGACGACCCGCTCGCCGCCCACCGCGATGGTGCCCTCGTCCGGCTGCTGCATGCCGTAGAGGATCTTCATCAGGGTGGACTTGCCGGCGCCGTTCTCACCGCAGAGCGCGTGGACGGTGCCCGCGGCGACGGTGATGTCGATGTCCTTGTTGGCGACGACACCGGGGAAGCGTTTGGTGATGCCGCGCAGTTCGACGGCTGCGGGAGGGCTGGACGCGTTGATGGCGCACTCTCCTGGGGGAAAGGGGCTGCGTAGGCGAGGGCAGGCGTCGGCGACGCTAGCGCGGCAACTCCACGCTACACGCGTAGAGTTGACACATTGTTATGGCTCGGCGAGGGGGTTGTCGAGCGCCCCTTCGCCGAGCCGTGGTCCGGCGGGAACCGTCAGGTCACGGAGTGGTCTTGACCTTGATGGAGCCGTCGACGATCTTCTTCTTGGCGGCGTCCAGCTTGGGCTGGATGTCGTCGATGAAGCCACCGCTGGTCGCCAGGGAGACACCGCCCTTGGACAGCGAGTAGACCTGGTTGCCGGTCAGCGGCTTGCCGTCGTGCACGGACTTGATGAAGTCGTACACACCGACGTCCACGTTCTTGACCATCGAGGTCAGGATCGAGCTCTTGTACGCGGCCAGACCAGGGATGTTGTACTGGTCGGAGTCCACGCCGATGGCCCAGGCGCCCTTGACGCCGTGGACGGCCTCGATCGCGCCGTTGCCCGAGGAGCCGGCCGCCGTGTAGATGACGTCGGCGCCCTTGTCGAGCATGCCCTGCGCGGCCTCCTTGCCCTTGTCGGGGCTGGAGAAGCCGGAGAGGTCGGAGCCGTGCGTGAGGTACTGCACGTCGACCTTGACCTTGGCGTTGGTGTCCTTGACGCCCTGGACGTAACCCGCCTCGAACTTCTTGATCAGCGGGGTGTCGACACCACCGATGAAGCCGACCTGGTTCTTCTTGGTCTTCAGCGCCGCGGCGACACCGGCCAGGTACGAGCCCTGCTCCTCGGTGAAGGTGATGCTGTTGACGTTCTTGCCCTCGACGACCGAGTCGACGATGCCGAAGTTGATCTTCGGGTACTTCGCGGCGACCTTCTGCATCGAGGTGGCGTAGGAGAAGCCGACGCCGACGATGGGGTTGTAACCGGCGTCCGCCAGGTCGGTCAGGCGCTGCTCGCGGTCGGCCTCCGTGTCGGAGGTCTTGGCGGTCAGCTCCTTGATCGAGCCGCCGAAGTCGTTCTTGGCCTTGTCGGCGCCACGGGCGGCGGAGTCGTTGAAGGAACGGTCTCCACGGCCGCCGACGTCGAAGGCGAGGCCGATCTTGACACCCTTGCCGCCGCCGGAGGAGGCGGACGAGGAGCTGCCACTGTCGGACGAGGTGCTGCCACATGCAGTGGCAGACAGTGCGAGAGCTGCGGTGGCGATACACGCAGCGGAAAGCTTGGCTACCCGGCGCACGGGAAGGCTCCTTCACCTGACCTGAGCGCCTCGTCGGCGCTTGATGTGAGCACCATGCCAGTGCTCGAGCCGGAACGCCCCGGCGGCGTTGGCTTCGCGGCATCGTAACGCGCGTAGATGTCAGAAAAACACCTCTCGCGAAGCCGTTATCGATTCGAGGCAAACACCGTCTGAACTTGGTGCCTTGCGGTCGTCCGCGGTTGATTTCGATGGGTGAACGAATGGCTTACAACCGGGTTGCGCCGGACGGCGGAGGGCCCCCGCGGGGGCCCCGGCCGCTCAGCGGGCGTCCGCGTCCAGCAGTGCCGCGGCCGTGAACAGCTCCACGCCCACGGTGATCGCCGACTCGTCGGCGTCGAAGTCGCCCTGGTGCAGATCGCGCACCGTGCGCTCGCCCGGGGTGCGGACGCCGAGGCGGGCCATGGCGCCGGGCACGTGCTCCAGGTACCAGGAGAAGTCCTCGCCGCCGAGGCTCTGCTCGGTGCTCTCCACGGACTGCGCGCCCCGGCGCGCGGTCATGGCGTCGCGCAGCAGCTCCGTCACGTCCGGGTCGTTGACCACGGGCGGGACGCCGCGCACGTAGTTGATCTCCGACTTGGCGCCGTGCAGGTTGGCGACCTCGTCGATGGCGGCGACGACCATGTCCGGTGCCTGCCGCCAGGCGGCGAGGTCGAGGCAGCGGACGGTCCCGGAGAGCTCGGCGTGCTGCGGGATGACGTTCGGGGCGTGCCCGGACTCGATCCGGCCCCAGGTGATGGCGAGCCCGCTGCGGGTGTCCACGCGCCGGCCGATCACGGCGGGCACGTCGACGACGACGCGGGCCGCGGCGGTGACCAGGTCGGTGGTCAGGTGGGGCCGGGCGGTGTGCCCGCCGGGTCCGTCGAGGCCGATCTCGAGCCGGTCGCAGGCGGAGGTGATGGCGCCCTCACGCAGGCCGATACGGCCGGCGTCCACCCTGGGGTCGCAGTGCACGGCGATCATCCGGCCCACGCCGTCGAGCACGCCGCACCCGATCGCGTCGGCGGCGCCGCCGGGCAGCACCTCCTCGGCGGGCTGGAAGATGAGCCGGACCGGCCGCGGGAGCAGGCCGCGGCGGTGCAGGCCGGCCAGGACCAGGCCGGCGCCGAGGACCACGGTGGTGTGCACGTCGTGCCCGCACGCGTGCGCGCGGTCCGGGACGGTGGAGCGGTAGGCGCACTCCGTCTTCATGTCCGGGATGGGCAGGGCGTCGATGTCGGCGCGCAGGCCGAGCATGGGCGTCGCGCCGTCCCACTCACCGATGTCGCAGACGAGTCCCGTACCCATGGCGAGCACGCGCGGCGCCAGGCCCGCGGCCTCGAGCCGTTCCTTGATCGCGGCGGTGGTGCGGAACTCCTGGTTGCCGAGTTCGGGGTGCATGTGCAAGTCGCGCCGGAAGGCTACGAGTTCGGCACGCAGATCCTCGGGCAGCGTGCCGGGAAGCGCGGCTTCCCCGGGAAGATCGACCTCGGGCTCAAGAGACATCAGTTGCTTCACCCTCTGCAGGGTAGGACGCCACAGTGGCCGACCGACCCTCGATCAACAAAAGTTCAACCCCTGAGGGGAAGAAAAACTGGCCGCTCGACGCATGGCTGCGAGTTGAGATGGGTAAACCTGTGTTTTCTCTACGCATACCACGCTCCGCACCGCCTCGGCGGTTCTGTTCCATCTGTCGGGACGGCGCCCGGGTGCCTGGCGCCCCCCAGTAGGGTGCGGCGCGTGAGCTCCGAGAAACCGGCCGGCCCGGATTTCCTGTACACCACACGAGTCTCCTACGACGCGATCGCCAAGCCCTACAGCGAGCAGTTCGCCGACCATCTGGGTGACCGGCCGCTGGATCTGGCCCTCGTCACCGCCTTCGCCGAACTCGTCCGGGCGTCCGGTACGGCGCCCGTCGCGGACGTCGGCAGCGGTCCCGGGTATGTCACCGCGCGGCTCGACGCCCTCGGTGTCCCGGCCTTCGGGGTGGACGTCTCCCCCGGCATGGTGGCCCTCGCCCGGCAGGCGCATCCCGGGATCCGCTTCCACGTGGGCTCGATGACGTCGCTGGATCTGCCGGACGCCACGCTGGGCGGTGTGCTCGCCCTCTACTCGGTCATCCACGTCCCGGACGACCACCTGCCGACGGCCTTCGCCGAGTTCCACCGCGTCCTGGTGCCCGGCGGCCACGTTCTGCTCGGCTTCCAGAGCGGCGACGAGCAGGGCCACCTCCGCATGACGGAGCGCTTCGGCCACGACATCGCCCTCGACTACTACTGGCGCACGCCCGACTCCGTCGCGGAGCACCTGGTCAAGGCCGGCCTGCACCTACGGGCACGCGTCCTGCGGGAGCCGACGGGCGAGGAGAAGCGGCCGCGGGCGTACCTGCTGGCACAGAAGGACGGCTGAGGGGGGCCGGGCCCCCTCACGGAGCGTTCAGGCCGCTGTGACCGCCGACAGGCGCGTCACGTCCCGGGCCTTGCCCGTCACGCCGGACAGGAAGCCCTGGGCCCGGGGCGAGGCGTTCTCGGTCAGCCAGGCCGGGTCGATGTCGCAGACCGCTACGCGGACCTCCGTGCCGGCCAGGGCGAGCGGGAGGGTGTGGACGACCGTGGAGGGGAAGCTGAGGATGACGCGGCCCACCGGGCCGCGGCGGGCGATCAGCTCGAGCGGAAGGTCGGGACGGACGATCTCCAGGCCCGTCTCCGCGGCCAGGCGGTGGAGCTTGTCGGTGCTTTCGCGGCGGTGCGCGAAATAGCGGGTGGCGCCGTGGGCCTTGGCCAGGGAGCGGACGGCCTCCAGGTAGTGGTCGCCGTCGACCACGCCGGTCTCCACCAGCGAGGTGCCGACCATGTCGGCGCCCTTGGTGATCCGGGGCGGGCCGAAGCGGGCCCGGGTCCAGGCGAAGTCGTTCGCCGTCACGGTCACCCCTTCCGGCTTCTCGTCCACCGGCATGGAGGAGAAGACCTCCACGTTGCGTCTGTCGCTGGGCGTCAGCCGGCGGCGGGCCGAGGAGGAGACGGGCGCGAAGATCAGGTCGCGGGCGCCCGGGCGGCCGCCCTTGCGGTGCCAGCGCACCAGGCGTTCCCCGCGGGCGAGCTGCGCGACGAACTCCATCGTGGCCGTGCCGTCGTCGACGACGACGAGGTCACGGGCCTTGGTGATCGTCAGCAGGAGCTGTACGTAGCGGGAGAACGGGTCGCCCATCACGACCCGCCGCGCCCGCCGCAGCAGCGGCGTCAGGCCGCCGATGGTCTGGAAGGGGGCGCCCGGACCTCCGCGCGCCTCCTCCCAGCGGACCTGATGCCCCTCGTCCCGCGCCAGCTCGGCCATCCGGCGCAGCTGGCCGCGGGACATGGGGTCGGTCGGGGACAGCACGACGAGCGTGAGAGCTGATGTCGCGTCGGATGCCTCCGGGGCCCCGAGGGCATGGAGGTGCGCCCACTCCAGCACGTTGAGCAGCTGTACCGGGCTCTCGACGAACGCGAGAGTGTGGGGGCCGGCTGACCCGGCGCGGGGGCTCATCCTTCGTACGACCGTCCCGTCGTAGAGCGTTACAGGGTGTTCAGACCGTTCAGACCGAGACCGGCTCGCCCGCGGCGGCGGCGATCTCCGCCTCGGCGACGACGCCCGCGACACGGCGCAGCTTCTTCATCGGGCCGAGCTCGGAGTCGTAGACCTTCTTGACGCCGTCGCCGAGGGAGGCCTCGATGGTGCGGATGTCGCGCACCAGGCGGGTCAGGCCCTGCGGCTCGACGGAGGCGGCCTGGTCGGAGCCCCACATCGCGCGGTCCAGGGTGATGTGGCGCTCGACGAAGGTGGCGCCGAGGGCCACGGCGGCGAGGGTGGTCTGCAGGCCCGTCTCGTGGCCGGAGTAGCCGATCGGGACGTTCGGGTACTCGTCCTGGAGGGTGTTGATGACGCGGAGGTTGAGCTCCTCGGCCTTCGCCGGGTACGTCGAAGTGGCGTGGCAGAGAAGGATGTTGTCGCTGCCCAGCACCTCGACCGCGTGGCGGATCTGCTTCGGGGTCGACATGCCGGAGGACAGGATGACCGTGCGGCCCGTCGCGCGCAGCGAGCGCAGCAGCTCGTCGTCGGTCAGGGACGCGGACGCGACCTTGTGGGCGGGGATGTCGAACTTCTCCAGGAAGGCGACGGCCTCGGTGTCCCACGGGGAGGCGAACCAGGCGATGTCCCGCTCCTTGCAGTACTCGTCGATCTGGCGGTACTCGTCCTCACCGAACTCCACGCGGTGGCGGTAGTCGATGTAGGTCATCCGGCCCCAGGGGGTGTCGCGCTCGATGTCCCACTGGTCGCGCGGGGTGCAGATCTCGGGGGTGCGCTTCTGGAACTTCACGGCGTCGCAGCCGGCCTCGGCGGCCGCGTCGATCAGCTTGAACGCGTTCTCCAGCTCGCCGTTGTGGTTGATGCCGATCTCGCCGCAGATGTAGACCGGCTGGCCCGGTCCGGCAAGGCGCGAGGAACCGAACTTACGCAGGCGGGAGTTGGTGCTCATGGCAGAACTGTCCTTACTTGGTTAGGGAGTCGAGAGAGGGGCCGAGGATCCAGCTGGCGATCTCTCGGATCGCGCCGTCGCCACCGGGGACGGTGGTGACCGCACGGGCGGCGCCGCGTACCACGTCGTGGGCGCTCGCGACCGCCACGGGCCAGCCCACGAGGGCGAAGCACGGGAGGTCGTTGACGTCGTTGCCGACGTAGAGCACGCGCTCGGGCGCGATGCCCTGCTCCTCGCACCACTGCTTCAGTGCGAGGTCCTTCCGGTCGATGCCGTGCAGGACCGGGATCTGCAGCTTCCGGGCCCGTGCGGCGACGACCGGGTTCTTCTCCGTGGAGAGGATCAGCATGTTCAGCCCGCTCTTGCGCAGGGCGGCGATGCCGAGGCCGTCTCCGCGGTGCACGGAGACGAACTCCTTTCCATCGGCGTCGATCAGCACCCGGTCGTCGGTCTGGGTGCCGTCGAAGTCCAGTACGACCGCGTCGACGTCGTCGGCGGTCGGCAGCGAACCGGGGCGGTCCGCGTCGAAGAGCGGCGCCAGCGCCCGGGCCCGCGCCATGTCGTGCGGGTCGTCGATCTCCAGCACGCGCGCGGGGTCCGTGCGGACCAGTTCGGTGCGGCCGAAGAAGCGGTGCTGGTGCTTGCGGAAGCCGGCTGCGTCCATGCCGTAGACCGCGCCGGTCTCCAGGAAGTCCTGGGGACGGTCCTGGCGGCGCGGGCGGAAGGACTTGTCGTGGTTGACGCCGTAGCCGCCGCCGGTGGCCGCGTCGGCCTCGGCGACGCTGCCGGCCACGGCCATGTCGTCGGTGGAGTCCGCGTCGCGCCACACGAAGCCGTGGAAGGGGGCCACGGTGTGGGCGGTGTCGGCGCCGTTCTGCACGACGGCCTCGACCACTCCGTCCACGTCCTCGCGGATGATGAAGGGGCTGGTGCACTGCACCAGCAGCACCACGTCCACGGGCGAGCCGTGCAGCGCCTCGTGCGCGTCCATGGCGTGCAGCACCGCCGCCTCGGAGGTCGCCGTGTCCCCGGCGATGGCCGCGGGCCGCAGCACGATCTCGGCGCCGGCCTCGCGGGCCGCCGCCGCGATGGCCTGGTCGTCGGTGGACACCACGACGTCGGTCACCAGCCGGGACGCCCGGCACTCGCGCACCGCACGCGCCACCAGCGGGACGCCGCCGACGGGCAGCAGGTTCTTCGCGGGCACGCCCTTGGAGCCGCCGCGCGCGGGGATCACCGCGAGCACCCGGCGTACCGAAACGCCTTGGCCCGCTTGCGGGTTGAACATGGGGTCAGCTCCTTGAAATGGGGTCGTGCGGCTCACAGCTCGCCCATCCGCCGGATGACGGGCGCGACCCGCTGCACTCCGTGCCGGTAGGCACCGCGCGCCGCCCTGCGCACGATCTGCCGGACCGGTCCGGGTTCCTTGCCGGCGGCGGGGGCACCGGGCAGCGGGCTGCCGTCGGGGCCGAGGTGGTGGCGGGCGAGGATCCCGGGCAGGTAGCCGGGGGCGGTCGCGGGTGTGTAGTACGGGGTCAGCGGCGCCAGGCCGCCGGGCCGGCCGAGCAGCTTGGCGATGCGCTCGCGCGCCGCGTCGAAGGCCGCCTCGTAGGACCCTCCCCCGGAGGGGGGACCCGCGGCCACGACTCCCTGCCGGGCCACCCACTCCGCGTCGGGGACGGGCCGGTGCCCGTCGTCGAGCTGGTCCCAGGAGGCGAGGCAGCCCGAGCCGACGAAGTGGTGGTTGCCGAGCGTCTCGCGCACGCCCAGGTCGGTCAGGACGACCGTGGGGATGCGGCGGTGCAGGGACTCCAGCGCGGCCGTCGAGCTGATGGTGACCAGCAGGTCGGTGCGGTCGAGGACCTCGCCCATGTTCCCGTACACCAGGCGGAAGTTGGCCGGCGGCTCGAGCCGCTGGACCAGCTTCTGGTAGGGCAGTTCCTCGATGTGGGTGGTGTGTTCGCCCGGCCGCGAGCGCAGCTTCAGCAGTACTTCGCGCTCGGGGTGCAGCCGGGCGTGCTGGATCAGCCGGTTCAGCAGGTACACCCGGTCCCTGCGGTTGTCCGGGACGGACGGCTGCACGGCGAACACCACGGTGTAGGGCCTGCGCCCTTGCTCCGCAGACGGCTCGCGTTCGCCCTCGTAGGGAGCACCGCCGAGGAACGGCAGTGCCACCTCGGTCACCGACGAGGCGTCGGCGCCCACTCCCTCGTAGACGGCCCTGAAACGCTCCGCGTCCTGGCGGGAGTTGGCGAGGACGAGGTCCGCGCCGTGCCGCAGCAGCAGGCCGTCGGCGAGCTTCTCGTAGACGACGCCGACGTAGCCGGTGACGACCACGGGGCGGTCGGCGCGCCCCTCCCACACGCGCCCCAGGCCGTGCAGCATCGCCTGGACGCCGCCGCCGACGAGCGCGAGCACGACGACGTCGTACGACTCCTCGGCCATGGCGCGCAGGAACTCGACGGCCGAGACCTCCTTGACGGAGTCCGCGCGCACGCCGACCTCCGCCAGCTGGCGGGCAGTTGGGGTCGCCCGTCCGCGCAGCAGAAATCCGTTCAGCTCGAGACCGACTTGCGCGTCGTCAAGAGATGCGGCTTCCATGGACGGACCCGGAGCGATACGAGTCGCGGTCAGCGCACCCCATTTCCAGCGGGTGTCGGAGTCCGCGAGTACGGCGATTCGCGTGGGCTTCGAGGTACTTGGTGGCACATCGAAGACGCTAGGAAGCAATTCCGAGGAGCGGCCCAACCGCACCTCAACAAAAAGTTAACAACACCCCGCCGAGAGCCGAACTGGCTCGCCGAAGCCCCGGAAGTACATGCGATGCACCGATCCGACACATTCAGTTCACCCTCTGTACGGGTACCGGAAAGTTCCCCCGACGGACGGCCTCCTACGCTTTCGCACGTGCCAAAGCTTTCCGTCATCGTGCCGTTCTACAACGTGCAGCAATACGCCCCGGACACCCTTAGAAGCCTTCGGTCGAACGCTCGACAGGATTTCGAGTTCATCCTGGTCGACGACCATTCCAAGGACGAAACTCCGGCCATTCTCGAACGCGCGGCCGAGCAACTCTCGGACGTCGCGCAGGTGCGTTACATCCGCCATGAGAAGAACGGGGGTCTCGCCACCGCGCGCAACACCGGCCTGGACGCCGCGCAGGGCGAGTACCTGACGTTCCTGGACGGCGACGACTGGCTGGCCCCCGGCTACTTCGCCGAACTGGTCGGTGCCATCGAGAAGTTGGGCTGTGACTTCGTCCGTACCGACCATGTCCAGGCCACCGCCCGCGCACGCAGCGTGCACCGGGTACCGATCGGGCGCCGCTGGGAGGCGTTCGACCCGCGTGAGGCCATCCTGCCCGCCGACCGCAGCACCTCCGTCGACTACGCGTACGCGTGGGCCGGCGCCTACCACCGCAGGCTGCTCGACAAGGGCCTGCTCCACTTCACCGACGGCCTGCGCACCGCGGAGGACCGGCCGTGGATCTGGAAGCTGCACCGCGAGGCGGAGTCCTTCGCCGTGGTGAGCCTGCTCGGCGTCTTCTACCGGCGCGGGGTCGCCTCCTCGCTGACCCAGATCGGCGACGTCCGCCAGCTCGACTTCATCCGCGCCTTCGACCAGGTCATCGAGGAGACCGCGCAGGATCCGGACGCGGACAAGCTGCTGCCGAAGGCCGTGCGGACGTACTGCGCGATCATCGCCCACCATCTCTCCGACGAGAGCAAGTGGGAGCCGTCGGTGGCCAGGCAGCTGCGGAGCATGAGCGCGGCGGCGATCAAGCGGATGCCGCAGGACGCCCTCGGTGACGTCCTGGAGACCATGGACTTCCACCGCTCCTCCAAGCTGCGGCGGCTGCGCCGCCGGGTCACCACTGCGAAGGCGGCTGCCTGATGTCCCGGACCACTCGTATCTTCTGCGTCTCGACCCTGTACGGCGCCGCGACGCTGGCCGCGGCGATCGACTCGGACTGCTTCCAGGAGAGGGACGGTCAGGAGCCGGCCCGCCGGCTGCTGCTGGTCTTCAACAACTCCGCGACGCCCGAGGTCACCGTGCCCGTGGACGAGATGCCGGGCTTCGAGCCGCTGCGCGACCGCTTCGACGCCATAGTGTCCTGGAACGAGGCCATCCGTCCCTTCCACCCCGGGTCCTGGACCCCGCGCTCGGACGACGTCCCGCTGTTCGAGCGCTATCTGCGCATGCTCTGGGACCTGGGCGAGGACCGGGTGGAGCTGGTCCTGGAGTCCATCCAGGTCGCCCCCGCGCTGAGCGTGGCCCAGCTGTTCACCGACGCGCCCGTCGATGTCTACGCCGACGGCCTGATGAGCTACGGCCCCACGCGCAACAAGCTCGACCCGCTGGTCGGCACGCGGGTGCGGCGGCTGCTGCACCTGGATCTGGTGCCGGGGCTCACCCCGATGCTGCTGACCGAGTTCGGGGTCCCCGCGCAGGTCCTGCCGGCCGAGGCCTTCCTGAAGGTGATGGGCGAACTCACGGCCTCCGTACCGGAGTTGCCCGTCCTGCCGGACGACTCGGCGCTGCTCCTTGGCCAGTACCTGTCCGCGCTGGGCATCCTCTCCCCCGAGGAGGAGGAGGACCTGCATGTGCGGATGATGCGCGGGGCGGTCGAGCGCGGCCACCGGGCGATCGTCTTCAAGCCGCACCCGACGGCACCGGCCCGCTACAGCCGTGCGCTGGAGACCGAGGCGGACAAGCTCGGCGTCGACCTCACCGTGCTGGACCTGCCGGTCCTCGCCGAGCTCCTCTTCGAGAAGTCGCCGCCCGCACTGGTCGTGGGCTGCTTCTCCACGGCGCTGTTCACTGCGTCCTCGTTCTACGGCCTCCCGGTCGCCCGCATCGGCACCGAGCCGCTCCTGGAGCGCCTGACGCCGTACCAGAACAGCAACCGGGTCCCGGCCGTCCTGGCCGACGCGCTGATCCCGGACCTTCAGGGCAGCAAGAGCGAGGCGACGGTCGCCGCGGACACGCTGGACGGCCTGATGGCCGCGCTCAGCTACACCATGCAGTCCCAGATCCACCCGGGTCTGCGCACGGCGGCGGAGCGCTATCTCTCCCGGCACCTCAAGCCGCGCACCAAGCGCTACTTCAAGCGCAAGCGCCTCACCTCGCTGGGCCTGCCCGGCGGCCTCCCCGAGCGCCTGGCCTTCCTCCCCCGCAACTCCACGGCCCGCCGGGTGGTCCGCCGCGCCCGGGCCCTGAAGAAGTCCGTGAAGCGGTGAGCGAGTCCCGCAGGGAGACCATGTGACGCTCACGCCTTCGGCACGACGGTGGGGCGGCCTCCTGATCCTCGGATCCCGGAGGCCGCCCCGTCGCTTTTGCGCGGTGCCACCCTTGGGCTACCCGGCGTACCGCGCCTCGACCCCGGCGATCACCAGCTGCAGGCCCTCTTCGAAGTGCCGGTCGTAGTCCTCGAAGATCTCCGTGCCGGCCGCGGCCGCGAGGGGGAAGTCGGCGAGCATGCGGGCGCGGTCCGCCACGTCGTAGCCCTCACGCCGCTCCCCGGGCAGGGGCTGGACGCCCTGTTCCTCGATGACGAAGCCGACGGTGTACGCGTACGCGGTGGCGTTCGCGCGGACCGTCCGGGCGAGGGTGAAGCCGGCGGCGGTGAACAGGCGCAGGTTCTCCTCCATCTCCCGAGCGTGGTCGGTGCCGGTGAAGCGTGAGCCGCTGTAGACGCGTGCGCCGTCGCGGTAGGCGAGCAGGGCCGCGCGCAGCCCGTGGCAGGACTTGCGCATCCGCTCCTGCCAGGTGTCGGCGGGGTCGAGCGCGGTCCCGGCGACCATCCGCCGGTACATCTCCGTCGCCATCTCGTCCAGCAGCGCCTGCTTGTCCTTGAAGTGCCAGTACAGAGCGGGTGCCTTGACGTCCAGCTCCTTGGCGATGGCCCGCAGGGTCAGGCCGTCGAGACCGACCTCGTTCAGCAGCTTCAGCGCGGTGTCGGCGACCCGCTTGCGGTCGAGGGGCGCGCGTTTCTCCGTACTCACGCTTGACAGCTTAACAGCGTTAAGGGCACTCTCGTGGGCGACGGCACTTAACAGCGTTAAGGAGACTGGATCATGAGGACTGCGGATGTCGTGATCGTGGGCGCGGGCCCGACCGGGCTGGCCCTGGGCGTCGACCTCGCCCGGCGGGGCGTGGACGCGCTGGTCCTGGAGAAGGCGGACGCCCTCTTCCCGGGCTCGCGCGGCAAGGGCCTCCAGCCGCGCACCATGGAGGTCCTGGAGGACCTCGGCGTGCTGGACGCGATCCTCGCGGCCGGCGGGCCCTACCCGGTCGGGATGATCTGGCAGGACGGCGAGCGGGCGGGCGAGCACGTGATGCTCGACCGGGACGAGATCAAGAACGCGGCGGGCGACTCGGCGTTCACCGAGCCGTGGATGGTCCCGCAGTGGCGGACGCAGGAGATCCTGTTCGAGCGGCTGGTGGAGCTGGGCGGCCGGGTGGGCTTCGGGCAGGAGGTCACCGGGCTGGACCAGGACGACACCGGCGTGACCCTGCACCTCGCCTCCGGGCCGGACCTGCGCGCCCGGTACGTCGTCGCGGCGGACGGCGGCCGCTCGGCCGTGCGGCGCGCGCTCGGCATCGGCATGACCGGGGAGACGGTCGACCCGAACCCGGTCCTCGTCTCGGACGTGCGGATCACCGGCCTGGACCGCGACAACTGGCACGTCTTCCCGCCGAGCGGGGACGGCGCGGGCTACATGGCGATCTGCCCACTGGCCGGCACGGAGGACTTCCAGCTGGTCGCCCAGTTCCCGGAGGGCAGCGTCCTGGACACCTCCCTGGACGGCATCCGCAAGGTGGCCGCCGCCCGCTCGCACCTGGCGCCCGAGGACGTCACGGAGGTCCGCTGGGCCTCGGAGTTCCGCCCGCGCGCGGCCCTCGCGGACCGCTTCCGCTCCGGGCGCGTGTTCCTCGCCGGGGACGCGGCGCACGTCCACTCCCCCGCGGGCGGCCAGGGCCTCAACACCAGCGTCCAGGACGCCTACAACCTCGGCTGGAAGCTGGGGGCCGTTCTCTCGGACGGCGCGGACCCGGCACTGCTGGCCACCTACGAGGAGGAGCGGCGCCCGATCGCGGCCCAGATGCTCGGCGTCTCCACCGGCGTGCACCGCGGCGAGGTACGGCGCGGCGCGGCGACGATGCAACTGGGCCTGGGCTACCGGGAGTCCACCCTCAGCGAGGACACACGGCCGGCCGCGGCCACGCCACGGGCCGGCGACCGCGCCCCCGACGCCCAGGAGGCGGACGTACGGCTCTTCGACGCCTTCCGCGGCCCGCACTGGACCCTGCTGGCGCTGGGCACCGAGGCACCGGCCCTGGACCTCCGGTCGGTCCACGTCGTCCAGGGCCCGCCCCAGCAGCCGTACGGACAGGGCCTGTTCCTGGTCCGCCCGGACGGATACGTCGGCTGGGCGGGCGAGTCGGACGGCGCGCTGCGGTCCTACGTCACCAGGCTCGGCCTGCGCTGACCGCCGCTACGAGCTCGCCAGCGACAGCTTCAGGGCGAAGCCCAGGAACAGCGCACCGGCCGCCGAGGTCGCCGTCGCCGACAGGCGCTTGCGGCGGCGGAAGGCGGCGGCGAGGCGGGTGCCGCCGAAGATCAGGGCGCTGAGGTAGAGGAAGCTCGCGATCTGGGCGAAGGCGCCGAGCACGACGAACGACAGCGCCGGGTAGGCGTACCCCGGGTCGACGAACTGCACGAAGAAGGCGACGAAGAACAGGATCGCCTTGGGGTTGAAGAGGCTGACGACCAGCGCACGGCGGTAGGGCCGCTCGTCGGCCGCCGCGGGTGCGGCCTCCTGCTCCAGGGCGCGCTCGCGCCGGGTCCGCCACATCCCCCACGCGGCCCGCATCATCCCGATGGCGAGCCACGTCAGATACCCGGCGCCGGCGTACTTCACGATCCCGAACAGCACGGCGTTCGCCTGCAGCAGCGAGGCGACGCCGGCGGCGGAGAGGGTCATCAGGACCGTGTCGCCGCACCACACGCCGGCCGCGGCGGTGTATCCGGCGCGCACCCCGCGGCGGGCGGCCACGGAGAGCACGTACAGCGAGTTGGGACCGGGCAGCAGCACGATGAGGACGAGTCCTGCCAGGTAGGTGGGGAGATCTATGACGCCGAGCATGGAAGGGAGTGTGACATGTCAGAAGGTGTCCGACGGCACGTGGGTGCCCCAGATCTCCCGCAGTGCGTTGCACACCTCGCCGACCGTCGCGCGGGCGCGCAGGGCGTCCTTCATCGGGTACAGCACGTTGTCCTCGCCCGCGGCCGCCTTCCTCAGCGCCGCGAGGGCCGCGTCCACGGCGGGCTGGTCGCGCTCGGAGCGCAGCCCGGCCAGCCGGTCCGCCTGCCGGGCCTCGATGGCCGGGTCGACGCGGAGCGGCTCGTACGGCTCCTCCTCGTCCAGCTGGAAGCGGTTGACGCCGACCACGACCCGCTCGCCGGAGTCCGTCTCCTGCGCGATCCGGTAGGCGCTGCGCTCGATCTCGGCCTTCTGGAAGCCGCGCTCGATGGCCTCGACCGCGCCGCCGAGGTCCTCGACCTTGCGCATCAGCTCGACGACGGCCGCCTCCATGTCGTCGGTCATGCTCTCGACGACGTACGAGCCCGCGAAGGGGTCGACCGTCGCCGTGACGTCCGTCTCGTACGCCAGCACCTGCTGGGTGCGCAGCGCGAGGCGCGCGGACTTGTCCGTCGGCAGCGCGATCGCCTCGTCGAAGGAGTTGGTGTGCAGCGACTGGGTGCCGCCGAGCACCGCGCCCAGGCCCTGGACCGCGACCCGCACCAGGTTCACCTCCGGCTGCTGGGCCGTCAGCTCCACCCCGGCCGTCTGCGTGTGGAAGCGCAGCATCATCGACTTCGGGTTCTTCGCGCCGAACTCCTCCCGCATCACGCGGGCCCAGATCCTGCGCGCGGCACGGAACTTGGCGACCTCCTCCAGGATCGTCGTACGGGCCACGAAGAAGAAGGACAGCCGGGGCGCGAAGTCGTCCACGTCCATGCCGGCGGCGACCGCCGTGCGGACGTACTCGATGCCGTCCGCGAGCGTGAAGGCGATCTCCTGCGCGGGGGACGCGCCCGCCTCGGCCATGTGGTAGCCGGAGATCGAGATCGTGTTCCACTTCGGGATCTCGGCCCGGCAGTACTTGAAGATGTCGGCGGTCAGCCGCAGCGAGGGCTTGGGCGGGAAGATGTACGTCCCGCGCGCGATGTACTCCTTCAGCACGTCGTTCTGGATCGTGCCCGTGAGCCGGGAGGCCTCGATCCCCTGCTCCTCGGCCACCAGTTGGTACAGGAGCAGCAGCAGGGCGGCCGGCGCGTTGATCGTCATCGAGGTCGAGACCTTGTCCAGCGGGATGCCACCGAACAGCACCCGCATGTCGTCGATCGAGTCGATCGCCACGCCCACCTTGCCGACCTCGCCGTGCGCGAGGGGGGCGTCGGAGTCGTGGCCCATCTGGGTGGGCAGGTCGAAGGCGACGGACAGGCCGGTCGTGCCGTGGGCGATCAGCTGCCGGTAGCGGGCGTTGGACTCCGTGGCCGTACCGAATCCGGCGTACTGGCGCATGGTCCAGGGCCGGCCCGTGTACATCGACGGGTAGACACCGCGGGTGAAGGGGTACGACCCCGGTTCGCCCAGTTTCCCGCCCGGGTCCCAGCCCGCCAGGTCCTCAGGCCCGTAGACCGGTTCGATGGGCAGTCCGGACTCCGACTCGCGCGCCATGGTGGTGATGCCTCCCGCTGGGGGTTGACTCCGAACCGGACGTGTACGGTCCCGGTCCCCACAATGCCGCGCCGTTCGCGGCCAGTCATCCGCGGGCACCATCTCAGGTGACACGCGGGTGTGCCGCTGAGAGCGAGGGGGGCCGTGGTGCGTAATACGGGCATGGGGAGATGGTTCGCCGCATGGGCGGCACTCGCGGCCCTGGTCACCGTGTGCGGCTGCACCGTGCAGGGCACCGACGGCAAGACCCACTCGCCGGTGCACATCGAGCTGCCCGGCAGCAAGCCGCCCTCCGCCACCGCCGACGACAAGGCGGGCGGGAGCGACGGGAAGCCGAGCGCGCCCGCCACACCCGCCGGGCCCACGTCGAAGGGCGGCGCCCCGGTCATGTGGTACCCCGGCGACTCCGGCGACGGAGTGCGCGAGCTGCAGGCCCGGCTGCGCCAGGCCGACTGGCTCTTCGACGGTCCGACCGGGACGTACGACGACCTGACCGAGAACGCGGTCAAGGGGTTCCAGGGCAAGCGCGGGCTGCCGAGGACGGGCGAGACGGACACAGTCACCTGGCAGCGGCTGACGAGGATGACGCACGAGCCGGGCAAGTGGGAGCTGTATCTGATGGGCGGCCAGCCCGCGGGCCCGGCCGATCCGCGGTGCCTGACCGGGCGCGTGCTGTGCATCGACAAGACGAGCCGGACCCTGCGCTGGATGATCGACGGGCGGACGGTGGCGACGATGTCGGTCCGCTTCGGCGCGGTCGGCACACCGACCCGCGACGGCGTCTTCCACGTGTACTTCAAGTCCCGCCACCACTGGTCGACGCTCTACGACTCGTCCATGCCGTACGCGATGTTCTTCAGCGGCGGCCAGGCCGTCCACTACTCCTACGACTTCGCCGCCCGCGGCTACACCGGCGCCTCGCACGGCTGCGTCAACGTACGGGACGAGGCGGCGATCGCGGATCTGTACGCGCAGGTGCGCACCGGCGACAAGGTCGTCGTCCACGAGTGAGGTCCCGGAGGCGGGAGAGGGATGCGGGGCGCGGGCGGGACCGGGGGAACGTGTCCCGCCCGCGCCTAGGTGCACGAGCCGTAGGTACGGGGGGAACCCCGGCTCTGTGCGACGGCCGATGACCAGTCGGCTCACTCTCTACTGCGCGGGGGCGGCCGAAAACGTTACTGGCGCGGCCGAGAAAAGTGCCTGCACCACAAAACAGCAGGTCAGAGCGCGCTGTACGTCGGGCTCGGGGACGCGGTGGGGGTCCTGATCAGCTGCTTGGGCAGCAGCGTGGCGGGAGAGGACGAGGCACCGGCGCCGGCTGTGCCGACGCCGGGCAGTATGCCGTGGCCGTCGTCGTCACCACCCTGGTCGCCCTGGTCGCCGCCCTGGCCGTGCTCGCCGCCAGGGCCGTTCTGATCGCCCTGGTCCTTGCCGTCGCCCTTGCCGTCCCGGTCCTGGCCCTTGCCGCGCCGGGACGTGCCGTCGGTGAGGGCAAGGACGTGCTTGCAGTACTTCCCCACGCGCTTGGGGTCGGAGCTGCCCGCGGCGCCCTCGAGGGCACGCCTGCGGCCGGTGCCCAGCTCCTTGCCGTCGCGCAGGTCGCTGCAGGCCAAGGCGGCCCCGCGCCACCGGCCGCCGCTGTTGCGCCCGTCGGAGCCGGAGCCGGGCTTGGCCGAAGTGGCGCCACCGGACGACGAGCCGGGCGGGATCGCCGGACCGGAGGAGGCGCCGGTGGAGCCGTCGGGTGTGGGCTCGCCCAGGGAGCCGCCCGGCGAGGGCGACATGAGCGGGCTCTGCTGCGGCACGGCGGCCGAGACGGAGGCGCCGGGACCGGGCCGGTCGTGGCCGAACGGCGTCGGGAGCACTCCGCTTGTCGCCGCGACGGCGACTCCGCCGACCATGCCGGCGGCCAGCACGGCCGTCAGCACGAAGCGCGCGGACCGGCCCCGGCGGGAGCTCCGTTCGCTCCGTCCGGGGCCGCTGATACGGACGAGACCCGCGTCGGGCGGCGGGGGTGCCGCGGCCCGCGGACCGGTGGCGGACCGCTCGGCCCCGGCGTCGGACCGCGCGGCCCGGAAGGCGGCCAGCGCGGCGGCCTCACCGGGCAGTTCGACGCTGCCGGGCGGGGGCTCGACGGTCAGCCCCTCAAGGGTTTTCGCGAGGCGTTCGGCCTGATCACGGACGGCGGGATCGACAGCCTCGAGTGACTCTCCGCGCAGCAAACTCTCCGCTGTTTCGCGGTCCAGCCACCTGTACTGCTCGTCGGCCATCACATGTCCTTCTGCGTCCGCGCACGCATATGCGTCACACTCGCGGACGTCACCGCGGCGTCGCGCGGTTCTCGCTGGGGCGGCAGCCCGTCCAGACCGCGGGTCGATTCCGGATCGTCGCCGAGCAGTTCGGCGAGCCGCTTCAGACCGCGGTGCGCCGCCGTGCGCACGGCGCCCGGGCGCTTGCCGAGCGTCTCCGCCGCGGTCTTGGCGTCGAGGCCCACGACCACCCGCAGCACGACGGCCTCGGCCTGGTCCTGCGGCAGCCGGGCGATCAGGGAGAGGGTGTGGTCGGTGGAGAGCGACTCCATGGCCTCGCCCGCGGTGTCGGACTCGGCGGGCCTGCCGGTCAGTTCCGTCTCGTCGCCGCCGATGGCGGGGCGGCGCCCGCGCATCCGTATGTGGTCCAGCGCGCGGTTGCGGGCGATGCGGGCGGCCCAGCCGCGGAAGCGGTCCGCGTCGCCCTCGAAGCGCTCCAGGTCACGGGCTATCTGCAACCAGGCCTCGGACGCGACGTCCTCGGCGTCCGGGTCACCGACCAGTGTCCGGACGTATCCGAGCAGGCGCGGATGCACTGCGCGATACACAGTCCGGAACGCGGTCTCGTTCCCGTCCTGTGCCGCAAGCACCGCGGCCGTCAGCTCCGCGTCGTCCCCCAGCACCAGTGGTTCCTCGTTCGATGGTCGCGGCGTCGAGGCCGCCGATCCTTGCCATGATCTTGTCTTCCGCGCCCGGCGCGAAAGGCACGTTACGACCTGAAACCGCTGCTCGTCCATGTCCGTACAAGATGCAACCACCTATGACGCGGAGCGGAATGCCTGGGGTGTGACAGAAACCGCACTCATGGCGCTGTAGCAAGTACGGGTCGCCGCGCGGCCCGTGCCGCGCGACGGCCGGGGCCTCTCCTGTGGGGGGTGGCGGCCCCGGCCGTTGCTTCGGTGGCGCACGGCAGGGCCGTGAACGAGCCACGGCGGGGCCCCGGACGAGGACACGCGCAAGCAAGCGGAACCCGGCTCCCCGCTCGGATTCGCTTTCAGGAACGTCCGGATTCCCCTTCAGGAACATCCAGAAAAGGGCTACTTGTCCTTCTTGCCGGAATGAGCGCCCGCGTTGGCGTTCTTCGACGCCTTGCCCTTCTGGGTGCTCTGCGGATTCTTCGGCTTCCTGGTCGCGGACGGCGTGTTCCCGACCGCCGGCTGCCCGAGCTTCGCGGCGCAGTACGCCGTGACGTTGTCCTTGCCGCCCGCGGCCGCCATCAGCCGCTGCCAGGCGGTCGACTCCAGCGACTTGCCGCTGTCCTTGACCTTCTCGTACGCCCGGCAGTGCGCCTCGGTGTCCTTCGCCGTCTCCGGCCGGCCCGGCGTGGCGGACGAGCCGGGTGTGCGCGAAGCCGCACCGGAGGGCGCAGCGGCCGACGCGTGCGTCTGCTGCCGCGAGGGCTGCCCGTCGTGCGAGGAGCCGTGGACGGAGTCGATCGCGGCGAACGCTACGCCGCCCAGGGTGAGACCGGCCAGCGAGAGCGTGAAGGTGACGCGCAGCGAGCGGCGGATCCGGCGGTGCCCACGCGGGCGCCAGTCGTCCCGGCGGCGGGTCCGCGCGTCGTGCGCCGCGGCCTGGCGGGCGGCCCGGAACGCCGCCACCGCCCGCTGCTCGGCGTCGGCGTCGAGCACCTCCGTGCGCAGCACGCCGGCGATCAGGCTCTCCAGTGCCGGGCCGGCCGGCCCGTCGAGGGGGCCCGGCAGGGTCCCCGGGTGCGCGCGCCGACGGGCGCGGGCACCGCCGCCGTCGCTGTGCCGGTCACCCATGTCCGTATCCATCCGTGTGCGGCTGCCGGCCGTTCGCGCCGGTCCCGCCGTCGTCGTCATTCGCCGCGTCGTGGACGTTCGATCCGCCGTGGACGTTCGGTCCGCCGCTGTCAGTCATTTCGACTCCCCCAGCGTCCAGGGGTCGTCATTCGTCACACCCGGGCCGTTGATCAGGGTCGCGAGGCGCTTCAGCCCCCGGTGCGCGGCGGTGCGCACGGCGCCGGGGCGCTTGCCGAGGACGCGCGCCGCCGAGGGGCCGTCGAGCCCGACGACCACGCGCAGCAGCACGGCCTCGGCCTGGTCGCGCGGCAGGCTGCGGACCAGCTCCAGGGCGCGCTCGGTGGACAGCGCCTCCAGGGCCTGGTCGTGGGTGCTGTGCGGGCCGGCCAGCTCCAGCACGTCCGCGTCGAGCCCGGCCGACCGGGGCCGCACCCTCTGCCGGCGCAGGTGGTCCAGGGCACGGTGCCGGGCGATGGTCGCGGTCCAGCCGCGAAAGCCCGCCCCGTCGCCCTTGAACCGCCCGAGGTCGCGGGCTATTTCCAGCCAGGCGTCGGACGCCACGTCCTCGGCGTCGTCGCCGACGATCCCGCGCAGATAGCCGAGGAGCCCGGGCTGCACGATCCGGTACGCGCGGGCGAAGGCGGCCTCGTCGCCCTCCTGGGCCCGCGCGACGGCCGTCCCCAGCTCCCCGTCGTACGCCTGCGCGCGGCGGGGTTCCCGTCCCTGGCCCAACAGATTCCTCGTCGTTCGTACGAGTGGTGCGCGGGCTCCGCAGAACCCGCCCCGCGCCCCACACCGGCCCGTGGACACGCCCCCACGGTCCTCAGCGCCAGGCTTCACGGAAGTGTCACAGGTGACGTTTGGTCAAAGCTGTGCGCTGTGTGTGAGTGCCACCTGCCGTCACAGGTGCGCCAAGCATGAACTTCTCTTAGGGGTGGGGTAATTGAGTCCTCGCGGGACGCGCGCGTACAGACCGCTGAGCTTGAGACGCCGGGCCTGGCTGACGCTCGGCGCGGTGGTGCTGGGAGGGGGCGGTGTCGTCACCTACGCCGTCGCCAGCCCGTCCGCCGACCACCAGGCGGCCGGCCGGGCCAAGCGGCCGGTGAAGGTCTACGACATGGCGCTGAAGACCACCGCGAACGGCAAGCGGGAACTGCCGCGCACGGACACCAAGCAGTTCTCGATGCTCGGCGTCTCCTGGGCGGGGGCGACCCAGCGGCTGCACGGCACGGCCCAGGTCCGTACGCACAGTGCCGAGACCGGCGCGTGGAGCGCCTGGCGGGACCTGGAGGCGGACGCCGATCCGCTGCGGGACCCGCAGGCGGGTGCCGACGCACGCGGCGCGTCCGAGCCGCTGTGGGTCGGCCCGTCCGACGGCGTCGAGGTCCAGGTCGTGCACAAGAACGGCTCCACCAGCGCCGGGCTGCCCAAGGGGCTGCAGGTCAACCTGGTCGACCCGGGTGTGGTCACCGACGCCGAGACGAAGGCGACCGACCCCGCGAAGGAGCCCGCCGCGTTCGTGGCGGACACGACGCCGGGCGCCACGCCGACGGACAGCGCCTCCGCGAGCCCGACGGACAGCACGTCCCCGAGCCCGACCGACACCTCGTCCGCGAGCCCGACCGACAGTGCCTCCGCGAGCCCGACCGTGCCCACCGCGCCGCCGTCCACCGTCCCCGAGCCGCCGATCACCTCGCGCGCCGGCTGGGGCGCAGACGAGTCGATCAGCCCGGACCCGTCGGAGTACAACGCGGACGTGAAGGCCGTCTTCGTGCACCACACAGACGGCTCCAACGACTACTCGTGCGCCGACTCGGCCTCGATCGTGCGCGGCATCTACGCGTATCACGTGCAGGTCGACGGCTGGAACGACATCGGCTACAACTTCCTGGTCGACAAGTGCGGCACGATCTTCGAGGGCCGCAAGGGCGGCACCGACCTGCCCGTGCTCGGCGCGCACACCTACGGCTGGAACCGCGAGTCCGCGGGCATCGCGGTGCTCGGTGACTACACCACCACCGGCGCGACCAGTGCGGCCCTGGCCTCCGTCGCCCGTGTCGCGGCCTGGAAGCTCGGCCAGTACGGCGCCGATCCCTCCTCGACCGTGAAGCTCACCGCGGGCGCGGCGCAGACGAACTACTTCGGCACCGCGTTCACCGCGGGCAGCCAGTACACCTTCAACCGGATCTCCGCCCACCGCGACGGCTACAACACCCAGTGCCCGGGCAGCTCGCTCTACGCGCAGCTGCCGACCATCCGCGCCTGGGCGGCCGGCCCGGTGCAGGGCCTGAAGGTCACCTCGCTGTCCGGCGCGAGCCTGTCCGGCTCGACGTACTACACCAAGGGGGCGGTCACGGCGAAGTGGTCCACCACCACGCCGAGTTCGCTGATCTCCAAGTTCGAGCTGCTGGTGGACGGCAAGGTCGCGGCCACCGCGACGGGTTCGGCCACCTCCGCCGGCGCCACCGTGCCGGCGGGCAGCCACAGCGTCGCCGTACGGGCCGTGCACCAGTCGGGCAGAACCGCGACGAGCGCGGCGCTGACCGTCGCGACGGACACCACCGCGCCGACGTTCACGACCACCCCGAAGATCTCGCTGCGCACCGGCACGGTGAACACCACCGCCGTCCCGGTCACCCTCGGCTGGAAGGCCACCGACAACGCCGCGCTGAAGTCCGTCAGCCTGCTGTCCCCGACGACGGCCACCTTCGGCCCGACCACGACCAGCTCCAGCCGCACCGCCAAGTCCGGCTCCGCGAGCACCTGGTCGATGAAGGCGTACGACTACGCGGGCAACACCAGGACGTCGTCGCCCTCGTACACGCCGGTGATCTTGCAGGAGTCCTCGGCGGTCAAGTCAGGTACCTGGAGCACCCGTTCCTCCACCAGCTACCTCGGTGGCAAGTCGTACTCCAGCAGCTCCAGGAACGCGAGCCTGACCTGGACGTTCACCGGCCGCTCCGCGTCCTGGGTGGTCTCCCGGGCCTCGAGTTCCGGGCAGGTCTACGTCTACGTCGACGGCACGAAGGTCTCCACCGTGGACCTGAAGTCCTCGACGACCATGTACCGCCAGGCGATCTGGACCAAGACCTGGTCGAGCAGCGCCAAGCACACCGTGAAGATCGTGGTGGTGGGCACCAGCGGCCGTCCGACGATCACGACGGACGGCCTGGTCTACCTCAAGTAGCCGCTCACAGCGCCGAATCCACCGGCTCGGGCGTCTTCGATGCGGCACTCTGCATCGTGGGCGCCCGATCCGCGTTCACGACCACACCGGCGATCAGCGCGGCCAGCAGCAGCGCGCCCATCGCCCACCAGGTGGCGACGTTGAAGCCGTGCACGGTGGCCTTCGCCGCCAGCAGCCGCCTGTCCACGCCCGGTGCCGCATGCGCCGTCAGATACCGCGCCGTCACGGTCGCGGCGATGGTGTTGAGCAGCGCCGTACCGATCGAACCGCCCACCTGCTGGGCGGTGTTGAAGGTGGCCGAGGCCGCGCCAGAGTCGCGCGGCGCGACGCTCCCGGTCGCCAGCGAGACGGACGTCATCATCGCCGTGCCCATGCCGAGGCCGAGCATCAGCATCGCGGGCAGGATGTGCGAGGCGTACGCGGGCTCCGTGCCCACCTGGGCGATGATCGCCAGCGCGCCCGCCGCGATCAGCAGTCCCGGCACCATCAGCACCCGCGGCGGCACCCGATTCAGCAGCCGGGCCGCGACCTGCGTGGAGCCGGTAATCATGCCGACCGTGATGGGCAGGTAAGCGACGCCCGTCTTGACCGGCGAGTATCCGAGCACGCCCTGCATGTAGTACGTCAGGAACAGGAACGTGCCGAACATGCCGATGGTCACCAGCAGCGTGGTCAGGAAGGCGCCGACCCGCTGCCGGTCCTTCACCACCGACATCGGCAGCAGCGGCACCCGCGCCCGCGTCTGCCACCAGCCGAACGCCAGGAGGAGCACGACCCCGCCGGCGAGCAGCCCCAGCACCAGGCCGTCGCGCCAGCCCCTGGACTCCGCCTCGGAGAAGCCGTACACCAGCGAGAGCATCCCCGCGGAGCCGAGCACCGCCCCGGGCACGTCGAGGCGGGCGACGGGATGGCGCTCGCCGGGCGCGAGCAGCGCCAGCGCGCCGAAGAAGGCGACCAGCGCGATCGGGATGTTGACGTACAGGCACCAGCGCCAGTTCAGGTACTGGGTGAGGAAGCCGCCCGCGAGCAGACCGACGGCGGCGCCCGCGCCGATGATGGCGCCGAAGATGCCGAACGCCTTCCCGCGGTCCTTGGGGTCGGTGAAGGTCGTGGCGAGCAGCGACAGCGCGGACGGCGCGAGCAGCGCGGCGAACACGCCCTGCAGGGCCCGCGCCCCGAACAGCATCCCCTGGCTGCCGGCGGCTCCGCCGAGCGCGGAGGCGGCGGCGAAGCCGAGCAGCCCGATCACAAAGGTCTTCCGGCGTCCGACCAGGTCGGCGACCCGGCCGCCGAGCAGCAGCAGTCCGCCGAAGGCCAGCGTGTAGGCGGTGATCACCCACTGGCGGTTCCCGTCCGACATGTTGAGGTCGGCCTGGGTGGACGGCAGGGCGATGTTCACGATGGTCATGTCGAGGACGACCATCAACTGGGCGAGGGCGATGACCACGAGCGCCCACCAACGGCGGTTGTCAGCCATACGGCCCATCGTGCGCCCCCCGACCCCCGTTTGGGAACGCCAGCGTCTCTTATTACGGGGTTTTTGCCGCCGCGGCCGCCCCGGTCATCCCGGCCGCCGTCACCACGTCCCGGCACAGCAGCCGCAGCGAACCGTCGCCCAGGAAACAGCGGCGGGCCTCGTCGATCGGGTCCCACATCCGCCCGTCGGGCGTACGGAGCCAGTGCTCCCCGCTGCCCGACCACCACTCGGCGCCCGTCTGGCGGGCGATCACCTCGCCCGTGTACGCCCCGAAGGCGCGCAGCACGTTCTCCACGGCGGCGTACGGCGCCCCCTCGTGCCGTATCCCCTCGATGATCCGGTCGACACGCCACACACTCTGTGCCGAGTAGTCGAGGCGCACCCGCGCCCCCTCGCGCATCGCCAGAACCGCGTCCGCCGCCCACCGCACGGGCTTCGTCGCCGCGTTCGGCCTGGTCTCGTGGAAGGTAGTCACATACACAGGAGCGGAACCGGTGTGCCGGACGTCACGCCGATTCCGGCGGTTTCCCAAGAACGGCGCAGGACCACCCCGGCCCCGTCGCAGGACGGACACAGGACGCTCTCAGGTGCGGGTTCTTCCCGGGGAGTGACGCTTCGCCGCTTCGCTGCGCTCCTCTCACTGATGAGCATGTACTTCCATCTCCGCGCGGTGCCCCCGTCGGCGCTGCGCAACAGCGCGAACTGGTTGCGAGGGTTGTTCGAGGACGACTGGACGACCGTGCGCCGAAGGCTCGACCGGCACCGGGAGGAGTTCCTGTACCGGCACCATCCCGACCACGACCTTCTCTATGCCGGCGCTCCCCCGCACCGCATCGAGGACGGCCCACCGGCCGACGTGGTGCTCGGCGGCAGCCCGGTCCCGCACCCGGACCCCGGCCACCCGCCGTTCCTCCTGCTGCCGGCGGCGCGGGCCGCCCAGGTCGCCGCCTTCCTCGCGACGTCCGACATCGCAGACCTGTGGCAGCGGTCCCGCGAGGATCTCCTCCCCCGCTACGGCGGCGCCCCGGTGGAGGACCAGATGCGCACCCTCTTCGAGTCCACCCACCACGACCTGACGGCCTTCTACACGAGGACGGCCGAATACGGAGACGCGGTCGTCAAGTGCGCCTTGTGACACGTCCCGGCCTCCTGCGGTGCCACATCGGGGGCGCCGGGAGCTGCGCGACATGCCACGACCGACCCGCACCCGCCGACCGGCCGCGCGCCCCTACGCCAGCCGCGCCCGCCGAGCGACGACGGCCTGCAGCACCCGCCGCCCCTCGATGGAAACGTCCAGGGCCCGGCGCAGCCCACCCGCGCCGTGCCCGGCCAGAACCTCGAGCACGACGACCTGCCGGCGCAACTCCGCGGCGACCAGAGGAGACATCCCCTCCGTACGCCCCTCGCGGCGCGCGTCGACCGACGACTCCTCGTCGTCGACCAGATCCAGCAGCCGGTGTATCTGCAGGGCGGCCACGGAACAGGCGTCCGCCCACACCCGAACCGGCCCACCGCCGAGATCGTCCGGCGCGGCCGCCAGCATCCGACGGGCCAGCATCGCCGCCTCGCTCTCACCGGGCTCCCCGGTCCCGCCGAGCTTCGCGCGCGCGTCGTCCAGCCGCTCGCCCCAGTCCCCGGCGTCGCCGGCGTCGGCGAGATTGGCCCACAGCGGCCGCAGCACCTCGTCGTCGCCGCCCAGCAGGGGCACGCAGCGGTCCAAACAAGCCAACCCGCTGGCGGCCAGTCCGCGTTCGTCGGCCTGAGCGATCAGATCCACCAGGCTCATCCACGCCTCCCTCTGCGGGTCCCTTGCACGCTTAAGCAGGGCGTCTTCCCTCACCGAGCCCGCACTTCCCCTTACTGCGTGCGACGGCCCGTGAGTGTCACAGCGGTACCACGCCCAGCCGGTCGAGCAACCGGAAGAAAAGGTTTTCGGCCAAGGGATCGGGGTCCGCGGTCAGCACGTCGACCAGCGGTCCGGCCGGCACGTCGTGCCCGGCCTCCGCGGCCCAGGCGACCGCCCGGGCGGCGGCGTCCTGGGGCTGGAGGAAGTAGTCCTCCACCGTGAGCCCGTCGCTCGCGGCGCCGAGGTACCCGGCCATCGCGGCCCGCGCCAGACACGTCGTCCACGCCCCGCTCTCGGGCGCCGAGGCCTCGACGACCACGCAGTCGCTGTCCATGACGTACCCGAAGAGCGCGGGCGCCCCGGTCTCCCCGGCGAGGACGTTCATGTTCCCGACCTCGCCCTCGCCGTTCGGGTACTCCCACACCTGCCAGCCGCCGGGCGCCTCGGTGCGCAGCTCCATGCCCTTGGCGTCCGACAGCGCGTCCAGCTCCGCGAGCGGCCGCTCGCTGCGGCCCACGACGAAGTACCCCCAGTAGCCCATGTCCCGCTCCCCCACGGCTGTGTCGGCTTCGGCCCGCGCCGAATACACCACAGTCGTACGGCAGTTCGCAGCCGTACGCACCAAATGGCCCACGTCGCGGCGGGCTCAGCCCAGCCTGGCCGCCAGCGCCTGGAACTGCGCCCACGTCAGCGCCGGCTTCCGCGCGTCCCACAGCTTCTGGACCGTCGCCCGCAGGGGCATCCGGATGCCGGCCGCGACCTGGTCCTGGGTCTGCGAGGTGGAGAGGTCGCACCAGACCGCGAAGGACCCGCCGAGGATCTGCGCGTCGTACCTGGCCGGCACCGCCTCGGTGCCGCGCACGACACGCGGGGTCCACTGCTCGTAGATCCGCCGGCCCGTCGGGTACACGAAGTCGTTCGGCTGCCCGAGGACGTAGTACAGGTACTCGTCGTTGTAGTTGATCAGCTTCCGCCCGGCGCTCAGGTACACCACCGGCTGCCGCGCCCCGATCTCCTTGCCGGTCCAGTACGCGACCTGCAGGTCCTTGGCGGGCTGCACGGACGTCCCGGCGTAGAAGCCGTCGTTCCAGGCCCGCATCGTCCGGTCGTGCGCCCGGACCGTCCTGGCCCGGTCGTTCAGCCACCCCGTGGCGAGGTCGGAGATGGTCCCGCCGGGCCCGTACGCCTTCTGGGCCGCGGCGGACAGCTGCGGATAGGAGGCGGACGGGTTGGACGCCATCAGCGCCTGGTACTCGTCACCGCCGAGGTTCCACTTTCCGCCGGGGAAGAGACCGGCGTACTCGTTCAGCAGGTCGTCGACGATCCTGGCGGCGGCCGGCTTGGAGATGTCGACGGCCCCGCGCGCCGCCACGCCCGACGTGTTGCGCAGCTGGAGGTCGGGGTGGGCGGCGATGACGGCCCCCAGGTGTCCCGGCGAGTCGATCTCGGGGACCACGGTGATGTGCCGGCTCGCGGCGAGGTCGACGATCCTCTTGACCTCGGCCTTCGTCAGATGCTGCGGCGAGACGACCTCAGGATGCGTACGGGACTCGATCCGGAAGCCCTGGTCGTCGGAGAAGTGCAGCCCCAGCTCGTTGAACTTCAGGTCCCCGAGCTCCCGCACCCGGTCCTCGATCCAGCCCGCGGTGAAGTGCTTGCGCGCGATGTCCAGCATGAACCCGCGCACCGGCTTCGCGGGCCCGTCCTTGACGACGCCCTCGGGCGCCGTACCCCCGCCGTGCACCTCCTGCTTGAGCGTCCGCGTGCCGTAGAAGACCCCCGCGTCGGCGCGTCCGCTGATGGTCACGCGCCCGCCGCGCACGGTCATCGTGTACGACTCCGGGTCCGCCCCCTCGTCGTCGTTCAGCGCCAGCCGCAGGTCCCCGGCTTTCACGTCGTCCTTCTCGCCGCCGTACGTCAGTCCCAGCTCACCGGCGATCAGGCGGCCCTCGTCGGCCAGGTCGGCGTCGCCGACCACCACGCGCTCACCGCGCGCCGGCCGCCAGCCGGGTCCGCGGGCCGCGGTGTGGGAGCGCACTGCGGGGATGGTGCTCGGCGCCTCGGAGAGGGCGTAGGAACGGGTCGGGCTCGGCGTCGGGCTCGCACCGTCCGGACCGGACGAGTCCCCGGTCCGCCCGCCCGAGGGCTCCTGCTGCGCCGACCCCGCCGGACCGCCGTCGTCGGCGGAGGCCCAGAGCCCCACGCCGACCCCGAGCGCGATCGTCCCGGCGACCGCGCCCGCGACGATCATCCGCCTCTGCTTCACATTCCGCGCCGGAGGCCGGCGCCGGTGCTGGCTCACAGGGCCAACCTAGAACCCTCGGGCACCACGATGCGTCCACCACACGTTCCGAAACTCTCCCCTCCGGGTGAAATTCGGGCATCCGTCGGACACGTCATGCCCACTCTCGATAACGTGACGTCACACCTCCCACAGCTTCCTCTGCCGAAACCCACGTGACGCCCACACATTTTCCTGGCCGAGTCGCCGCCATACCGGCGCTGCCCGAGCAGACGCGCACTCCACCGTCCCCGAAGGGGCTGGAGGAGTTCAACACCGCGCCCTCCGACGAGGCGCGGCGCCTCCTGCTCACCTGTCTCCGCAGCCTCAGCTGGTCCCATCGGGTGGCGGCCCACCGCCCCTACCCGGACCTCGACTCCCTCCTCGCCGCCTCCGACGAGGCCGCCTACGACCTCTCCCCGGCCGACCTGTCCGAGGCGCTGGCCGGCGAGGCGTGGCCGGCCCTGCCGGACGAGACGTATGCGGCCGCCCACACGGCACTGAGCGCCGCCCACGCGGCGTACGAGGCCCGCTTCGGCCACTCCTTCGTCATCTACGTGGGCGACGCGCCCCCCGGCGAGTACCTCGACCGCATCCTCGAAGGCATCCGCTCCCGTCTCGCGAACGACCCGGAGGAGGAGCGCGTGGTGGCGGCCGAGGAGCTGCGGCGCCATGCGAGGGGACGTCTGGTGCAACGCCTCGGCGGAGCGGCCGGCCCGAACGCTCCCGCAGCCGGCGCATAACCGAACACACCACCCCAGAAGCCGCCCCTCTAACCCATACGCGTGCCACTTTGATCACACCGGTAGGCCCGACGTAAGCCCGGCGGCAGCGCCTGAGTACGATGCTGGGGGCCGGTGGACCGTACCCGGCCGGGCCCGACCGACAGCACAAGCCGGCGCGGCCCCAATCCCCGCTCCCGGAGGGACTTCCGTGCCGGCTGGAACGCTGTACCGCGGCCGGGAAGGAATGTGGTCCTGGGTGGCTCACCGAGTCACCGGCGTCCTCATCTTCTTCTTCCTGTTCGTTCACGTGCTGGACACCGCTCTCGTTCGTGTCTCCCCCGAGGACTACGACAAGGTCGTGGCCACGTACAAGACGCCGATCGTGGCTGTGCTGGAGTACGGCCTCGTCGCGGCCATCCTCTTCCACGCGCTGAACGGCCTGCGCGTCATCGCCGTCGACTTCTGGTCGAAGGGCCCGCGCTACCAGAAGCAGATGCTCTGGTCCGTCGTAGGCATCTGGGTCGTGCTGATGCTCGGGGCGATCTACCCCGTCCTCGGCCACGCCGCTCGTGAACTGTTCGGGAGCTGACACAGATGGCGACCACTGAAACCGCCGCATCCGGGATCGGCCCCGTCGAAGGCGAATCCGTCTACAACGTCGACAACCCGGCGGACCTCATCGAGGCCCCGCGCCAGCGCACCAGGAAGACCCCGAAGTCGACCCGGGGCAACTTCGAGATGGCGGCCTGGCTCTTCATGCGCCTGTCCGGCGTCGTCCTGGTGGTCCTGGTCATCGGCCACCTCCTGATCCAGCTGGTGCTGGACGGCGGTGTCTCGAAGATCGGCTTCGCCTTCGTCGCCGGCCGCTGGGCGTCCCCCTTCTGGCAGGTGTGGGACCTCCTGATGCTGTGGCTCGCGATGCTGCACGGCGCCAACGGCCTGCGCACGATCATCAACGACTACGCGGAGCGCGCGAACACCCGGCTGTGGCTGAAGGCCCTGCTCTACACCGCCACGGTGTTCACCATCCTGCTGGGCACGCTGGTGATCTTCACCTTCGACCCGAACATCCGCTAGGCACGGGGCTGCGAGAATCATGAAGATCCACAAGTACGACACCGTCATCGTCGGCGCCGGCGGCGCCGGCATGCGCGCGGCCATCGAGTCGACGAAGCGCAGCCGCACCGCCGTGCTGACCAAGCTGTACCCCACCCGCTCCCACACGGGCGCCGCGCAGGGCGGCATGGCCGCCGCGCTCGCCAACGTGGAGGAGGACAACTGGGAGTGGCACACCTTCGACACGGTCAAGGGCGGTGACTACCTGGTCGACCAGGACGCCGCCGAGATCCTGGCGAAGGAGGCCATCGACTCGGTCCTCGACCTGGAGAAGATGGGCCTGCCGTTCAACCGGACGCCCAACGGCACGATCGACCAGCGCCGGTTCGGCGGTCACAGCCGCAACCACGGCGAGGCCCCGGTCCGCCGCTCCTGCTACGCGGCCGACCGCACCGGCCACATGATCCTCCAGACGCTGTACCAGAACTGCGTCAAGGAGGGCGTGGAGTTCTACAACGAGTTCTACGTCCTGGACCAGCTGATCACCGAGGTCGACGGCGTCAAGAAGTCGGCCGGCGTGGTGGCGTACGAGCTGGCGACCGGCGAGATCCACGTCTTCCAGGCGAAGGCCGTGATCTACGCGTCCGGCGGCACCGGCAAGTTCTTCAAGGTGACGTCCAACGCGCACACCCTGACCGGTGACGGCCAGGCCGCCGTGTACCGGCGCGGACTGCCGCTGGAGGACATGGAGTTCTTCCAGTTCCACCCGACCGGCATCTGGCGCATGGGCATCCTGCTGACGGAGGGCGCCCGCGGTGAGGGCGGCATCCTCCGCAACAAGGACGGCGAGCGCTTCATGGAGAAGTACGCGCCGGTCATGAAGGACCTCGCCTCCCGTGACGTCGTCTCGCGCTCCATCTACACGGAGATCCGCGAGGGCCGCGGCTGCGGTCCCGAGGGCGACCACGTCTACCTCGACCTCACGCACCTCCCGCCGGAGCAGCTCGACGCGAAGCTGCCCGACATCACGGAGTTCGCGCGCACCTACCTCGGCATCGAGCCCTACACGGACCCGATCCCGATCCAGCCGACGGCCCACTACGCGATGGGCGGCATCCCGACGAACGTCGAGGGTGAGGTCCTGACCGACAACACGACGGTCGTCCCGGGCCTGTTCGCGGCCGGCGAGGTCGCCTGCGTGTCGGTGCACGGCGCGAACCGCCTGGGCACCAACTCGCTGCTGGACATCAACGTGTTCGGCCGCCGGGCCGGCATCGCGGCGGCGGAGTACAGCCAGAAGGCGGACTTCGTCGAGCTGCCGGAGAACCCGGCGCAGCTGGTGATCGACCAGGTCGAGCGGCTGCGTACGTCGACGGGCACCGAGCGCGTGGCGGCCATCCGCCGCGAGCTGCAGGAGACCATGGACGCGAACGTCATGGTGTTCCGCACCGAGCAGACGATCAAGACGGCCGTCGAGAAGATCGCCGAGCTGCGCGCGCGCTACAAGAACGTCGCGATCCAGGACAAGGGCCGCCGGTTCAACACCGACCTGCTGGAGGCCGTCGAGCTGGGCAACCTGCTCGACCTGGCCGAGGTCATGGCCGTGTCCGCCCTGGCCCGCAAGGAGTCCCGCGGTGGTCACTACCGCGAGGACTACCCCAACCGCGACGACGTCAACTTCATGCGCCACACCATGGCGTACCGCGAGGTGGGCGACGACGGCACCGAGTCCATCCGACTCGACTACAAGCCGGTCGTCCAGACCCGCTACCAGCCGATGGAGCGTAAGTACTGATGGCAACCCCTGTTCTGGACAAGGTGGAGGCGGAGTCCGCGGCGTCCCCCTACATCACGGTCACCTTCCGTGTCCGCCGCTTCAACCCCGAGGTCTCGGCCGAGGCGACCTGGGAAGACTTCCAGCTGGAGATCGACCCCAAGGAGCGCGTCCTCGACGGCCTGCACAAGATCAAGTGGGACGTCGACGGCACGCTGACGTTCCGCCGGTCCTGCGCGCACGGCATCTGCGGCTCCGACGCCATGCGGATCAACGGCAGGAACCGCCTTGCGTGCAAGACGCTGATCAAGGACATCAACCCCGAGAAGCCGATCACGGTCGAGCCCATCAAGGGCCTGACGGTCCTGAAGGACCTGGTCGTCGACATGGACCCGTTCTTCCAGGCGTACCGCGACGTGATGCCCTTCCTGATCACGAAGGACACCAACGAGCCGACGCGCGAGCGTCTGCAGTCGGCGGAGGACCGCGCCCGGTTCGACGACACGACGAAGTGCATCCTCTGCGCCGCCTGCACGTCCTCGTGCCCGGTCTTCTGGAACGACGGCCAGTACTTCGGCCCGGCGGCCATCGTCAACGCGCACCGCTTCATCTTCGACTCGCGTGACGAGGCCGGCGAGCAGCGCCTGGAGATCCTCAACGACCGTGACGGCGTGTGGCGTTGCCGCACGACCTTCAACTGCACGGACGCCTGCCCGCGCGGCATCGAGGTCACGAAGGCGATCCAGGAGGTCAAGCGGGCGCTGATCACGCGCCGCTTCTGAGCTCCGCTCTCCAGCGCCAGTAAGGGCCCCGTCTCCGGTTCGCACCGAGGCGGGGCCCTCTCGCGTCCGCGGCGGCCCTCGCCAAGGGCGCCCCGGCAATCACCGGTTCCGGCCTCCCGCCCACCTACTCTGACGGTATGTCAGATGACCAGTCGTACGAACTGCTCGGATTCGACAACGTCCTGCTGCCCGTCGGCGACCTCGGCACGGCGGTCGGCTTCTACGAGAGCGCCGGGTTCGCGGTGGGATTCCGGCTCGACGAGGCCGGGATCGCGCTGCTCAAGGTCGGAGGCGAGACGCCCGGCGTCCTGCTGCGGCAGGAGGAGGGGCTGGGGCACAGACCGCCGCCCTGGCCCTCCGCGCGCCTGTGGATCGAGGTGGCCGACGCGCGGACGACGGCCCGCACCCTCGCCGCCGCGGGCATCGCCCCGCTCGACGAGCCCTTCGCCGTGGCCACCGGCTGGACGGTGGAGATGGCCGATCCCTGGGGGAACGTCGTCGGATTCACCGACTACAGCAAGCGCCCCGAACTGGGCCGCCGCACCTGAGACTTCGCTCCACCCCCTTCTGGTTGAACGTGTTCAAAAATGGGTCTAGAGTCATCCCTGTCAGCGTTTTGAACGCGTTCAAGAAGGGGTGGGGGCATGGACCGCACGGTCGTCGCCTACGTCATCTACCTGCTGGTCAGCATCGCGCTGACCGTCTGGGTGGCCCGCACGCTCAGCCGCAACGGACGGATCTTCCTCGCCGATGTGCTCAAGGGGAACGAGAACCTCGCCGAAGCCGTCAACCACCTTCTGGTGGTCGGCTTCTACCTCGTCAACCTCGGCTTCGTCGCCCTGTACCTGAGCGGCGACGGGACCATCGAGGACACCCGGGGGATCTTCGAGACCCTGTCCACCAAGCTCGGCGTGGTGCTGCTGGTGCTCGGCGTGATGCACCTGGGCAACGTGTACGTCCTCAACAAGATCCGGCGGCGCGGGGCGCTGGAGCGGGAGCAGGTGCCGCCGGTCGCGCCGCAGGACTGGGTCGGGGCGTGAGGACCGTGGGCACCACAGCGGCGGACCGGGTCCCGGTCCGCCGGCTCACCCTCCTGTACGACGCCGAGTGCGCGCTGTGCACCTTCCTGCGCGACTGGCTCACCCGGCAGCCGCAGCTGGTGCCGCTGGAGCTCGTGCCCGCGGGCTCGGAGCAGGCCCGGCGGCGCTACCCCGCCCTCGACCACCGCGCCACCCTCGACGACATCACCGCCGTGGGCGACGCGGGGCAGGTCTACCGGGGCACCGCCGCCTGGATCGTCACCCTGTGGGCGCTGCGCGAGCACCGGCCGCTCGCCCACCGGCTCAGCACCCCGTCGGGCGCGAAGCTCGCCAAGGGGGCGGTGCTGGCGGCCGCGAAGTGGCGTGGCGGGCAGTGGGGCGGGCAGGCGTACAGCCGCGGGGACGGCTGGCGGTACGACCCGGGGCAGGGCTGGAGGTACGTCGCACCGGCCTGCGACGGCGGTACGTGCGTCACCCCTTAGGCTCCTTTCCGTGCCTGCGAAGAACGACGGCCCCGACGAGGGCGCCAACCAGACGAAGTCCGAGCAGACCCGCGCGCTGATCCTGGAGACCGCGATGCGGCTGTTCCAGGAGCGCGGCTACGACAAGACGACGATGCGGGCCATCGCCACTGAGGCCGGCGTCTCCGTGGGCAACGCGTACTACTACTTCGCCGGCAAGGAGCACCTGATCCAGGGCTTCTACGACCGGATCGCCGCCGAGCACCGGGTGGCGGTCCGGGAGGTCCTGGACCGGGAGACCGACCTGGAGGCGCGGCTGGCCGGCGTGCTGCGGGTGTGGCTGGACATCGCGACGCCGTACCACGAGTTCGCGGTGCAGTTCTTCAAGAACGCCGCCGATCCGGACAGCCCGCTCAGCCCGTTCTCCGAGGAGTCGGAGCACGCGCGCGAGGAGGCCATCTCCATCCACCGGGAGGTGCTCGCCGGGGCGACCAGAACGAAGGTCCCGGAGGAACTGCGGGACGTGCTGCCCGAGTTGATGTGGCTCTCCCAGATGGGCCTGGTCCTGTACTGGATCTTCGACCGCACGGAGGGCCGGGAGCGCAGCTACCGGCTCGCCGAGCGGGGGGCCCGGCTGACCGCCCGGGGCGTCTCCCTGGCCCGCTTCCGGGTACTGCGGCCGCTGGTGCGGGAGGTGCACGAGCTGTTCACGGACTTCCTGCCGGGGATGACGAAGGTGTTCCCCACCCCCGGCAGGTCCTAGGACCGGGGACGCGGTCAGTTCACCGCGTCCACCTCGCCCTCCGCCAGCTCCACGTCGAACACCAGCGGCCCCCCGGCCACCACCACGTGCGCCGCCCGCGAGCCGTACGGCGCGGCCGTGGTCGCCAGCAGGTACGTCCCCGGCGCGGGCACCGACACGATGTACGAGCCGTCCGCCAGGGACGTCACCCGGTCCAGCTGACGCCCGCCCTTCGACAGCAGCGTCACCGAGGCGCCGTCGACCGGCTCACCGTCTGACGTGCGGACGAAGCCGTGGACCGCCGAGGCGGGACCCTGGGAGGCCGGCGCTTCGAACGCCTCCTCCTTCGGCTCCACCGCCAGGTGCGGCAGTCGCCGCTCCAGCCATCCCGGCAGCCACCAGTTGGAGTTCCCGAGCAGATGCATCGCGGCCGGCACCAGGGCCGTACGGAGGATGAAGGCGTCGAGCGCGACCGCCGCCGCGAGGCCGACGCCCGCCATCGCCGCGCCCGAGTCGCCGCTCAGGACGAACGCCAGGAACACGCAGACCATGATCAGGGCGGCGCTGTTGATGACCCGGCTGGTCTCGGCCAGGCCCACGCGCACCGCGCGCGCGTTGTCCCTCGTGTGCACCCACTCCTCGTGCATCCGGCTGACCAGGAACACCTGGTAGTCCATCGAGAGCCCGAAGAGCAGCGACAGCATGATCACCGGCAGGAAGGCGTTGATCGGTCCCTCCTTGCCGAGGCCGAGCAGGTCCAGGCCCCATCCCCACTGGAAGATCGCGACGAGCACGCCGAAGGAGGCCGCCGCGGCGATCAGGTTCATCAGGGCGGCCGTCAACGGCACCACGAGCGAGCGGAAGGCGACCAGCAGGAGCAGGAAACCGAGGCCGATGATCGTCGCGATGAACAGGGGCAGACGGTCGCCCGTCACCGACGCGAAGTCCTTGGACACCGCGGTCACACCGCCCACGTGCGCCTGCGCGCCGGCCTTCGGGATCACCTGGTTCCGCAGGGTGTCGATCAGGTCGTCCGTCTGCTTCGACTGGGGTGACGTCGTCGGGACGACCTGGATCACCGTCACACCCTTGGCGGGCGGCAGCGGGGCGACCCGGGCGACCCCCGGGGTCGCGCCGATGCCCTTGACCAGCGTGGCCGTGTCGCCGCTCACGCTGACCACCTGGAGCGGGCCGTTGAAGCCGGGCCCGAAGCCCTCGCCGAGCAGGTCGTACGCCTGCCTGGTGGTCGTCGACGCGTCGTCGTTGCCCTGGTCGGTGGCGCCGAGGCGGAGCGAGAGCACCGGGACGGCGAGGACGGCCATGACGACCAGGGCGAGCGCGGCGATCCTGCGGGGGCGCTTCTGGACGTTCGCCGACCAGCGCGCGGCGAGACCGCTCGCCGTCTCCGTCTCGGGGCCCCGGGCCGCGAGACGGCGCCGCTGGCGGCGGCTGAGCACGCGCGGGCCGAGGAGACCGAGCAGGGCCGGCAGCAGGGTCGTGGCCGCGAGGACGCTCAGCACCACGGTCAGCGAGGTGCCGACGACGACACCTTCCAGGAAGCGCAACCGCGTCACGAGCATGCCGGCGAGCGCGATGCAGACCGTGCCGCCCGCGAACAGCACCGCCCTTCCCGAGGTGTTGAGGGCCGTGATCGCCGACTCCTCGGGGTCCATGCCCCGCTGGATGCCGCGCCGGTGCCGGGTGACGATGAACAGCGCGTAGTCGATGCCGACACCGAGGCCGATCAGGGAGGCGAGCAGCGGGGCGATGTCGGGGATGTCGGTGGTGTGGCTGAGCAGCTGGGTCGAGAACAGACCGATGCCCACCCCGAAGACGGCGATCGCTATCGGCAGCAGCATCGCGAACAGCGAGCCGAACGCCAGGAACAGCACGACGGCCGCGGCGACGATGCCGACCATCTCCGACAGGCCCTGCGGCGGCTCCTGGATGCGCTGGATGGCCTGGCCGCCCAACTCCACGCGCAGTCCGCCGCGTTCGGCGTTCCGCGCGGTGTCGACGACGTTCTGCACGAGGTCCTTGGGCACCTCGTTCGCACGCTTCGCGAAGGTCAGCTGGGCGTACGCGATCTTGCCGTCACCGCTGATCTGCGCGGCCCCCTGGGTGCCAGCGTAGGGACTGGTGACCGCGCCGACGCCGGGCATCTTCGCGATCTTGTCGAGGGCGGGCTGGATACGGGTCCGGACCGCCTGGTCCTTCACCGAGCCGCCGTCGACCTTCCACACCACGGTGTCGGTGTCGCCCGAGGTGCTCGGGAAGGCCTTCTGCATGAGGTCGTACGCGCTCTTGGAGTCCGTGTCGGGGAGGGAGAAGACGTTCGCGTAGTTCGTGCCCGCCGCCGAGGCCGAGAAGCCCACGCCGAACAACGCCCCCACCCACAGGAACAGGACCACCAGCCGGTGCCGATAGCACCACCGTGCCAATGCCGCCACGATCAATCGCTCCTTGTCGGTCGTCGGTCGGTCCCCCAGGTCCTGGCAACAGGATTGGGGGCGCCGCTCGCCCACGGGTGGGCTGCGCCATGACTCTCAAGGAACTCCAAAGACCGATCCGGCCCCGCTGCCGGCTCTCCGCCCGATACTGGGGACATGACGACGGCTCCAGGCACCGTGCTGGTGGTGGAGGACGAGCCGAGCATCGCGGACGTCCTCGCCATCGCCCTGCGCTACCACCGCTTCGAGGTGATGGTCGCGGGCACCGTCCGCGAGGCCCTCGCGCTCACCGAGCGCACCCGGCCGGACGCGGCACTGCTCGACGTCATGCTCCCGGACGGCGACGGACGGACGCTGGGGCGTGAACTGCGCGGCCGGCAGCCCGATCTGGCGCTCGTCTTCCTCACCGCGCGCGACTCGCCCGCCGAGATAGTCGGCGCCCTCGGCTTCGGCGACGACTACATCACCAAGCCGTTCAACATCGACGAGGTGGTGGCCCGGATCACCGCGGTGCTGCGCCGCACCCGCCCGGCGGACGTGCTGCCGCAGCGGCCCCCGCTCAGATACGGCGACCTGGAACTGGACGAGACGACGTACAGCGTCCACCGCGCGGGCCGCAGCGTCGAGCTCACCCCCACCGAGTACGCCCTCCTGCGCTTCCTGGTGCGCAACGGCGGCCGGGTCGTGCCCAAGGAGCAACTCCTGCGCCACGTCTGGCAGTACGAGCACACGCCGCCGGAGTCCACCGTCGTCGAGACGTACATCAGTTATCTGCGGCGCAAGCTGGAGGCGCTCGGGCCGCCTGTGATCACCACCCGGCGCGGTGTGGGATACGGGCTGGCATGAGGATCCGCTGGCTGAACTGCGAGCGCGGCATGCACTCGCTGCGCGCCAAGCTGACGCTGACCAATGTCGCGCTGCTCGCCCTCGGCATCGTGGCGACCACCGCGATCAGCCTCATGGGCATGCGGTACTACCTGCTCGACCAGGTCGACTCCCAGCTGACCAAGATGCGCGCCTCGCTGGGCGGTTCGCAGCTCACCGTCCGGCAGATCGATTCACTGAGCGCCCTGGCCTTCGTCCGCGACCGGCTGGTCCCGGGCGACACGGACAAGGAGCGCTCGGACCCGGACTCGATCTACACGGCGGTCAACGGCCGGGGCACCGCCGTCGGCATCCTCGGGGTCGAACCCACCGCGGCGCAGACCGGCCTGGCCCACGCGGTCGGCGACGCCGCGGCCCTCGCCAAGGACACCGATCCGCACGACGTGACGGTGCACGGCACCCCGTACCGGGTCACCGCCGTCCGGCTGACCGACGGCACGTACGTCCTGATGGCCACCTCCACCGAGGCCCTGCACACCGGCATGAGCAAGGCGCTCCGCCTCGACTTCGCGGTCGGCGGTCTGCTGCTCGCCCTGCTGGCCTGTCTGACGCTGTTCAGCGTGGGGCGGCGGATGCGGCCGCTGGAGGACATGGTGGAGACGTCGTCGGCGATCGCGGAGGGCGACCTGACCCTGCGCGTCCCCTCCAGCACCCATCCCACGCAGGAGGTCGAGCAGCTGCGGCTCGCCCTCAACTCCATGCTCCACCAGGTCGAGTCGGCGTACCGCACACGCGAGCACAGCGCGGCCCAGCTGCGCCGCTTCGTCGCCGACGCCTCGCACGAGCTGCGCACCCCGCTGTCCGCGATACGGGGCTATCTCCAGCTGTACGACAAGGGCATGCTCAGCGATCCGGACGAGCGCAAGCGCGCCTGGGAGCGGGTCCTGGCGGAGACGGACCGCATGGGGCACCTGGTGGACGAGCTGCTCACCCTGGCCCGTCTCGACCAGCAGCCCGAACTGCGTTTCCGCAACGTCGATTTGAGCCGCCTGGTGCGGGACGCGGCCGAGGACCTGCGCGTGCAGCAGCCGGATCGGCCCATCACGGTGGGCGCCGACGGCGCGCTGCTGGTGCACGCCGACGAGTCGGGTCTGCGACAGGTGCTCGGCAACCTGGTGGGCAACGTCCGCACGCACACACCCGCGGACGTGCCGGTGCGGCTGGACGTGGAGCGGGAGGACGGAGTCGTGCAGCTGTGTGTCGCGGACGAGGGCCCGGGGCTGTGCGACGACGACGCGGCACGCGTCTTCGACCGCTTCTTCCGGGTCGGCACAGGCGCGGGCAGCGGGCTGGGCCTGGCCATCGTGCAGGGGGTCGTGCAGGCGCACGGCGGGGACGTGGCGGTGCGCACGGCACCGGGCGAGGGGCTGGCGGTGACGGTCACGCTCCCGGCGCGGACGGCCGTACGGTCGTGACTCCCGGGGCCGTGCGCCGGCCGGCCCCAACTGCCCCGGCGTGACTCAGGCGTTGGCCGTCAAAAGCGCCCACACCGTCTTGCCGTGGCGCCCCCTGCTCCACACCCCCCAGGCCGCCGCCACGCTCTCCACCAGATGCAGACCGCGGCCGGCCTCCTCCCGGTCGCCGACGACGCGTAATCGCGGTTCCAGCCGGCCCTCGTCCGACACCTCGATGAGACAGGACCCGTCCGCCAGCGCGGTCACCGCCACCTCGAACTCCCGCTCCAGCAAAGGCCCGTGGCGTACGACGTTGGTCGCCAGCTCGGACACCAGCAGCACCGCGTCGGCAAGCGCCTGATCGTCCGGCAGATGGCCCCAGTCGGCCAGATGATCCCGGACCCGGTGCCGGGCGAGACCGACGGACGCCGGATGCCGGGGCAGCCGGAAGGAGTTGCGTCTCAACACGTTCGCTCCTCACCGCGCGCACACCTCCGTCACATGGTCCTGCGCCGGGTGCGTGTACGGCATCAATCGCGAAGGCCGACGCCGCGAGTTCACGTCAGATCCAGGTGAGGCTCCACAGCCGGAACACGCCGGTGCCGTCGTCGAGATACTGGCCGCCGCCGACGTCCTCGCTGCTGAGAACGTACTCCTTGCCCTGCCACAGCGGGATGACGGGCACGTCGCGGGCGACGTCCTGCTGGAGACCGGTGAAGTCGGTCGCGGCGTCCGAGCGGTCGGCGTACGACTGGCTGGTAAGGATCAGCCGGTCCACCGCCTTGCTGCTGTACCCGGTGTTCATGGTGCCGTCGCTGCCGACGAGCGGGGCCCCGAAGGTGTCCGGGTCCGGGTAGTCGGCGACCCAGCCGACGGCGTACGCGTCCAGCTTCCCGGCGGCCCAGCGCTCCTGGAAGTCGGTCCACTCGTAGCCCTTGAGGGTCACCTTGAACAGGCCGCTCGCCTCCAGCTGCTGCTTGAGGGCCGTGGCCTCCGCCTCGGAGGCGCCGCGGTTCTCGGCGTAGCCGTAGGTGAATCGGACCGGCGTCGTCACACCGGCCTCGGCGAGCAGGTCCTTCGCCTTCTGCGCGTCCTGCTTGGGGTAGGCGTCGAAGAACGACGTCGTGTGGCCGGTGATGCCCGTCGGGATCAGCGAGTACAGCGGGTCGACGGTCCCCTTGTACACCGTGGCGGCCAGCCGCTCGCGGTTGATCAGCCAGGCCATGGCCCGCCGCACCCGCACGTCGTGCAGGGGCGAGCTCGCCCGGGTGTTGAGGTAGAGGTTGCGGGTCTCGGAGCTGTCGGACTCCGACAGGCGCTGGTGCGGATCGCTCGCCGAGAGCCCGGACAGGACCTGGGGCGGGAGCTGGCGGGTGGCGACGTCGACCTGCTTGGCGTTCCAGGCCTTGTCGAGGGCCTGCGGGTCGACGTAGTAGAGCAGGTCGACGGGCCGGCCCGTGCTCTTCAGGGCGCCGCGGTAGCGCTTGCTGGGCGTGAGGACGGCCTTCTTGCCCTTGGCGTACGACGCCAGCGTGTACGGCCCGGTGCCGTCCACACCGGTGTCGGTGCGCAGCCCGTCCTTCGGGTACTTCTGGCTGTCCACGATCGAACCGGCGCCGGTGGCCGCCTTGAACGGGAACGTGGCGTCCGGCGAGGACAGGTGGAATGTGACGGTCAGGCCGTCCGCGCTCACCGAGCGGAGCGTGCCGAACAGCGAGGACGGACCGACGTCGGACTTGATCTTCTTGACCCGGTCGAAGGAGTACTTGACGTCCTCCGCGGTCATCGCGCGGCCGCTCGGGAAGGTGAGCCCGGCCCGCAGCCGGCAGCGGTAGGTGGTCGGTTCGCTGCCGACGAAGCCGCAGCTCTGGGCCGCGTCGGGCACCGGCGTGGCGCTGCCCGGCTCGTAGGTCAGCAGTGACTGGAAGACGTTGCTGAACAGCGCCCAGGAGCCCGCGTCGTAGGCGCCGGCCGGGTCGAGAGCCGTGATCTCGTCCGTCGTGCCGACCCTGATGGTCTTCCCGGTGTCCTCCTGTGACGGCAGCAGCTGCCAGCCACCCACTCCCACGCCCGCAAGTACCAGAAGCGACGCGAGAATGCGCATGCGAACCGAACGCATCGGTTTGCCCTCCCCTGCCCCGAAGGGCCCCCACCCCATGTGCCACCCCCTAGTGGCGCGGCTCACCTAATCACACGTGTTTCAGCTGAGGGAAGAGGGATCTGGTGAGTTGAGACCGAAGTCGCCGCAAGGGTTTTCCGCCACGTTTCACAGCGCCGTCACAGGATCTGTCCCGGAAGGTCGGGCAAGCGGTCACCACGGGCGGCCCGGGACCGTCAGGCCCGCGTCGAGGCCAGTTCGATCACGGTGATGTCGGACGGCGCCCCCACACGTGTGGGCGGTCCCCAGGCGCCGGCGCCCCGGCTGACGTACAACTGCGTGTCGCCGTAGCGCTCCAGGCCCGCGACGGTCGGATTGGCGGCCGCCGCGATGAAGTTGCCGGGCCAGAGCTGGCCGCCGTGGGTGTGGCCGGAGAGCTGGAGGTCGACGCCGTGCCTGACGGCGTCGTGGATCTGGACCGGCTGGTGGGCGAGGAGCACGCACGCGCGTGCCGTGTCCCGGTCGCCGAGCGCCTTGCCGAAGTCGGGGCCCTGGCCCGTGCTCTCGCCCGCGATGTCGTTGACACCGGCCAGGTCGAACCAGGGCAGTTCGGTACGGGCGTTCTCCAGCGGGTGCAGCCCGAGCCGCCGCACCTCCTCGACCCACTGCCGGGCGCCCGAGAAGTACTCGTGGTTGCCGGTGACGAAGTAGGAGGGCGCCTGAAGCTGGGTCAGCGGGGCCGCCGCCGGGGCCAGGTTCTTCACACTGCCGTCCACCAGGTCGCCGACGACCGCGACGATGTCCGGCTGCGTGGAGTTGATCGTGTCGACGACCTTCTGCGTGAAGCTCCGGCCGAGGATCGGGCCCAGGTGGATGTCGCTGACCACCGCGATGCGGTAACCGTGCGCCGCGCGCGGGAGCTTGGCCAGCGGCACGGTGACGCGCTTCACGCGCGGGCCGCGCAGGACGTCGTACGTGCCGTAGCCGACGGTGCCCACGGCGGCGGCCGCGGCGGCGCCCGCGACGACACGGGAGACGAACAGGCGGCGCGAGGGGCCGGGGGCCCCGGCCTCCGGCTCACTCCCGGGCTCGGACTCGGGTCCGGGCTCGGACCTCTGCGAGGGTACGGACCCCTGCGAGGGTACGGATCCGGCCGAAACCGGCCGCGCCTGCGGTACGTCCGCCGAGGCGCGCGCCCGCCGGGCCGGCACGCGGCGCAGCAGCGGCCGTACGACCTCGCCCGCCACGACGGCCAGCAGAAGGTAGATCGACAGCGCGAGCCACAGGAAGCCCGGCCAGGCGAGGACCTGCTGGAGCCAGAAGGGGGCACCGGCGCGCTCGGCGACGATCGCGCCGACGGCCAGCACCCAGCCGCCCGCGATCAGCACCGCGCCCGCCCGGCGCGCCGGGCCCGGCCGCGCGGTCGTGTCGCGGAACAGACGGCGCCACAGGTACCAGTTGGCCGCACCGAGCACGCCGAGCGCGAGCAGGGCGACCAGGACGAAGACGATGACCACCGTGTGTCGACCCCCGTTGCCGGTTCTGCGGTTGCGTGCGGATTCGCCGCTTATGAGGTCTGACGCAAAGCGCGCAGGCCGCGCAACCCGATGCCCCCGACGACCGTCCCCAATACGAAGGAGACGACAGCGAGCGTCAGGTGCACCCAGAAGTAGGCCGTCGGGTGGCCGTCGTCGAACGCGAGGCCGCTGCCGTCCTTGACCAGGTTCTTGACGAAAGTGACCCAGATGACCCAGCTCCACACCCCGAAGGCGAGCAGGAACCAGGAGACGGGGCGACTGAGCTTCATACGTTCAGTATCACCGCCGTCTGTCCGGTTCGGCGTCCGGGGTGGGGTGGGAGGCGGGACTTCACGCCGTAGGGCATGTACGTTTCCGTCCGTGTCCGCTCCCAAGAAGACCATCAGGCGATCCCTGCTGGTCACCGCCGCCGCCCTGTCCTCGCTCCCACTGGCCGCGCCCGCCGCCCTCGCGGCCCCGAGTCCCTCCACCAGTCCGTCGGCCACTCCCCCGGCGCACATGTCGAGCGTGGGCGGCACCCGCCTCGGGCAGTCGGGGACCCAGGTGAACCTCGGCAGCGGCGCCCCGGTGCTCCCCAAGGACATCACCGCCCGCTCGTGGATCGTCGCGGACGCCGAGTCGGGCGAGGTGCTCGCCTCGCACAACGCGCACTGGCGACTGCCTCCGGCGAGCACGATGAAGATGCTGTTCGCGGACACGGTGCTGCCGAAGTTCCCGGCGAGCGACAAGCACAAGGTCGTCCCCGCCGACCTGGCCGGCATGGGCGTCGGCTCCAGCATGGTCGGGATAAAGGAGGGCGAGACCTACACGGTCCACGACCTGTGGCTCGGAGTCTTCCTTCGCTCCGGCAACGACGCCGTGCACGTGCTGTCGGCCATGAACGACGGCGTCGACACCACGGTCAAGGAGATGAACCAGCACGCCCAGGAGCTCCAGGCCCTCGACACGCACGTGGTCACGCCCGACGGCTACGACGCCCCGGGCCAGGTCTCGTCGGCCTACGACCTGACCCTGTTCGCCCGCTCCGGGCTGCAGAAGAAGGACTTCCGCGAGTACTGCTCGACCGTGCGCGCCAAGTTCCCGGGCGAGACGAAGAAGGGCAAGAAGGGCGGCAAGCCGGTCCGCCAGTCCTTCGAGATCCAGAACACCAACCGGCTGCTGGCCGGCGACTACGACACCCCCGTCTACCAGGGCATCGCGGGCGTGAAGAACGGCAACACGACGAACGCGGGCGCGACCTTCACGGGCGTCGCCGAGCGCAACGGCCGGGTGCTGCTGGTCACCGTGATGCACCCGGAGAAGAACGACCACAACGAGGTCTACAAGGAGACCTCCAAGCTCTTCGACTGGGGCTTCAAGGCGTCCGGCAAGGCGTCGCCGGTGGGCGCGCTGGTCGCGCCGCGCAGCGCGCAGTCCGGCACCACGCCCGGCGCGAACCCGTCGGGTCAGGCGGGCGGTGCCGGTAACGCCTCGGGCACGCCGGTGGCGAGCTCCACGGCGAAGGGCGCCCCGGGCGGCATGGGGGTCGCCTTCGCCATAGTGGCCGGAGTGCTGGTGCTGCTCGGTGCGGGCGCGTTCCTGGTCAACCGCCGCTGGCCGCTGCCGGATCTGGTACGTCGCCGGACTCGACCGTGACGATTTCGTCCTCCTCCTTGTTCTGCGTCGCCGTCCACGCGGCGCAGAACAGGACCAGCTTCGAGGTGAAGTTGATCCACAGCAGCAGGGCCACCGGCACGCCGAAGGCGCCGTACATGCTCTTCGCCGCCACGCCCTGCATGTAGCCGCTCAGCAGCGTCTTCAGCAGTTCGAAGCCGATCGCGCCGGTCAGCGCGGCGACCACAAGGCGGCGGCGCGGCGGCTCGACGCCGGGCAGCAGGGTGAGGACGTACAGAAGCAGCAGGAAGTCGGCGAACACGGAGACCAGGAACGCGATGACGTAGAGCAGGACGCCGCCCCAGCCGTCCTTGTCGATGCCGATCTGCTGGGTGATCCAGCCGACCATCGCGGAGGCGATGGTCGAGGTCGCGAGCGTGACGAGGACGGCGCCGCCGAGTCCGACGAGGATGCCCAGGTCCTTGGCCTTGCGCAGGAAGGGGTTCTCCTCCTCGTCGGGCAGCTCCCACACCGCCCGCAGGCTGTCCCGCATGGAGCCCGCCCAGCCGATGCCGGTGAACAGCAGGACGGCGCCCGCGATGAGGCCGATGGTGCCGGCGTTGTTGACCAGTCCCTGGACGTCGAGCTGGTCGGAGATGCCGGGCACCTGCTCGGCGATCTTGTCCTGGAGGTCCTTCTGCTGCTGCTCGCTGACCGTGGCGGCGGCGACCGCGGCGCCCACGGTGAGCAGCGGGAACAGCGCGACGAAACTGGTGAAGGTCATCGCTGCGGCCAGCCTGGTCCACTTGACGCGATCCAGACGCTCGAACGAACGCCACGCGTGCGTGAGCATCAGTCGCGCCACCAGCGGGCCGACCACGGGGAGGTTCTTCAGCCAGTCCATGATCCGACTCTCCCCTCGGTACGGACGCCCGATGTGCGAGTACCCCGAAAGGACTGTGGTGTTGCGGCGCCGTACGCGCCCGAGGCCGCCGATGTCGCGGCAATATTGCACGACATCCCATTAATCACCCATTTTGCGGACGAGCGTCATGTTTCAAAACTGATCGCCCGTAAAGGGGCGATACGGTCGCCGACATGTCTGCATCCGGTGCCGGGCCGGTCGCTCGCCCTCGGCCTCGCGGCCCGCGCGCGGTGTTCGCCCCGGACCTGTCCCGCCGTCCCGCCGTCCCGCCCTCTGGGCACCTAGGAGCTGCTGTCGTGAAGGACGCCTTCGGCCTCCCCCAGTCCCTGCTCGTCCTCGGCGGTACGTCCGAGATCGCGCTCGCCACCGCACGCCGTCTCATCGCCCGCCGCACCCGCACGGTGTGGCTCGCGGGACGTCCCTCGCCCGCCCTGGAACAGGCCGCCGCGCAGCTGCGCGGGCACGGCGCCGACGTGCACACCGTCGCCTTCGACGCGCTCGACCCCGGCTCCCACGAGGCGGTGCTCGGCAAGGTCTTCGCCGAGGGCGACGTCGACATGGTGCTGCTCGCCTTCGGAATCCTCGGCGACCAGGCACGCGACGAGCGCGATCCGGCCGCCGCGGTGCGCGTCGCGCAGACCAACTACACGGGGGCGGTGTCGGCGGCCCTGGTGAGCGCGAGCGCCTTGCAGGCGCAGGGCCGCGGCTCCCTGGTGGTGCTCTCCTCCGTCGCCGGCGAGCGGGCCCTGCGCAGCAACTTCATCTACGGCTCCAGCAAGGCCGGCCTGGACGCCTTCGCGCAGGGCCTGGGCGACGCGCTGTACGGCACGGGCGCGCACGTCATGGTCGTACGCCCCGGGTCCGTCCGGTCGAGGATGACGGCAGGTCTGCTTCAGGCGCCGTTCGCGACGACCCCGGAGGCGGTCGCCACGGCCGTCGAACTGGGGCTGCGGCGGCGCTCGGAGACGGTGTGGGTGCCCGGCAGGCTGCGCGTGGTGATGTCGGTGCTCCGGCATGTGCCGCGGGCGGTGCTGCGGCGACTGCCACTCTGATCGGCGGCCGGGGGCGCGGTTCCGGTCAGTGGCTGGAGATGGTGCCGCGCACGTGACCGCCCTGGGGCGGCACCACCGGGCTCCCGAAGGGGTACTCGCGCAGCTTGCGCCAGACGCCGTCGGGGCCCTGCTCGTACAGCGCGAAGCCGGTGCACGACCACTCGGCGCGGTAGTCGGCGAGTTCCTCGAAGGCGCGGTCCATCGACTCCTCGTCGATGCCGTGCGCGATCGTGACGTGCGGGTGGTACGGGAACTGGAGCTCCCGCGGCACCGGTCCGGAGGCGTCGCGGACCTGCTTCTGCAGCCAGGTGCACGCCTCGGCGCCCTCGTCGACCCGCACGAAGACGACGGGTGACAGGGGCCGGAAGGTGCCGGTCCCGGACAGCCGCATCGGGAACGACCTCCCGGCCGCGGCGACCTCGGTCAGATGCGCCTCCACGGCCGGCAGGGCACTGCCGTCGACCTCCGTCGGCGGCAGCAGGGTGACGTGTGTGGGAATGCCGTGAGCCGCGGCGTCGCCGAAGCCCGTGCGCAGCTGTTGGAGCAGGCTGCCGTAAGGCTCCGGGACCGCGATCGAAACGCCGATCGTTACGGTCCCCACGTCATCTCCTGTCGTCGTGACGGATTTGTTCTCAGCCGTCGGCTATCGACTGTACGGCTACGGATGTGTCGTGGGCACGCGCAACCGTAGTGATGTGCAGCGCTCTGCCGAACGGTGCCCGTGGGCGGTGGTGCGCGTCAGTGCTTGGCGGGCAGGAAGCCCACCTTGTCGTACGTCTGGGCGAGGGTCTCCGCGGCGACCGCTCGCGCCTTCTCGGCGCCCTTGGCCAGAAGCGCGTCCAGCGTCTCCGGGTCGTCCAGATACTGCTGGGTGCGCTCCCGGAAGGGCGTCACGAACTCGACCATGACCTCGGCGAGGTCCGTCTTCAGCGCGCCGTACATCTTGCCCTCGTAGTCGCGCTCCAGGTCGGCGACGGACCTGCCGGTGAGGGTCGAGTAGATGGTGAGCAGGTTGCTGACGCCGGGCTTGTCCGCGACGTCGTAGCGGATGACGGTGTCGGTGTCGGTGACCGCGCTCTTGACCTTCTTCGCGGTGGCCTTCGGCTCGTCGAGGAGGTTGATCAGGCCCTTCGGCGTGGACGCCGACTTGCTCATCTTGATCGACGGGTCCTGCAGGTCGTAGATCTTCGCCGTCTCCTTGAGGATGTACGGCTTCGGGATCGTGAAGGTCTCGCCGAAGCGGCCGTTGAAGCGCGTGGCGAGGTCACGGGTCAGCTCGACGTGCTGGCGCTGGTCCTCGCCGACCGGGACCTCGTTGGCCTGGTAGAGCAGGATGTCAGCGACCTGGAGGATCGGGTACGTGAACAGGCCGACACTCGCGCGGTCGGCGCCCTGCCGGGCGGACTTGTCCTTGAACTGGGTCATGCGGCTCGCCTCGCCGAAGCCGGTGAGGCAGTTCATGACCCAGGCCAGCTGGGCGTGCTCGGGGACATGGCTCTGGACGAACAGCGTGCAGCGCTCGGGGTCGAGACCGGCCGCGAGGAGCTGGGCGGCGGCCAGCCGGGTGTTCGCGCGCAGCTCCGCCGGGTCCTGGGGAATCGTGATCGCGTGCAGGTCGACGACCATGTAGAACGCGTCGTGGGACTCCTGCAGGGCGACCCACTGGCGGACGGCGCCGAGGTAGTTGCCGAGGTGGAACGAGCCTGCGGTGGGCTGGATTCCGGAGAGCACGCGGGGACGATCAGAGGCCATGCTCACCATTCTCTCAGGTCTTGGGCCCCGATCCGGAAGTGGTCGGAAACAGACGGGAACCGATCTGCTTCCTGCGGTGTAACAAGGGTGTGAGGACGCGGGAGGGGGGCCGCATCGTCGATGAGGCCGCGGTGATCGCACGCGTACGCGCCGGAGAGCCGGAGGCGTACGCGGACCTGGTGCGGGCCCATACGGGCATCGCGCTCAGAGCGGCCACCGCGCTCGGGGCGGGGGCGGACGCGGAGGACGTGGTGCAGCAGGCCTTCGTGAAGGCGTACTGCGCGCTGGGCAGGTTCCGGGAGGGCGCGGCCTTCAGGCCCTGGCTGCTGTCGATCGTCGCCAATGAGACGAGGAACACAGTGCGCACGGCGGCGCGGCAGCGCACGCTCGCCGGCCGGGAGGCGGCCTTCGCGGAGGCGGAGCCGCTGATACCGGAATCGGCGGACCCGGCGATGGCGACGCTGGAGACGGAGCGCCGCACCGCCCTCCTCGCGGCCCTGGAGCGGCTGAGCGAGGAGCACCGCCTGGTCGTCACCTATCGCTACCTCCTGGAGATGGACGAGTCCGAGACCGCCCAGGCCCTGGGCTGGCCGCGCGGGACGGTCAAGTCCCGCCTCAACCGCGCCCTGCGCAAGCTGGGCCGGCTCCTGCCGGATGTCGAGCCTCGGGAAGGGGGTGATGAGCGTGGGTGAGGGACGGAATGCGTACGACGGCGAGGGCGGGTGTGGCCGTGCCGGTGACGGGGGTCCGGGGTGGCGAGGACGGGTCCGCGGGCGGCGCCGTGACGGCGGCGCGTCCGGGCTGCCGGACGAGCTGCGGGCGCTGGGCAGGTCGCTGGAGGCGCCCGGGGCGAGCGGTGCGGAGGGCGCCGGTGATCCTCTCGGCTCCGAGACGATGGTCGAGCGCGTGCTGGGACAGATACTGGCCGAGCAGCTGCCGGTCCCCGCGGCCGAGCCCCGGGGCGCCCGTGGGCGGCTGCGCGCGGTCCGGCACTGGACGCGGCTGCGGTGGCGGTCGGTGACCGCGGCCCTGTGCGGTCTGCTGACGGTGCTCGCGCTCACGCCCCCGGTGCGGGCGGCGGTCATGGACTGGTTCGACTTCGGCGGGGTCGAGGTGCGGTACGACCCGTCGGCGGTGCCCTCGCCCGGAGCCGTCGTTCCCGGCTGCGGCAGGTCGGTGTCGCTCGGACAGGCCCAGCAGCGGGCCGGCTTCGAGCCGTTGGTGCCGGACGCGCTCGGCATGCCGGACACGGTGGCGGTGACCGACGAACCGCACGGCCGGTTCCTGGTGAGCCTGTGCTGGCGGGAGGGCGGGCGCACGGTCCGGCTGGACGAGTTCCCGGCCTGGCTGGACATCGGCTTCGCCAAGAGATTGCCGGAGCCCCCGGAGTGGCTCCCGCTGGACGGGCGGACATCGCCCGGAGGCACGCAGGACTTCGCCCTGTGGTTCCCCGAGCCGCATCTGCTGAGCTTCTGGCTGGTGGACGCGGACGGGCACCGCTTCACCCGTGCGGAGCGGACCGCCGGGCCGACGTTGCTGTGGACCCATGGGACGGGGGACGGCGGCGTGACGCTGCGGCTGGAGGGTGTCACGTCCAAGGAGCGGGCGGTGCGGATCGCCAAGTCGGTGGAGGCACCGTCGACCCGGTCCTCCACATAGTTCGCCGGAACCGGGAACCCCGGCGGGTCGGGCGGTGTACCAGAAGTGACATGCGGTTCGGGGACGGGTCGCGCGGGACTTTCTGGTTGGGGGACGGCATGCGTGGACGGAGGCGCGGGGTCCGTGAACTGGCGGCGCCGGCAGGCGCGTTGGCGGTGATGCTCACCCTGATGGCGTGGGGCGCGTCCTCCGCTTCGGCCGGCGGGCCGACGAGTGTACTGGTGACATCGCCGCAGAGCGCGGAGGCCTCCGCGCTGTACTACCCGGACAAGGCGTACGGGGACCTCCAGGAGTTACTCGGCCCGTCCGGTGTCGGGACCAAGGAGAGGCCTCCGGGGCGGGAGTTGGAAGGCGAGCGCCAGATCAACGTCACGTGGATGGCGCACGACATCTGGCCCTGGCGCATGGACCGGGTCTACCCCGGCGGATCGGGTTCCGGGGCCGTGTGGATTCACACTGCGACCGACGTGCCGGACAGCATGAACGGCTACTGGCACCGCGTCGAACACCCTGCCCGGCTGCGCACTCTGCTCGGGCGGTTGGGCGTGATGGGCAAGACGACCGCTGACGGCTACGGAGGCATCTTCCCGGCGCCCTGGTCGTCGCAGGAGCCGAGCGCGACGGCCGCTCCGGGTCCGGCCGTGGACACGACGTCTGCGCGAGCAGGTACGCCCGGGACGGGCCACGGCGTCAACTGGCGGGCGGGTTGGTGGTGGACGCTGCCGGGCGTGGCTGCGGGGGTCGTGCTGGTCCTGGTCCTGAGGCCGTTCGCCTCGCGGGTGCCGGTCGACCGCTGGAGGCGTGCGCGGGAGAGCGGGCCCAGGCAGGAGCTGCGTGATCCATGAGAAGCGGAGGGGGATGCATGGCGGGTCGGAGCATGCCGGTCACGTCCAGGCTGGTGGCGCTTGTGCCGACGGTGGCAGCGCTGGTGCTGTGCGGGGCGGTGAGCGATGCGGCGGCGGTGGCGGAGCCCCGGACTGGAGCGGCGGTTCGGGCACACGCGGCGACGGCGGTGGAGACAGCGACGGCGACTGCGGCACAGGACCGGAAGGTCCCCGATCTGGCGATGGTCATCGCGGGCGGGACGGGGCGGACGACGGTGCTGCGCTCCGGCCAGGCTGCCTTCGCCCACCTCCGGCAGCTGCTGCGGCCGGACTACACAGGAACGGAGCGGGTGCCGCAGGCGTGGGCCGAGGGTCGATATCCGCCGGCGGACTTCACCGTGATCTGGGGGCTCACGGGGGTCGGAGGCTGGCCGCAGACGGATCGTGCGCCAGGCGGTGACGTGGCGGTCGAGCGGCAGGACCAGCTGGTGGTGGCGGCGGACGGCACGCCCTGGATACGGACGGATCCGGCGCCGGACATCCAGGACGACGACATCCGCTGGCACCGGGCGCCGCGCTCGATCTTCGTGGAGCTGGAGCGGGAGAAGGTGCTCGCCGGGCTCGGCGGGAGCGCGTCCGCGGGCGGACGGGGAGGGGACGGGGCCACCGCACGGAAGACCGCGGGGGACGGGGGCGGCCGGGGCAGTCGCTGGTGGGCGGTGCCGGGGCTGGCCGTGGGGCTCGTGGCCGGGGCCGGCGGCACGCTGCTGATACGCCGCGCGGCGGCCCGGCCAGGGGCCGGACCGCCGCGGGAGGAGCCACGACAGGAACTCATCGATCTCTGACCGTCGCGGATTCGGCCTCGACCGTCATGGACCTCGCGGAGTCCCGGATCTTTGAAAACTCCAGAGAGGGCGTGTCAGCCCAGGTCGATCTCCGGGTACAGCGGGAAGCCGGCCACGAGGTCGGTGGCGCGGTGCGAGATCTCGTCCGCGATCTTCGGGTCGAGGATGTGCTGCGCCTTCGACTTGGTGCCCTTGCTGGTGGTGCCCGGCTCCGTGCTGGTGAGGACACGGTCGATGAGGCCCGCGACCTCGTCCATCTCGCCGGTGCCCAGGCCACGCGTGGTCAGGGCGGGGGTGCCGATGCGGATGCCGGAGGTGTACCAGGCGCCGTTGGGGTCGGCCGGGATGGCGTTGCGGTTGGTGACGATGCCGGAGTCGAGGAGCGCGGCCTCGGCCTGGCGGCCGGTGAGGCCGTAGGAGGTGGCGACGTCGATCAGGTTGAGGTGGTTGTCGGTGCCGCCGGTGACCAGGTTGGCACCACGGCGCATCAGGCCCTCCGCGAGAGCGCGTGAGTTGTCGACGATGCGCTGGGCGTAGTCCTGGAACTCGGGCCGGCGGGCCTCGGCGAGGGCGACGGCCTTGGCGGCCATGACGTGCGGGAGCGGGCCGCCGAGGACCATCGGGCAGCCGCGGTCGACCTGGTCCTTGAGGGAGTCGTCGCACAGCACCATGCCGCCGCGCGGGCCGCGCAGCGACTTGTGGGTGGTGGTCGTGACGATCTGGGCGTGCGGGACCGGGTCGAAGTCGCCGGTCAGCACCTTGCCCGCGACCAGGCCGGCGAAGTGCGCCATGTCCACCATCAGGGTCGCCCCGACCTCGTCGGCGATCTCGCGCATGATGCGGAAGTTCACGAGACGCGGGTAGGCGGAGTAGCCGGCGACGATGATGAGCGGCTTGAACTCACGGGCCGACTCGCGCAGCGCCTCGTAGTCGACCAGGCCCGTCGAGGGGTCGGTGCCGTAGGAGCGCTGGTCGAACATCTTGCCGGAGATGTTCGGGCGGAAGCCGTGGGTGAGGTGGCCGCCGGCGTCCAGGGACATGCCGAGCATGCGCTGGTTGCCGAAGGCCTGGCGCAGCTCGGCCCAGTCGGCGTCGGAGAGGTCGTTGACCTGGCGGACGCCGGCCTTCTCCAGCGCCGGAATCTCCACGCGCTGGGCGAGGACGGACCAGAAGGCGACCAGGTTGGCGTCGATGCCGGAGTGCGGCTGGACGTAGGCGTGGCGGGCGCCGAAGAGCTCCTTGGCGTGCTCGGCGGCAAGGGACTCGACGGTGTCGACGTTGCGGCAGCCGGCGTAGAAGCGACGGCCGATGGTGCCCTCGGCGTACTTGTCGCTGAACCAGTTGCCCATCGCGAGAAGGGTGGCCGGGGAGGCGTAGTTCTCGGAGGCGATCAGCTTCAGCATCTCGCGCTGGTCGTGCACCTCCTGGCCGATGGCGTCGGCGACGCGCGGCTCGACGGACCTGATCACGTCGAGGGCGGCACGGAAGGCGGTGGACTCGGTGGAGAGGGGCTGCTGCTCTGACATGTCGTCGGCCTCCGGGTGGCGTGGCTTGAAGCATTCACGGTTCACGGTTTGGCCCAGGCGCACGGCACTCGCTCGCTTCACGGGCCGCTCCCCGATGGTCGGTCCCATCCCAGCGCGCCAGTCACGGCCCGTCGGTCAGCCTACCGGGCGGGCCGGAGGGCCGAGGTCCCGCGTCCACCATGCGAGCGACGGCGGAAGTGGCGGCACCCTCAGCACCCTGCGCTTTCTGGAGATCCCATGACTGCTGCGGAGAGCCCGATCGGCGCCGCCGACGCGCACTCCGCGCCGCCGGGAAGCTCCTAAAGGATCACGTGCGGCAGGAAGCGGGCGTACTCGTCCGTGATCAGGCCGGACGACTCGCGGATGCCGAGGCCCGCGGACTCGTCCTCCACGACCCAGGCGCCGAGGACGACGCGGTTGCCGTCGAAGTCGGGCAGTGGGGCCAACTGCTGGTAGCAGCGGGCCCCTTCGCGGACCGGCGGGACTGCTTCGTCGCCGGCCGACCCGGTGCCGGGTCCAGGTTCGGGTTCGGGTTCGGGTTCATGGATCGTCACGCCGGCGCCTTCGCGGCCGAGCAGGGGTTTGGCGACGTATCCCGTGGTGCTCGCCAGGTCGCGGGGGCCGTCGAGGTAGGCCGGGAGGAGGTTGGGGTGGCCCGGGTGGAGCTCCCAGAGGATCGCCAGGAGGGCCTTGTTGCTGAGGAGCATCTTCCAGGCGGGCTCGATCCACATCGTCGAGCCCGTGCCGCCGCCGTTGTCGAGGGTGTCGAGGACATGGCCCGCGAAACTGTCGGTGGTGAGCCACTCCCAGGGATAGAGCTTGAAGCAGCTGCGGATGAAGCGGAGTTGATTGTCGACGAAACGGCCGGAGAGGGAGTCCCAGCCGATCTCCTCCATGGAGATCCAGTCCGTGTCCAGGCCGGCCTGCTCGGCGGTTTCCTTGAGGTAGGCGACCGTCATCAGGTCCTCGCCGAGTTCGTCGTCCGAGGAGTGCGCGAAGTAGAGGGGGCTGCCCGGCGGGAGGAGGGCTGACTGCTTCTTCCAGGCGGCGACGAGACGCTCGTGGAGGGAGTTCCACTGGTCGGCGCCCGGGAAGCGCTCCTCCATCCAGAACCACTGCGGGGAGGCGGCCTCGACCAGGGAGGTGGGGGTGTCGGCGTTGTACTCCAGGAGCTTCGCCGGGCCGGTGCCGTCGTAGCGGAGGTCGAAACGGCCGTAGACCGAGGGGAGTTCGTCGCGTCGGCGCCAGGCGTCGGCGATCGCACCGGCCACGCGGGGGTCGGTGATGCCCAGGTCGGCGAAGCGGCCGGCGGTGACGATGTGGTCGGCCGCCGCCAGGCACATGCGGTGGAGTTCCTCGACGGTCTCCTCCAGCGCCTCCACCTCGTCGAGGCTGAAGGAGTAGTAGGCGCTCTCGTCCCAGTACGGGCGCAGGGAGTCGTCGGGGTGACGGGTGAGCGGGTAGATGAGTCCCTGCTCCTCGACGGTCTGCTGCCAGCCGGGGCGAGGGGTGATGGTGTGACGTCGCATGGTGTGGTTCGCGTCCGGGCTCAGCCGCCGGAGCTTCCCTTGCCGCCGCCGAAGCCGCCGCGGGAGACACCGTGGCCGCCGCCGGAGCCGCCCGAACCGCCGGAGGCCTTGCGGGGCTTGGTGAAGGAGCCGTCCTCGACCCAGGAGCCCTTCTTGCTGCCGCCGTAGTACCAGGTTCCGTTGGCCGAGGTCTTGGTGGACGTGCAGTTCTTGTCGGAGACGACCTTGTAGCCCTTGGCGAGGTTGTAACTGTCGCGGTCCACGCAGCGCTTGTCGGGGTCCGAGGAGCAGGCGGTGAGGGCCGCGGCGAGAAGTCCCATGCCGCCGAGTACGACCGTGCCCGAGCGAAGTTGCCGGCGTGCGTCCGCCATGTCCTGTCTCCCCGTTGCTGTGCTCGTCGCGCGATGTCGGTCGTGCGATGTCAGGGGGCCAGCCTAGAGATCAGTGTGAGCACACACCGAAGGGCCCCATCGGTGCCCGGCCTCCCCTACAGTCGCTTTGTGATCTTTGGGATGCTGTGCGCGCTTGGGGCGGCGGTCTGCTTCGGCACCGCGACGGTGCTGCAGGCGGTCGCCGCGCGGGCGGCGAGTGCGGAAGGGGGCGGGGGCGGGGAGGCGGCGCTGCTGCTCCGGGCCCTGCGGCAGTGGCGGTATCTGGCCGGACTGGCGCTCGACGGGCTGGGATTCCTGCTCCAGATCGCCGCGTTGCGGTCGATCCCGATCTACGCGGTCGCGGCGGCGCTCGCGTCCAGCCTCGCGGTCACCGGGGTGGTGGCGGCGCGGCTGCTGCGGGTGCGGCTGAGCGGGGTGGAGTGGGCCGCGGTCGGCGTGGTGTGCGCCGGGCTCGCGATGCTGGGGCTGGCGTCCGGTGCCGAGGGCGACAGCGAGGGGCCTGCGGCGCTGAAGTGGGTGATGCTCGCGATCGCCGTACTGGTGCTGCTGCTCGGGCTGTTCGGCGGGCGCTGGAGCGGGCGCGGGCGGGCGCTGGTGCTCGGTTCGGGGGCGGGGTGCGGGTTCGGGGTCGTGGAGGTGTCGGTGCGGCTGATCGACTCGCTCCAGCCGTCGGGCCTGCTCACCAACCCGGCGACGTACGCGCTCCTCCTCGGCGGAGGCGGCGCCTTCCTGCTGCTGACCTCGGCCCTCCAGCGCGGCTCGGTCACCACGGCGACGGCCGGAATGGTGATCGGCGAGACGATCGGACCGGCCCTGGTGGGCGTGGTGTGGCTCGGGGACCGCACCCGGGAGGGCCTGGCCTGGCTGGCGGTCCTGGGCTTCATGATCGCCGTCGCGGGGGCACTGGCGCTGGCCCGGTTCGGCGAGGCGCCGGAGGTGGAAGAAACGGCGTGAGGGCCCGCCCGTACGCTCCGGGCCTTTCGAGTCCGCGCGAGGTGGAGGGAGCGATCACGGTCCCGGCGAGGGCGACCCCGTAGATCCCTCCCCGTCCGCTTCCGGCAGCGCCGCGCACAACGCCTCCAGCGCTCCCGACCATGCGTGGTCCGGTGGCGTTCCGTAGCCCACGACCAGGGCGTCCAGTGGATCGGCCGGGGCGTCGGGGTGCCGGTAGCGGTGCAGGCCGTGCACGGCGAGGTCCTGCCAGGAGGCCGCCCGTAGTGTGGCCTGTTCGGTGCCGGGGGGCAGGCGGAGCACCACGTGCAGGCCGGCCGCGATACCGGTCGCGTGGACCTGCGGGGCGCGGCGCGCGAGCTCGGCGACCAGCGCGTCGCGGCGGCGCCGGTAGCGCAGACGGGCGGCGCGCACGTGGCGGTCGTAGGCGCCGGAGTTGAGGAATTCGGCGAGGGTCAGCTGGTCGAGGGCGCCGCACATGTCCTTGCCGCCCTTCGCCCGTGCCGCCTCCTCCACGAGGCCCGGCGGGAGCACCAGCCAGGCCAGCCGGAGGCCGGGGGCGAGGGACTTGCTGGCGGTGCCCGCGTAGACGACGTGGTCGGGGTCCAGGCCCTGGAGGGCGCCGACGGGCTGGCGGTCGTAGCGGAACTCGCCGTCGTAGTCGTCCTCCACGACCAGTCCGCCGGTGCGGCGTGCCCAGTCGACGACGGCCGCGCGGCGGTCGCGGTGCAAGGTGCCGCCCATGGGGAACTGGTGGGCGGGGGTGAGGAGGACGGCGCCCTGGTCCGTCAACTGCCCAGGATCGGTGCCCCGTTCGTCGAAGGGCAGCGGGACGGTCCGCAGGCCGGTGCCCGCCAGCAGCCGCCAGTGCACGTCGAGGCCGTACGACTCCACGGCCACCGTGCTCGCGCCGCGCGCCCGCAGCATGGCGCCGAGGATCTGCAGGCCGTGCGAGATGCCCGCGCAGACCAGGATGCGCCCGGGGTCGGCGCGTACGCCCCGGGCGCGGGCGAGGTAGCCGGCGAGGGCGCTGCGCAGCTCGACGCGGCCTCGCGGATCGCCGTAGTCGAAGGCCTCGTTCGGGGCGGCGGCGAGGGCGCGGCGGGCGGCCTTGAGCCACTCGGCGCGGGGGAAGGAGGAGAGGTCGGGCACGCCGGGGAGCAGGTCGTAGGCGGGGCGGCTGCGGGGGCGGGGATGCGGTGCGATGCCGGTGGGCGGGACGGCCGTGCTCCCCCACTGTGCGGAAGGAGTGGGTACCCTCGCCGCCACACGGGTGCCCGAGCCCTGCCGTGCGGTGAGCCAGCCCTCGGCGACCAGGTCGGCGTAGGCGTCGGCGACGGTGTTGCGGGCGATGCCCAGGTCGGCGGCGAGGGCGCGGGAGGAAGGCAGCCGGGTGCCGGGGGACAGCCGGCCGGTGCGGACGGCCTCGCGCAGGGCGTCGGTCAGGCCCCGGCGCACCCTCGGCCCGGTCGGCTCCAGATGAAGGTCGACGCCCGGAGTGGCCCATGATTTCGCCATGGAACTGGACCATACCTGTGGGCTGCCCTGCTTCTAGGGTCGTGGGTATGACGACACAGGAGACCGTCGAATACGCCCCCGAACACGAGCCCCGGCTGCGCTGGGCCCAGCACGCACCCGAGGTCTACAAGGCGATGCTCCGCCTCGACGTGGCTGCCCGGCAGGGGGTCGAACCCCGGCTGCTGGAGCTGGTGAAGATCCGCGCCTCGCAGCTCAACCACTGCGCCCTGTGCCTGGACATGCACTCCAAGGACGCGCTGGCGGCCGGCGAGAGCGTGGAGCGGATCGTCCAGCTCGGCGCGTGGGAGGAGTCGGCGCACTTCTACACGGAGAAGGAGCTCGCGGCTCTCGCGCTGACCGACGCGGTGACCGTCCTGACCGACGGCTTCGTCACGGACGAGGTGTACGACCACGCGGCCAAGCACTTCGAGGAGGCCGAGCTGGCGCAGCTGATCGCCGCGATCACCGTGATCAACGCCTGGAACCGGTTCGGTGTGAGCTGCCGGATGGCTCCGGGCCACTACGAGGCGGGGCAGCACCGATGAGCCGCACGACGGTTCTCGACCGCGGGGTCGCGCAGGCCTTCTCCGCGCTCAGCGCGACCGCGAAGCGGGGGCTCGGCGACGCCGCGCTCGCCGAGCTGGTGGTGATCCGGGCCTCGCAGCTCAACCACTGCGCGTTCTGCCTGGACATGCATCTCGCCGTCGCGCGCAAGCACGGGGTGAGCGAGCGTCAGCTGGATCTGCTCGCCGCCTGGGAGGAGACCGAGGACGTCTACGACGAGCGGGAGCGGGCCGCGCTCGCGCTGACCGAGGCCGTGACCGTTCTGACCGAGGGTTTCGTGCCGGACGACGTCTACGAGCGGGCCGCGGGACACTTCGACGAGCCCCGGCTCGCGCACCTCATCGCCCTGATCGTGGCCATCAACAACTGGAACCGCGTGATGGTCAGCCGCCGTATCCCGCCGGGGGGTTACACGCCGTGAGCAAGGTGGAGGTCTTCCGCGCACTGCACCGGGGCCGGCTCCCGGGCGATCCCCTCGTGCTTCCCGGGCCCTGGGACGCGGTCAGCGCGCGGGTGTGCGCCGAGGCCGGCTTCCCCGCGCTCGCGACGCCGAGTGCGGGGGTCGCCGCCTCCCTCGGGCACGAGGACGGCTCGACCCCGGCCGAGGAGATGTTCGCCGCGGTGGCGCGCGTCGTACGGGCCGTGGACGTGCCGGTGTCGGCGGACATCGAGGGCGGATACGGGCTGGCGCCCAAGGAGTTGGTGGAGCGGCTGCTGGAGACGGGAGCCGTGGGCTGCAACCTCGAGGACTCCCGCAACGGAGTTCTCAAGGACCCGCGGGAGCACGCGGACTGGCTCGCCGAGGTGCGGGCGGCGGCCGGTGACCAGCTCTTCGTCAACGCCCGCGTCGACACCTTCATCCGCGGTGAGCGCAGTCCCGACCGGGCCATCGAGCGGGCCGCGTTGTACGTCGCCGCGGGTGCCGACTGCGTCTATCCGATCGGCGCCCCGGCGGACGCACTGCCGCTGCTGCGGTCCGGCATCCAGGGACCGGTCAACGTGCACGGCACCCTGGACGGCAAGGGCCCCTCGCCCACCGAACTCGGTGAACTCGGGGCCACTCGCGTCACGTTCGGGCCGGGGCTGCAGCGGCGGGCGGCGCTGGCGCTGCGCGGGATGGCCGACGAACTGAACACGCGCCGCTGATCAGGACAGCCACGCCTTCCAGGTGGACGCGTGGCTGTCCACCCACTTCTTCGCCGCCTGGTCCGGCGTCATCTTCTGGTCGGCGATCATCAGGGAGACCTCGTTCTGGTCTTCGGTCGTCCACTTGAACTTCTTCAGGAAGGCCGCCGCCTTGCCGCCGTTCTTCGAGAAGCCGGCGTTGAGGTACTTCTGCAGCGGGGTGTGCGGATAGGCGCAGGCGACCTTCGCCGCGTCCGCGTCGCAGCCCTCCTTGTACGCCGGCAGCTTCACCTCGGTCATGGGGACCTTCTTGAAGAGCCACTGCGGCGCGTACCAGTACGTCAGGAAGGGCTTCTTCTCCTTGGCGAACTGCTTCATCTGGGTGATCTGCGCGGCCTCCGAACCGGCGAACACCACCTGGTAGTTCAGCTTCAGGTTGTTCACCAGGGCCTTGTCGTTGGTGACATAGGACGGGGAGCCGTCCATCAGCTGGCCCTTGCCGCCGCTCTCCGGGGTGCGGAACAGCGAGGAGTACTTGTCGAGGTTCCTCCAGTCGGTGATGTCGGGGTGCTGCTTGACCAGGTAGGTCGGCACGTACCAGCCGATGTGGCCGGTCACCCCGAGCCCGCCGCCACGCGTGATCGTCTTCTTGTCGGTGACGTACCGCTTCTCCTGGTCGGGGTGGCCCCAGTCCTCCAGGATCGCGTCGACCCGGCCCTGGCTGAGCGCGTCCCAGGCGGGCACCTCGTCGACCTGGACGGTGTCGACGCGGTAGCCGAGCTTGTGCTCCAGCAGGTACTGGGCGACGGCGACGTTGGACTGGGCGCCGACCCACGACTGCACGGACAGGGTCACGGTCTTGGCGCCCTGCGCGTTGGCGAAGGGGGACGCCTGCTTGGTCATGTCGGCGGCGCCGCAGCCGGTGAGGAGGGAGAGCGCCGCGGCCGAGGAGGCGATCAGGGCCGCCCTGCGGTTCAGGTGCAATGCCATGTCAGACACCCTCCTTCGTGCGGCGCCGGGTCGGCTGCGTCACCCGGTCCAGCATCAGCCCCAGGCACACGATGGCGGCACCGGCCACCAGACCGGTCGCCAGGTCGCCCTGCGCGAGGCCGAAGACGACGTCGTAGCCGAGGGCGCCTCCGCCGACCAGCCCGCCGATGATGACGACGGCGAGGACCAGGACCACGCCCTGGTTGAGGGCGAGCAGCAATGCGGGCCGGGCGAGCGGGAGTTGGACCTGGCGCAGCTGCTGGGCGCTGCTCGCGCCGAGCGAGCGGGCCGACTCCAGTGCCGCCGGGTCGACCTGGCGCAGGCCCTGCGCGGTGATGCGGACGACGGCGGGCAACGCGTAGACGACCGCCGCGGCGACCGCCGGGGCGCGGCCCACACCGAAGAGCGCCACGACCGGGATCAGGTACACGAACTGCGGCATCGTCTGGAAGACGTCCAGGACCGGGCGCAGCGCCCGTTCGAAGCGGTCGCTGCGGGCCGCCGCGATGCCGATCGCGAAGCCCAGGACGAGCGTGACGGCGACGGCGGCGAGCACCTGGGAGAGCGTGTCGAGCGACGGCTTCCACACACCGAGCACGCCGATCGCGGCCATCGCGAGGACCGCGGTGAGCGCGGTGCGCCAGGTGCCGATCAGCCAGGCGAGCGCGGCCACCAGCAGCAGGACCGACCACCAGGGCAGCCACTGCAGGCCGCTGCGGACAGGGTCGAGCGCCCAGGTGGTGAAGTGGCCCGCCCAGTCCGCGGTGCCGCCCACGACGGGGACGCCCGAGTACAGGTGCGCGGTCATCCAGTCGACGGCGCGGTTGACCGGCTCGGCGAGGTTCACGGTCCAGGCGTCGGGCCAGTCGAGGCGTCCGGCCAGCCGTCCGGCGAGCGCGACGGCGACGGCGGCGACGGCCGCGTAGAGCCATCCGAGCCGGCTTCCGGGCTCCTCGCCGGCGTTCTCGCCCGCCGCGCCGGTGATGCGGTCCAAAACGACGGCCAGCAGCACGATCGGGATGCCGGCCTCGAGGGCGGCGCCCACGTCGACCGAGGCCAGCGCCTGGTAGACGCGGTCTCCGAGGCCGCCGGCGCCGATGACGGAGGCGATGACGGCCATCGACAGCGCCATCATGATCGTCTGGTTCAGGCCCAGCAGGAGTTCCTTGCGGGCCAGCGGAAGACGGGCGGTCAGCAGGCGCTGGGGTGCGGTGGCGCCGAGCGACTCGACCGCCTCCAGCACCTCCTTGTCGGCGCCGCGCAGGCCGAGCGCGGTGAGGCGGGCCATGGGCGGGGCGGCGTAGACGACGGTGGCGAGGACGGCGGCGGGGACGCCGATGCCGAAGACCAGCACCACGGGCAGCAGATACGCGAAGGCCGGGAGCACCTGCATGGTGTCCAGGACGGGGCGCAGCGCCCGGTCGAAGCGGTCGGAGAGGCCGGCGGCGAGGCCGAGCACGAGTCCGACGATCACCGACACGAGCACGGCGACCACCATGAGGGCGAGCGTCTGCATGGTCGGCACCCACATGCCGAGCAGCCCGCAGGCCAGGAACGCGACGGTCGTGCCGAGGGCGAGGCGCACTCCGGCGACGCGCCAGGCGACGAGGGCGCCGATCGCCGTGACACCGGCCCAGCCGGCCCCGAGGAGCAGCAGGTAGACGGCGTGAACGGAGATCACGACCGCGTTGCTGATGTAGCCGAAGAAGTAGAGGAACAGCGGGTGGCTGTCGCGGTTGTCGATGATCCAGTTGCTGGCGTCGGCGAGCGGCTTGGACACGTCGACGGTGAGGGCGTGCGGCCAGCTGCCGCTCGCCCAGCGGGCGTCGGCGAGCGGCACGAGGACCGCCGCGGCGAGCCCGAGCAGCAGCAGCTTGCGCACGGCGTGGTGCCTGAGGACCCCGGGCAGCGCGAGGCGCGGGGCGGATGCGGTGACCGTGGCCATCAGACCGCCTCCTTCTGCGGCTCCGTTCCCGCCACCACCCCGAGGAGGCGCTCGTGGTCGACGACGCCGAGACAGCGGCCGTCCTCCACGACACAGGCGGGCTTGCCGCTGCGGGCGACGACCTTGATGGCGTCGGCGACGACCTCGCCCGGGTCGAGCGCGCCGGGATGCTCCGTCCCGTCGCAGCCGCCGGGCCGCATCGCCGTACGGACCGTCATGACCTGCTCGCGCGCCACGTCACGGACGAACTCGCGGACGTAGTCGTCGGCGGGGTTGCCGACGATCTCCTCCGGGGTGCCGAGCTGCACCACGCGGCCGTCGCGCATCAGGGCGATGCGGTCGCCCAGCTTCAGCGCCTCGGAGAGGTCGTGCGTGATGAAGACCATGGTGCGGCCCTCCTCGCGGTGCAGGCGGATCACCTCCTCCTGCATGTCCCGCCGGATCAGCGGGTCGAGCGCGCTGAACGGCTCGTCGAACAGCAGGACCTCGGGGTCCACCGCGAGCGCCCGGGCCAGGCCCACGCGCTGGCGCTGGCCGCCGGAGAGCTGGGCCGGGCGGCGCTGCTCCATGCCTTCCAGGCCGACCTTGGCGACGACCTCCTGGGCGCGGCTGCGCCGCTCGGCCCGGCTCACGCCCTGGATCTCCAGGCCGTAGGCCACGTTGTCGAGGACCGTGCGGTGCGGCAGCAGGCCGAAGTGCTGGAAGACCATCGCGGCGCGATGGCGGCGCAGTTCGCGCAGCCGGGACCTGTCCATGGCGCGGACGTCCTCGCCGTCGATGGCGATCGAGCCCGCGGTCGGCTCGATGAGCCGGGTCAGACAGCGCACGAGGGTGGACTTGCCCGAGCCGGACAGGCCCATCACCACGAAGACCTCGCCCTTGTGGACGTCGAAGGAGACGTCACGGACGGCGGCCGTGCAGCCGGTGCGGGAACGCAGTTCGGCGGGTTCCAGCGAGGTCAGCTCGGGGTCGCCGGGGACGCGGTCGGCCTTCGGGCCGAACACCTTCCACAGCCCCTCCACGGAGAAAACCGGGGTACTCATCACGCACCACTTCCCATCAGGTCTACGGCCCTCTCCCCGACCATCAGCACTCCGATCATCGGGTTCACGGCGGTCATGGTCGGGAACACGGAGGCGTCGGCGACGCGGATGCCGTCCAGGCCGCGGATCCTCAGCTCCGGGTCGACGACGGCCTGCGGATCGTCCACGGCTCCCATACGGCAGGTGCCCGCGGGGTGGTACACGGTGTGCGCGACCTTGCGGGCGTACTCGCTCAGTTCCTCGTCGCTCGTGAGGTGCGGCCCGGGGGCCACCTCGCGCTTGAGCCAGCCGGCCAGCGGCTCGGTCCTCGCGATCTCGCGGGCGATCTTGATGCCGTCGACGAGGGTGCGGCCGTCGTAGTCGTCCTCGTCGGTAAAGTAGCGGAAGTCGAGGGCGGGCTTGACCGACGGGTCGGCGCTCGTCAGGTAGAGGCGGCCGCGGCTCTTCGGCTTGGGGATGTTGGGGGTCATCGAGACGCCGTGCGGCGGGCGTTCGTAGCCCAGGCGCTCCGGGTTGTCCGTGAAGGGGACCTGGTAGAAGTGGAACATCAGGTCCGGGCCCGCGTGTTCGGGGTCGCGGCGCACGAACAGACCGGCGTCGCTGTCCATCGCGGAGTTCTCCGGGATCGGCCCGTCCGTCTCCCAGACGATCACCGACTCGGGGTGGTCGAGCAGGTTCTCGCCGACGCCCGGCAGGTCGTGCGCGACGGGGATGCCGAGCGCCTGGAGGTCCGCCTTCGGGCCGATGCCCGAGTGCAGCAGCAGCCGGGGGGAGTCGACGGCGCCGGCGCAGAGCAGCACCTCGCTCCGGGCCTTGACGAGGATCTCCTCGCCGTCCTTGGTGCGCACGTGCACGCCCTCGGCGCGGGTGCCGTTCAGCTCGAGCCGGAACGCCCAGGTCTCCAGCAGGATCGTCAGGTTCTCGCGCTCGTCCATCACCGGGTGCAGATACGCCACCGACGCCGACGAGCGCTTGTTGTTCTCGGGGTGGTAGGCGAGGTCGAAGAAGCCGGCGCCGTCGGCGAACGGGGCGCGGTTGAAGCCCTCGATCCGGGGCACCCCCGTCGCATGCCGAGCTGCGTCGACGAAGTCACGGGCGATGGGATTCCGGTCCTTCTCGTCGACCGGGACGATGTTGTTCAGCAGGCGGGCGTAGTACGCCTCCATCGGCACCGCGCCCCAGCCCTTGGCGCCGGCCTCCTCCCACTCGTCCCAGTCGGAGGGCAGCGGCTTGAAGGCGATGAGCGTGTTGTGCGAGGAGCAGCCGCCGAGGACGCGGGCGCGGCTGTGCCGGATGTGGGAGTTGCCGCGCGGCTGCTCGGTGGTGGGGTAGTCGTAGTCCAGCTCGCCGCCGAGCAGGCCCATCCAGCGGCGCAGCGTCAGGACGTCCTCGCGGCCGACGTCGCTGGGGCCGCCCTCGACGACGGCGACGGTGACGTCGGGGTTCTCGGTGAGGCGGGAGGCGATGACGGAGCCCGCCGTGCCGCCGCCGATGACGACGTAGTCGTATATCTGGGTGTTCTCGGGCATGAGGGGTGGTGCTCCAAGGGGTGTGGGGGAGGCTCCGTGGGGCGAGCGCGGCTCAGCCCGCGAACCAGCGCACCGGCTTCGGCGCGAGGTTCTGGTAGACGTGCTTCGTCTCGCGGTACTCGGCGAGACCGGCGGGGCCGAGCTCCCGGCCCGTGCCGCTCTTGCCGAAGCCTCCCCACTCCGCCTGCGGCAGATAGGGGTGGAAGTCGTTGATCCAGACGGTGCCGTGGCGCAGCCGTCCCGCGACGCGGCGGGCCCGGCCGGCGTCCGTGGTCCACACGGCGCCCGCGAGGCCGTACTCGGTGTCGTTGGCGAGGGCGACCGCCTCGTCCTCGGTGCGGAAGGTCTCCACGGTGAGGACGGGCCCGAAGACCTCCTCGCGTACGACGCGCATCTCGCGGTGGCACTGGTCGAGGACCGTGGGCTCGTAGAAGAAGCCGCCGGCGGGCCGCTGCGGCGTGGCCTCGGGCCGCCTGCCGCCGGTGCGCAGCACAGCGCCCTCCTCCAGCGCGGAGGCGACGTACGCCTCGACCTTGGCGCGCTGCTGCTCGGAGACGAGGGGGCCGCACTCGACGCCGTCCTCGCTGCCGCGGCCGAGCCGGATCCGGCCGGCCCGGCGGGCGAGCTCGGCGACGAAGCGCTCGCGCACGGACTCCTCGACGATCAGGCGGGCGCCGGCCGAGCAGACCTGGCCGCTGTGGATGAAGGCGGCGTTCAGGGCCTGGTCGACGGCCGTGTCGAAGTCCTCGTCCGTCGCGCAGGCATCGGCGAAGACGACGTTGGGGTTCTTGCCGCCGAGTTCGAGGGCGACCTTCTTCACCGTGGGGGCCGCGGCCTGGGCGACCTTGGTGCCGCTGACCAGGCCGCCCGTGAAGGAGACCAGGTCGACGTCGGGGTGCTCGGCGAGCCGGGCGCCGACCGAGTGGCCGGGGCCGGTGACGATGCCCGCGACCCCGGCGGGCAGCCCCGCCTCGGAGAGCAGGTCGATCAGGGCGATGGTGGTCAGCGGGGTGATCTCGCTCGGCTTGACCACGAACGTGTTGCCCGCCGCGAGCGCCGGAGCGATCTTCCAGCTGGCCTGCAGCAGCGGGTAGTTCCAGGGCGTGATCAGCGCGCACACGCCGACGGGCTCGTGCACGACGACGCTGTGGATGTCGGGCGAGCCCGCGTCCACGACCCGGCCGGGGGCCTCGCCCGCGACCAGGTCCGCGAAGTAGCGGAAGGCGTCGGCGACACAGTCGATGTCGACCCGGCCCTCCTCGATGGTCTTGCCGGCGTCGCAGCTCTCCAGCCGGCCGAGCCGTTCGCGGTCGCGCACCAGGAGGTCGGCGACGCGGCGCAGCAGGGCGGCGCGCCCGGCGACCGGGGTGCGGGGCCAGTCGCCGTCGTCGAAGGCCCGGCGGGCCGCCGCGACCGCCAGGTCCACGTCCTTCTCGTCACCCTCCGCGACCAGAGCGAAGGGCTGTCCGTCCGCCGGGTCGAGAATCTCGCGCGTGGCGCCGGAGACGGCTTCTCGCCACTCCCCCGCCACGTGGATGGTCGCCTGCGCGTCCAGCCCTTGGGTTTCCGCTCTGTCCGCCATGATCCGTGTTGCCTTCCGTTCCTGTTCCACATCCGTGAGTGACACAGGTGTCACCCACAAGGACCGGGAGCGCCTGCCCCCCGCCCTCGGATACATGCGCGTCCGGGATGCAAAGTGCGCCGTGTCACTGCAAACCGTCCGGTCACCGCAAACCGTCCGGTTGCCGCCGACCCGTGGACGCCCGAGAATTCTTTGACTAAAGTCAAAGAAATATGGAAGCAGTGTCTGCGGAACAGGTGGCGGCCCTCCGCCGGTTCAACCGTTACTTCACGCGCCGCATCGGGGTGCTGGACGACCACTACCTCGGCCAGGACCGCCCGCTCGGCGAGGCGCGGCTGCTGTTCGAGATCGGGGACGGGCTGCCGCTGCGCGAGCTCAGGACCCGGCTCGGCCTGGACGCCGGCTATCTGAGCCGGCTGACCAAGGCGCTTCAGGCGCAGGGCATGGTCCGGGTGAGCGTGCACCCGGAGGACAGCCGGGTGCGGATGATCGAGCTCACCCCGGCCGGGCGTATCGAGGTGAACGAGCAGAACCGCCGGGCCGACGCCCTGGCGGCGGGTCTGCTCGACACCCTCGACGCGGGCCGGCGCGCGCAGCTGATCGAGGCGATGACCACGTCACAGCGCCTGCTGCGGCTGGCCGCCATCACCGTCGAGCTCGTCGACGGCGCCGCCCCGGACGCCCGCGCCTGTCTGGACGCCTACGCAGCCGACATCGGCGCGCGCTTCCCGGAGGGCTTCGACCCGTCCGACCTGGTGTCGCCCGAGGAGGTGTCCGGCGAGGCGGGCGCGTTCTTCGTGGCGTACGAGGAGGAGTGCCCGGTGGGCTGCGGGGCGCTGCGCAGGCTGGAGCCGGGCGTCGGCGAGATCCGGCACGTGTGGGTGCACACCGGCGCCCGGCGCCTGGGCCTGGCCCGCCGCATCCTCACCGCGCTGGAGGGCGCCGCCGCCGAGCGCGGACTCTTCGTCGTACGGCTCGACACGCATCGCGCGCTCACCGAGGCGCAGGCCATGTACCGGGCGTCCGGCTACACCGAGATCCCGGCCTACGTCGACCACGTCTACGCGGACCACTGGTTCGAGAAACGGCTGGACAACGAACCCGCGGCCGGCGAACGACGCTAGGCACCCCCGGACCACGCGGCCAACAACTCCCGCACGGCTCGCCGCAGCCAGGCGTGCGCGGGATCGGCGTCGTGCCGCGGATGCCAGGCCAGTCCGACCTCCAGCGGCGGCAGCCGCAGCGGTATGTCGTAGGCGACCAGGCCCAGCGCGGTCACCAGCGGCAGCGACCAGGAGGTGATCAGCCCGGTCAGATCGGTCTCCCGCAGGACGAACAGGGAGGCCGGGAAGGTGCCCACCGTGCCCACCACCCGGCGCTTCAGGCCGAGTTCGGCGAGCGCGGCGTCGACCGGGCCGTGCAGCCTGCCCCGCCGTGACACGATCAGGTGATCGACCTCCGAGGCGAACCGCGCGGCCGTCAACTCGCCCTCCAGCAACGGGTGCCCGGCCCGTACGGCGCCCAGCATCCGGTCCTCGCGCAGGGTCTCCACATGCACCTCGGGCGCGACGGTGTCGACGACCCCGACCTCCAGGTCGGCGGTGCCCTCGCGCAGGTACGGCTCGTCGGCGTGGCTCTCGGCGAGGAACCGGACCCGGACGCCGGGGGCCTCGGCGGCGGCGCGGGCGAAGAGGGCGGGAGCCAGGGTGGCCGCGACGGCGTCGCTCCCGATGATCGTGAGCGTGCGGCGCACGGTCGCGAGGTCGGCGTCCCGCCCGGGCGCGAACAGCGCCCGGGCCCGCTCCACCACCGCGCTCACCTCGGCCCGCACCACGAGCGCGTGCGGCGTGGGCACCATCTGCCGCCCGGCCCGGACCAGGACGGGATCGCCGAGCGCCTTGCGGATCCGGCCGAGGGTGCGGCTCATCGCGGGCTCGGACAGATGCATCCGGCGCGCTGCGGCGCCCACGCTCTGCTCCTCCAGGAGCACGTCGAGGGCGACGAGCAGATTGAGGTCCACGCCTCCCGGACCAGGAGGGCTCTCGGATTGCGTCACACGCATCGATCCCTTGCAAAGGTTGCACTGGAGTGCAGGGCGGACCCGAGCCTACGGTGACAGGGCATCCCACACCAGCCCGAACTCCCTTGGAGGAGCCGTGCCCTCGCACGCCCTGAAACGGTCCACACTGCTGGCGATGTGCGCCTGCGTCCTGGTCGCCCAGTCCATGGTCGCCGCCATCAACCTCCTGATCCCGCAGCTGAGTTCGTCCTCCCTGCACCCCTCTCACACCGAGGTTCTGTGGACGGTCGACGCCTACGTCATCGTCTTCGCCTCCCTGCTGATCCCGGCCGGCGCCCTCGGCGACCGCTACGGCCGCAAGGGCGCGCTGCTGACCGGTCTCGGTCTGTTCGCGGCGGGCGCCGCCACCAGCGCGCTCGCGCGGGACCCGGCGGCCCTCATCGCCGGCCGGGGCGTCTCCGGCGCGGGCGCCGCGCTGATCACGCCGGCCACCATGTCGATCCTGATGCGCCTGGCCGGTCCCGAGCGCCGGGCCCAGGCCATGGCGTCCTGGACGCTGGCGATGGGCCTGGGCGGGATGTTCGGCAACCTGGGCGGCGGGCTGGTGGGCCAATTCCTCACCTGGCGCGCCCTGTTCGGCGCGATGGTCCCGCTGGCCGCGCTCCTCGCGCTCGCCGTCGCGTTCAGCACACCGCGCACGGAGCGCGTCCCCGGCAACCACCCCGACCCCGTCGGCACCCTCCTGCTCACCGCAGCCCTGGTCGCCGTGCTGTTCGGCATCATCGAGGGACCGGCGTACGGCTGGAGTTCACCGCGCATCGTGGGCGTCTTCGTCGCGGGCGCCCTGCTGACGGCCTCCTTCACCCGCCATGCCCTGCGCTCCCGCACCCCCCTCTTCGACCCGCGCGTCTTCTCCTCCCCCCAACTGCGCGCCGCCTCCCTCGGCATGACCACCGGCTTCTTCGGCCTCTTCGCCCTCTTCTACGTCAACTCGCAGTATCTGCAAGGCGTGAAGGGCTACGGCCCGGCCGTCACCGGCGTCGCGATCGTCCCGCTGATCGTCGGCATGGCGCTGGTGCCGAAGCTGGCGGCGCGCTGGGCCTCGCACCCGCGCCCGGTGATCGGCGCCGGCCTCGCCCTGATCGGCCTGGGCCTGCTCGGCGCGTCCACCGCCGACGCGGGCACGCCCTACCCGGCGTACGCCTGCTGGCTGCTGGTCATCTCGGCCGGCACGGGCCTGTCGATGCCCGCTCTCACCCTCGGCGTCGTCACCGCGCTGCCCGCCGACCGGGCCGGCCTCGGCTCGGGGCTCGGCACCTCGGCCCGCGAGGTGGGCGCGGCCCTCGGCGTCGCCGTCACCGGCACGGTCCTGTCCGCGCACCCCGACCTCTCCCACGGCATGGGCCCGGCCCTGCGCACGGTGGCCCTGCTGGTGCTGGCGGCGACGGCGGTGGTCGTGGCGGGTTACGGCAGCCGCGGCAGGACGCACACGGTCGCGTCGGGCAGGGAGCGAGTGCTGTCCCGTTCGGCCAAGCCGTGATCCCGGCTCCGCCCTGCGCCTACGAGCACCGCACGTCTACGAGCACTGCGCGCCCGTCGGGCAGAAGGAGCGCACCGCCGCCGCGAGCGGCTCCCGCACCTGCTCCGGGTCGAGGTCCGCGGGGCCGCTGGAGCGGATCGCGTACAGCGTGCCGTCGGCGGCCCGGAAGCGGTGGTCGATGACCTGGCGGGCGCCCTTGTCCTTGTCGTCGTAGCGGTAGGTCAGTTCGGCCCAGGTGTCACCGCGGTCGCGGCCCAGGGGCTGGTAGCCGCGCTGCTTGGCGAAGCCGAAGCCGGGGTCGGTCTCGGCCAGCGTCAGGGACTGGTAGGGCGTGTCCTCGGTGACCTCGAAGATCTGCAGCTGGCGGCCGTCGGAGGCGTTGTCGTAGTAGACGACGGGGGCCAGCTTGCCCTGCGTCTGACGGCGGGTCCAGCTTTCGGGGACGTCGACCGAGTAGCCGACGGGGTCCTGTGCGCGGCGGTAGCCGACCGAGGGCGAGGACGACGGCGACACGAGCGTCGAGGCCGACGGGGTGCCGGTGGCGGTCGGGGTGTCCGTCGCCGTCGTGCTCTGCGTCGGCGTGGTGGTGACCGTGACGCTGACGCTCGTCCCGGGACCGGCCCCGTTGCCGGTCGAGTGGTCGCGGGTGAGGTACCAGGCACCCGCTCCGGCGCCCGCGCCGAGGACGGCAACCGCGACGAAGGCGAGCAGCACGTTGCGGGCGCCGCTGCGCGGGGCGGGTGCGACCGCCGGGGTCGGCACGGTCGTCGCGGGCACCGGGCCGGGGCCCGGGACCGGAAGGGGCGGCGGCGGGGGCGGCCAGGCCGACGGCATCGGGCTGCCCGTGTGGGTCTCGGCGGACGCCCACGGCGGCGGTGTCTGCCCGGCCTGCGTCTCGGCCGACGCCCACGGCGGCACGCTACCCGGCTGTCCGGCGGCCCAGGCCGCCTGGCCTCTCTCCTCGCTGGGTTCGCGCTCCGGTCCGGAACCGGAGTGCCGGCCTTCGTCGTAGCCGTCCCATTCGCCCATGACACGCCCCCCGAATCACCCCATTGGGTATCGCTTTCAGACGGTAGCGGTGAAAACGGCCGCGGGCCCCGCTCCGGCGAAATCCGGAACGGGGCCCGTGCAGGCTCGTGACAGAACCGTAAAGGGCTCAGAGGAGGCCGAGCGAGCGGACCGCCTCGCGCTCCTCCTCGAGCTCCTTGACGGAGGCGTCGATGCGGGCGCGGGAGAACTCGTTGATGTCCAGGCCCTGGACGATCTCGTAGCGGCCGTCCTTGACGGTGACCGGGAAGGAGGAGATCAGGCCTTCCGCGACACCGTAGGAGCCGTCCGAGGGGATGCCCATGGAGACCCAGTCGCCCTCCGCGGTGCCGTTGACCCAGGTGTGGACGTGGTCGATGGCGGCGTTGGCGGCGGAGGCCGCGGAGGACGCGCCACGGGCCTCGATGATCGCGGCGCCGCGCTTGGCGACGGTCGGGATGAAGTCCTCGGCCAGCCACTTCTCGTCGTTGACGACCTCGGCGGCGTTCTTGCCGGCGATGGTGGCGTGGAAGATGTCGGGGTACTGCGTGGCGGAGTGGTTGCCCCAGATCGTCAGGCGCTTGATGTCGGCGACCGTGGAGCCCGTCTTCTTCGCGAGCTGGGTCAGCGCGCGGTTGTGGTCGAGGCGGGTCATCGCGGTGAAGCGCTCGGCGGGTACGTCCGGCGCGGCCGCCTGGGCGATCAGGGCGTTGGTGTTGGCCGGGTTGCCGACGACGAGGACCTTGACGTCGTCCGCGGCGTGGTCGTTGATGGCCTTGCCCTGCGGCTTGAAGATGCCGCCGTTGGCCTCCAGCAGGTCACCGCGCTCCATGCCCTTGGTGCGGGGGCGGGCGCCGACGAGGAGACCGACGTTGGTGCCGTCGAAGGCGACGTTCGGGTCGTCGGTGATGTCGATGCCCTGAAGGAGCGGGAACGCGCAGTCGTCGAGCTCCATGGCCGTGCCCTCGGCCGCCTTGAGCGCGGGCGTGATCTCGAGGAGGCGGAGCTTGACCGGCATGTCCGCGCCGAGCAGCTGGCCGGAGGCGATGCGGAAGAGGAGGGCGTAACCGATCTGGCCGGCCGCGCCGGTGACGGTGACGTTCACGGGAGTGCGGGTCATGGCGTTCTCCGTATGACAGCAGGCGGTGGGCGTAGCGTCCTTGCCCCGGGGTGCGGACGGACGTACAGATGATCGATCTCTTGGTATCAAGAGAGATCCAGCGGTCAGGCTATCGCGCATCCGGCATCCCGGATGCGCTGCCCCCTGTGGCCCGGCCCACAGAGCGGGACCGCGAAGAATTCTCAGGTGGCAGGAATATCCAGCCGCATCCGGGGCACGCGAACCGTACCCCCACGGGAGTCCGGCACGGTCGGTGCCCCCAACGGCGGCCGTCGCAGTCTCTCCTCTCCCGGACGGGCGGCCGCCCCCTCTGTCTTTCAGCGTCTTTCAGGCTGTCTTTCGGGCCCCGTTACGGGGTGCACCCCTTCTGCCCCGACGCCAGCGTGGCGCACGCCTTCGCCTCACCCGCGTCCTTCACGGCGACCATCGGCGTGTAGGCGATGGTGTCCCCGGTCGCGGTGATGCTGTCGTTCTCCTTGGCCGAGCCGGCCGTCACCTGCACCGAATCCCCCTGCACGGCCTGGGTGATACGGCCCCACGCGGCGCCGCACGTCTTGCTGTAGCGCACCTCGAGCGTGGTCGCGCCGACCACCGCGGTCTTGGCGGTGGTCACCGCGGCGGTGTCCTTGGTGCAGCCCATGGCCTCGGCGTCCTTGCCGGTGCAGGAGGCGCCCGCGCACTTCACCCCGGGCGGCAGATCGGTCTGCTTACTGGCGGACGCGGACGGCTTGCCGCCGCCCTCGTTCTTCTTGCCCCCGCCGTTGTCGGTGAGGAAGAAGACGGCCGCGATCACGACCAGCACGCCGACGACGCCCGCGAGGAACATCGTCAGCCTGCGCCTGCCCCCTCCGGGGGAGGGGTCGCCGCCGGGTGGCGGGCCCTGCGGCGGCTCGCCGAACGGGCTGGGCGTCCCCGGCGTCCAGGCAGGACCGTCGGCGGAAGGCGTCGGCGCCGTGGGCTCCGGTGTCCGGCCTCCGGCCTGCGACGGGCCCTTGTAACCGGCCAGCCGCCACGAGTTGGTGCCGGACGAGCTCGCCTGCGAGGAGGAGGCCTCCGGGTCGCGGGCGTCGCGCACGTCGGGCGCCGCCGGCTGGGACGGCACCGACGGCTGAGCGGGCAGCGACGGCTGCGAAGGCATCGACGGAGCCACTCCCGCCGGCCCCGCGACCCCCGGCGTCGCCGTCGCGGGACCGGACTTGCGGGCCGACTTGCCGCCCTTCGCGTTGGGCGGCGGCGCACCGAACTCACTGAGCGCGGCGCGCGCCTGGGATATGCGGATGGCCTCCATGGTCATGTCGTGACGCATCTCCGAACGGCTCCAGGCGCGTTCGGCGAGCTCCCACATGGTCGTCAGATGGACCGGATTGGTGCCTGTGACCTCGGCCAGCGCCACGATCGCGCCCTTCGGCGCGAGCAGCCGGCCGTTCAGATAACGCTCCCACGACGTCTTGCTGTAGCCCGTACGGTCGGCCACCGACGCGATGCTCAGGCCGCTGCGGTCCACGAGCCGCCGCAGCTGGCTCGCGAACTCCCTGACCTGCGGATCGAGTTCGTCCGGCAAGGCCCTCCAACGAGGCATTGCTTCCCCCTCTTCCCCCCGGTTCGTGCTTGTCCACCTCGCGAGGCCCCCGTGCGTGGTGCCCGTTCTGGCTACCCACAGGGATGCGCCCGACAAGGATCTCAGTTCCCGGGATGGGGGCGCACGGGAGCGTTCGAGCCGATCGGCATGCACCGTCGCACGCCGGCCCGGCCGTGGTCCAGTGTCCCACCGGCGGCCCCCGTCGACGCCCCGACGACCGGCTCAGCCGAGGGCGACGGCGGCGACCAGCAGGATCAGCAGCATGAGGACGAGGAGCAGCGCGCAGTAGAGCAGCACCAGGCCGCCGGCCCTGCGGCCGCCGTCCTCCTCAGGGGCGTCCCACCAGGGCAGGGTGGGGTCGTCCTCGTACTCGGGGGACTCGGGCGCGCTCTGGTCACCGGCGGGCTTCGCCGGGCGCGGCCAGGCCTGGACGGCCAGTTCCCAGCGCACGACGTAGCGTTCGGCGTCCGCCTCGGCGAGGCCCGCGATCCGGCACAGCGCGGCGACCGCCTGCCGGGGCGGCGGCTGGGTGGCGTTGAGATAGCGGTGCCACGAGGACTTGCTGTACGCGGTGCGGGCGCCGAGCGCGACGAGGCTGAGCCCCGTACGGTCCTTCAGGAGCCGCAGTTGCTCCACGAAGTGCCGCACCTCCGGCGGCAGATCGTCCGGCAGCGGCTGCCAGCCGCCCATCGCCCACCTCCACGGCGTTTCTCGCAATTGCCCGGTCTGAGCAGGTGACGAAGCGGGCCCGCCGATGGTTCCCGCGTTGCGGAACGGTCACCTCCGTGCCACAGCGCTCTGACAGCCGTTGAACAGGCGGTTCTCCGTGCAGGAGGGTGGATCCCGGCGCCGGTCCGTCCTTGCTCGGGGGAGGGGACGGGCCGGTGCCGCCGGGTGCCGGCGTCAGCCGCCGCTGCTGACCGTGAAGTGCAGCGTGTCCTTCAGGAACGGGATCTGCAGCCACGGGTTCGGCTGCACCATCAGCGCCAGCAGCACGATCACCAGGCCCAGTACGCCGTAGGTGACGATGTCCGTGAAGCGGGAGCGCACGGCGAGCATGCCGACACCGGGCATGACCCAGCGCAGCACGGCACCGGCCACCAGGGCGAGGCCGATCAGCAGGGTGCCGTAGCGGAAGAGGTCGAGCGCGGTCAGCAGCAGGCCGAGGCCGACCGCGCCGCAGACGGCCAGGATCGGCCACTGCCGGGCGGGCGCGGGGGCGTCCGAGGGCGCTGCCCGGCCGCCGCCCTCCGGGCGCGCGGTGTCCCTCGTGAACAGCGGGAAGCGGCGCGTCGTGCGACGCGGGTGGCCCGTCGCGTCAGGAGCGCTGATCGCGTCTCGCACGGTCTCCTCCGCCTGTTCCTGGGGGTCCTTCGCCTCAGCCGGCACTGCGCTCCGCCGCCTCGACCACGTTGACGAGCAGTTGCGCGCGGGTCATCGGGCCGACACCGCCGGGGTTCGGCGAGATCCAGCCGGCGACCTCGGCGACGCCCGGGTGGACGTCACCCACGATCTTGCCCTCGGCGCTGCGCGAGACGCCGACGTCGAGGACGGCCGCGCCCGGCTTGACGTCCTCGGGCCGGATCAGATGGGCCGAGCCCGCGGCCGCGACGATGATGTCCGCGCGCTTGAGGTGGGAGGAGAGGTCGCGGGTGCCGGTGTGGCACTGGGTCACGGTCGCGTTCTCGCTGCGGCGGGTCAGCAGCAGCGGCATCGGGCGGCCGATGGTGACACCGCGGCCGACGACCACGACCTCGGCGCCCTTGATCTCCACGCCGTAGCGGCGCAGCAGCGTGAGGACGCCGTTGGGGGTGCAGGGCAGCGGGGCCGGCTCGTTCAGCACCAGCCGGCCGAGGTTCATCGGGTGCAGGCCGTCCGCGTCCTTGTCCGGATCCATCAGCTCCAGGATGCGGTTCTCGTCGATGCCCCTGGGCAGCGGAAGCTGGACGATGTAACCGGTGCACGCCGGGTCCTCGTTGAGCTCGCGTACGACCGCCTCGATCTCCTCCTGCGAGGCCGTGGCGGGCAGTTCGCGCTGGATGGAGGCGATGCCGACCTGGGCGCAGTCGCGGTGCTTGCCGGCGACGTACTTCTGGCTGCCGGGGTCGTCCCCGACGAGGATCGTGCCGAGGCCGGGCGTGACGCCCTTCTCCTTCAGCGCCGCCACGCGGGCGGTCAGATCGGACTTGATCGCGGCTGCGGTGGCCTTGCCATCGAGAATCTGGGCGGTCATACCCCCATCCTCGCGGATGACCACCTCGCGGTTCCAATCAGGGCCCCTCGGCTGCCCCGTCACAGCTCCGTCCGTATCCGGCCAAGATCATGGATGTTGCACTTGCACAACACATATGGCTTCCCGCTGGACAAGTAAGTCAGCAGTAAAGAACGATGGCCCGATAGTGCCGCGGGCAGCTCATCGGGGGGATCGAGCGCACTGCAAGAACCTTCCTCCGTACGGAGCCGCACGTCGTCCCCGCACTTGGACCCGACGGAGGAAGACCCGCCATGAGTTTCGGCGACCCGAACAATCCCTACGGCCCCCCTCAGGGTCAGCAGCAGGGCTACGGCTACCCGCAGCAGCCGCAGGCACCGGGCGGCTACGGCTACCCGGCGGCTCCTCCGGTGGGCCCCTACGGCGGCGGCCCCGTGATGACGTCGATGCCCGGCACGGTGAGCGCGGCCCGCGTGATGATGTGGGTCATCGTCGGCCTGCAGATCCTCGGTGTGGCCCTGTTCGCCTTCGGTGCCGCGAGCGTCCACGCCGCCAAGAACGACGACCAGCTCAAGAACGACGCCGCCTTCCAGCAGCTCGCCGACTACTCGTCCGGCATGCTCTGGGGCTTCGCGGCCTTCGCCGTGGCCTGGGCGGTGTTCGCGATCGTGCTGGCGGTGAAGTTCAACACCGGCGGCAACGGCGTGCGGATCACCACCCTGGTCTTCGCCATCATCACCGCGATCCTCGGCATCTACCCGTTCATCGTCGTGGGCCTCATCCACACCGTGCTGGCCATTCTCGTCGCCGTGTTCGTGGGCAACGCCAACGGCGCCGCCTGGTTCAACCGCCCGCGCTACTGAGCGTTCGGCACCAACGCGCGCGCCGTACTGAACAGTTCGCGCCAATAAATCGCCCCGGGCCGTGTCTCACCCGTATGAGGGGGACACGGCCCGCGCCCGTCCCCCTACTCTGACGTGGATAGCTGCAGGCACGGGGAGACGCACCTTGTACAGCATCATCGTGGTACCTCCGCCGACCACGGAGGAACCCCACCGCAACCAGTTCCGGCTCGCGCCCGGCGAACGGCTCACCTTCGGACGCTCGGCGCAGGGCGTCGACGTGCCGATCCCGCACGAGGGGGTGTCCCGCAGAGCCGGTGAGATCACCGCGCAGGGCGCCTTCTGGATACTGAGCAACCTCAGCCGGGAGCAGACGTACGTCGTGGAGAACCCGGAGGGCGCCGGCGAGCACATCAAGGTCGGGCCGGGCCGGCTGGACGCCCCGATCCCGTTCGAGTTCTCGCGGATCGTGCTGCCGGCCGCGGGCGACCTGCTGCCGATCGAGGTGTGGGCGCCGCGCCACGACTATCTGCACACCGAGGGCGGCCTCGACGGCGCCACCACCGCGCCCGCCTTCTCCGTCGACCGCACCAAGCGGTACTTCGCGGTGCTGGCGGCCCTGTGCGAGCCCCGGCTGCGGGGCGAACCGCACGCGGCGCTGCCCACGGTGGACCAGGTCGTCGAACGGCTGCGCCCGAACTGGCCGAGCGCGTCGCGCACTTCGGTGCAGTGGAACATCGACTACCTCGCGGTGAAGCTGCGCCTGAAGCCCGGCCCGGAAGAGGCCGACACGGGCCCGCGCCTGAACGGCAAGAAGGAATCGCTGGTCTCGCTCGCGCTCCGCTTCGACCTCGTGCGCGAGGACGACCTGATCGTCCTGTCCGCGGCACGCTCCGGCCGGGCCGCCCGGTGACCGAGCCGTACGCCGTGCCGGTGCCCAAGGGGTACCGGGTCGGCGCCTGGGAGGTCCGGGAGCCGATCGCCACGGGTGCCTTCGGGAGCGTGTACGAGGGCAGACGCGTCGGCGACGCGGCGGCCGGCCTGCCCCGCACGGCCGCGCTCAAGTTCCTGCCCACCGGCACCGGCACCCCCCGCCAGCTCACGCATCTGCGCGAACTCATCGACCGCGAGGTCGAGTTGCACCGCCGGCTGAAGCAGCCGCGGCTGATCCGGATGTACGAGACGCTCGTCGTCGACGACCAGGACCGCCCCGCCCTCGACGGCGCCACCGTCCTCGTCCTGGAGAAGGCGGAGGGATCGCTCGGCGCGCTCCTCGACCGCACGCCCGGGCCGGAGGCGGGACCCGCGCTCCTCGCGCAGATCTGCGAGGGCCTGGCCCAGCTGCACCGCGCCGGCTGGGTGCACGGCGACCTGAAGCCCGCCAACGTGCTGCTGATGAAGGACGGTTCGGCACGGCTGGCCGACTTCAACATGGCCGCGGAGCTGGAGGGCACGCACGCGTACACGCCGGCCTTCTCCACGCCGGACTACACCCCGCCGGAGCTGCTCTGGGCGGAGATCGGCGAGCGGGGCCGCCGTATCCGCCCGTCGGCGGACGTCTGGGCCTTCGGCGTGCTGGCCCATCTGGTGCTGACCGGCTCCTTCCCGCTGCCCGGCGGCACCCCGACGGCCCGCCGTGACGCGGCCGTCGCATACGCCCGCGGCACCGACGAGCTGCGGCTTTCGCCCCAACTCCCGGACGCCTGGCGGGAGATCGTGCGGGACTGCCTGGCCCGGACGCACGCGGACCGGGTCGGCACCGACGCGTTGCTGCGGCGGGTCGAGAAGGCGGCCGGCGCGGTCCGCTCGCCGCGGCTGCCCAGGGTGCTGTTCCCTCGCCGGCGCCGGGGCGCGGTGGCACTGGTTTCCGCGCTGGCGACGGTGGCCGTGGCGGCGCTCGGCTACGGCATCAGCAGCTGGGCCGACTCGGGCGCGCAGCAGGCGAAGAGCTCCACGGGCGCCGCCGCCTACGGCGCCTCCGAACTCCGTACGGACAAGGGCATCCCGGTGCGGTACCGCCGGCTGATCGTCGACTCGGCCCACGACTGCCTCCAGCGGGAGGTCTCCCCGGTGCTGATCGCGGCGATGCTGAAGGTGGAGAGCAACTTCGACCCGGACCTCTCCGACCCCGCCAAGGGCGAGTACGGCATCGCCCGCTGGACCCCGAGCGTGCTGCGCTGGTGGAGCCGCTCGGACGGCGTGCCCGCGTCGGCGACCCCCGCACCACCGCTGTCCCCGGCCATGTCCATCCCCGCCATGGGCCGCTACCTCTGCTACATGGAACCCCTGCTGCACACCTCCCTGCCGGGCGACCGCCGCGTCCTGCTCGCCGCCGCCTACCGGACCTCGTACAAGAAGGTGAACGCCGCGGGCGGTGTTCCCCCGAAGAACCGCGCCTACTCCACCCGCGTCGCCCACTACCTCAAGGAGTACGCCCCCGCGGGCAAGTAGTGACCCTGAGAGTTCCGAGGTACCGCTCGCGGGCGGCCGGCCGCACGGTGGTGTCACGGCCGCGGCCTCCGGCTCCCTCGGGGGAGGGCCGGAGGCCGCGTCGTGTCCGGGTCGGTGAGATCCGGGTGTCAGTGGAAGAAGTGGCGCGTCCCCGTGAAGTACATCGTGACGCCCGCCTTCTTGGCGGCCTCGACGACCAGTTCGTCGCGGACCGAGCCGCCCGGCTGGACGACGGCCTTCACGCCGGCGCCGGTGAGGATCTCCAGGCCGTCGGGGAAGGGGAAGAACGCGTCCGAGGCGGCGTACGAGCCCTGGGCGCGCTCGGCGCCGGCCCGCTCGACGGCCAGCTTCGCGGAGTCGACACGGTTGACCTGGCCCATGCCGACGCCGACCGAGGCGCCGTCCTTGGCGAGGAGGATCGCGTTGGACTTGACGGCGCGGCAGGCCTTCCAGGCGAACGCGAGCTCCGACAGCTGGTCCGCGGTGAGCGCCTCACCGGTCGCCAGCGTCCAGTTGGCCGGGTCGTCGCCGTCGGCCTGGAGGCGGTCGGTGACCTGGAGGAGGGCGCCGCCGTCGATCGGCTTGACCTCGACCGCGGCCTCGGGACGGCCCGGGGCGCGCAGCACGCGGATGTTCTTCTTCTTGGCGAGGGCCTCCAGCGCGCCGTCGTCGTAGCCGGGCGCGACGATGACCTCGGTGAAGATCTCGGCGACCTGCTCGGCCATCTCCCGGCTCACCGGGCGGTTGACGGCGATGACGCCGCCGAACGCCGACAGCGGGTCGCAGGCGTGCGCCTTGCGGTGCGCCTCGGCGACGTCCGAACCGACGGCGATACCGCAGGGGTTGGCGTGCTTGATGATCGCGACGCACGGCTCGTCGTGGTCGTACGCGGCACGGCGCGCGGCGTCCGTGTCCGTGTAGTTGTTGTACGACATCTCCTTGCCGTGCAGCTGCTCGGCCTCGGCCAGACCGCCCGTGCCCGAGGTGTAGAGCGCGGCCGGCTGGTGCGGGTTCTCGCCGTAGCGCAGCGTGTGGGCGCGCTCCAGGCTGCTCGCCACGAACTCGGGGAACTGTGAGTCGTCGGCGGGCGCGTAGGAGGAGGCGAACCAGGAGGAGACGGCGATGTCGTACTCGGCCGTGTGCCGGAAGGCCTCCGCGGCGAGGCGCTTGCGGGTGGCGAGGTCGAAGCCGCCGGCCTCGACCGCGGCGAGGACGTCCCCGTACCGCGCCGGGCTGGTGACCACGGCGACCGACGGATGGTTCTTGGCGGCGGCGCGCACCATCGAGGGACCGCCGATGTCGATCTGCTCGACGCACTCGTCGGGCGAGGCGCCGGAGGCGACGGTCTCGCGGAACGGGTACAGGTTGACCACGACGAGGTCGAAGGGCTCCACGCCCAGCTCGGCCAGCTGCTGCCGGTGGCTCTCCAGGCGCAGGTCGGCGAGGATGCCCGCGTGCACCTTGGGGTGCAGGGTCTTGACCCGGCCGTCCAGGCACTCGGGGAAGCCGGTGAGCTCCTCGACCTTGGTGACCGGGACGCCGGCGGCGGCGATCTTCGCTGCGGTGGAGCCGGTGGAGACGAGTTCCACGCCGGCCTCGTGCAGCCCGCGGGCGAGCTCCTCCAGGCCGGTCTTGTCGTAGACGCTGACGAGCGCCCTGCGAAGGGGCCGCTTGTTGCTCTCGGCGGTCACTGGATAACTACCTTTCGTCCCTCAATGCGGTAGCCGTTGCGGGCGAGCCGCCCCACGACATCGACGAGCAGCCTTCGCTCGACTTCCTTGATGCGCTCGTGCAGAGCGCTCTCGTCGTCCTCGTCCCTGACCTCCACCACGCCCTGCGCGATGATCGGCCCGGTGTCGACGCCGTCGTCGACGAAGTGGACGGTGCAGCCGGTGACCCTGGCGCCGTACGCGAGCGCGTCACGCACACCGTGGGCTCCGGGAAAACTGGGCAGCAGGGCGGGGTGGGTGTTCACGAACCGCCCGCCGAAGCGCGCGAGGAACTCCTCCCCCACGATCTTCATGAATCCGGCGGAGACGACTAGGTCGGGCTCGTACGCGGCGACGGCCCCGGCGAGGTGCGCGTCCCACTCCTTGCGGCTGCCGAAGTCCTTCACCCGGCAGACGAAGCTCGGCAACCCCGCGCGCTCCGCGCGCGCGAGTCCCTCGATGCCCTCACGGTCGGCGCCGACGGCCACGATCTCGGCGCCGTAGGCCTCGGTGCCGGCGGCCCCGATCTCGTCGAGGAGCGCCTGCAGATTGGTACCGGATCCGGAGACCAGCACGACGAGGCGCTTGACCACGGGCTTGGCGGCCACGGGTGAGGCCCTTTCTCGAAGGAGCGTTTGTACGGTCGTACGAATGCTTCGGGCCCCCGGATACGGGGAAGTCTACGAAGCGGCCGAACGTCAGCAACGATACCGGCACTCCGGACGGCCCCCACGGGACGGGGGCGTGGCCGGAAGGTAGCGTCTGGGAGGGCTCCGTCGGGAACGTGGTCGTCGTGCGGTGCGTTCCCTGAGGGAAGGCTCACGACGTACCGCCGTACGAACGCCTGATCAACGCCGTATACCTAGGGGAAGACGCTCACTTGATGCCGGACCGCAGCCTGCGACTCCTCACGCTCCCGCCGCAGCAGGTGCAGGGAGGGGAGCGCCGCCGCGTGCTGCTGCGGGAGCGCCCCGCCTCGCCGCCCGATGCGCCCTCCGACCGCGAGGACGGCAAGAAGAACGGCGGGGGACAGGACGAGGACAACCCCTTCGCACCGCCGCCGGAGGGCACGCCCGACAAGCCGTGGCGGCCGCGCCGTCCGGCGGGCGGCAGCGGTGACGGATCCGACGGCGACGGCAACTCCCCGTGGGGCAGTCAGTGGAGCGACCGCCAGCCGGGCCGCTCCCCCGGCGGCTTCGGCGAGCGGCCCGGCGGTCCGCCGGCCGGCCCCGAGGGCCAGGGCGGCAACACCCCGGGCCAGGGCATGCGCTGGGACCCGTCGGACCCCGCCCAGCGCCGCGCGCGCTATGCACTGCTGTGCGGCATGTGGGCCTTCTTCTTCGCCCTCTTCAGCTGGCCCTACGTGGCCCTGCTGCTCGGTGCCCTCGCCCTGTACTGGGGCGTGAGCGCGCTGCGCGCCAAGAACGGCGCGGAGGAGTCCTCGCACGACCCGGCGGCCGGCCGTCCCCGGACGACGGCGGCGGTGACCGGCCTGGTGACGGCCTCGCTGGCCCTCGCCCTGGTGGCCGCGACCTTCACGGCCCAGCTGGTCTACAGCGACTACTACTCCTGCACCAACGACGCCCTCACCAGCCAGGCGAAGCAGTCATGCAGCGATCTTCTGCCGAAGGAGCTGCGGGGGCTGCTGGGCACGAACCCCTGACGGACGGGACGGGCCGCGTCACGACCCGTCGGCCGGGGCGGTCGGGTCGACGGGGTCGGTCGGGTCCAGGCCGTCCGCGGTCTTCGGTACGTCCGGCGCGTCCGGTTCATCCGGGGCTGCGGGTGTTTGCGGCGCCTTTCGCGTCTCCGCGGTCCGCGACAGGGCCGACTCCTGCTTGAGCGCCGCCCAGCGCGCCTCCAGCTCGGCCCAGCGCGCCTCGCGAGCCTCTCGCGCCTCTCGGCCGGCGTCGTCGCGCCGGGGAGGGGGCGGCGCGGGGAGCGGTTCGGCGGGCAGGAAGTCGTACGGCGTCTCTTCCTTCTCGCTCAGCGGGCCGTACACGTCCCCCTGGTCGTAGGGCACGGACGGCGGCTTCACCGCTGATCCGGCCGTCGCCCGGTCCTTGTGGCCGGGGCCCTCCTGGCCGGGGGCCTTCTGGAACCCGAACCACGCCCCGACGGACGTGATCGTCCGCCGGACCCGGCCGCCGCGTACCGGCGCCTGCGCCTCGGACTCTCCGCTCTTCGGCGCCACGGCCTTCGCCCCGGCGCTCTGCGGCCCCACGATCTTCGACGCCACGATCCTCGGATCCACGGTCCTCGGCTCCTTGATCCTCAGTTCCACGGTCTTCTTCGTCCGGCTCCGCTTCTCGGCCGCCCGCCGGCGCTTGCGGCACCCCCAGGCCCACCGTGCCAGCGCCGCCGGAACCGCCACGGCCGCCGTCCACACCAGCGCCGCTGCCCCCGTCTGCCACCACACCGGCCCGAACCGGGCCAGCTCCGCGACACCGAGCGGGCCACCGGCCAGTCCGGTGAGCACGGCCGTGGCCACCGCGCTCAGCAGCGCCGCAAGCGCCGCGATCTGGGCGGTGCGCCGGGCGCCGGACGGCTCGGCCCGGCCCACGAACCAGCCCACGGTCAGGGCGGACGCCAGCGGCACGCCGCCCGCGGCCCAGTTCGTCCACGTTCCGGTCCCGGCGTCCGGCACCGCGGCCAGCAGCGGGAACGGCGGCAGCAGCGGTGCCGGCGCCGAGGCCAGCGGCCCCACCACATGCCCCGCGCCCAGCACGAAGCCCGGTCCGAGGGCGTACGCCGCCGCCCACACCGCCGCGTTCGGCACCAGCGCCACGCACAGGAGCAGCACGGCGAACCGGCCCGACCAGCCCTCCGTGAGCTGCCGGAACGCGGCCTGCGCCGCCTCGCCGTGCCACGTCAGGGAGGCGGCCACGAGCAGTGCCCCGCCCCCGACGAGCACGGCCGTGCCCGCGCTCGCGGCCCGCGCCGCCGTGGCCAGGCGCGCACGGACGTCCGGCGGGAGCGGCGCACGCCCCGCAGGCACCGGTCCCGGCACGCCGTCGGCCGCCTCGAGCGGCCGCCCGGACGCCGCCCACACCCCGCTCGCCGCCGCCCCCATGACGATCACCGGCAGGCTCACCACGGTCCACTCCCAGGAGGGCCGCAGTTCGCCGCCCGACGCGTACACCGCGGCGGCCAGGCCGACTCCGAGGTAGCCGAGGACGACGCCCGTCCACGCCGCGCGGCCGGAGCCGAGCGGCTCGTCCTCCTCGCCGCCCTCCACCGCGTCCCGCGCCGCGCGGTGCACCAGCCACACGGGCAGGGCGAGCAGCAGCAGCGGTGTGACACCCACGGGCGCGGGGGCTCCGGAGAGGGTCTCGGTACGGATCAGTTCGGCGCCGTGCGCCAGCAGCCACAGCGCCGCGGCGACATGGAGCGAGCCGCCCGGCCCGCTGTCGGGATACGGCGAACTGATCCACATCACCACCACGAGCACGGCGAACGATCCGAGCCCCAGCCCGGCGGCCAGGACACCGCCGACGAGGCCGGCGGCCAGTCCCGGCGAGCGGTCGCGCAGCCGGGCGAGCAGGGACGACAACGGAGGTCGGCGAACGGTCGTCTGGATCACGCCCGCCATGCTCCCAACGACACGCGCTTTCTCGTCGTAACAGGCAAACCTCCGAAGTGTCGCTCAATATACGTTTATGTTCTTTTTCAGTCGGAAGGGCGCACCGTGACGCCGAACCCCGCGAGCCCGCTGCCCCCGCCCACGGACCGCCGACGCCTGCGCGAGACGGGCTCGCTGACGCAGGATCAGCTCGCCAAGCGGCTCGGCATTCCCACCAGGACCGTGCACGCATGGGAGTCCGGCCGCACGACCCCGCGCGGCCGCAAGCGCGAGGCCTACGTCGCCCTGCTGGCCGAACTCTCCGGCGGCGAGACCAAAGTGACGGTCTGTCCGGAGAACTGCCCGGCGGTCCCCGAACCCGAGCCCGCAGCCACTCCCCTGACGCCCGCTCAGACCTTCGACGCGCTCTACGCGTTCTGCGCCCCCGCCCTCGTACGGCAGGCATATCTGCTCTGCGGACGGCGTGAGCTGGCGCGCGAATCGGTCGAGCGGGCCTTCCAGCTCGCGTGGCAGCGCTGGCCCGAGGTGGCCGTCGACCGGGACCCCGCGGGGTGGGTGCGGGCGGCGGCATACGAGTACGCGCTCTCCCCCTGGCACCGCTTCCGCCCGAGCCACCGGCACCCCGAGCCGCCCCCGCAGGACGCGGACGACCGCGTGCTGATGGACGTGCTCCTGAAGCTCCAGCCGCCGTACCGCCGGACACTGCTGCTCTACGACGGCGTCGGGCTGGATCTGCCCGAGACGGCGGCCGAGACGGAGGCGAGCACACCGGCGGCGGCCGGCCGGCTGCTGCACGCGCGTGAGGTGATCGCGAAGCGCCTGCCGGAGCTGGCCGATCCGTCCGTGCTGCACCGGCGGCTGGCCGAACTGGCGTCCGTGGAGCGGCTGAACGCGCCCAGGCCCCCGGCGGTGCGCACGGGCGGCGAGCGCCGGTCCCTCTTCTGGACCCGGGCCGCCATCGCCTTCACGGTGGCGCTGATCGGGACGACGACGTTCACCCTGCGCACGGCTCCGACGCACTACGAGCCGCCGGTGCCCGCGGGCGTACGGGTGCAGGGGGTGCCGCCGCGGGTGGCTCTCGGCCCGCTGTCGGAGCAGGAGACGCAGCTGCGGACGAAGCTGCGCCAGGCCATGGCGCACGGGCCCGAGCGGCTCCTTCCGGTGTTCCGGTGACGCGGACGGGCCCGCCCCGGAAGGGAGCGGGCCCGTCGACGAGCAACCAGGAAGCGGCTGTTCAGCCGGCCAGGATGGCGCGCGCCAGCTTGGCGGTCTCGGTCGGCGTCTTGCCGACCTTGACGCCGGCGGCCTCGAGGGCCTCCTTCTTGGCGGCGGCCGTGCCGGAGGAGCCGGAGACGATGGCGCCGGCGTGGCCCATGGTCTTGCCCTCGGGCGCGGTGAAGCCCGCGACGTAGCCGACGACCGGCTTGGTCACGTTCTCCTTGATGAAGGCCGCGGCCCGCTCCTCGGCGTCGCCGCCGATCTCACCGATCATCACGATCAGGTCGGTGTCGGGGTCGGCCTCGAACGCGGCGAGCGCGTCGATGTGGGTGGTGCCGATGACCGGGTCGCCACCGATGCCGACGGCGGACGAGAAGCCGATGTCACGCAGCTCGTACATCATCTGGTACGTCAGCGTGCCGGACTTCGAGACCAGGCCGATGCGGCCCGGCTTGGTGATGTCGCCCGGGATGATGCCGGCGTTCGACTGGCCCGGCGTGATGAGGCCGGGGCAGTTCGGGCCGATGATCCGGGTCTTGTCGCCCTTGGACTTGGCGTACGCGTAGAACGCGGCCGAGTCGTGGACGGCGATGCCCTCGGTGATGACGACCGCGAGCGGGATCTCGGCGTCGATGGCCTCGACGACGGCGGCCTTGGAGAAGGCCGGCGGTACGAAGAGGACGGATACGTTCGCGCCCGTCTTCTCCATCGCCTCGGCGACCGTGCCGAAGACCGGGATCTCGGTGCCGTCGAAGTCGACGGAGGTGCCCGCCTTGCGCGGGTTCACGCCACCGACGATGTTGGTGCCGTCGCCGAGCATGAGCTTGGTGTGCTTCATGCCCGTGGAGCCGGTCATGCCCTGGACGATGACCTTGGAGTCCTTGTTGAGGAAGATAGCCATGGCTGGTGTGTCCTCGTCCCTTACTTCGCAGCCGCGAGCTCGGCGGCCTTGTCGGCCGCGCCGTCCATGGTGTCCACGCGCTGGACCAGCGGGTGGTTGGCGTCGGTGAGGATCTGACGACCCAGCTCGGCGTTGTTGCCGTCCAGACGCACGACCAGCGGCTTGGTGACGTCCTCGCCGCGGTCCTCCAGGAGCTTCAGCGCCTGGACGATGCCGTTGGCGACCTCGTCGCACGCGGTGATGCCGCCGAAGACGTTGACGAAGACGGACTTGACGTCCGCGTCGCCCAGGATGATCTCCAGGCCGTTCGCCATCACCTGCGCGGAGGCGCCGCCACCGATGTCGAGGAAGTTGGCGGGCTTCACGCCGCCGTGGTTCTCACCGGCGTACGCGACGACGTCCAGGGTGCTCATGACGAGACCCGCGCCGTTGCCGATGATGCCGACCTCGCCGTCGAGCTTGACGTAGTTGAGGTTCTTCTCCTTGGCGGCGGCCTCCAGCGGGTTCGCGGAGTCCTTGTCCTGGAGGGCCTCGTGCTCCGGCTGGCGGAACTCGGCGTTCTCGTCGAGGGAGACCTTGCCGTCCAGGGCGATGACCTCACCGGAGGCGACCTTGGCCAGCGGGTTGACCTCGACCAGGAGGGCGTCCTCCTCGACGAAGGTATTCCACAGCGTCACGAGGACGTCGGCGACCTTGTCGGCGACCTCGGCCGGGAAGTGCGCGGCCTCGACGATCTGGCGGGCGACCTCGGGGGTCACACCCACGTTGGCGTCGATCGGCGTCTTGGCGACGGCCTCGGGGCGGGTCTCCGCCACCTCCTCGATCTCCATGCCGCCCTCGACGGACGCGATGGAGAGGAAGGTGCGGTTGGCACGGTCGAGGAGGAAGGAGACGTAGTACTCCTCCAGGATCTCCGGGGCCGTCTCGGCGATCATCACCTTGTGGACCGTGTGGCCCTTGATGTCCATGCCGAGGATGTTGGTCGCGTGCTCGACCGCCTCGTCGGCGGTGGCGGCGAGCTTCACGCCACCGGCCTTGCCACGGCCGCCGACCTTCACCTGGGCCTTGACGACAGACTTGCCACCGAGACGCTCGGTGGCTGCGCGGGCCGCCTCAGGCGTGTCGATGACTTCACCGGCCAGCACCGGTACATCGTGCTTGGCGAAGAGGTCCCTCGCCTGGTACTCGAACAGGTCCACGCGCTTCCGTCCCTATCAGTGATCTCGCGGTTCGTTGGATGCGTGGGCGTGCCGCGAAGGGCAACGTGACGTCCGCATGTGTCACAAGGGAGGCGCACACGGTGTCCGAGCGCGCGGCATGTCCGTCTCGCAGGTTATCCCTGCTTCCGAGGGGCCTCTAAATCGCGGGTCACACCTGAGCGGTGATACCTGTCACATGATGCCGTACTCACTGGCACGGCGTGCCGTATGTGAGGCACCCGAGCGGTATGGGGCGCAGGACGGAGAAGGGCCTCACCGGGCTGGGGTTGACCCGGTGAGGCCCCTTGAACACCCCGGAAGGGCCACGAATGGGCCGCTCCTGGGGCTGCGGACGGGCGATCACCACCCCAATGGGGACCGTCCGTCCCGTTCCGCGGGGTCCCGGCCGGACGGACCGACGGCTTTCGGCCGTCCGGGTCTCGTCACCCCGTGGAGTCGGTTGGCCGGCGCGCCCGTCGAGCGCGCCGGTTCGGGACGCGCCCGTCCTCGGGCGCGTCCGGTGGGGGGTCAGATGCCGTACGTGCCGCCCTCGCGCAGGTGATCGGGCGGGACGGATCCGGCGACGCCGTCGACGCCGGTGACGGCGTGCCCGGCGAGCGGGCCGGCGGTGGAGCGCACGGTGCCGGTCAGGTCACCGGCGAAGGGCGCGACCTGGTCCACGACGCCGTACGCGAAGGGGCCGGCCTCGCCGGACACCCCGCCCGCGAACGGGGCGACGTCGCCCGCGACGCCGTACGCCAGCGTCGTGGCGCTGCCGCCGACGCCCCGCACGACCGGCCGGACCGTCCCGGTGACGGTGTCCACGACGGGCTGCACGGCGCCGGTGACACCCTGCGCGAACTGCGGCACCTCGCCCGTGAGGCCGTCGGCGAGACCGGTCGCGTGACCGACCACGCCGTGCGCGAACGGCACAGCGGCCTCGGCGATCCCGCCGGCGAACGGCTGCACGTCGCCGGTCACGCCGTACGCCAGCGCACCCGAGTCCGTCACGGCCTGCCCCGCCACCGGCAGCACGCCGTCCACGGCGGTGTGCACGACCGGCGGCAGCACGGAGCCCGTGACGTCGTCACGGACCTGGCCGACCAGGCCGGTGGCGTACGGCGGCACGTCCGCGACGACTCCGCCCGCGACCGGCACCACGCCGTACACGGCGTCGCCTGCCACCGACCGCACGTCGGACACCGCACCGCCGGCGACGGGCGCCACGCCCCGCACCACACCGCCGGCCACCGGCTGCACGCCCTGGACGACGCCGCCCGCGACGGGCTGGACGTCGGCGACGACGCCGTACGCCAGCGCCGTCGCCGCGTCGACCGCGTGACCGGCGGTCTGCGCGACCCCGGCCACCGCTCCGCCCGCGACGGGCGTCACCCCGTGCACGGCACCCGTGGCGACCGGCACCACGCCGTCCACCGCGTGACCGGCGACGGGCGGGACCCCGGCGACGGCCTGGCCGGCGACCGGGACGACACCCGCCACGGCCTGCCCCGCGAGGGGCGTCACACCGTGCACGGCACTGGCCACGAGCGGCGGGACGGCCTCCCCGACGACCGGGGCGACCAGGCCGGGAACGCCGCCGACCGTGCCCACGACCTGCTGCTCGACACCGGTGACGGTGCCCGTGACATGGCCGGGGACCGCGTAGACGGCCCCGTGCGCGGCGCCGGCGACGGCACCCGCCTCGCCCTGGACGGTGCCGGTCGCGCCGCCCACCCGGCCCTCGGCGCCGGTCACCGCGGTCCGCGCGGCGCCGTGGACACCCGCCGCGGTGCGGCCCGCGCCCGCGCCCGCGACGGCGTACTGCGCCTTCGTCCGTACGGCACCGTCGACTCCCTGCGTCCGGGTGCGGGCCGCCGACTGCACACCCTGGAGCTTGGTCTGGGCGGCGGCGAGCGCCTCCTCCACCTCCGGCGCGAAGGCGCCGAGGGGACCGAAGAGGTAGTCGACATCACCGCGGGTCGAGGAGGTGGCGCCGGAGACGGTGGTCCGGGCGGCGGTCACGGTGTGCTCGGCCGTGGCGTGCACGTCGGTGTACGCCCGGGCCTGCGCGGCGCGGGCGGCCTTGGCGCCGTGGATGGCGGCGGCGCCCCTGATCCTGGAGGCGGTTCCGGTCGTCCTCTCCGCCGTCCGGGCGGCGGAGGACTTCGCGGCGACCTGACGACCGGCCTGCTCGGCGGTGCCGGCGGGCGTCGCCTTCCGGACCCCGCCGAGGGTGTCGGTGACCGTGGAGGTCGCCTTGCCCGCGGTGCCGTGCGCCGTGCCGGTGACGCCGGAGACGGTGTCGTGCACACCGGTGACCACGCCGTCGACCGTGCCGGTGACGGCGTCGGTGACCGAGCCGAGGGTGCTGCCGGTGTCACCGGTCGCGTCGGACGTGGACAGGGAGGATGCGGGCAGTTCGTCCGCGCTGGCTACGGCCGAACCGAGCGCCCACGCACCGGTGACACCGGCGGCTATGACGATGGAACGGCGGATGTTCTTGTTCATGCGTGCGTCAGATCCCTAGATCTTCGAAAGGCTTGGGGCATGTGCGGCACCGCGTCCTGTCCTGGTCCGGGGGAGTCGGGGACCAGCGGTGGCGGCGGCTTGCCGTCCGGGGAACGGAGACGTGCCCGGACGGACGGGCAGACCTGTTCCACCCCCGCGCGGCAGGTCCGGCGGGGAAAGGGTCTGCCGTGCCCTAGCCGGGGAAGACGGGGATGTCCCGGTGCCTGTCCCGGGTGCCGGCGGCGTCGGCGCGCACTGCGGAGCCGGGCACGAGCAGCAGGGGCGCCCGGTGGTTCAGGGTGACGGCGTGCGCGTCACCGTGTCTGGAGCCGCCGTTGTCGACCGCGGCATGGCTCACCAGCTCGTCGGTCGGGTCACTGTCGGGGGCCTGGTGCGGGTGTGCCGGGGCGCGCCCGGCAGAGGCCACCCGCTGCACACGGCCGGCACCGGCCACGGCACTGGTGCTGCCGGTGGCGAGCTGCGGCCCGAACGCCGTACCGCTCGCCGCCGCCGACCGCCTCTCGTCCACGGCCGCTTCCGCCGCATGTCCCGGCTCGCCTGGCTGCGGGGCCTGTACGACCGGTGCGGGGAGCGTGTGGCCGGGCAGCGCGGGAGCGCTGGGCAGGGTCGGCAGAACGGGCACCGACGGAGACCCGGGCACCGGCACGGACGGCAGGGAGGCCAACGGCGGTATCTGCGACGTCACTTCGCCGAGCCCTGCGGTCACGGTCTCCACCAGGTCACCCACCGGCTGTACGACGCGCACGCCCACGGTCCGGACGAGCTGCTCGGTCAGCGGGCCGAGGACGGAGTCGTCTGCGCCGGGGCGCGTGAGGACGTCGGTGAGCGGCTGGCCAGGGGACTCGGTGACCGGGCGGACCGGAACCGGGTGGGGCTGGGGGGCGGGCGTGGCCGGGGTGTGCGGCTTCGGCTGGTCCGGAGTGGGGTTCGGCTCGGCAGCGGGTGCCGTCGGCTGCGCGGGGGGTGCAGTCGCCTGCGCCGCGGGTGCCGCCGGGGCGTGTGTCAGCCGGTCGACCGTGCCGACCGCGCCGCCGACCAGGGAGCGGACGCCGTCCACCGGGTCGGCCGATACGGCCTTCGCGGCGTTCATGGAGGAGGTGGAGGAGAGGGCCGGTGTCCCCTCCGCCGCGTGTGCCTGCTCGCCGCACAGGAAGCCGAGTGCGAACAACCCGCCCACCAGCAGGACCACTTGCAGCGCACGCCGCCCGGTCGCCGTGCGCATCACGCGCACAGCGACTCCGGGCAGAGCTGCTGACCAGGTCAAGGGGGGCGGGTCCTCCCGTGCGGCGGAACTGATGACACGTAACGAACCGTGCCGAGCTACGAGTCGACTCGGCGCGGTACGAACGGGCGGAGCGCGGCGCACCGCCGGCGAGCGTCGATCCTCGCACGGGACTCCGGAGGTTGCGCAAGCCCCCTGTTACCGATGGGTAGTCATGTCCCTTTTGCTGGGCCAAGTCGGACGACGACTGGTCGACAAATCGTCACCGAACACCACCGCCTGCCCGTGCGCGTCTCCCGGCCGGCCCGGCGCTCACGCCGTGTCCGGTATCGGCAGCGGCCGCTTCTCGATCGCCGCCGCCATCACCTCCGGGAAGAGGTCGGGCGTGCACGCGAACGCCGGTGCCCCCAGCGCCCCGAGCGCGGCCGCGTGCTCCCGGTCGTAGGCGGGCGCGCCTTCGTCCGACAGCGCGAGCAGCGTCACGAACTGCACCCCGGACGCCTTCATCGCGGCGACCCGCTTGAGCATCTCGTTGCGTATGCCGCCCTCGTAGAGATCGCTGATGAGCACGACCACCGTCTCCGCGGGCCGGGTGATCTGCGACTGGCAGTAGGCGAGCGCCCGGTTGATGTCCGTGCCGCCGCCGAGCTGCGTCCCGAACAGGACGTCCACCGGGTCGTCGAGCTGGTCGGTGAGGTCTACGACCGCCGTGTCGAAGACGACGAGTCGCGTGGAGATCGTCCGCATCGAGGCGAGCACCGCTCCGAACACCGATGCGTACACGACCGATGCCGCCATGGATCCCGACTGGTCGATACAGAGGATGACCTCCTTCTTGGTGGACTGTGCCGCCCGCCCGTACCCGACGAGCCGCTCGGGCACGACCGTCCGGTACTCGGGCAGGTAGTGCTTGAGGTTGGCCGCGATGGTGCGGTTCCAGTCGATGTCGTGGTGGCGCGGCCTGCTGATCCGGGCGCTGCGGTCGAGCGCGCCGCTGAGGGTGGCGCGCGTGCGGGTCGCGAGCCGCTTCTCGAGGTCCTCGACGACCTTGCGCACGACGGCCCGTGCCGTCTCCTTCGTCGTCTCGGGCATGGCCTTGTTGAGGGAGAGCAGCGTGCCGACGAGGTGGACGTCGGCCTCCACCGCCTCCAGCATCTCCGGCTCCAGCAGCAGCGTGGACAGACCGAGCCGGTCGATGGCGTCGCGCTGCATGACCTGGACGACGGAGGAGGGGAAGTACGTACGGATGTCGCCGAGCCAGCGTGCCACGGACGGCGCCGACGCCCCGAGCCCCGCCGAACGGTCCCGCCCCGCCTGCGCCTTCTTGTCCCCTTTCCCGTACAGCGCGGCCAACGCCCCGTCCATCGCGACGTCCTGGCCCGACAGCGCGCATCCCGTGCCGTCGGCCGCGTCGCCCCCGAGCACCAGCCGCCAGCGCCGCAGCCGCTCCTGCGCCGGGTCCGTCGGCACGGTGGTCATCGGCACACCCCCGGACGGGGCCGGTCCCACAGCGGCATCACCGCGACGCAGAACGCCGGACGGTCCTTCGCCCCGCCTCCGTACCGGTGGCCGTCGCCGTCCCGGCCGGCCGCCGGCCCGCCGACGCCCTCCCGCGCTTGCGTCCGTCTGTTCTTCGTCATCCCGCCACCTCCGCAAGGTCGTTGTCTATGTCCTCTTCCGCTCCGCCCGGCCGGGCGGGGCCGTCCAGCCCCAGCAGCAGCCGGAGCACCGGCACTACGGCGTCCGCGCGCGCGGGGTCGAGATCGGCCGCGAAGCCGGGTATGCCGGAGCCGGCGGCCGTCACGCCGCCCCGCTCCCCCGGTCCGCGACGGACCAGCTCGCCCAGCGTCCGGCGCACCCCGGGCTCGTACGCCGAGAACGTCCGCCGCAGCAGCGGCAGTACGTCCGTGAACGCCTCCGCCGGCACCCCGGTCAGCCACGCGTCGACCAGCCCGAGCAGCCGCTCGTCATGGACGAGGAGCATTCCGCCGCCGGACCCTCCGCCGACGAAGCCCTCGATCCACGCGGCCGCGTCCCCCGGCGGCGTCCCCGGCGACAGCACGAGCCCCATCAGCCGCGCCGCCTCGTCCTGCTCCAGCTCGCCGTCGTCCAGCAACAGCCGTACGGCCCGGCCCCGGATCACGCCGGGCACGGTGTCCCGTACGGACAGCACGCGCAGCACGGACTGCCAGCGCCCGCGCAGATCGCGGTGTTCCGGCCCGGGCACGTCGCCCAGCAGTCCCACCGCACCGTGCACCGCGTCCACATGGCGCCGCATCTCCTCGGCGGCGTCCGCGTCCAGGGCCGCGCAGGCCGGTGGCAGACCGACGAAGATCCGCTCGGCGAGGCCCGCGGCGACCTCGGCCAGCGCCCCGGTGCCGGTGCCGCGCACATCGCCGTACCGCAAGGAGCGGACCAGGGCCGGCAGGGCCTGCGCGAGATGGCCGACGTCCGTGTCGAGCGCCGCGCGGTCGGCGAGGACCCGCATCACCACCGGCAGCGCTCTTGGCAGTTCGGCCAGCAGGCAGTGCTCGGCGAGCCCGGTGACGTCCGCCAGGGCCCGCGCGCCGAGGGCGTCCGCCTCGGCCTTGGCGGTCGCGGCGGCGAGCACGGTCGTGCCCCACACCCCGGCCTCCGCGACCCGCACGGACAGCTCCGGCTCCCAGCGCAGCCGCCATGTCTCCCGGAAGGTGCCCGTGCTCCCGCGGGACACCGCCGGCTCGCCCCACGCGATGCCCAGCAGCCGCAGCCGGTGCAGCAGCCTGCTGCGCCCGGCGTCGGTCTCCTTGCGCAGGTCGAGCTCCAACTCCCGCTCCAGCGCCTCCGGTTTGAGCCGCAACCGGCGCTGGGCCCGGTCCAGGTCCCGCTGCAACGGCACGGCGGGCGCGGCCTGCGGCACCTCCCCCAGCACGTCCCCGACGACCAGCCGGTCGTGCACCAGCGCCAGCGGAACGTCCGAGCCCTCGCACATCACCGCACGCACGGCGTCGGTCGTCTCGCCGAGCCCAGGCAACGGCCGGCCGCGCATCGCGGCCAGCGTCTCGGCCAGCCGCACCGCCTCGATCACATGCGCCGAGGAGACGATCCGGTCCTCGTCCCGCAGCAGCCCGGCCACCTTGGTCATCCACCGCTCGACCGGCCGGTCCGGGGCGGCGAACAGATGCCCGTACCAGCCCGGCGAGTCGATCCCCGCTCCGTACCCGCTGACCCGGGACAGCCGCCGGTGCGTCCACGGCACCCAGGTCATGTCCGCCTTGACCTTGGGCAGCCCCTTCAGCAGGGCCCGGTCGGCGGCGACGGCCGTCTTCTGCCGCAGCGCGGGCACGTGCCAGGCCCCGCACACGACGGCCACCTCGCTCCCGAACTCCCGCTGCGCCGCTCGTACTTGGAGCCGCATGTACGCCTCCCGCACGAGGTCCCGCTCGTGTCCCCCGGTGCCGTACGCCTCCCGCAGGGCCCCCATGGCCTCTTCGAGCACGGCGAACGGAGCGAACGCGTCCCCCTCACCGATCCCCCGGTGCTCGACGACGTCCTCCCACCACCGCTCGGGATCGTCATAACCGGCGGCTTCGGCGAGAACGGCGAGCGGGTCGATGCGGACGTCGACGTCGGCTGCCGGGTCGTCGTCGGAGGTCTGAACGTCGCCGTCGCCACCGGGTTCGGCAGCCGCACCGCTGTCGGCATCGGCACTGCTGTCCGTGCCGGCGTCCGCACCAGCGCCCTCCCGGTCGCCCGCCGCGTCCTCGTCCAGCCCCTCGCTCCTCCCCCACGCCAGCGAGTGCGTCGCCGGCAAGTCGATGAAGCGCGCCGGGACTTCGTGCCCCACGGCCCATCGGATCGCGACCCACTCCGGGGAGAACTCGGCGAACGGCCAGAAGGCCGAGCGGCCGGGCTCGTCCACGGCATGGGCGAGCAGGGCGACCGGCGGCCGCATCTCCTCCTCGGCGGCCAGCGGGATCAACGCGTCGGCCTCGGGCGGCCCTTCGATCAGCACGACCTGCGGCCGGGCCGCGTCCAGCGCCGCCCGCACCGCGCGCGCCGAGCCGGGTCCGTGATGCCGCACGCCGAGCAGCAGCGGCCCGCCACCGGCCGCCCAACTCCCGCCCCTGTCCAGCCCCGTCACACCGTCCCCCTCGTCATCGCCACGCCCGGCGGCCGGTGGCGGGCGTCTTCCTGAAGCCCGCCCCGCCACTGCCGCGCCCTTCGTGCACACCGCCCTCGTACGACGCGCACATGAAGCCGCCCGACCCCTTGGACCCACCCGATCCCATGAACCCACCGGAGCCCTTCGACCCGCCCGGATCCTTGGGTCCGCCGGAGCCCTTGCTCCCGCCCGAGTCCTTGCCGCCGCCCGTGCGGCCCCACCCCAGATCGCTCACGCGCCGACCTCCCGGCAGGCCCGGTAGAAGTCCTTCCAGCCGTCACGCTCGCGGACGACCGCCTCCAGGTACTCCTGCCAGACGACGCGGTCGGCCGCGGGGTCGCGGACGACGGCGCCGAGGATGCCCGCGGCGACGTCGCCGGCCCGCAGCACGCCGTCACCGAAGTGGGCGGCCAGGGCGAGCCCGCTGGTGACGACGGAGATGGCCTCGGCCGTCGAGAGCGTGCCGCTGGGCGACTTGACCTTCGTACGGCCGTCGGAGGTGACCCCGTCACGCAGCTCGCGGAAGACGGTCACGACCCGGCGGATCTCGTCGATGCCGTCGGGCACGGCCGGCAGGTCCAGCGAGCGGCCGAGCTGGTCCACACGGCGCGAGACGATGTCGACCTCGGCCTCGACGCTCTCCGGTAGCGGCAGCACCACCGTGTTGAAGCGGCGGCGCAGGGCGCTGGAGAGTTCGTTGACCCCGCGGTCCCGGTCGTTCGCCGTGGCGATCAGGTTGAAGCCACGGACCGCCTGCACCTCCTGCCCCAACTCCGGTATGGGCAGCGTCTTCTCCGACAGGATCGTGATCAGCGTGTCCTGCACGTCCGCCGGGATACGGGTCAGCTCCTCCACCCGCGCCGTCATCCCCTCCGCCATGGCCCGCATGACCGGGCTGGGCACCAGGGCGTCCCGGCTCGGGCCGTTGGCCAGCAGCTGCGCGTAGTTCCAGCCGTAGCGGATCGCCTCCTCCGGCGTGCCCGCCGTGCCCTGCACGAGCAGCGTCGAATCACCGCTGACCGCCGCGGCCAGGTGCTCGGACACCCAGGTCTTCGCGGTGCCGGGCACGCCGAGCAGAAGCAGGGCGCGGTCGGTGGCGAGCGTGGTGACGGCGACCTCGACGATGCGGCGCGGGCCCACGTACTTCGGTGAGATCACCGTGCCGTCCGGCAGCGTGCCGCCGAGCAGATACGTCGCCACCGCCCACGGCGACAGCTTCCAGCGGGCCGGACGCGGGCGGTCGTCCTGCGCGGCCAGCGTCGCCAGCTCACCGGCGAAGGCGTCTTCGGCGTGCGGTCGCAACGCCTCGGCAGGCTCCTTCGCGAGAACTTCCACAGACGTCGGTTCCACGGACACAGTCATGGCTGAGGCCCCCTCCTGCTCGGCCGGTTCGGATCTGTGACCAACCGTGCACCACGCCACTGACAATGCGTTGTGACCTGCGAGAACGCGCTCGCGAGGCCGATTGTCAGTGCCGGGATCTACCTTCGATGACATGACTCAGCAGGGGGTGCGCTGGAGCGCGGATCAGGTGCTGGCACTGGCGCCTGACGCCGCGTCACGCAAAGCGGGAAGCAAACTCGGTGCGGCCGGGCCGTGGTCCGGGACGGGGAGTTCCGACGAGGGGGCGGTGTGGGGGCTGTGCAAGGGCAGTGGCAGCAAGCCGTATCAGACGGTCGTCGACATCGCGGACGCGGCCGGCCCCGCGTACAAGTGCAGTTGCCCGAGCCGCAAGTTCCCGTGCAAGCACGCCCTCGGGCTGCTGCTGGTCTGGGCGGGCGAGGACGGCGCGATGCCGCCGGGCGAGGCGCCGGACTGGGCGGAGCAGTGGCTGGCGGGGAGAAGACAGCGTGCCGAGCAGAAGCGGGGGGCGCCCGCGGCCGGTGCCTCGCCCGGCTCCGGTGATCCGGAGGCCGCGCGGCGCCGGGCGGAGCGCCGTGCCGAGCGGGTGACGGCTGGGGCGACCGAGCTGGAGCAGCGCCTGGCGGACCTGCTGCGCGGCGGCCTGGCAAGCGCGGAGCAGGCGGGTTACGGGCTGTGGGAGGAGACGGCGGCCCGCATGGTCGACGCCCAGGCTTCCGGACTGGCCGCCCGTGTGCGGGAGTTGGGGTCCATCCCGTCGTCCGGGCCCGGCTGGCCGGTGCGCCTGCTGGAGGAGTGCGCGCTGCTGCATCTCCTCGACCAGGGCTGGTTGCACCGCGAAGACCTGCCGGACGGCCTGGCGGCGACGGTCCGTGGCCGTATCGGCCTGTCCGGCACCGCGGACGGCCCGCCGCTGCGCGACCGCTGGCTGGTCCTCGCCCAGTACGACACGGCGGACGCCCGCCTGACGACCCGCCGCATCTGGCTGCACGGCACCGACTCGGACCGGACGGCACTGCTGCTCTCCTACGGCGCCGCGGGCCGCGCACCCGAGCTCGCGCTGCCCGTCGGGCTGGCCCTGGACGCCGAGGTGTCCGCCTATCCGGGCGCCGGCCAGCTGCGGGCGGCCCTGGGCGAGCAGTTCGCGCCGCCGGCACCCGACGCGACACGGCCACCGGGAGTGACGACGGCCCAGGCGGCGGCACGCTACGGCGAGGCGCTGCGGAACGACCCCTGGCTGGACTCCGTGCCGGTGACCCTGGACCGGGTGGTACCGATCCCGGACGGTGACTCATGGCAGCTTGCGGACGCGGACGGGGACACGGCGCTCCCGCTGACCCCGGCCGCCCGTTCCCGTCCCGGCCTGTGGCGCCTCGTCGCCCTGTCGGGCGGCGCCCCGGTCAAGGTCTTCGGCGAGTGCGGCCACCGGGGCTTCACCCCGCTGACGGCCTGGCCGGAGAAGCCGGGAGAGGCGGTGGCGCTGTGCTGACCACCCGAACCGCCGGCATCCCCGGCCCCTGTCTCCTCCTCGGCACTCCACGGAAAGGAACCGCATGAACAGGACGCCCGCACCTGTGGATGCGCCCGCGCCGGGCGCCTGGGAAGAGCTCGTCACCACAGCCCTGCTCGGGACGGAGCGACGTACCCCGCCGGGCGGTGCGCCGGGGCGGGAAGCGCCGCTGGCGCTGCTGGACGCGGCAGCCGTGGAGACCGTACGGCGGCGGGCCGGACTGCGGCCCGCCCGCGCCGCCGGGCGGCCGGAGCCGGCTGCCGAGGACCCGCGGCCCGCGCTGCCCGCGGCGGCGGCCCGCAGGCTCGCGCTGCTGCTGGCCGACCGCCCCGGCACGGGCAGCGGCCGCAGAGGTACGGCACCGGACCTCATGGAGCTGCTGCCCCAGTGGCTCGCGGCGGCGAACACCCGCGGTTTCGCGGCACCCCCACAGGCGCTGCCCGCACTGCTGGACGCGGCCCGGGGACGCACGGATCTGCGGCCCGCGGCGCTGGCCTTCGCGGGCCCGCGCGCGGTGTGGCTGGCCCGGCTGAACCCGGACTGGCGGTTCGCCCTGCGCGCGACGCCGGGCGGGGGCACCGCCCTGCCGGACCCCGAGGACGCCGAGCACACCCGGCGCCTGTGGGAGGAGGGCCTGTTCGCCGAGCGGGTCGCGCTGCTGTCCGCCCTGCGCGCCCGTGAGCCCGGCGCCGCCCGCGAACTGCTGTCGACGACGTGGAGCACGGAGCGGGCCGAGGACCGTCTGATGTTCCTGGACTCGCTGCGCACCGGACTCGGCCCGCGGGACGAACCCTTCCTGGAGCAGGCACTGTCCGACCGCAGCCGGAACGTCCGGGCGACGGCGGCCGAGCTGCTCTCCGCGCTGCCGGGCTCGGCACTCGCCGCGCGGATGGCGGTCAGAGCCGCGGCGTGCGTGGCCGTCGACCACACCCAGGACGCACCGACGATCACGGTCGAAGCGCCGCACGAGTGCGACTCGAGCATGGAGCGCGACGGTGTCGTGGCCAAGCCTCCGGCAGGACGGGGTGAACGGTCATGGTGGTTCGGCCAGTTGGTGGAGGCGACACCGCTCGCGACCTGGTCGGCGCGGCTGGGCGGGCGTACGCCCCGGGAGATCGTGGGGCTGCCGGTCACCGACGACTGGCAGGGCGAACTGCACGCGGCCTGGTGCCGGGCGGCCGTGCGGCAGCGGGACCCCGAGTGGGCCCGCGCGCTCCTCGGCGCCCCGTCCGCCCCGGAGGCCGGCGGTCCGGGTGCGGTGTCGCTGGCCGAGCGCGCCAAGCTGCTCGGCACCCTGGACACCGTCGAACGGGCCGACTGGGTCGCCGGGTTCATCGCGGCACACGGCTTGTCCGAGGCGTTCCAGCTGCTCGGAGTCTGCGCGTTGCCCTGGACGGCACCGCTCGGCGGGGCGGTGGTCGACGCGCTCAACATCGCGCGGGACGCGGGGAGTTACCCATGGAGCTTCAGCGGAGTGATGGGCCTGGCCGAACGCTGCCTCGACCCTTCGGAGGCAAGCCGCCTCGACGGCCTGCTCGCGATACCGGACGAACACGAGGACGCGTCACCGGGCGCCGGCGGCTACTGGGCGGAGGCGTTCCAGCGACTGGTCACCACGCTGCGGCTGCGCAAGGCGATGGCGGAGGAACTGGGAGCGGCATAGGGCTGCGGCACGACCTCTGCCCTGGCCGGCACCATCCAGCCCGTCCGGCGTTCGAGGACGAGACCCGCAGGGTCGACCGGGGGTCCGGGTGCGGAGCCCCGAGGGCCGGTCACCCCACCCGACCCGCACCGGACAACGCCCGCACCGCCCAAGACCTACGCGGGCTGCCCCGCATGGCCCCGCACCCAGTCCACGATCGACTGCGTCGTGGCCCCCGGGGTGAAGATCTCCGCGACACCCAGCTCCTTCAGCGGCGGAATGTCCGCCTCGGGAATGATCCCGCCGCCGAACACCAGGATGTCCTCCGCGTCCCGCTCCTTGAGCAGCTCGATCACGGCGGCGAACAACGTGTTGTGCGCGCCGGACAGGATGGACAGCCCGATCGCGTCGGCGTCCTCCTGGATCGCGGTGTCGACGATCTGCTCGGGGGTCTGATGGAGCCCGGTGTAGATGACCTCCATACCGGCGTCGCGCAGCGCCCGCGCGATCACCTTGGCTCCCCGATCGTGGCCGTCGAGCCCCGGCTTGGCCACCACCACGCGGATCGGACCGGCTGCCACACCCATCACTGCCTCCATGAAGCGACTGCATTCATCCCTACCGACAGGTACAGAGGTACCCGCGCCCACCAGGGAAGTGAACGAACGTTATCCCCAGCATCCCGCAACCGGCAGTTTCGCGGTCCAGACCGAGGGGGAAATCACACGATGGGACACGTTCACCGCGCGGCGTTCCGGCGGGAGCTCGCGCAACAGGAGCCGCAATGAGGTCGCCGCAGCACGGCACCGCGGGAGCGCGGGCCGTGGCGGTGCGGTGCGTCGACGACGGCAGGACTGGGCCGTCGACCGCCGTCCTCGCGGCTTCCCACGAGGGCACACGGGGGACAGAGGCGTCCTCCTGCGTGCCGACAGGAGGTCGGCCATGAAGGTCACCAGGGCAGCACTGCCCTTTCCACCCCTCTGCCAGAGGCTGCATCCGGGCAGGCTGGCGGGGCTCTCACTGGCCCTGCTGAAGGCGACCGCCCTGGAGCTCGCGATCCTCGCGGGCCACCTCCTTCTCTATCCCACCGGCATCACCACGGAGCGCCGGGGAGCGTCGGCCCCGCTCCCCACGCCGGACGGCGCCGCGCAGCTGCCGACCGAGACCAAGCCCCCGGTCGTCCTGCTGCACGGCTTCATCGACAACCGCTCGGTCTTCGTGCTGCTGCGCCGCAGCCTCGCCCAGCACGGCAGGCACCAGGTGGAGTCGCTCAACTACTCGCCGCTGACCTGCGACATCCGTACCGCGGCCGAACTGCTCGGCCGGCACATAGAGGAGATCTGCGAGCGCACCGGCAGCAGGCAGGTCGACATCGTCGGGCACAGCCTCGGCGGGCTGATCGCGCGGTACTACGCGCAGCGGCTCGGCGGCGACATCCGCGTCCGCACCCTGGTCACGCTGGGCACCCCGCACTCCGGCACCCGGGTGGTGCCGCTGGCCAACGCGCACCCGATCGTGCGCCAGATGCGCCCCGGCTCGGAGCTGCTCGAGGAGCTGACCCGGCCCGCACCCGGCTGCCGTACGCACTTCGTCAGCTTCTGGAGCGACCTCGACCACCTGATGGACCCGCTGGAGACCGCCTGTATCGATCACCCCGACCTGATGGTGCAGAACGTTCAGGTGAGCGGGATCGGGCATCTGGCCCTGCCGGTGCACCCCGCCGTCGCGACCGGGATACGCCAGGCCCTCGACGCCGAGCGAACGGGAGCCGAAGCCGCCGCCCACGCCGACGGCCTGACAGTGGCGTGACAGGCGCCCCTCAGAGACTTCACATCGAACAGCGCTCGAACACACGGCCAAGGCCGCGTCCGCACTCCGCCGAAACACGGCCGAATGCCCGTTTCCTGCGCGACCGAAACCAGTTGAAGATTGTCGCGCCCGTATACCGCCGGGTACAGTCGCCGCACTGCTCTGGCAGCCCCTGTTGTCGAGGCGAAAGAGAAGTTGGTGAACGACCGTCACCCGTCGGGGACCATGACCACCCCGACCCCGGCTTCCGATGCCGCCTCGGCGCACTTCGCGCCCTATGGCACGCAGGAGGCCCAGTACGGCGACTTCACCACGTACGGCGACTACGACGCCAACGGTTTTGCGACCGGCGGGCACCCGACCGCAACGGCGACCTTCGACGCCGACCCCCTCTTCGGTAGCCTCCCCGGCGACGGCACCGGCTCCTACGACGCGTCCCAGTGGGGCACGGGCCACCACCAGACCGTGCACTACGACGCGTACGCGGCCGGGCACCAGGCCGCATACGACACCGGCGCCTACGAGACGAACGCCTGGCCCGCCGGCTACCAGCAGCAGCCGCTCCCGGTGATCCCGGCGCAGTCCACCGGCCATGACGTCTCCGGCCAGTGGGATGCGAGCGCCTGGCTCCAGCCCGATCAGCAGGGCCACGCGGCCGACCAGACCCAGCAGTGGGAATGGGGCACGCAGACCTTCGAGACCGGCACGTACGACGCGACGCAGTGGAACTCCGCCGGCGAGCAGCCCGGAGAACCGTTCGACCAGCAGTCGACCACCGTCTTCGAGCAGACCGAGCCGGACGCGTACACGGGACAGGACGCGTACCCGAAGCAGGACGCGTACTCCGGCCAGGACCCGCATACCGACCACAGCCCGTACGGGGACCAGAGCCCGTACGAGGAACACGCCCAGGACGACGGCGAGTTGGGCTCCACCGGTGAACTCCCCGCCGTGGCACCGCTGCTGGACGACCAGGAAGAGGTCGTGCCGGTTCCGCCCTCGCGTGCCGCCGCGCGCAACGCGTCCCGTTCCCGCCGCCGCGCCCCCGCCAAGCGCTCCGCGCTGCTGACCATCGCCGTGCCCTCGGCCTGTGTGATGGGTGTGGCCGGTATCGCCGCCGCTTCCGTCGGCACCTTCAGCGAGGGCAAGGACACCGCCACGACCGCGTCGGACGCGCACGCGGTGAAGCCGTCCTCCGCCAACAACAAGCTGGACAGCCAGCTCCAGAGCCTGTCCGCGGGCGCCGACGACTTCGCCGACCGGGCCAGCCGCACGCAGGAGCGCATCGACCTCAAGGCCCAGCAGGCGGCCGACAAGAAGAAGGCGGCGGAGGAGGCGGCCCGCAAGGAGCGGCTGCGCCCCAAGTTCGTGCTGCCGGTGACCCAGAAGGGGCTCAGCGCCTACTTCGGCCAGGCCGGCATCAACTGGATGTCCGTGCACACCGGTATCGACTTCCCGGTCTCGTACGGCACGACGGTGATGGCCGCGACCGACGGCACCGTCCGTACGCAGTGGAACAGCGCGTACGGGAACATGCTGATACTGACCGCGAAGGACGGCACGGAGACGTGGTACTGCCACCTCTCCAGCTACCGCGTCTCCTCCGGCACGGAGGTGAAGGCCGGCACGCCGATCGCGTACTCCGGCAACTCGGGCAACTCGACCGGCCCGCACCTGCACTTCGAGGTCCGGCCGGGCGGCGGTGCGGCGGTCGACCCGCTGCCGTGGCTGCGCAGCCACGGGCTCGACCCGACGTAGACCTGATGAACTTCCCTGCGAGCCCCCGCCCTTGAGCGGGGGCTCACCTGCGAGCGCCTACAGCTTCTCCACCGGTGCGTACCGCAGCAGCAGCCGCTTCGGTTTCGTGTCGCCGAAGTCGATCGTCGCCTCGGCGTTCCCACCCGTGCCCTTCACGGCGACGACCGTGCCGAGCCCGAACTGGTCGTGGGTGACCCGGTCGCCGACGGCCAGCGAGACCACCGGCTTGTCGGAGGCGCGGCTGGTGGCGAAGCCGGACGCGCCCGAGGCCGAGGAGCGCGAGCGGGAGGACGACAGGGAGGCGGCCACACCGGACGCCGGGCCGGAGGAGACCGGTGACGTGGCGCCCGTCCGCTTCCAGTCGACGTGCTGGGCCGGGATCTCCTCCAGGAACCGGGAGGGCGGGTTGTAGGACGGCTGGCCCCAGGCGCTGCGCAGCGACGACCGGGTCAGATACAGCCGTTCACGCGCGCGCGTGATGCCGACGTAGGCGAGCCGGCGCTCCTCCTCCAGCTCCTTGGTCTGGCCGAGGGCGCGCATGTGCGGGAAGACGCCGTCCTCCATGCCGGTCAGGAAGACGACCGGGAACTCGAGGCCCTTGGCGGTGTGCAGGGTCATCAGGGTGATGACTCCGGAGCCGTCCTCCTCCTCGTCCGGGATCTGGTCGGAGTCGGCGACCAGCGCGACCCTCTCCAGGAAGTCGGAGAGCCCGGGGGGCTCCTCGCCCTCGCCCGCCTCCTGCTCGAACTCCAGGGCCACGGCCGCGAGTTCCTGGAGGTTCTCGATACGGGTCTTGTCCTGCGGGTCGGTCGACGCCTGCAACTCGGCCAGGTAGCCGGTCCGTTCGAGGATCGCCTCCAGGACGGTCGCCGGGCCCGCGCCGGACTCGACGATCGTACGGAGGTCCTCCATCAGCGTGTTGAACTTCTTGACGGCGTTGGCGGAGCGCGCCGCCATGCCGTACGCCTCGTCGACGCGGCGCAGCGCCTGCGGGAAGCTGATCTTCTCCCGCTGGGAGAGGGCGTCGATCATCGCCTCCGCTCGCTCGCCGATGCCGCGCTTGGGGACGTTCAGGATGCGGCGCAGCGGGACCGAGTCCTCCGGGTTGGCCAGCACGCGCAGGTAGGCCAGGACGTCCCGGACCTCCTTGCGCTCGTAGAAGCGGACGCCGCCGACGACCTTGTAGGGCAGGCCGACGCGGATGAAGACCTCTTCGAAGACACGGGACTGGGCGTTCGTGCGGTAGAAGACGGCGACGTCGCCGGCCTTCGCGTCGCCCGCGTCCGTGAGACGGTCTATCTCGTCGGCGACGAACTGGGCCTCGTCGTGCTCGGTGTCGGCGACGTAGCCCGTGATGCGCGCGCCCGCGCCCGCGTTGGTCCACAGGTTCTTGGGGCGGCGGGACTCGTTGCGCTCGATGACCGCGTTGGCCGCGGTCAGGATGGTCTGCGTGGAGCGGTAGTTCTGCTCCAGCAGGATCGTCGTCGCGTCCGGGTAGTCCTCCTCGAACTGGAGGATGTTGCGGATCGTCGCCCCGCGGAAGGCGTAGATGGACTGGTCGGCGTCGCCCACGACGCACAGTTCGGCGGGCGCCAGGTCGTACTCGTTGGGCGGTACGTCCTCGTCGTGGGCCGCCGTGCCCACGAGTTCGCGCACCAGCGCGTACTGGGCGTGGTTGGTGTCCTGGTACTCGTCGACGAGGACGTGCCGGAAGCGGCGGCGGTAGTGCTCGGCGACGTCCGGGAAGGCGCGCAGCAGATTGACCGTGGTCATGATCAGGTCGTCGAAGTCGAGGGCGTTCGCCTCGCGCAGCCGCGACTGGTACATGGCGTAGGCCTGGGCGAGGGTCTTCTCGAACCCTCCCCCGGAGCCGATAGCCTGGGAGGCGCCCCCAGCGGCCTGCGCGGCGAAGTCCTCCTCGTCGATCAGCTCGTTCTTCAGGTTGCTGATCTTGGCACTGAAGGACTTCGGCGGGTAGCGCTTGGGGTCGAGGTCCAGGTCACGGCAGACCAGGGCCATCAGGCGCTTGGAGTCGGCGGCGTCGTAGATCGAGAACGACGACGTGAAGCCGAGCTTCTTCGACTCGCGGCGCAGGATGCGCACGCACGCGCTGTGGAAGGTCATCACCCACATCGCGTTCGCGCGCGGGCCGACGAGGTGCTCGACGCGCTCCTTCATCTCGCCCGCGGCCTTGTTGGTGAAGGTGATCGCGAGGACCTGGCCCGGGTGCACGTTCCGCTCGGCGAGCAGGTGGGCGATGCGGTGGGTGAGCACACGGGTCTTGCCGGAGCCGGCACCGGCCACGATGAGCAGGGGCGTGCCGGAGTGGACGACGGCCGCGCGCTGGTTCTCGTTCAGCCCGTCCAGCAGGGCGGCCGCGTCGATCGCCGGACGCGGGGCGCCGTCGCGGTAGTAGGAGTCCCGGTCCGGCGGCACGTCGAACTTCCCACCGAACAGATCGTCCGGAACCGGCTCCGGTACATGATCGTCCTCGGGCGGCGGCGGGGGCTCCCCCTCGTGCCCGCGAGGGGCTTTGAGGTCCGCCAGGAAGCTGTCGTCAAAGAGGCTGCTCATCGCCTTCCGAGTCTAGGGCGCCTCACTGACAGCCCGCCGCCACCCCGGGAACTTCGCCGGATCGGTGAGATGGCGTGCCCGGAAGCCGCCCCGTGGCCTGCTGCCGTCCAGGGCCGCATCGTCACGTTCCGCAATCACTCGAGGGCAGTCCGCAATGCCCCGCACCTGACCGCGACCGGCCGGAAGTCAGCTCCCGGAACCGGGCACACAACACCAGTCCGGCCAGAATCGGCACGCATCCGCGCAGATCGTTCCGGAAGGACCGCGCCCGGTGACGCCTCGACCAAAGGTCACGAAAATGTATCGGGCATATCGAACATCAACCTTCACAGGGGTCACACGAGTTGGCTACGGTTCCGGGCAGGCCGTACGACCCCCACCGGCGAACGTCGCCGGGCCGCGCGGCCTCCGCCGAATCCGGCGCGCCACCGCGTATCCGGAACCGGGGACCCACCGTTCCCGGGGTGAATCGGTCCGACTCCCGCACAGGGCCCGGACCGTAGGGCAAGCCTTCCGAACCACCCGCCCGAACCCGACAGCTAACCCGGTAGGCGGAACGTGGAAGGAGTCGCCTCCCTTGGCGTCGCACCGCAAGTCGCGCCCCTCAGGTTCACGCGTCGCAGGCATACGCACACCCGCTCTCGCCACGGCCGCGCTCACCTCCGTGGCCCTGCTGTCCCAGTCGGCCAACGCCGCCCCCGTGGCCGACGGCAAGCCGAGCGTGGAGGAGGTCGAGAAGAAGGTCGACGACCTCTACCGTCAGGCGGAATCGGCCACCGAGAAGTACAACGCGGCCAAGGAGAAGACCACGACGCAGCGCAAGCGCGTGGACACCCTCCTCACCGACGTCGCCGAGCGCACCCAGAAGCTCAACGACGAGCGCGAGCAGCTCGGCACGTTCGCCGCGGCCCAGTACCGCACCGGCGCCGCCGCGCCCGACACGGCGACCTTCCTGCTCGCCGACTCCCCGCAGGACTACTTCGACCAGACGCAGCTGATGGGGCGTATGACCTCCCGTCAGAAGAGCGCGGTCGACGACTACTTCACCGAGCAGTCCGCGACGATGAAGAAGCGCCAGGAGGCGTCCAAGGACCTCCAGACGCTCACCGCGACGCAGGACGACCTGCGGACGGCCAAGTCCACGGTGCAGAAGAAGCTCTCCGACGCGCGTGAGCTGCTGTCGAAGCTGAACGCCGAGGAGAAGGCGCGGCTCGCGGCGATCCAGAAGCAGAAGGAAGAGGAGGCCGCCCGCCAGGCGGCCGAGCTGGCCAGGAAGCAGGCGGCCGCGCAGAAGGCCAAGGAGGAGGCCGCGGCCAAGGCGAGCAGCTCCACCTCCGGCTCGTCCTCGGACTCGGGCTCCACATCCACCTCCACCAGCGACTCCACGTACGCCACCAAGGCCGCGAAGACGCTCGCCTTCGCCCGTGCGCAGATGGGCAAGCCGTACGTCTGGGGCGCCACCGGCCCCGACTCCTACGACTGCTCCGGCCTCACCCAGGCCGCCTGGAAGGCCGCCGGCGTCAGCCTCCCGCGCACCACCTACGACCAGGTCGACGCCGGCACCACGGTCTCCCTCACCGACGCCCAGCCGGGCGACCTGATCTTCTTCTACGACGACATCAGCCACGTCGGCATCTACATCGGCAACGGCATGATGATCCACGCCCCGAAGCCCGGCGCGTACGTCCGCGAGGAGTCGATCTACTACGCCGGCTCGTCGATCATCCACAGCGTGGTGCGGCCGGCCTGAGACACGCGCGGGGCACTCCCCCGCGCGTAAATTTGCCGCGCCCGCGCGCGTGCCCCGCCCGCAACACCTCTCGCGCTCCCTAGCATCGGCCCCATGTCCGGACCGACCTCCTTCCGCGCCTGGTGGGCGCAGCGTCCGCCGGCGGCGGGCGCCGCCGTGATGGCCACCGGCATCGTGTCGGTCGGTCTGTATCTGACGGAGCACGCGGTGCTGTCGCGGATCGCCCTGGTCCTGGCCTGTGCGGCCTGGGTGGGTCTGGCGGCGGACTTCGGCATGCGCCTGGTGCGGGACCGGGAGAGGTGGTGGGCGGACGCGCGCAGGCCGCAGTCGCTCACCGCCGTCGCGGCGACCGCCGTACTCGGGGCCCGGTTCTCCCTGGCCGGCCGGCCGACCCTGGCCGAGGCCCTGCTCGCGCTGGCGGCCGTGCTGTGGCCGGTGCTGCTCGTCGAGGTCGTACGGAACTGGCAGCGCCGTATGCCGGGATCGGTGTTCCTGTGCTGCGTGGCCACGCAGGGGCTCGCGGTGCTCGGCGCCACGCTCGCCGGGGCCGAGGCGACGGCATGGCTCGCGCACACGGCGCTCGTGCTGTTCGGACTCGGGCTCGTCCTGTACTGCGTCGCGCTGACCCGCTTCGACCTGGGGCAGGTGACGGAGGGGCGTGGGGACCACTGGGTGGCGGGCGGTGCGCTCGCCATCTCTTCGCTCGCCGGGTCCAAGCTCCTCGCCGCGGACAGTGCGCGCCTGTACCTGTGGAACGACGACGACCGCGGCGTCCTGCGCTCAATCACGGCGGCCCTGCTCGTGCTCGACCTGGCCTGGTACGCCGTGCTGCTCGTCGGCGAGGCGGCCCGGCCGCGGCTGCGCTACGACGCGCGCCGCTGGGCGACCGTGTTCCCGCTGGGCATGACGGCCGCGGCGCTGCTGTCCGCCGCCTCGGCCCTGGACGCCCCGTGGCTGAAGGGGCCCGGGCAGGTGCTGCTGTGGATCGCCGTGGCGGTGTGGGTGGCCGTCGCCGCGGGGGCCGCGGCGGACGTCCGCGCCGGTCTCAGGTCCACAGCACCGCAATGAAGATGTTCGCCGTGGTGAGCAGGCCCACCAGTGCGAACAGGCCCTTGTCCACCTTCTCGTCGTCCCGCTTCACGTAGACCAGGCCGAGGATCACCACCAGCAGCGCCAGCTTGATGCCGATCTTGATGGTGTTGACGTCGTGGTCGTCGGCCTGGTTGAGGCCGACCAGGACCGCGCCGGTGACCAGCATCGTCAGCGCCCCGTGCAGCATGCCGGGGACGAAGCGGGCCGTGCCCTGTCCCATCGCCTTCAGCTGGGTGAGGAAGCCACCGAGCAGCGCGGCGATGCCGATGATGTGCAGGGCGACGAAGAGATGGATGAGTACGTCCATGGGGCTGGAGCTTAAACAGGGACGCATGGGGCGTCCGACACCGGCCTGCCCTTTCAACGGTTGTGCATATATGCGGCTCATAGCAGTCCGTCCCGCGGCCGTGGTCCGGAACCCGCACATCGGTCAGCGCACTGCGTGAAGTCGACGGCACGGCTCCTGGATCACGGTCGCAAACGGTCACCCGGCGATCCGGCGGCGGCACTTCCGCACTTCGTGTCACCGAACGGTCACGGTCAGGTTTAGCGTCCTGCCCCAGGTGACCGGCTCCCCACCGCCGCCCGGGCCAGGGGCGGCAGTCGGACACCACCGCCGAGAAGGTCCGGCGGCGGCCCGCTCCCCCTGTGCGGGCCGCCGCCGGACGCGTAAAGCCGCCGGGGGGCGAGGCGGCCCTACGAAAGGACGTGCTGTCCACGTGGCAGCGCACCGCAAGACCGGTCGGCGTTCACTCGGCGGCGGTACGGCCCGCACCGCCTTCACCATCGCCCTGGCGGGCGCGGCGACCGCGACCGGCTTCGACGGCACCGGACACGCGGAGCCCGATCTGACACCGGCGCAGGTCAAGGCGAAGGTGGACAAGCTGTACCAGGAGGCGGAGACCGCCACCCAGAAGTACGACGGCGCGAAGGAGAAGGCGGACGCGGCCGAGCACCGGCTCTCCACGCTGCGGGACGAGGCGGCACGCAAGACGGACAAGCTCAACTCGGCGCGGGACGCGCTGGGTTCGATGGCCGCCGCGCAGTACCGCGACGGCGGTCTCGACCCCGCTCTGCAACTCGCGCTGTCGGACGACCCCGACCGCTACCTGGAGGGCGCCGAGTTCGCCGACCGGGCGGGCACCCGGCAGGCGGCGGCCGTGGCCGGTGTACGCGAACAGCTGCGGGAGATCGAGCAGTTGCGCGGGGCCGCCCGCGTCGAGCTGACCGGGCTGAAGGCGCGGCAGGCGGAACTGAGGCGGACCAGGACGACGATCACCGGGAAGCTGGACGTGGCCCGGCGGCTGCTGGCCCAACTGCCCGCGGCGGAGCGCGCACGGCTCGGCGTCGGCGGCGGCACGGACCGTGCCTCACGCTCCGGCTCGGCCCCTCGCGTCGGTCTGCAGGCCCCCGGTTCCGGCACCGCCGCGGCGCCCGGCTCCCGTGCCGCGGCCGCCGTCTCGTACGCCTACTCCAAGCTCGGCAGCCCCTATGTGTGGGGCGCGACCGGCCCGAACGCCTTCGACTGCTCGGGCCTCGTCCAGGCCGCCTACAACTCCGCCGGCATCTCCCTCCCCCGCACGACCTACGCCCAGATCGACGCCGGCCACCGTGTCTCCCGCTCCGAACTGGCCCCGGGTGACCTGGTGTTCTTCTACTCCGGCATCAGTCACGTCGGCATCTACGTCGGCAACGGCCAGATGATCCACGCCCCGAACCCGTCGGCACCGGTGCGGCTGGCACCGATCGACGAGATGCCGTTCGCGGGCGCCACGCGCGTGATCTGACCCTCAGACCAGCCGTCGCGCCGTCGCCCACCGGGTCAGCTCGTGCCGGTTCGACAGCTGCAACTTGCGCAGCACCGCCGAGACATGGGACTCGACCGTCTTCACGGAGATGAAGAGCTGCTTGGCGATCTCCTTGTACGCGTATCCGCGGGCGATGAGCCGCAGCACCTCACGCTCGCGCTGGGTGAGGCGGTCCAGGTCCTCGTCGACCGGCGGGGCGTCGGTGGAGGCGAACGCGTCCAGCACGAAGCCGGCCAGCCGCGGCGAGAAGACGGCGTCGCCCTCCTGCACGCGGAAGATGGAGTTGACGAGGTCCGTGCCGGTGATGGTCTTGGTGACGTAGCCGCGCGCACCGCCCCGGATCACGCCGATCACGTCCTCCGCCGCGTCCGACACGGACAGGGCGAGGAAGCGCACGGGCTGCTCGGCGTCGGCCATCAACGCCGCGCAGCGGCGCAGGACTTCGACCCCGCCGCCGCCCGGCAGGTGGACGTCGAGCAGGACCACCTCGGGGCGGGTCGCGGTGATGACCGTGACCGCCTGGTCGACGTCCGCGGCCTCGCCCACGACCTCCACGCCGGTCTGCGCGGTCTGGCCGATCTCGGCCTGCACTCCCGTACGGAACATGCGGTGGTCGTCGACGAGGACCACGCGCACGCGGCGCTCGTCCGTGCCACCACCGGCCGGCGCCGCGGGCTCGGCGCCCTCGGCCCCGCCCGCCGTACCGTTCGCCTCGGTCGGGTCGCTCATCACGTCTTCTCCGCCCTCTCCATCTCCAGCTCGACCTCAGTGCCGCCGTCGGGCACCGCGCGCAGCCGCGCCGTGCCGCCGTGGCGCTCCATGCGGCCGATGATCGATTCTCTGACGCCCATGCGGTCGGCGGGTATCGAGTCCAGGTCGAAGCCGGGGCCTCGGTCCCGGACCGACACGAAGACCGTCCTCCCCTCGACCTCGGCGTAGACCTGCACCGCGCCGCCCTCGCCACCGTACTTGGCGGCGTTCACCATCGCCTCGCGTGCGGCCTGCATCTGCGGGCCGATTCTGTCGTCGAGCGGGCAGTCGCCGACTATGACGACCTCTATGGGGACGCCGTGCTTGTCCTCAACCTCCGCGGCGCTGCGCCGCACCGCGTCGGCGAGCGTCGAGGGTTCGTCGGCCTCCTCCTTGCCGGTGCCCTCGGGCTTGTAGAGCCAGGTGCGCAGGTCGCGCTCCTGGGCGCGGGCGAGGCGGCGCACCTCGTTCGCGTTCTCCGCGTTGCGCTGGATCAGGGTCAGGGTGTGCAGCACGGAGTCGTGGACGTGGGCGGCGACCTCGGCGCGCTCCTGCGCGCGGATGCGCATCAGGCGCTCCTCGGAGAGGTCCTGGGTCATGCGCACGAGGTACGGCCCCGCGAGGAGCGTTATCCCGACGAGGACCGCGAGGGCCGCCTGCAGGACGGAGCCGAGATGGGCGGCGGAGCCCTGGAGCACGAAGATGCCGGAGACGCCGGCCGTGACGAGGAGGACACCGCCTGCCGCGCGGAGCAGGGTGAGCGTGCGCCGCCGGCTGCCGACCTCCACCCAGCGGGCCCGGCGGACGTTGTCCGCCTGGCGCCAGACCAGGGCGACGCCCGCGCCGACGAGGACGACGGGCCAGAGGTAGACCTTGGCGCCGCCGCTCAGATTGACGTTGCCCACGAAGATCATGGCCACGGCGACCATGAGCAGCAGGGCCACGATCTGGCCCCGGTCCGGCCTGCGGGCGACGAGTCTGCGGCGGCCGTCCGCCGAGGTCTCGGTGGTGACCAGCGACGGGGGTTTCTGATCTCCCACGCCGCCCACGCCGAGCGGCACGAAGAACCAGAACGCGGCATACAGCAGCGCGCCCAGACCGTCCGCCATGAACAGGCCGACGAACACGAGCCGCACCCAGATGACGGGCAGGCCGAGATGCCCGGCGAGCCCCCGCGCGACGCCACCCAGCCAGCGTCCGTCGCTGCTGCGGTAGAGCTTGCGCGGCGGCCGCGGTTCGACGAGTGGCGCTGCGGCGGCTTCCGGCATGCCACCGATACTCACACGGTCTCAGGACACGGGCATCAGGGTCGGCCCCCGATACTCCCCTGATCTTCGGGATACTCCGGTGATCTTCGAACGCCCGGCCCGTCGAACGCTTCCCCGGCGCCGGCTCAGGGGCGATATCAGGGTCCGGCCAGGGTCGTACCGACTCCCGCCGGGGCCGCTCGGCCGTCACCATGGACACATGACAGATCACGAGCGCGCCGCGACGGGTCCGGGACCCGGCTCCGGCCCGCACCCCGCGGAGGGTGCCGGGCCGCAGGATGCCGCGCCCGCCGCGGACGCCGCGGCCGGGGCGGGACCCGGTGCGGGCGCGCAGGCCGAGGGGAGCCCGCAGACGGAGGTCGCGGCGGCCCCCGGCAAGTTCCGCCGTGACCGGCGGAACAAGACGCTCGCGGGGGTGTGCGCCGGGCTCGGGCGGCAGTGCGACATGGACCCGGTGATCTTCCGGATCACGCTCGCGGTGCTCTCCGCCACCGGCGGCATCGGCCTGATCTTCTACGGCTTCGCCTGGCTCCTCGTGCCGTACGAGGACGAGGACGAGAACGAGGTACGCAAGCTGCTGACCGGCCGCGTCGACGGCCAGGCGCTGACGGCCGTGCTGTTCGCTCTGGTCGGCTGCGGGGTCTTCCTGACGATGCTGAAGAACGGCGGGGTGCTGGCCTTCGCCGTCGTCCTCTCCCTGCTCCTCGCCGGCGCCGGGTACTGGTCGCGGCAGCGCGGGACCCTCGACACCGACCCGCTCGCCGCGCAGGCCGCCGCCGACGCGCCGCCGGAGGCGCAGGCGCCGCCGGCGCCCGCCGCCTACCCCTCGTGGTGGCGCGACCCCATCGTCAAGGACGGCACGCACGACGGGGGCACGGGCTATCTCTGGGGCCCCCGCGACTCCCGCGACCGGGACATCGCCGCCGCGGTCGACATCAGCCTCGGCAACACCTGGACCGACCGCACCGACACACGGACCGCGCGCACCCCGGCACCGAAGCCGCGCGGCCCGCGCTGGATCGGCGGCTGGACCTTCCTGCTCGCCCTGCTCGCGGGCGGTCTCGGCACCCGCCTGACGTGGGACGACCATGCGCTGGGCACCAGCCTGCAGGCCGGGTTCGCCGCCGCGCTGATCGTCTTCGGCCTGGGCATCGCCATCAGCGCGTTCCTGGGGCGCACGGGCGCGGGCTCGGTCTTCCTGGCCGTCGTCACCGCGGCCCTGCTCGCGGCGTCGGCCGCGCTGCCCAAGGACATCAACACCCACTGGATACGCACGACATGGCAGCCGGCCGCGGTCGCGGACGTCCGGCCGAAGTACGAGCTCGGCAGCGGTGTCGGCACCCTGGACCTGAGCCGCCTGCGGGTGGCGAAGGGACAGACGGTGAGCACGAACGCCGAGGTCGGCGCGGGCCGGCTGAAGGTGATCGTGCCGAAGGACGCGGCCGTGAAGCTGAGCATCGACGTGGGCGTGGGCGACATCCAGTTGCCGGGCGACGGGCAGAAGGACGTGGACGTGGAGCCGGGCAAGCACAAGGAGCTGACCCTGCCGCCGGTCACGGGCGGCAAGAACACCGGCACGCTCGACCTCGATCTCAAGGTCGGCGTCGGACAGGCGGAGGTGAGCCGTGCTGCGTCATGAGTTCCAGCCGGGCAGGCTGGTCGCCGGACTCTTCCTCGCCACGGCGGGCGTGGTCTTCGTCGGGGACGCGGGCGGGCTGTGGGACGCGCCGTGGTTCGCGGTGATCCCGGTGGTCGTGGGCGGGCTCTGCCTCGCCGGGGCCGCGGGGGTGGTCAGCCGGGCTGTACGCCGGCGCCGGGCCGTCACCGGGCGGGTGGACCCGGCGGACCCGGCGCAGACACCGCTGGACGCGTCGCGATGAGAGCGGCGTCGGGATGAGAGCCCGGGCGAGGTGGGAGCCGGGGCGGGGTGAGAGTGGCCGTCGTGGGGTCCCGGGTCATGCCCGGGACCCGCCACCGGTAGCCCCCGCCGAACAGGGGCTACCGGTAACCTCCCGCCCGCTGCCTCCGCCGCGCGCGCAGTGCCGCGTCCAGGGAGAACACGGAGGCGCCCGCGAGGACGAGGGGCAGCCAGGCCATCAGGTAGGCGAGGTCGTTGCCGTAGTAGTACGGGTCCGAGGCCCAGCTCACCGTGAGCCAGAGGCTGAGGGAGATCAGCGCGCCGCCGAGCGCCGCGAGGCGGGCGAGCAGGCCTATCAGGGTGCCGATGCCGACGGCCAGTTCACCGAGGGCGATGGCGTAGCCGAAGCCCACCGGGTTCTTCAGGGCCAGGTCGACCATCGCCGGGATGGCGGCGGTGCCGCGGACCTGGTGCATCATGTCGCCGATGGAGCCGGCGCCGGAGGCCTTCAGGAAGTCGCTGTTGGTGAGCTTGTCCAGGCCCGCGTAGATGAAGGTGACGCCGAGGAAGACGCGGAGTGGAAGGAGGGCGTACCGGGTGGCGGTGTCGCGCCAGGTCCGGTCGCCGTCGAGATAGGGGGTGTGCGTGTCCGTGCGCATGCCGTGAGTCATCGCTGTCGCCTCTCGCCCGCTGGGCCGGGACCCCTCAGATGACGATACGTACGTAAGGGACGGGGCGCTCAATCCGTACCTGTCGATTTCCTACCAGGTGGCCGGTGGCCGCTCCCGGGGTCTCGGCCGGTCACATCAGTCCGTCACGTCGATCGCGTACTGGTTGGTCTCTACCCCCGCAGCGGTCACCACTTGCACCTCGACCCTCCCCGGTTCCACGTCCACCGGGACGGGCACGGTCAGGACGGCGTCCGTCGGGTTGCTGAAGCCTCCGGCGACGGGGACCAGCGGCACATGGACGTTGACCGCGCCGATGCGGACCACCATCCGCGTGAGCCGGTCGGCGCCCTGTGAACCGGGAGGCACGAAGCCCGCGCCGCGGATCTCGATGTCGTCGCCCGTGCGGATGGGGGCGTCGAGGTCGCCGGCCTCCCGGGTGCGCACCACGGAGAGGATCACCGGACGGCCGCCCTCGGCGTACTTGCCGGCCAGGTAGGTCGCCGCGGACACCAGCACCAGCACCGCGAGGCCCCAGGGAAGGTCCGGGAGCTGGTCCGGGCGGCGGGCCAGCCGCACCGCGGCGAACACCACGGCGACGGCGCTGATCACGACGTACTGGATGTCGGCGAAGGCGCCCCGGCCGGCGTCGTCCGTGAGCAGGTCGGCGGCGCGGGGCCGGTCGGCCCGTAGCTTCTGCAGCCGCTGGCCGAGGACCCGCAGGCCGACGACGCGCCGCACCAGCACGGCGACGCCGCAGATCACGGCGAGGACGGTGACGACTCCGGCCCCGCGGGCGAGGTCGAGGCCGGAGATCAGGGCGTCGCGCTCCGCGTGGCCGGACGCCATGGCGAGGCGCCCGGCGAGGACGAGCACGGCGTGGACGACGAACAGCACCCAGGTCGCGGCCACCGTGCGGGAGGTGGACAGGCGGTTGTCCTCGCCGATGACGGGAGCCAGTACGCCGCCGCGCGCACGGTGGAACCAGGACGCGGCGGTCAGCGCGCCGCCCGTGACCAGGGCCGCCAGCAGACCGGCGGTGCGGGCCGGCGTCCAGCCCGCGCCGATCGCGGTCAGCGTCTGCGCCAGCAGCAGCACGACCACCAGCGCGCACACCGTGCACGCCGTCCAGCGCCACAGACGGGCCAGCCAGGCCTCGCCCTCGGCGCGGCCGCGTTCGGCGACGAGTTCGGCGGACTGGCGCAGCTCCTCCGAGACCCACTGGCGCGAGGCCGAGGCCGAGTGGGCCACCGCGGCGGGCAGCCCCTGTCCGGCCGCGAAGCCGTCGCGCAGCAGCAGGAATTCCGCGACCGCGCGCCGGTGCCCCGCCCGCGCCCCGTGCGGGCAGTCCCCGCAGGTGCAGCCGCCTCCATGAACACTGCCCGGCGCGTCCGCGCCGCCTCTCGCCTCCTGCACCGCCACGCCCGACGCCCGCCTTCCCGGAGCCCCTGCCGACGGCACCCTTCCGGCCGACGGCCACGACCCGGCAACTCCCATGTGATGACAGCGAATTGTGCCCTACACCGCCCCCCGCGCGTCCGGCAGGTCCGGCCGACGCGGGTGAAGCGGGAGCCGCCGTGTTGACCCGGCTGCGAGAATTTCCCTATGGCCGAGATCATCCAGCGGGACGGGACCTGGGCCTTCGACGGCACCACGGTCAGGATCACGCCGGGTCTCCACCGCTCCGTGCCACTGTTCCGGCAGACGTACGGGGAGGTCGCCGTACCCCTCGAAGCCGTCGCGGGCGTGGTCTTCGAGCCCGAACGCAAGCGCGGGCGGCTGCGGATGCGGCTGCGCGAGGGGGCTGACCCGCTGCTCCAGGCGACCGGCGGGCGGCTGCCGGATCCGGCCGATCCGTACCGGCTGACGGTGGACGTGGACCGGGCCGGGGTCGCCGAGTACGTCGCCGAGGAGATCCGCCGGGCGCTGATGCTGGACCAGATCCCCAAGGATCCGACCAAGGCGTATCTGCTGCCCGGGCCGCCCGTCCCGGTCTCCGTCCGCTCCTCCGACGGCACCGTCTCCTTCGACGGCAACCAGGTGCGCATCGACTGGGCCGACACCTCCGACCGGGTCAAGCGGGCGACCGGGCCGCGGATCATCTCGGTGGCCGATCTGGTGCAGGTGGAGTGGCTGCCCAATTCCGGCTACGAGGACGGCTTCCTGCGCTTCGTGACCCGCGAGACGGCGTTCTCCAAGCTCCCGCCGGAGAAGGACCCCTATGCCCTGGACCTGTGGGGCAGCGCCCGTCGCGATCTGCTCACCGCGCTCGTCGCCACCGCGATCACCTCGCGTCTGCCGCACCCGTCCACCCGGGGCGGCGAGTTGGTCGACCGGCGTCAGCAGGCGGCCCTGCCGCCCCCGGCCGACCACCACGACGTACTCCTGCGGCGGCTGCGGGAGTTGGGCGAGCTGCACCGGGACGGTGTGCTCACGGACGAGGAGTTCGCGATGACCAAGGCGGCCGTGCTGCGGGGTTTCTAGCCGGCGGCCCGCTCAGCTCAGCAGGTCGGGCTCGCTGCGGCTCATGTCCTGCCACAGGGGCTGGTAGTTGATCCACGCGACCAGGTCGCCGCCGAGCTGTTCGCGGGTCGCGACCGCCGCCCGGTGGTCGATGAGGAGCGGGCGCCCGGCGGCCTTGGCGGTCAGCTGCACCTGGGCGGAGCGCTCCATGGACACGAACCACCAGGCAGCCGCGTCCACCGAGTCGCCGACCGTGAGCAGCCCGTGGTTGCGCAGCACCAGCGCCTTGCGGGTGCCGAGCGCGGTGGCGATACGGCGGCCCTCCTCGGCGTCCACGGCGACGCCGGTGAAGGCGTCGTAGAGGGCGTGGTCCTCGTAGAAGGCGCAGCTCTCCTGGGTGATCGGGTCGAGCAGCTCGCCCAGCGCGGACAGGGCGCGGCCGTGCACGGAGTGGCAGTGGGCCACCGCGACGACGTCCGGGCGGGCCGCGTGGACCTGGGAGTGGACGGTGAAGGCGGCCTGGTTCACGTGGTAGCGGCCCTCGATGACCTGCCCCTCCGAGTTGGCGAGCACCAGGTCGCTCACGGTGACGTGCTTGAAGGGCATCCCGAACGGATTGACCCAGAAGCAGTCGCTGAACTCGGGATCGCGCGCCGTGATGTGCCCCGAGACGCCGTCCTCGAAGCCGAGCCGCCCGAAGATCCGCAGCGCGCCCGCGAGCCGCTCCTTGCGATGGCGGCGTTCGTCGTCGACCGAGTCGTGCATCGGCGGCATCGCGAACTGGAGCCGGTCGGACGGGAGGGCGGGGGGCGGAGTGGGCCCGGCCCCGGGGGTGCCGTGCATGTGTCCTCCAGGACTGGATTGTTGTACGGGGCGGAAGTTACCGCCGGTCAGCGAAGGAGAACAGAGCTGTTCTGTAAAGATGACGCGCGTGGCCGATACCCGACAGCAGATGTCCGGTATCGGCGCGAGACTCTGCGTATGGCATGGAACTGGGCGGCCTTCACCGCCGCGGAACCCGAACTGTCGAAGATCGCCGAGGAACGCTTCGGCGCCTCCACCCACCACGTGCTCGCCACCCTGCGCAGGGACGGCTCCCCGCGCACCAGCGGCCTCGAGGTCCGTTTCCTGAACGGCGAGCTCTGGCTCGGCATGATGCCGGACTCGCTCAAGGCGCTGGACCTGCGCCGCGACCCGCGGTTCGCGCTCCAGGCGAACCCCGGCCCCGGCAAGGACCCGGGCCCCGGCGACATCCGGATCGGCGGGCGCGCGATCGAGGTCGAGGATCCGGTGGCGAAGGGCGCGTACACGCAAGAGGTGGAACCGCCGGAGCCGTTCCACCTCTTCCGCACCGAGCTGACGGAGGTCGTACGGACCTACGTCGAGGACGACACGTATCTGGTCGCCCAGGTCTGGCAGCCCGGAGAGCCGGTGCGCACTCTCAAACGGACCTAGGGGGTGTCTACTCCCACTCGATGGTGCCCGGCGGCTTCGACGTCACGTCGAGCACGACCCGGTTGACCTCGGCGACCTCGTTGGTGATCCGCGTGGAGATCCGGCCGAGGACGTCGTACGGCAGCCGCGACCAGTCGGCCGTCATGGCGTCCTCGCTGGACACCGGGCGCAGCACGATCGGGTGGCCGTAGGTGCGGCCGTCGCCCTGGACGCCGACGCTGCGGACGTCCGCGAGCAGGACCACCGGGCACTGCCAGATGTCCCGGTCGAGGCCGGCCGCGGTCAGCTCCTCGCGGGCGATCGCGTCGGCCTCGCGCAGCAGGTCCAGGCGGTCCTTGGTGACCTCGCCGACGATGCGGATGCCGAGGCCCGGGCCGGGGAAGGGCTGGCGCTGGACGATCTCGTCCGGCAGGCCGAGCTCCTGGCCGACCATCCGGACCTCGTCCTTGAAGAGCTGGCGCAGCGGCTCGATGAGCTGGAACTCGAGGTCCTCGGGCAGGCCGCCCACGTTGTGGTGGGACTTGATGTTCGCCGTGCCGGTGCCGCCGCCGGACTCGACGACGTCCGGGTAGAGCGTGCCCTGCACCAGGAACTCCACCGCCGGGCCCTCGTCCGCGATGATCTCCGCCTGCGCCTGCTCGAAGACGCGGATGAACTCGCGGCCGATGATCTTCCGCTTCTCCTCCGGGTCCGAGACACCCTTCAGAGCGGTCAGGAAGCGCTCCTCCGCGTCGACGACCTTCAGCTGGACGCCGGTCGCGGCCACGAAATCCTTCTCGACCTGCTCGGTCTCGCCCTTGCGCATCAGGCCGTGGTCGACGTAGACGCAGGTCAGCTGGGAGCCGATGGCCTTCTGGACGAGGGCCGCGGCCACCGCGGAGTCGACGCCGCCGGACAGACCGCAGATGGCGCGCCTGTCGCCGACCTGCTCGCGGATCGCCGCGACCTGCTCGTCGATGACGTTGCCGGTGGTCCAGTCGGGGCTCAGGCCCGCGCCCCGGTAAAGGAAGTGCTCCAGCACCTGCTGGCCGTGCGTGGAGTGCATGACCTCGGGGTGGTACTGGACGCCGTAGAGCTTCTTCTCGTCGTTCTCGAAGGCGGCGACCGGGACGACCTCGGTGGAGGCGGTGACGGTGAAGCCCTCGGGGGCGGCGGAGCAGGCGTCGCCGTGCGACATCCACACGTGCTGCTCGGCCGGGGTGCCCTCGAAGAGGGTGGAGGACGACTTCGACACGTGCAGATCCGTACGGCCGTACTCCCGGGCGCCGGTGTTGTCGACCGTGCCGCCGAGGGAGCGCGCCATCAGCTGGAAGCCGTAGCACATGCCGAACACGGGGACGCCGGCCTCGAAGATCGCGCGGTCGAGGCCGGGAGCGCCCTCCTCGTACACGGACGAGGGGCCGCCGGAGAGGATGATCGCCGCCGGGTTCTTGGCGAGGATCTCGGCGACCGGCATGGTGCTCGGCACGATCTCGCTGTAGACCCGGGCCTCGCGGACGCGACGGGCGATGAGCTGGGCGTACTGTGCGCCGAAGTCGACCACCAGGACGGTGTCGGGGGCGGCGGCAGCGGGGGTCGCTGATGACACGGGGTGCCTTCCGGCGGTGGGGCGGGGGTCTGTGTTTTCCGATTCTAACGGGGTGGCGGTGGGTCACCTCCCGCCCGGATCGTGGACGCGGCTTGGCCGGGACCCCCGCCCCGTGCATACTGACCCCATGCTCACCCGGACGACCTTCCTCTTTACCTATGGCAACCGGCCCACCGGCTGCCATGGTCGTGCTGCTTGAGCAACTGACAAGCGACTTCCCAGGCGCCCCGGGCCGACAAGGTCCGGGGCGCCTGGCGTTTCACCGGATCCTGCCGGGCCGGGGCACCCCATCCCATCCATGTGACGAGGAGCCCCCGACATGACCGCCATCGCGAACGAGAAGACCGGCGCCCGCACCACCGAGGCCGCCGGCGTGATCACCGGCGCCCGTGAGCGCATCGACGCGCTCGACGACCGGATCATCGGCCTGATCCAGGAACGGATGGCCGTCTCCGCCGTCATCCAGGAGGCGCGCATCGCCTCCGGCGGCCGGCGCGTGAACCTCTCCCGCGAGATGGAGGTCCTCGGCCACTACAGCGACGCCCTCGGCAAGCCCGGCACGGGGCTCGCCATGACGCTGCTCGAACTGTGCCGCGGTCGCATCTGAGTTCGGGACTTCTCTCACCCGTACGGAGCGTGACCGTCCCGCGGACCCCTTCGTTGTGGAGGTTGTCCGTGCCAGCCAGGGGCGGGCCCGAAAGAACCACGCGTGGCTTGCTGGAGCGATGAGACGTACGGGTCGTGCCGTACGTCGTGGGACCTCGCTCCAGGGATGTGGCCGGACAGCAGGGGACAGCAGCCCGGTCACCCAAGAGAACGGTCGGCTCCGGGGACGCCCGGGGCCGACCGGCGGAACATGCAAAAATGCACAACCCTGGGTGAAACGGTTGCGCAGCCCCCGCCCATCCAGCACGATGCGTACAAAGCCCAAGTCCCGCCGCAGACAACTGCATTGCTTGCACTTCCGCACCGCCAGAGGTCGAGACCATCCGTGCGCCCCAACTGCGCCGGAGCGGCGACCCAGGGCACACGAGACAAGCGGCGCAACCCCCCGGCGCCGCTCCCAGGCACCGGCGCTGCCCTGACGTCGGTGCTGACGGAGAAGGGCCCCGCGGCTCGAGCCCGCGGGGCCCTTCGCGTGCCCGCTTCGGCACGCTTCCCGTGCCCGGGATCAACTGTGACCCGGGCCACATAAGAATTCTGTCAATGCAGGCACAACCATTGACCCGTTTCACTGATCCAACTTGGCGAATCAGGGCCCACACCCGCGCCCCACACGCGGAGCCCTCCCTTTGGACTCCCTTGAGGTTTTCATGAAGCTGCGTCGTGCCATGGCCACTGCGGCCGCGACGGCTGTGATAGCGCCCCTGACCCTGCTCTCGGCGCCGGCCGCCTTCGCGGAGGACACTCCCAGCACCTCTACGAGCAGCCCCGCCGCCGAGGACACCACTTCCGCCCCCGGCACCGAGACCCCTCCGGCGGGCGGCGAGAGCACCACCCCCGCAGCCGGCGAGACCACGCCCTCCGGCGACAACACCACCCCGGCCGGGAGCGACACCACCACTCCTGCGGGCGGCGAGAGCACCACCCCCGCCGCCGGCGAGAGCACCACGCCTGCCCCGGACGGAAGCAGCAGCGCGAGCGCGAGCGCGTCGCCGAGCCCCAGCACGAGCGCCCCCGCCGGCGGCGAGCTGTGCGTCGACGAGAACGGCGACAGCACCGCGGAGCTCAGCGAGTCCCTGAAGAGCGGCCTGTCCGGCCTGCCCGACACGATCGTCGCGGGCAGCGGCTGGACCGGGTTCTCCTTCAACGTGTCCAACCACGGTGACCAGGAGATCAAGGACATCAAGCCGCTGATCGGCGTCGCCGCGATCGGCTGGGACGACGCCGAGGACTACTCGGGCCAGATCAAGGTCCAGGTCTTCGACAAGGCCACCAAGTCCTGGCAGACCATCGCGGACGCGGCGGGCGAGGGCGGCACCTTCACCGCGTTCTCGCTCGGCGCCGGCCAGTCGGTCTCCTACCAGCTGCGTCTCAGCGTCAGCGGCAAGGTGCCGGACTCGCTCGGCCTGACCGGCGGTCTCGCCGAGTACGCGGACGAGCAGGGCTGCTGGCTCGCCGACGACCCGAACGGCTGGGTCTACTTCTTCGACATCCTGGCCGCCGGCTCCGACCCCGGTAAGCCGGGCGACGCCAAGCCGCAGACCGGTGGCATGAAGCCGATCAAGGACGTGAACGAGGTCGACGCCACCGGCAGCCTCGCCGAGACCGGCTCCAGCTCCGCGCTGCCGATGATCGGCCTCACCGGCGGCCTCGCCGTCGCACTGGGCGCCGGCGCGGTCTTCGTGGTGCGCCGCCGCAAGGCCGGCGCGGCCGCGTGACACGCAGCGCCTGACCGGAACCTGCTCAAGGACAGGAGAAGGACCCGCACTCGGAGGGGGGTGCGGGTCCTTCTCTCATGTCCAACGGCCGTCACTTGCGCGGACGGTCACTTCTTGGGCGGCACCGCCGGCATTCCCAGGAACGGCAGCTTCAGCGCGCCGAAGGCGTCCGCCGGGACCGCCGGGGCCATCGGCTCCACCGGCTTCAGGCGTTCGTACGCCGCGCCCTGCTCCGGACGCTGGTCCGCCTCGCCCTTGTTGGGCCAGTACGACATCGCGCGCTCGGCCTGGGCGGTGATGGTGAGGGAGGGGTTCACGCCCAGGTTGGCGGAGACCGCGGCGCCGTCGACCACCGAGATGCCCGGGTGGCCGTAGAGCCGGTGGTACGCGTCGATCACGCCGGTCTCGCGGGAGGAGCCGATCGGGCAGCCGCCGAGGAAGTGGGCGGTGAGGGGGGTGCCCATGAGCTCGCCGACGTTGGACCCCGCGAAGCCGTTGATGTCGGCGGCGATGACCGAGGCGCTCTCCGAAGCGGCCTTGATCTGCACGGGGTTGGGGGCGCCGTGGCCCTGGCGGGCGGTGAGCAGGCCCTTGCCCATGCCGTCCGGCTTCAGGTATGTGGTCAGGGAGTTGTCCAGGGACTGCATCACCAGGCCGATGATGGTCCGCTCCGACCAGCGGCGGTTGGACAGGGACCGCAGGACGAGCATCGGGTGGCGGACCGCGTTGCGCAGCCAGGCCAGCACCCTGGACGAGCCCTCCGCGTACGGGACTTGGAGGATGGACAGGCCGCCCATCGAGTTGGAGCCCTTGCCGTAGCGGACCGGCTCGATGTGGGTGTTCTCGTCCGGGTGGATTGACGAGGTGATGGCGACTCCCCGCGTGAAGTCGACCTTCGGCTCGCCCGTCGCCCTGCGGTAACGGCGGTTGTCCGTCTGCGCGCCGACCAGCGCCTCGGAGTTGGTACGGGTCAGCACGCCCAGCTTCTCCGAGATGTACGGCAGTTGACCGCCGCTCTTCATACGGTGCAGCAGGGTCTGGGTGCCGTAGGTGCCGGCCGCCAGCACCACCCGGCGGGCCTTGAAGGTGCGGCCGGCGTCCTTCTTCTTGTTGTCGGTGGGCAGCGTCGCGACGGCGTAGCCGCCCTGCGAGTCGTCCGTGACCGACACGACGGTGGTCATCGGGTGCACGACCGCGCCCGCCTTCTCGGCGAGGTACAGGTAGTTCTCGTTGAGGGTGTTCTTCGCGCCGTGGCGGCAGCCCGTCATGCACTCGCCGCACTCGGTGCAGGCGTTTCGCGTCGGGCCCGCGCCGCCGAAGTAGGGGTCGTCCACCTGCTGTCCGGGCGTGGTCCTCGACTTCCCCTCGGCGTCCTCGCCGTCGCCGAAGAAGACGCCGACCGGTGCCATGTGGAAGGTGTCGCCCACGCCCATCCGCTCGGCGGCGGCCTTCAGATGCACGTCGGACGGCGTCATCGTCGGGTTCAGCCGGACGCCGAGCATGCGCTGCGCCTGGTCGTAGTACGGCTTCAACTCCTCCTGCCAGTCCGTGATGTCACGCCACTGCGGGTCGTCGAAGAACGGCTTCGGCGGTACGTAGAGGGTGTTGGCGTAGTTCAGGGAGCCGCCGCCGACGCCCGCGCCGGCCAGCACCATGACGTTGCCGAGCAGGTGGATGCGCTGGATGCCGAACATGCCGAGCTTGGGCGCCCAGAGGTAGTTCTTCAGGTCCCAGGAGTTCTTGGGGAGGGTGTCGCGACTCCAGCGCCGGCCCGCCTCCAGCACCCCTACGCGATAGCCCTTCTCGGTGAGACGCAGGGCGGTGACCGAACCGCCGAAGCCGGATCCGACAACGATGACGTCGTAGTCGTAAGCGTCGTTGCTCACGCGCACTCTCCTCTACCGGAACCGGAACGCCTTCATGAGCCGCAGGCTCCGGCTCATGAACTGGGCGTACTTCTCGTCGTCCATCCCCAGCGACGGCGCCATCGGCAGCAGGCGTTGCTGGGCCACCGTCTGGGCCTCCGTGTACTTGAGGATGCCCTCGGAGCCGTGGCGGCGGCCGAGGCCGGAGTCCTTCATCCCGCCCATGGGGGACTGGACGCTGCCGTAGGCGGGGGCGTAGCCCTCGTTGACGTTCACGGTGCCGGTGCGCAGCCGTGCCGCAACCGCGCGGCCGCGGCCGCCGTCCTTCGTCCAGACCGAGGAATTCAGGCCGTACGGCGTGGAGTTGGCGTGCTCGACCGCCTCGTCGTCGGTCTTGAAGCGGTAGATCGAGACGACCGGTCCGAAGGTCTCCTCCGTGCACACCGACATCGGCTCGGTCACGTCGTCGAGGATGGTCGGCTCGAAGAAGTACGGGCCGATGTCCGGGCGGGCCGTGCCGCCGGCGACGACCTTCGCGCCCTGGGCCACCGCCTCCTCGACATGCCGGGTGACCGTCTCCAGCTGCCGCTCCCCCACCAGCGAGCCCATGTCGGCGCCGTAGGCGAGGGACTTGCCGAGGCGCATGCCCTTGGTGCGGGCGGCGAAGCGCTCCAGGAAGGCGTCCGCGATCGACTCGTGGACGTACAACCGCTCGATGGAGATGCAGAGTTGGCCGGCCGAGGAGAAGCAGGCACGGATAGCGCCCGCGGCCGCCTTCTCGATGTCGGCGTCCTCCAGGACCAGCATCGCGTTCTTGCCGCCGAGTTCGAGGGAGACGCCGACCAGACGGGCGGCGGCGCCCTGGGCGACCTCGCGGCCGGTGCGGGTGGAGCCGGTGAAGGAGACGTAGTCGGCGTGCTTGACGACCTCGGGGCCGACGACCGGGCCGTCGCCGAGCACGACCTGGAAGACGTCCGCGGGCAGACCGGCCTCGATCAGCAGGTCACGGGCCCACAGGGCGGTGAGGCAGGTCTCCGTGTCGGGCTTCATCACCACCGCGTTACCCGCCACGAACGCCGGCAGGGCGTCGCCGACCGACAGTTCCAGGGGGTAGTTCCAGGGGGCGATCTGGCCCACCACCCCGCGCGCATGGCGCAGTTCGGTGACCTTCGTCAGCGTCGGGATCGCGCCCGTGTGCCGCTTCGGCTTGAGGTACGAGGGGGCCTTGTGGCCGTAGTGGCGGGAGGCCACGGCGACGGCCTGGACCTCCTCGTGGGCGTGCAGGCGCGCCTTGCCGGTCTCCAGCTGGATCAGGTCGAGGACCTCGGCCTGGCGGGCGAGCATCAGGTCGTGGAAGCGGAGCAGGACGGCCGCGCGCTGCCGTACCGGTGTCCGCTCCCACACCGCCTGCGCCGCACGGGCCGCGTCGAAGGCCTTCGCCACGTCCTCGGGCGTGGACTCCGGCAGGTCGGCGAGCTTCTCGCCGGTGAACGGCGTGTGGTTGGCGGTACGGCCGGAGCCGACCACGCCCTTGGTCAGCTGGGCGACCAGCTCGGGCGTCACCACGTCGGCGGCCGTACGGGCGCCCTCCGGTGCGGGGGCGAGGGGATTCGTGCCGGTCTTGGCCGGGGCTTGCGCGTCCGTCATGAGGCGCAGGGTATGCCGGTGCGCAGGCTTTGGGTACCCGTCGGTAACGCGGCTTCACCGACTGCTCACACGACGCCAGTGCTCACTGGCAACGAATGCGCTGATCAGCGCTTGTACGGGGACGGCCCGATACGGTTCAGCTTTTTCCGATGACAAAACGGTCACGCGCGCCCTTGAAGAGCGCCGTGCCCTTCTTCTCGTCCGGGGTGCCCTTGGGCATGTCGGCGCGCAGTTCGTACAGGCGGCCGTCGCCGGTGCGGATCATCAGCTGCATCACCCGTGTCGGGGAGCCGGCCGTGCCGTAGGTGGTGTCGGCGAGGACCGCCTCGTGGCCGTGGAAGGTGGTGCGGGTGTACTGGGTGCGCGCGTCCCCGGCGTAGCCGTTCCAGACTGCGTGGGCCGCCTGCGCCTCGGCCATCGGGGTGCGGGGCGCTCTGTCCCACTCGGTGAGGCGGATGCTGACGTCGCCGTCGGTCTCGCCGTACTCGACGAGGCGGGGCGGTCGGGCGGCGCCCCCTTCCCTGGCGGACGCCCGGTATCCGCTCGGCAGCGAGAGCACGGCGTGCATCGCCGTCTCGCGGTGGGCGGTCCAGCCGGCGGAGAGCGCGGTGGGCGTCGGCGTCGCGGCGCGGGCCGGGGCCTCGGTGAGGGTGGCGGTGCGCTCGGTGGCGCGGTTGCCGTCGGGCGCGGTGGCGTAGGAGGCGCCGAGCCAGGTGCCGCCGACGAGAAGGGCGGCGAGGGCCGCGAGTAGGACGGGGCGGCGGAGGAAGCGCCTTGGAGCGGGCGTGGTGGTGGGGGTGGGGGTGGTCGTGGTGGCGGGAGCGGGGGGCGGCTCGGGTGCCGGGGCTGGGGTGGCGGTGGGGGCGGTGGCCGTGGCACGCTCGGCAGCCGGAGCCACGGAGTCCGCGTCCTCGCGCTCGAACGCGTCTTCAGCCGCGCGCTCGCCCGCGCCGCTCCTGCCCGGGCGATCTTCCTCGCCCGTGCCCTTGCTCGTGTCCGCGTTCTTGCCTGCGATCGCACCGCTCTCGCCCGCGTCCCCGCGACCGTCCGCGCCCGCGCTCCCGCTCCCGCCTGGGCCCTCGCCTCCGCCGTCGCTCGGCGCCGCCGCCCCCTGCAGCCGTACAGTCGCCGAGTCGTCCGCGAACTCCCGTAACGCAGAGGCATCTTGAGCTGCCGTCACATCGGTCTCGATCACGGGCACCGGCCGGCCCTCGGCCACCGCCTCCAGCACACCGGCCGTCTGCTCCGCGGTGGGGCGCCGTTCGGGATCCTTCAGCAGCAGGCGGGCTATCAACGGGCCCAGCGGTCCCGCCTGTTTCGGCGCGGACGCATCCGCGGCGATGACCGCGGCGAGCGTGGACTCCACCGTCGTACGCCGGAACGGGGAGGCGCCTTCCACCGCCGCGTACAGCAGGACGCCCAGGGACCACAGGTCGGAGGCGGGCCCCGCGCTCCGGCCGGACATCCGCTCGGGCGCGACGAACTCCAGCGAGCCGACGAACTCCCCGCTCATGGTGAGGGATTCCTCGCCCTGGACGTGGGCGATGCCGAAGTCGGTGAGGACGACGCGGCCGTGCGCGCCGAGCAGCACGTTGGCGGGCTTCACGTCCCGGTGGACGATGCCGACGGAGTGCGCGGCGCGCAGGGCGCCGAGGACGGCCAGACCGATACGGGCGGCCTCGGCGGCCTTGACCGGCCCGCGCCGGAGCACCTCGTGCAGGGACTCGCTGCGGACCAACTCCATGACGATCCACGGCAGTCCGTCCTCCTCCACCACGTCGTGGATGGAGACGGCGGCGGGATGGTCGACGCGGGCGGCGGCGCGGGCCTCGCGGTAGAGGCGGTGGGCGGCCCGCCGGTGGTGCTCGTCGTCCGGATCGCCCGGCAGCCGCGGCTGCTTGACGGCGACCTCGCGCTGCACGAGTTCGTCGTACGCCTGCCAGACCGTGCCCATCCCGCCGGAGCCGATCCGCTCGGTCAGCCGGTAGCGCCCGCCGACCAGCCGGCCCCCGCGCGTACGTTCGCCGCCTTCGCTCATGCCTCATGAGTACCGTGCGGAACGGCGACTTGTCGACGCGGCTCCGGCCGGCTCGCCCGACTCCCTTGGGGCTACGGCTTGGTGATGTCGATGTTGGCCAGCGCGGTCTTCGCCACCTCGCGCCCGCGGGCCGTGAAGTCGCCCTTGCCGGGGTAGCTGACGGTCACCTTGTACATGTCGCCGGACTTGGTCCGGTAGTACCAGACCCGCAGTTCGCGCGGGCGCGGGTTCTGGCTGTCGTCGGTGGTGTAGACGATGGTGTTCTCGGCCGCGGGTCTGCCGTCGTGCGTGATGTTGTCGTTCGTCCTCGTCCTCGCCCCGGAGGGCATGTCGAGCTCGTACTCACCGTCGCTCTTGAAGTGCTCGTTGTCGGCGTACATCTGGGCGGCGGCGGAGTTCTTGATGTCGCCCGCGTCGTCGTCGCTCTTCCTCGCCAGGTTCACGCCGATCCAGACGGCGCCGCTCCGGTCGGTGTAGGTGACCCAGTTCTTGTCGGAGTCGTCCTTGCCGGGACGGGCCACCTCATAGGTGGCGGGTACCCCGATGGTCACCCCCAGGTTGGGGCTCGCCTGTTTCTTCCAGCCGTCGGGGAGCGGTCCCGCGAACGGGTCCGCGAGCACCAGATACGCCGCCACCGCCGCCGCCACGACCCCCACGCCGATGCCGAGCAGAGTCTTGCGCCCGAGCCGGATCCCCCGTTGGACGATCCGCACCTGCTGCATGGGCGCGGTCGGCACGGGCTCCGGCGGGTTCGCGGCCTGCGACAACAGGGCCCTGACCTGGGCGGCGCCCGGACGTCTCGCCGGGTCCTTGTGGAGCAGGCCGGTGACCAGCTCGGCCAGCGGGCCGGACGCCGAAGCGGGCGGCGCCGGCGTGGCGTTGAGGACCGACTGGAGCGTGGCCGGCGTGTTGCTGCGGCGGAAGGGGGAGACGCCCTCGGTGGCCGCGTAGAGCACCACGCCCAGGGACCAGAGGTCGGAGGCCGGGCCGGGGCGCTGGCCCAGCACGCGCTCCGGGGCGATGTACTCGGGCGAGCCGACGAAGCCGCCGGTGTCCGTCAGATTGGTCTCGCCCTCGATCTGCGCGATGCCGAAGTCGGTGAGGACGACGCGGTCGTAGCGGCCGAGGAGGACGTTGTCGGGCTTGACGTCGCGGTGCAGGATGCCCGCCGCGTGCGCGGCCTCCAGCGCGCCGAGCACTTCCAGGCCGATCCTGGCGGCCTCGCGCGCATCGAGCGTGCCCTCCTGGAGGGCGCTGCCGAGCGAGCGGCCCCGCACCAGCTCCATGACGATCCACGGCTGGCCGTCCACGACCGCCACGTCGTGGACGTCGACCACCGCGGGGTGGTCCAGGCGGGCCGCGGCACGGGCCTCGCGGCGCATCCGCTCGAAGACGTTGGCACGTTCGCGATCGGGAAGGTGTTCCGGAACGCGGGGCTCCTTGACGGCGACCTCACGGTCGACCGTCTCGTCCTTGGCGCGCCACACCGTGCCCATACCGCCGTGCCCGAGCTTGCCGAGCAGTCGGTAGCGGCCCGCGATGAGACGGCCGGTGCCCGGGTCCGGCGGAGCCGTCACCTGGGTGGGCACTGCGTACGGGTTCGGCTCCTGCGGCGGTTGCAGAACAAAACTCGTCGTCTCGTCGGACTCCCGGCCCGCGCCCCCGTTGTTGCTCATGGATCCATCCATATCGCGTCAGGCGCTCCCGTATCCACAGGGAATGCCCTCCGGTCACAGACCCGTGACGCGTACTGCCACTTATCTCCCTTTTATGTACGTACGAACGTGTCGACGGCGACGTCGAAGTACTCCTTGGCCTCCCGCACCTTGCCGACGGGCGCCGACACCCACACGTCGTACATCCGCCCGCCCTCCTCCCAGCACAGGTCGTAGGTGTGCCGGGCGCCCTCCGCCGTGCTGAAGCCGTTCCAGGTGAACTCCCACAGGGCGGCGGGGTGTCCGTGCCGCGTGGTCGAGGTGACCCGGCCGTCGTGGTAGCCGGGGTTCGTGTCCGGGCCCTTGCCGGCGGAGCGCCGCATCACCGCGAGCGGACCTCCGGGATCCGGGTCGGCGGCCTTGATGCCGAGGCGGAACGTCTCTCCTGGGGACAGGTAGAAGACGCGCTCCCCCTGCGGCTCGCGCGTGAAGCCGTCCGGTACGGCGAGGGAGAACCCGGCCGGGTCGTCGGCGACGCGGTAGCCGGACGGGGCGGAGGGGCGCCGGCTCCCGGTGGAGCCGGACGAGGGTGCCGCGCTCGAGGCGCTGGGGGACGGTGTCCCGCCGGAGCCGCCGGCCGAAGGGGATCGGGAGCCGGCAGAGGGCGACGCGCTCACCGACGTACCCGGGCCTGAACTCGCCGGTGTGCCGCCCCCTTCGCCGCCGCGGTTCATCAGCAGCGCCGCCGCCGACACCCCCGCCCCGGCCATCGCGGCGACGAGCAGCGCGGCCACGAGCATGCCCCGGGTGGAGTGGCGCGGCTGCTCCACCGTGGGCGCCGAAGGCGCCGGTGCCGGTGCCGGTGACGGGGGCGGCGCGGGCTGCGGGCGTGGTACGTCCCGCTGGGTCGGCGGGTGGTCGGGCGCCGGGATGCGGCCCGTGGATCGGTAGGCGCGCAGCATCCGCTCGGCCTGGTCCGCGTCCAGCCGCCGGTCCGGATCGCGCTCCAGCAGGCCCCGTACGACGGGCAGGAGCGGCGCGGCCTGCGGTGGCGGCCGTATCTCGTCGAACACGACCGCGTGCAGGATGCCGCCCAACGAGTCGCGCCGGAACGGCGATTCACCGCTCAGCACGGTGCACAGCAGCGCGCCGACCGACCAGAGGTCGGACTCCGGGCCGGTGCGGGCCCCGGACATCCGTTCCGGCGCGGTGTACTCGGGCGAGCCGACGAAGGAGCCCGTCTCGGTGAGCGTGGTGGCGCCCGCGACCTGCGCGATACCGAAGTCGGTGAGGACGACGCGCCGGGAGCCGGCCTCCAGCAGGACGTTGGCCGGTTTGATGTCGCGGTGCAGGACACCGGCAGCGTGCGCCGTGCGCAGCGCGCTCAGCAGGCCGATGCCGATCCGGGCCGCCTCGGCGGCGTCGACCGGTCCGTGCGCGGAGACCCGGTCGGCCAGCGTGCCGCCGTCGATCAACTCCATGACGAGGTAGGGGCGTTCGTCGTGCACCACGACGTCGTGCACCACGATGATGTGGGGATGACGCAGCTGGGCCACCGCGCGTGCCTCGCGCAGCGTGCGCTCACGCTGTCGCCGGGCCTCCTCGGCGGAGAGCGTCTCGTCGAGGTCGAGCGGGATCTCCTTGACCGCGACCCGCCGGCCCAGCAGCTCGTCGGTCGCCCGCCACACCACGCCCATGCCGCCGCGCCCGAGTCTCGCCTCGAGCCGGTAACGGCCCGCGATGACACGGACGTTCTCCCCCTCGGTCCCCATGCGCCCCATCATGCCCCACCGGACGGACGCCCTCCGGAGCACCGACCGGCCAAGTATCCGGCCGCCTCGGGAGTACCGAAGGTGGACTCTCGGCGATCATTTCCGGCCACAACCGGTTTAAGCGCCACGACCACCGTGACCGATGCCGGCGCGGCGAGTGGCGCTGCCGCGTGCTCGTGGCCGTTGTCGAAGGGAGCACGACAGTCCGTTCATGCACTGACTACGCCTGAGCCCCCCGCACGGCAACCCGACTCGGGTCAACCCTCCTGGAAGCCCCGCAGGATCACGTCGAACTGCTTTTTGGTGGTGGCCCAGTCACCGATCGGCGCGGACGCGTAGATGGCGTACTCGGTGCCGGCACGGTTCACGTATCCGACGTCGATCGCACGGTAGGGGCCCGGGAAGTAGTGCGGCGCATCCTTGGCCAGGGCGTTCCACGTGTACTCCCAACGGGAGCCCGGCAGGTCGCGGAAAAGCTCCTCCTTGAGGCTCAGCCGCTTGTAGTCCTGAAGCCGCGCTGAGATCCGCTGCTCCAGGTCGCTCATGTGTTCGTACGAGGTGGTGAAGTCCGGCGCGGTGTCGACGGCGACCCGCACGAGATGCTTGCCGTTGTCGGGCGAGTAGTCGACCTGCATGAGGCCGTCCTGGTCGATGGAGACGGACCGCTTCCACCCCTTGGGCAGGGAGATGCTGAAGCCCACGGGGTCCTTGCGCCGCTCCCAGTTGGCGGGAACGGTGCCGTCGAAACCCTTCGTCGGCGTGCTCGTCGGCGCCGGGCTGTGTGAGGCGGAGTTGCCGCCGCTGTCCGTGCCCCGCGACTCGTCCCACTTCTGCAGCGCCACGGCCGTGCCGCCGGCGACGATCGCGGCGAGGGCGATCGCGAGGACGAAGGTGCGCAGCGGGCGGCGCCTCGGCGCGGGGGCGGTGCCCGTCAGGTGTGCCGGGCCCATTCCGGCCGGGCCCACGGCCGTCGGCCCGGTCACCGGCGAGTACGGCGTGGCGGAACCGGTCCGCGGCCCGGTCACGGCGCCGGTGTGCGGGCCCGTACCGGTCGCCGTCTCGAAGCGGGAGCCGGTGTGCTGGGTGGGCAGGAAGGCCTGTGCCCCGTTCGGGCGCCTGCCCTCCGCCGCCTCGGCGAGCAGCTGCTCGGCCTCGGCCGCGCTCGGACGTGCCGCGGGGTCCTTGTGCAGCAGGGCGGCCAGGACGGGGGCGAGCGCACCGGCGAACTGCGGCTCGGCGGCGTCGTCCTCGACGACCGCCTGCATCGTGGACAGCGGCGAGGTGCGCCGGAACGGCGACCTGCCCTCCACCGCCGTGTAGAGCGTCGCACCGAGCGCCCACAGGTCGGAGGCGGGACCCGGGTCATGGCCGCGGACGCGCTCGGGGGCGATGTAGTCGACGGAGCCGACGACCTCTCCCGTGCGCGTGATCGTCGTATCGCCCTCGATCTGCGCGATACCGAAGTCGGTGAGGAGGACGCGCCCGTCGTGCCCGATGAGAACGTTGCCGGGCTTCACATCCCGGTGCAGCACACCGACGGAGTGCGCGGCGCCCAGCGCCCGCAGCACCCACAGCCCGATCCGCGCGGTCTCCGCCGCCTCGATGCGCCCGCGCTCCTTCACGGCGTCCGCGAGCGAGTAGCCCTCGACGAGCTCCATGACGATCCACGGCCGGCCGTCGTGTTCGAGCACGTCGTGCACGGTGACGACCGCGGAGTGATTGATCCTGGCAGCCGCCCGCGCCTCCGCGCGCGTACGCGCGAGCAGCCGGTCCTGGTCGCTCTCGGAGACGTAGAGCGCGGCGGTCAACTCCTTGATCGCGACGGCCCGGTGCAGCACCTCGTCGTGCGCGCGCCACACACGGCCCATGCCACCGCTGCCGATCGAGTCGGCGAGCCGGTAGCGGCCAGCGACAAGCTGGCCCTGCATCTGATTCACGTTGCCCCGCAATGCTCTTGACAGGGTCAGACTAAGGACAGGGCCGCCAACACGGAACCAGGGGGGTGCCAAGGAGACCGCACTGTGACGGTTGTCGCTTCCGTGCGTATGGCGCAACCATCCGGGCCCATCACGGAGCCTTCACAGATGAGTTCAGTCAGTCACCTGATACGTGGTCGAGGCCTGCTCGTACAGCTTCGTCACCTCGTCGCGCTGCGACTCGGGCCCGCGCACCTGCACGATGTGGTACCGCCCGTCGATGAGCATCGCGACGTTGCGCACGTACAGGTCGCGTCCGCTTCCGTCGGTCCAGGTGAACTGCCCCTCGGCCGAGGCCCGCGTGCCCACGGTGACGGTGCGCAGCCCGGTCGCGGTGGCCCAGCTGGAGCTGCGGTACGGCTGCAACTCGTGCTCCGTGTCCCGCTGGTAGGCCATCGGGTCCTTGCCGTAGGTGACCGCGCCGTCACGCCCCTTGACCACGATGAGCTGGAAGTCGCCGTGCGAGTACACGACTTGGTTCCACGCGTTCTTCGGGGCCCGCGACCAGCCCTTGGCCACGGCGATCCGGAAGCCCTCGGGGTCCTTGCGGAGGGTGAAGCCGCCCGGCAGGCCGGGACCCGTGGTCTGACTCTCCGTCGCGCCCGCCGATTTGGAGGCGCTGGGGCTGTTCTCGGGCTTGGGCGAGGTCTGGTCGGGCCGCGGCTGGCTGCTCGCGCCCTGCTCCGACTGCGTGGGAGCCGGGCCGGCCTCGCCCGCACTGCCGGTGCGGTCGCCCGCCGCGCCGTTCTCCCCGGCCTTCGGCATGAAGAGCACGGCGTACGCGATCGCCGCGGCCAGCAGGAGGAGGACCAGCAGAAGCAGCGTACGGCCCAGTCTGCGCGGCGACTTCGCGTCCTGCTTGGCCCGCTTGTGCCGGCCGTGCGGGCTGGTCGCGGGGAGCCCGGCGCGCCGCCTGCGCACCAGCTCGCCCCGCCGCCGTACGACGGGCAGCCGGCTGGTGTCGGTCGGCGGCGCCGCTATGACGTGGGCGCCGGCGTCGGGCTCGGGCGCGGACCGCACGAGCGACCGCAGCCAGCCGCGCAGCTCCTCGAAGTCCAGCCGCTCGGTGGGGTCCTGACGCAGCAGCGACTCGACGACCGGCCTCAGCGGCCCGCACTCCTCGGCGAAGGCGGGCGGCTCGGCACAGACCATCTGCACCAGCTCGGCCGTCGACTCCTCGGGATACGGCGCATGTCCCTGTACGGCCCTGAAGAGCAGCGCGCCCAGCGCCCACAGGTCGGTCGCGGGTCCGATGGGCGCCGCCAACTGCCAGTTCTCGTGCACCGGTCCGGCCTGCTCGGGCGCCCAGCGCTCGGTCACCGGCCCGACGACGGCCATCCGCGCCTGCCGCGCCCGCTCCGCGGCGAGCGGGGTGGCGGGACCACGGGACGCGGGGGTGCCGGCCACAAGGTCGTCCCACCGGCTCGGGGGCGCCGTGCCGGACGGCAGCGGGGCCGGGGCCGCCCCGGGCAGGGCGTACGAACCGGGGCCGGCCGGCGTCGGAACTCCCGCCGGGGGCGCGGTGTCCAGGCCGGGCGCGGCAGCTCCCGGCGCCGTGGCACCGTAGGCGCCGCCAGCCTGGGTGGCGTCACCTGCCTGGGCGGCGCCGTCGTCCGACGGCGGGCCGCCGAGCTCCGTCCCGTCAAGCTCCGCGCCGGCGGGCGGAAGTGCCGTACGTCCGCCCTGGCCGCTCGTGCGGCCGGCCGCTCCATTGGCACCGGGGCGCGGTGCGGCACCGTGCCAAGGGGCGCCGCCAACGCCGTAGGGGTCGGCTATCTGTCCCGGCGGCGGGAGTACCCGGTCGCCCGAAGTGTGCGTCTGCGCCGAGCCGTTGGACTGGGACGCGGGGCCGCCCTCGGGCGCGGAACGGGCTCCCGGCAGTGCCGCCCGCTGACTCTGCTGCGCCTGCTGCACCCGGGCCGCGGCCCGCGCGCCGGCCCGGTACGCGGCGATCGCACCCGCCCGCGCGGCCCGGACGTCCCCGCCGCTTTCGAGGGCCTTGGGCGCGAAGGCACCGGCCGCCCCCGCTGCCGGCGCCGTCTCCGCGCCCGCGGGTGCCAGTCCCCCGGCAGCCCGTGCCGCGATCGCCGCCCGCCGCGCGGCCTCGGGATCGCCACCGGGACCACCCTGGACGCTCGGGGGAACCTGACCGCCCGGCAACTCCCGGCCGCCGGGCGGAGCGGACCCGGCCGAACCCGATGACGGGCCGGGCACGGCTCCGAAACCGCCGTTCTCGTCACTCTCCGCAGCCGGCACCGGGTCGTACCCGCACAGTGCCTCCTCCGCCGCACCGACCGCGAGCCCGGTCAGCATCACCCGGCCGTCGTCGCAGACGAGCACCGTCCTGGCCGTGATGTTCCGGTGCACCCAGCCGTGGGCGTGCAGTACGCGCAGCGCCATGAGGACGTCGGAGGCCACCTCGGCCGCGCGATACGGCGACAGCGGCTTCTCGGCGAGCAGCGCCGCCAGCGGGCGCGCCTCCACCAACTCGCTGACGATCCACAGCGAACCGCCCTCGGCGAACACGTCGAAGACCTGGTCGAGCCGTGGATGGTCGGGGATCCGCGCCGCCGCCTGAGCGGCCTCCACCGCACGCCGTACGGCCGGATCGGCGGGCCGCCGCGTCCCGGCTCGCCCCACGGACCGGGCACCTCGCTCGCGCGGGCCACGGGCCGTGAAGCCGTCGGGCAGTCCGTCGGCGTCGATCACCTCGGCCTCGACGACCTCCGGCAACGGAATCTGCCTGACCAGGACTTCCTGTCCGCTGTAGGTGTCGAAGGCGCGGGTGTCGGTGAGTTCGTACTCGTCGGCGGGCGGCAGCGGCAGGCGGTAGCGGTCGGCGAGCACCCGACCCGCATAGTCGTCCACGTTGCCTCCCCCGGCAGCCCGGTCGGTCAATTCCGTTCGCCTTGTGCACCGTTCCGAACCGATACTCGGATGCGTACGGTCCGCAAGCACTCACGATACGTGCCGGAGGCAACCCGCAAAGAGGGGATGCCAGATCTCAGGGCTCAAACCCGGGGCGGGTCACATCACGACTTCGGTTCGAACGTCTTCGCGAGCGTCTTCCACGTGTCCTTACGGAGTTCACTGCCCCAATTGGCCGCTTTCGCCGTGTACATCAGCGCATATCCGAGATGGCCATTGACGACGAATCCCCGGTCTATGGTCCGGTACTTGGTCCCGCCGTCCATATAGGTGAATTCCCAGTCGGCCGTGTTCCAGCCGCGGTAGTCCACCTTCTCTATTCGGATCTTCTGGTACCCCGAGCGCACCATGTAGCGCTCCTGGTTCTTCCAGTCGGCGACCGGGTCGCCCTTGGGCGTGGACGTCCATGCGATGAGCAGCTTCTGCCCGTCGGGCCCGGTGTACCGGTCCCCCGCGGCGCCGGTGGACTGGTACCTCCACCCCTTGGGCAGCCCGATCGAGTAGCCCTGGCTCCCCTTGTGCGTCGACTCCACCCCGGCGCCGCCGCCGGACGAGCCGTCAGCCGCGCTGCCGCCGGTCGCGGTCGGGTCGTCGCCCGGTGTGCCGGCCGACGGCGAGGCCGCGCCGGACTGCCCGGCGTCGTCGCCCTTGTCCTTACGGGTCCCGCCGCTCACGTCCTCCTTGGTGCCGGCACTGGCGGACGCACTCGCCGCGGCCTTCCCGCCGCCGCTCTTCGCGCCGTTGGTGTCCTTGCCGTCGCCTCCGCCGAGCGTGAGCGCCAGCACGGTCCCGAGCACGGCCAGCACGACCACGGCCGCGATGATCACCAGCGTCCGCTTCGGCACCACGTCACTGAGTGGCGCCCTGGGCACGGGACGCGGCGGCAGATCAGGCGGCGGCATGACCGGCCACCCCGAACTGCGGCCGCCCGACGGCGTGTTCGCACCTTGCGCCGCACGCTCCCCGCCCGCGGAGTCCGCGCCGCGCGACGCGGCCGACGTACCCGGGGTCCCGGAAGAGGCCGCGGAACCCGATGTCCGTCCCGGAGCCGACGGTGCCGAGGACGGGGACGAAGACGGCGACGAGGCCGGCGCGGACGCGGGAGGCACCGGCGGCAACGGAGCCGTCGGAGCGTTGGGAGTGGTGGACCCGGCCGCCCCCGCGGACGCGCCGCCGGAACCCGAACCGGCTCCTGCACCACCGGACTTGCCGCGCGCCGCGGCCGCCGAACCGGCCGCCGCCCCCGCCGCCGTGGCGGCCTTGCGCACGGAACGCAGCGCCCCGCGCAGCTTCTCCGCCGCCTCCTCGCCCCGCTTGCCACCGGAACCGCCCGAACTCCGCCTGCCCTCGGGCCCGTCGGGCTGCATCGGCAACGGCACGACCTTGGTCGCGTCCGCGGGCGGCTCCGGCTCGTCCTTCCGCTCGGGTGCGTGGATCACCGCGTTGAGCATGGCCCGCGCACCCGCGTCGTCGAGCCGCTGGGCCGGGTCCTTGGTCAGCAGACCGTAGATGACGTCCTTCAGCGGCCCCGCGTTCTTCGGCTCCTCCAGCGGCTCCGTCATCACCGCGGTCAGAGTCGCTATGGCCGAGCCCTTGTCGTACGGCGGCAGGCCCTCGACCGCCGCGTACAGCAGTCCGCCGAGCGACCACAGGTCGGCCGCGGGGCCCGGCTTGTGCCCACGGGCCCGCTCGGGGGAGATGTAGGAGGGCGCTCCGACGAGCATGCCGGTCGAGGTGATGGACGGGTCGCCCTCGACCTGGGCGATACCGAAGTCGGTGAGCACGACCCGGTCGGTCTCGGACTCCAGCAGGACGTTGGACGGCTTCACGTCACGGTGCAGGATGCCCTCGCGGTGCGCCGAACGCAGCACGTCGAGAACCGCCAGCCCGACCTCGGCCGCCCGCTTCGGCTCGAGCAGACCGTCCTCCCGGATGACCTCGGCGAGCGACTTGCCCTCGACGAGCTCCATCACGATCCACGGCCGGTCGTCCTCGTCGACCACGTCGAAGACCGTCACCGCACTGTTGTTGCGGATCCGCGCGATCGCCTTCGCCTCGCGCAGCGTCCGCGTGATCAGCCGGCGCTTCTCGTCGTCGTCGATGTTCGTCGGGAACCGAAGCTCCTTGACGGCGACCGTCCGACCCAGGGTCTCGTCCTCGGCCCGCCACACCGTGCCCATGCCGCCGCGGCCGAGCACCCTCCCCAGCCGGTAGCGCCCGGCGAGTAGACGATCACGGTTGTCCTGACGAGTGTCCTGTCGAGATGACCCCGCCCGCTCCGCCTCCGACATGCGTCCCCTCATGCAACCCGCCCTGACAGAGCCTCCATTGTCCCTCACCCGACAAGTGCCCAGTGCCCAGGGTGCCCGTGGTGCCGTACGGGGGATTTGCGCCCTGAAGACCCCCCTGAACCGCGCATTCCGCCAGCCTGGATGATGGGCCGCGACAAGGGAGGAGCCGCGATGGCGCCGCTTCGGACACTACTGGCCATACCTGTGTCCCTGACCCTGCTCGCCCTCGTCCCCAGCGGCCTCCCGGCTCCCCGGGCCCCTGGCCCGGACGCGATCCTTCCGCTGCTGGTCACGCAGGGTGGAGCGCCCGCCGCGGCCCTGCTGGCCCAGGAGCAGTCCGGCACCCGCTACGCCCGGGCGGGTCGTGGCATCGCCCGCGCCGACCACTTCCGCGCCGGCAGCATCACCAAGACCTTCGTCGCCACGGTCGTCCTGCAACTCGCCGCGCAGCACCGGCTCTCCCTGTCCGACACCGTCGAGCAGCACCTGCCCGGTCTGGTGCGAGAAGCGGGCAACGACGGCCGGACACTGACGCTGCGGGCCCTGCTCACCCACACCAGCGGGCTGTACGACTTCACCCGGGACACCAAGGGCCTCACCCCCGTCACTGCGCTTCAGGCCGTACGCATCGCTCTCACCCACCCCCCGGCCCACCGTGGCCGCTTCTCGTACTCGAACACGAACTACGTCCTGCTCGGCATGGTCGTCCAGCAGGTCACCGGCCGTTCCTACGCCACCGAGGCCGAGCGGCGCATCATCGCCCCACTGGGTCTGACGGGCACCTCCTTCCCCGGCTCGCGCACCTCTCTGCCCTTCCCGCACGGCCGCGCCTACACCGCCGGCGGAACCGACATCACCGAACTCGACCCGCGGGTGGCCGGGGCCGCGGGCGAGCTGGTGACCACGCTGGCCGACCTGGACCGCTTCTACGCGGCCCTGCTCGACGGCGAACTGCTGCCCTCGCGCTGGCTGCGCGAGATGCTCGACACCCGTACCGCACACGGCTCGTACGGCATGGGCCTGTTTCCCGTGAAGCTGCCGTGCGGCACCACGGTGTGGGGACACAACGGGCGCATCCTCGGCAGCTACGTGCGCACCGCAGCCACCGCCGACGGCCGTCGTGTCCTCACCTTCCGTGTGAACACGGCGGGGATCGCAGATCCCGGTCTCGAACCACGGCTGCTCGATGCCGAGTTCTGCCCACGCATTCCGTAGAACGACCGGGTTCCGAACGAAGATCCCGGTTCCTGACACTCGTTCGGGTGACACCTCGGGTGATACGAGGTCAGGCCCTCGATCGGGCCTGGGACTTACAGCGGCACGATGTCCGGCGCCCCCAGCCGCGCCGCGTCCGCCGTGAGGTCGTCGGGCTGGCGCTGCGACTCCCGCTCGGCCTCCACCCGCTTCTCGTAGTGCTCGACCTCGCGCTCGATCTGGTCCTTGTCCCAGCCGAGCACCGGCGCCATGAGTTCGGCCGCCTCCCGCGCGCTGCGCGTCCCCCGGTCGAAGGTCTCGATGGAGATGCGGGTGCGCCGGGTCAGCACGTCGTCCAGGTGCCGGGCGCCCTCGTGCGAGGCGGCGTACACGACCTCGGCACGCAGATAGTCGTCGGCGGCCTGCAGGGGGTCACCGAGGGACGAGTCGGTCGCGATCAGGTCGAGGACCTCCTCCGCCATCGCGCCGTACCGATTCAGCAGATGCTCCACGCGCACCACGTGCAGTCCGGTCCGCGCCGCGATCCGCGCCCGGGCGTTCCACAGCGCCCGGTAGCCCTCGGCGCCCAGCAGCGGCACGTCCTCCGTCACGCACTCGGCGACCCGCATGTCGAGGCCGTGCACCGCCTCGTCCACCGCGTCCTTGGCCATCACCCGGTACGTCGTGTACTTGCCGCCCGCCACCACGACCAGGCCCGGCGCCGGATGCGCCACGGTGTGCTCGCGCGACAGCTTGCTGGTGGCGTCCGACTCGCCGGCCAGCAGCGGGCGCAGCCCCGCGTACACCCCCTGTACGTCGTCCCGCGTCAGCGGCACCGCGAGGACCGAGTTCACATGTTCAAGGAGGTAGTCGATGTCCGCGCTGGACGCGGCGGGATGCGCCTTGTCGAGGTCCCAGCCGGTGTCCGTCGTGCCGACGATCCAGTGCCGGCCCCAGGGGATGACGAACAGCACGGACTTCTCCGTGCGCAGGATCAGCCCGGACGAGGAGCTGATGCGGTCCTTCGGCACGACCAGGTGGATGCCCTTGGACGCCCGGACGTGGAACTGCCCGCGCTCGCCCACCATGGCCTGGGTGTCGTCGGTCCACACGCCCGTCGCGTTGACGACCTGCTTGGCGTGGATCTCGTACTCCCCGCCCGCCTCGACGTCCTGCACGCGCGCGCCCACGACCCGTTCGCCCTCGCGGATGAACCCCGTCACGCGCGCGCGGTTGGCGACCTTCGCGCCGTAGGACGCCGCCGTGCGCACCAGTGTGGCCACGTAACGCGCGTCGTCCATCTGGGCGTCGTAGTACTGCAGGGCCCCGACCAGCGCGTCCTTCTTCAAGGCCGGAGCCACGCGCAGGGCGTGACGGCGGGTCAGGTGACGGTGCAGGGGCAGACCGCGGCCGTGTCCGCGGGCCATCGACATGGCGTCGTAGAGCGCGACGCCCGAGCCCGCGTACAGCCGCTCCCAGCCCTGGTGCTGCAGCGGGTAGAGGAACGGCACCGGCTTCACCAGGTGCGGGGCCAGCCGCTCCAGCAGCAGGCCGCGCTCCTTCAGCGCCTCCCGTACGAGCGCGAAGTCGAGCATCTCCAGATAGCGCAGCCCGCCGTGGATCAGCTTGCTGGACCTGCTGGAGGTGCCCGAAGCCCAGTCACGTGCCTCGACCAGCCCGGTGGACAGGCCGCGTGTCACGGCGTCGAGGGCGGTTCCCGACCCGACCACGCCGCCGCCCACGACCAGCACGTCCAGCTCACGCTCGGCCATTCCCGCCAATGACTCGGCGCGCTGCGCCGGCCCCAGTGTCGCTGTCCTCACTGCTGCCTCCCGCTATCGATAGCGCCGGCTGCACCCGTCGGGCGAAGCCCGTTTCCATTCCCCCCTGCCCAAAATTCTGACCGTCTTGCCCGAGTTCAGCCACCACTCACCCCCAGCCTGTGGACAACATTCCCGGGACCTGCGGAAAACGCGGTCGGCCAATACCGCAAGACGGTCATATTTACTCCTAGTGTGACATTGCGCTTCACCTGTCCTGTCCACAGGGCTTGCGCACCTGTCCCGCTTCGGCTACTGGGAAGGACGGCCCACTCCATGCCCGCAGATCTCGCCGTCATCGGACTCGGCCCGTTCGGCCTGCCCCTGGCCCAGGCGGCCGTCGCCGCCGGCATCCCCACACTCGGCTACCGGACCGGTCCCGAACCCGGTTCCCTCAGCCCCGCCGAACTGCGCCGCATGTTCTCGGGAGGCTTCAAACACGCCACCACCCCCGCCGAGCTCGGCCGGGTCCGCACCGCGGTCATCTGCGCGCCTACGCCGCGCGGCGCTGACGGCGGTCTCGACCTCGGCCTGGTGGAAGCGGCCGCGCGCACACTGGCCGCGCACATGCGCCCGCACACCACGGTGATCCTGGAGTCGCCCGTACCGCCCGGAACGACCGAGGAGTTCCTGCGCCCGGTCCTGGAAGAGGGCTCCGGGCTGCGCGCGGGCCGCGACTTCCACCTCGCCTACTCCCCCAGCCGGGTGGACCCGGGCAACCGCGACTTCACCCCGGCCAACATCCCCAAGGTGATCGGCGGCCTCACGCCCGCGTGCACCGAGTCGGCCGCCGCGTTCTACGGCCGCCTCACCGACAAGGTGGTACGCGCGCGTGGACTGCGCGAGGCCGAGACGGTGCAGCTCCTGGAGACCAACTTCCGGCACGTCAACATCGCGCTCGTCAACGAGATGGCCGTCCTCTGCCACGGCCTGGGCGTCGACCTGTGGGACGTCATCCGCTGCGCGGAGACCAAGCCGTTCGGCTTCGAGGCGTTCCGCCCCGGCCCCGGCGTCGGCGGCCACGCCGTCCCCCAGGACCTCACCGGCCACGCCGGACGCACCCTGCGCATGGTCGAACTCGCCCAGCAGGTCAACAGCCAGATGCCCCGTTACGTCGTCCGACGCGCGGCCACGCTCCTCAACGAGCACGGCAAGTCGGCGCGCGGCGCCCGCGTGCTCCTCCTCGGCGTCACCTACAAGCCCGACCTCGCCGACCAACAGGGCACGCCCGCCCGGGAGATCGCCGTCCGCCTCATGGAGCTCGGCGCCTCCATCAGCTATCACGACCCGCACGTCCCGTCCTGGAACGTCCTCGACCGCCCGGTCCCCCGCGCCGACTCCCTCTACGAGGCCGCGGCCGACGCCGACCTGACGATCCTGCTCCAGCAGCACCGGACGTACGACCTGCAGGGCCTGTCGGTGAAGGCACAGCTCCTGCTGGACACACGCGGCGCCGCGCCCACCGGGGTGGCGCATCGGCTGTAGAGAGGCACCCGCGAAACGCTCCCCGCCCAGCCCTCCCTTGGGCAGGCAAAAGGCCGGTCACCCCGCGAGGTGACCGGCCCTCCAAACGCCGGGAGCCCTACCGCTTGTGCTGCGAGTCCGCCACCGTGACCTCGACCCGCTGGAACTCCTTGAGCTCGCTGTAGCCGGTCGTGGCCATCGCGCGGCGCAGGGCGCCGAAGAAGTTCATGGAGCCGTCGGGGGTGTGCGAGGGGCCCGTCAGGACCTCCTCGATCGTGCCGACGGTGCCCAGGTCGACCTTCTTGCCGCGCGGCAGTTCCTCGTTGACCGCCTCCATGCCCCAGTGGTGGCCGCGACCCGGCGCGTCCGTCGCGCGGGCCAGCGGAGAACCCATCATCACCGAGTCGGCGCCGCAGGCGATCGCCTTCGGAAGGTCGCCGGACCAGCCGACACCGCCGTCGGCGATCACGTGCACGTACCGGCCGCCGGACTCGTCCATGTAGTCGCGGCGGGCCGCGGCCACGTCCGCGACCGCCGTGGCCATCGGGACCTGGATGCCCAGGACGTTGCGCGTGGTGTGCGCCGCGCCGCCGCCGAAGCCGACGAGCACGCCCGCCGCGCCGGTGCGCATCAGGTGCAGGGCCGCGGTGTAGGTGGCGCAGCCGCCGACGATCACCGGGACGTCGAGCTCGTAGATGAACTGCTTGAGGTTCAGCGGCTCGTGCGAGCCGGAGACGTGCTCCGCCGAGACCGTCGTGCCGCGGATGACGAAGATGTCCACGCCGGCGTCCACGACCGCCTTGGAGAACTGCGCCGTGCGCTGCGGGGAGAGCGCGGCCGCCGTGACCACGCCGGAGTCGCGCACCTCCTTGATGCGCTGGCCGATCAGCTCCTCCTTGATGGGAGCCGTGTAGATCTCCTGGAGACGGCGGGTCGCGGCCTCGGCGGGCAGCCCGGCGATCTCGTCGAGCAGCGGCTGCGGATCCTCGTACCGCGTCCACAGGCCCTCGAGGTTGAGCACGCCGAGGCCGCCGAGCTCACCGATGCGGATCGCGGTGGCCGGCGAGACGACCGAGTCCATGGGAGCGGCCAGGAACGGCAGCTCGAAGCGGTAGGCGTCGATCTGCCAGGCGATCGAGACCTCCTTCGGGTCCCGCGTACGGCGGCTGGGGACGACGGCGATGTCGTCGAAGGCGTACGCCCGGCGGCCGCGCTTGCCGCGCCCGATCTCGATCTCAGTCACGTCTGTGGCCTTTCCCTGATGCGTTGCAGCGTCTTCCAGTATCGCCGACGGGTACGACAAGGGCGGCCCCGGATGTACCGGGACCGCCCTCGTGCGTCCGCTACGCGCGCGTGCGCGTCACTGCCTGCTGTAGTTCGGCGCCTCGACCGTCATCTGGATGTCGTGCGGGTGGCTCTCCTTGAGGCCCGCCGAGGTGATCCGGACGAAGCGGCCCTTGGACTCCATCTCCTCGATGGTGGCCGCGCCCACGTAGCCCATGGTCTGGCGCAGACCGCCGACGAGCTGGTGCAGGACGTTGGCCAGCGGGCCGCGGTAGGGCACCTGGCCCTCGACGCCCTCGGGCACGAGCTTGTCGTCGGAGGCGACCTCGGCCTGGAAGTAGCGGTCCTTCGAGAACGACTTCGCCTGGCCGCGGGACTGCATCGCGCCGAGCGAGCCCATGCCGCGGTAGGACTTGAACTGCTTGCCGTTGATGAAGAGCAGCTCGCCGGGCGACTCCTCGCAGCCCGCGAGCAGGCTGCCCAGCATGACGGTGTCGGCACCGGCGGCGAGCGCCTTGCCGATGTCGCCGGAGTACTGCAGGCCGCCGTCGCCGATCAGCGGGATGCCCGCGGGGCGGGCGGCGAGGGAGGCCTCGTAGATGGCGGTGACCTGCGGGACACCGATGCCGGCGACCACGCGCGTGGTGCAGATCGAACCGGGGCCCACGCCCACCTTGATGCCGTCGACACCGGCGTCGATCAGCGCCTGCGCGCCGTCACGCGTGGCGACGTTGCCGCCGATCACGTCGACCGGGACGCTCGACTTGATCTTCGCCATCCAGCTGAGGGCGTTGCTGTTGTGGCCGTGCGAGGTGTCGACGACCAGGAAGTCCACGCCCGCCCCGGCCAGCGCCTGGGCCCGCTCCAGGGCCTCGGGGCTGGCGCCCACGGCGGCACCGACGAGCAGCCGGCCCTCCGCGTCCTTGGCGGCGTTCGGGTACTTCTCGGCCTTGACGAAGTCCTTGACCGTGATCAGGCCCTTGAGGATGCCCTCGGCGTCGACCAGCGGCAGCTTCTCGATCTTGTGCTTGCGCAGCAGCTGCATGGCGTCGACGCCGGAGATGCCGACCTTGCCGGTGACCAGCGGCATCGGCGTCATGACGTCGCGCACCTGACGGGTGCGGTCGGTCTCGAAGGCCATGTCGCGGTTGGTGACGATGCCGAGCAGCTTGCCGGCCGGGTCGGTGACGGGCACGCCGCTGATCCGGAACTTGGCGCACAGGGCGTCCGCCTCCGCCAGCGTGGCCTCCGGGTGCACCGTGATGGGGTCGGTGACCATGCCGGACTCGGACCGCTTGACCAGGTCGACCTGGTTGACCTGGTCCTCGACCGACAGATTGCGGTGCAGCACGCCGACGCCGCCCAGGCGGGCCATCGCGATCGCCATGCGGGACTCGGTCACCTTGTCCATCGCCGCGGAGAGCAGCGGGATGTTGACCCGGACGTTGCGGGAGATGCGGGACGAGGTGTCGACCGCGTTGGGCAGCACCTCGGATGCGCCCGGCAGCAGCAGCACGTCGTCGTAGGTCAGCCCTAGTGTCGCGAATTTACCGGGCACTCCGTCGACGTTCGCAGTCATGACACCTTCCCCAAATGGCCTTGATCGGTGCGGATGTCCATGCTAACGGGAAGCGTGCCTCTCAAATTCCACGGTTCCGCATGACCTCGGGCTTCGTGTGTTCGTACGGAATCGTTGAGCCGCCTGTTCGAACAAGGCGCTCAACACGGGGGCGTCACTGCTCCGCGAGCGCCCTGAGCCGGCTCAGCGCACGGTGCTGCGCGACCCGCACCGCCCCGGGTGACATTCCCAACATCTGACCCGTCTCCTCGGCCGTGAGGCCCACCGCGATGCGCAACAGAAGCAGTTCGCGCTGGTTCTCGGGGAGGTTGGCCAGCAGTTTCTTGGCCCATTCGGCGTCGCTGCTGAGCAGCGCGCGCTCCTCGGGACCGAGTGAGTCGTCGGGCCGCTCCGGCATCTCGTCCGACGGCACCGCCGTCGAACCGGGGTGCCGCATCGCCGCCCGCTGAAGGTCGGCGACCTTGTGCGCGGCGATGGCGAAGACGAACGCCTCGAAGGGGCGGCCGGTGTCCCTGTAGCGCGGCAGCGCGAGCAGGACGGCGACGCAGACCTCCTGCGCGAGGTCCTCCACGAAGTGCCGGGCGTCGCCCGGCAGACGGGACAGACGCGTGCGGCAGTAGCGCAGCGCAAGGGGGTGGACATGGGCGAGCAGGTCGTGTGTCGCCTGTTCGTCCCCGTCGACGGCGCGATGGACGAGTGCACCGATCGCCCCTGCGGCATTGGCCGCCTCGTCGTCGCGCATCGGTCCATGGTGCCTTGCGGCTGCACGGTCCGTGCCACCGCGCTCGATGTTGTGCACCGAAGCGTTATGAGCAGGTGCGCCGGAACTCATCCCTTGCGCCCTCCCCTTCCGCTCGACCGACTCGTCCCCGAGAGACTCCACACCTCAAGGATGCGGCATCCGCGCCGAAACGAGCAGCGGGCACCCGGCGAGTCGTTTTGCCGGCCCCGCCCACCGTGCGGTAGGCGGGGATTTTCCGGACCCCCGCCATGACACACACAAGGCCCTAACGGACCAGGCCCCAGCGGAAACCGAGCGCCACCGCGTGTGCCCGGTCCGAGGCGCCGAGCTTCTTGAACAGCCGCCGGGCGTGCGTCTTCACGGTGTCCTCGGAGAGGAACAGCTCGCGTCCGATCTCGGCGTTGGACCGGCCGTGGCTCATGCCCTCGAGCACCTGGATCTCACGCGCGGTGAGCGTGGGCGCGGCGCCCATCTCGGCCGAGCGCAGCCGGCGCGGGGCCAGCCGCCAGGTCGGGTCGGCCAGCGCCTGGGTGACGGTCGCGCGCAACTCCGCACGCGAGGCGTCCTTGTGCAGATAGCCGCGGGCACCAGCGGCGACCGCGAGGGCCACGCCGTCCAGGTCCTCCGCGACGGTCAGCATGATGATGCGCGCACCGGGGTCGGCGGACAGCAGCCGCCGCACGGTCTCGACGCCGCCCAGGCCGGGCATGCGCACATCCATCAGAATCAGGTCCGAGCGGTCCGCGCCCCAGCGGCGGAGGACTTCCTCGCCGTTGGCCGCGGTCGTCACGCGCTCGACACCGGGCACGGTTGCGACCGCGCGGCGGAGCGCCTCTCGGGCAAGCGGGGAGTCGTCGCAGACGAGGACGGATGTCATGGCCGCCCTCCGCAGCTGATGCGCGTCACCTTGAGCCTCCAGGCTGGTACGAAATCGTCACCTGTGCGGTCGACCGTCTCGGACGCCTGCCCGAGCACTTGTTGCTTCAACCGCCTCCGCCCTCTCAACGACGGTCACTCGAAAGAGTTACGGGGCCGCGTGCCGTCTTCGGCACTCTACGTGAGGGCGCGGACACGGTGCAGACATGCGGCGCGGACCCTCAATGTTTCATCACAACCCATGCCCCATTTAGACCCCTTTTCTTCCCACCTAGTGGTGTCTGAGGCTAGATTCGCAATGAGTCATATTTTCATCTCCTTAGATCGTAGATGTACGGTCGTTGGCACCGTATCCGCTCAGAACGGCTACAAGGGGTCACGTAATGGCAGATTTCTCCCGCCTTCCCGGACCGAACGCGGACCTTTGGGACTGGCAGCTTCTGGCTGCCTGCCGTGGAGTGGACAGCTCCCTCTTTTTTCACCCGGAGGGTGAGCGCGGTGCGGCCCGGAGCGCTCGCGAGAACTCGGCCAAGGAGGTCTGTATGAGGTGCCCCGTGCGCGCGCAGTGCGCGGCGCACGCGCTGCAGGTGAGAGAGCCGTACGGCGTGTGGGGCGGCCTGACCGAGGACGAGCGCGAAGAACTCATGGGACGCGCGCGAAACCGGCTGGTTGTAGCGGCTGGTGGGGACGGCGCATCGAACACTTGAAGGAACGTTTCTCCCACTCCGTGATGGGCACGCGCCGCGTGCCCATCATTTTTGCTGGCGGGCGGCCGCGCGTGCGAGGTGCTCCAGGGTGGCCGCGACCGCCGGCACCTGGGCCAGGTCGGGCAGGGTCAGCGCCACGATCTCCCGGCGCACCGCCGGCCGGAGTTCCAGCACGCGCGCGTGCCGCGGCCGTACGGACTCGATGGCGAGCTGCGGCAGTACGGCGACGCCGAGGCCCGCGCCGACCAGGCCGACCACCGCCGGATAGTCGTCGGTGGCGAAGTCGATACGCGGAGTGAAGCCGGCGCCCTCGCACACCTCCACCAACTGCCCACGGCAGCGCGGGCATCCGGCGATCCACGGCTCGCGCGCGAGGTCGCCGATGGCCACCGAACCCGCCCCCGCGAGCCGGTGCCGCTCCGGCACGAGCCCGACGAGGCGGTCGCTCAGCAACGGCCGTACGACGAGGTCGTCCCATTCCTCCACGCCCGACGCGCCCTCGTAGCGGAAGGCCAGTGCCACGTCGCAGTCGCCCTCGCGCAGCAGCTCGACGGAGGCGGGGGGTTCCGCCTCCTCGAGCGAGACGCGGGTGCCGGGGTGCGCGGCGCGCAGGGCGGCGAGGGCGGTGGGGACGAGCGTGGAACTGCCGCTGGGGAAGGAGACGAGTCGGACGCGCCCCGCGCGCAGCCCGGCGATGGCCGCGACCTCCTCCTCGGCGGCGGTGAGCCCGGCGAGGATGCCGTTGGCGTGCCTGACGAGGGCCTCGCCGGCCTGGGTCAGCCGCATCTCGCGCCCGCTGCGCACCAGCAGCGGGGTGCCCACGGACGACTCCAGGGCCTTCATCTGCTGGCTCACGGCGGGCTGGGTGCAGCCGAGTTCACGCCCCGCCGCCGAGAAGGAGCCGGTGGCGGCGACGGCACGCAGGACACGCAGATGACGGGCTTCGATCACAGGGTCAAGGATAAGAGACCCTTTGATACGGCGCCCGATAATGCGTCGACGCTTTGGTGCCCCGTCGCCTAACGTCTCGGGCATGAAGCTTCTGTCTGTGAACGTCGGCCGCGCCCTGCCCGTGCCGTACACGGACCAGCCGCAGGGTCTGACCGGCATCGACAAGCGGCCGGTGGAGGGACCGGTGCGGGTGGCGGCGCCCGGCTTCAAGGGGATCGGGGCGAGCGGGCTCGGCGGGGACGCGGTGTGCGACACCCGCCACCACGGCGGGGACGAACAGGCGGTGTACGCCTACGCGCGCGAGGACCTCGACGACTGGGAGCGCGAACTGGGCCGGCCGCTGGCCGACGGCTGCTTCGGCGAGAACCTCACGACCGACGGCCTGGACGTGTCCCACGCGCTGATCGGCGAGCGCTGGCGGATCGGCCCGCAGGTGGTCCTGGAGGTGACCTCGGGGCGTATCCCCTGCCGTACGTTCCAGGGCCATATGGGCGAGCGGGGCTGGGTGAGGAGGTTCACCCGGAAGGGCGTGACCGGTGCCTATCTGAGGGTCGTCGAAGCGGGTGAGATCCGGGCCGGCGATCCGGTCGAGATCGTGCACCGGCCGGAGCACGGGGTGACGGCCGCGATGCAGTTCCGCGCGGTCACCACGGAGCGTGAGCTGCTGCCGCGCCTGCTCGCGGCCGGACCGGCGCTGCACTCGGAGGCGATGGCGCAGGCCCGCAAGTACGTGGCGCAGAACGGCGGCTGACGTAGCGTCAGAATCACTGCGCCGTAGGCCCTCCCGCGCGGCGGAGGCTGTCGGTCCTGGTCACTACCCTTGGTCCATGACAACGGCTCTGATTACGGGATCGACCGCGGGCATCGGTGCCGCGTTCGCACGTCGGCTGGCGGCCGACGGGCACAACCTGGTTCTCGTCGCGCGCGACACCAAGCGGCTCCAGGAGCAGGCGACCGAACTGCACGACCGGCACGGCATCGAGGCGGAGGTCCTCACGGCGGACCTCGCCACGGACGACGGCATCGAGGCCGTCGCCACCCGCGTGTCCGATCGCAGAAACCCCGTCGACCTGCTGATCAACAACGCCGGCTTCGGCAACAAGGGCCGCTTTCTCGACGTGTCGATGGCCGATGAGCTGACCATGCTCAAGGTCCACTGCGAGGCGGTGCTCCGGCTCACGGCGGCGGCGACCGAGGCGATGCGGGAGCGCGGCCGCGGCGGCGTCGTCAACGTCGCGTCCGTGGCCGCCTTCGTGCCGCGGGGCACCTACGGCGCCTCCAAGTCGTGGGTCGTGCAGTTCACGCAGGGCGTCGCGCGCGATCTGGCCGGCAGCGGCGTGCGGCTGATGGTGTTGTGCCCCGGGTTCGTGCGGACGGAGTTCCACGAGCGGGCGGGCATGGGCACGGACAACATCCCGAACTGGATGTGGCTCGACGCGGACAAGCTGGTCGCGGCGGCGCTCGGGGATCTGGCGCGGGGAAAGTCGCTGTCGATCCCGGATCCGCGCTACAAGACGTTGATGGGGTTGGTGAAGGTGGCGCCTCGGGGGTTGCTGGGTGGGATCACGTCCAGGACGGGCCGGAAGTACGGGCCTCAGTAGCGGGTTCGGGGCGGCGACTCCGGCCCACGGGAAAGCCCCCGTTCCCGGGCCGGGAACGGGGGCTTTCCGCAGAGGTGCGTGCCTCAGTGGGCGTGGCCGTGGCCCGCGGCGGCGGCCGGCTCTTCCTCTTCCTTCTTCTCGACGACCAGGGTCTCGGTCGTGAGCAGCAGGGAGGCGATGGAGGCGGCGTTCTCCAGGGCGGAGCGGGTGACCTTGACCGGGTCGATGACGCCGGCCTTGACCAGGTCGCCGTACTCGCCGGTGGCGGCGTTGAAGCCCTGGCCCTTCTCGAGCTCGGCGACCTTGGAGGTGATGACGTAGCCCTCCAGGCCGGCGTTCTCGGCGATCCAGCGCAGCGGCTCGACGACCGCGCGGCGGACGACGGCGACACCGGTGGCCTCGTCGCCGCTCTTGCCGAGGGAGCCCTCGAGCACCTTGGCGGCGTGGACGAGCGCGGAGCCACCACCGGAGACGATGCCCTCCTCGACCGCGGCGCGGGTCGCGGAGATGGCGTCCTCCAGACGGTGCTTCTTCTCCTTCAGCTCCACCTCGGTGGCGGCGCCGACCTTGATCACGCACACGCCGCCGGCCAGCTTCGCGAGGCGCTCCTGGAGCTTCTCGCGGTCCCAGTCGGAGTCGGTGTTCTCGATCTCGGCCTTGATCTGGTTGACGCGGCCCGCGACGTCCGAGGAGTCGCCGGCGCCGTCGACGACGGTCGTGTCATCCTTGGTGACCGTCACGCGGCGGGCGGAGCCGAGCACGTCCAGGCCGACCTGGTCGAGCTTGAGGCCGACCTCTTCGGAGATGACGGTGGCGCCGGTGAGGGTCGCCAGGTCCTGCAGCATCGCCTTGCGGCGGTCGCCGAAGCCGGGGGCCTTCACCGCGACGGCGTTGAAGGTGCCGCGGATCTTGTTGACCACCAGGGTCGACAGGGCCTCGCCCTCGACATCCTCGGCGATGATCAGCAGCGGCTTGGAGGAGCCGGCCTGGATGACCTTCTCCAGCAGCGGCAGCAGGTCGGCGATGGAGCCGATCTTGCCCTGGTTGATGAGGATGTAGGGGTCCTCCAGGACGGCTTCCATGCGCTCCTGGTCCGTCACGAAGTACGGCGACAGGTAACCCTTGTCGAAGGCCATGCCCTCGGTGAAGTCCAGCTCCAGACCGAAGGTGTTGGACTCCTCGACGGTGATGACACCGTCCTTGCCGACCTTGTCCATCGCCTCGGCGATGAGCTCGCCGACCTGGCTGTCCTGGGCGGACAGTCCGGCCACGGCGGCGATGTCGGACTTCTCGTCGATCGGGCGGGCGGTCGCGAGGAGCTCCTCGGAGACCGCGGCCACGGCCGCGTCGATGCCCTTCTTCAGCAGCGCCGGGGAAGCACCCGCGGCGACGTTGCGCAGGCCCTCGCGCACGAGCGCCTGGGCGAGCACGGTGGCGGTGGTGGTGCCGTCGCCCGCGATGTCGTTGGTCTTGGTCGCCACCTCCTTCACCAGCTGCGCGCCGAGGTTCTCGTACGGGTCCTCGACCTCGACCTCACGGGCGATGGTGACGCCGTCGTTGGTGATGGTGGGCGCGCCGAACTTCTTGTCGATGACGACGTTGCGGCCCTTGGGGCCGATCGTCACCTTGACCGTGTCGGCCAGCTTGTTGACGCCGCGCTCGAGGGCGCGACGGGCGTCCTCGTCGAACTTCAGGATCTTCGCCATGACAGCGGGAGCCCTCTCGGATTTCAGGGGTGGAAAATGCGCTGCGCCCCGGGCGCCCGGCTTGTTAAAGGTCGCGGGGGCCAGGGGCGCAGCTCAGAACAATGTGTGCGAGATGAATTACTTCTCGACGATCGCGAGCACGTCGCGAGCCGAGAGGACGAGGTACTCCTCGCCGTTGTACTTCACCTCGGTGCCGCCGTACTTGCTGTACAGCACGACGTCGCCGGTCTTGACGTCGAGCGGAAGACGCTCGCCGTTCTCGAAACGGCCCGGGCCCACAGCGAGGACGACGCCCTCCTGGGGCTTCTCCTTCGCGGTGTCCGGGATGACCAGGCCGGAGGCCGTGGTCTGCTCGGCGTCGAGCGGCTGGACCACGATGCGGTCCTCAAGCGGCTTGATGGCAACCTTGGAGCTGGCGGTCGTCACGATCCGACCTCCCCCTTCGGAGATCTCACGGGGTTAACTGTCTGAGGTGGCGACCAGGTCGATCCGTCGTCGCGGGTGCCGGACCTGCCCGTCGCGTTGTTGGCACTCTCCAGGGGGGAGTGCCAGGGCCGAGACTATGACCGGGGTTAGCACTCGGTCAAGCGGAGTGCCAATCCCTACGGCGCGTCGGACGGGATTGGCGGCCTGGAAGGCCTCGTCTCAAGCGCCGGACGCGCTGAAAATGCGCACCCGGCGCTCTGGAAGTCAGACGTAGTCCTCCAGGCGGCCCACCGTCAGCCCCCGCTCCTGTACCCGGCGCAGCAGCCGCAGCGTTCGCTCGCGCAGGGTCAGGCCCGTTCCTTCGTCCGGGTCGACGGCCACAATGTCGCCGGGGCGCAGGTGGCCGGGGCCCTTGGTGTACGTCAGGTCGCCGGTGCCGGTCATGGACGCCCGCCACAGCACGAGGGCCGAGATGCCGCAGTCGGCGGCCGCCCGGCGGGTGGTGGTGTCGTAGATGCCGTAGGGCGGACGGAAGAGGCGGGGGCGGGTGCCGAGGCGGGCGCGGAGCCTGTCCTGCTGGCCGCAGATCTCGGCGCGCTGGCGGGCGTAGGACAGGCCGCGCAGGGCGGGGTGGTCGAGCGTGTGGTTCTGGATGCCCGCGCCGGCCGACCGGAGCCGGGCGAAGTGGCCGTAGTCCGGCCCGACGACGCTGTCGGTGAGGAACACGCTGACGGGCAGGCGCAGTTCGCGGACCATGTCGACGAACCGCGGGTCCTTCTCGGCCCCGTCGTCGTAGGTCAGGAAGACGACCTTGCCGCGGGTCCGGACGCGGTGCACGACCGGGGGCAGGCCCCGGCCCGCGGCCCGGGCCGGTGAGGCGCGGGACGGCCTCGGGGCGGGCGCCAGCGGGGCCGCGAGGCCCCAGCGGTGGTACGCCCGTTCGGCCGGGCCGGCCGGCTCGTGCGGCCGTACCCGCTGGGCCGCCTTCTCGCTCAGCCGCTCGATGGGGTCGACGGACTGGGCGCAGCCGGTGAGCAGGGCGAGGGCCAGCCCGCCGGCCGCCAGGACCCTCGGCCTCACAGGTAGTCCTCCAGGCGGGCCACGGCGTAGCCCTTGGCCGTGACCATGTTCAGGAAGCGGCGCATGTCGTCGACCATCGTGCCCTTCCACTCGTCGCGGCCGCGGAAGTGGGTGAGCACGATGTCGCCCGGGTGCAGGTCCTGGTCGTCCTCGCGGTACTCCCAGTGGTCGACGTAGACCTCCTCGTCCCAGATCGGCGCGTACTTGATTCCGCAGGACTTGGCGGCGACGAGGGTGTCGCGGTCGTAGTTGCCGAACGGCGGGCGAAAGACGGTCGGCGCCCGGCCGAACTGCTTCTTCATGACGGCCTGCATGCCGCAGATCTCGTGCTTCTGCTCCTCGTAGGACAGCCCGGGCAGATACGGGTGGGTGAGGGTGTGGTTGTTGACGGTGTGGCCCTCACGCTGCATCGTCCGGAAGTACCCGTAGTCGTCCTTGATCTCCTTGTTGGTGAGGAAGGCGGTGTACGGGACCTTCAGATCGCTCATCATCCGCAGGAACGCCGGGTCCTTCTCGGAACCGTCGTCGATCGTCAGGAAGACGACCCTCTGGTTCGTGGGGATCGTCGTGAAGACGGGCGGGAGGTCCAGTTCCTCCTGGTCCTGCACCTCGAAGCCCTTGCGGGCGGTGATCCTCGGCTTTCGGGCGGGCGGCGGCGGAGCCGTGAGCGGGACCCTCGCCAGGCTCCAGTGCCTCGCCGCGGCGACGCGGGCGGCGTGCGCCGCGCGCAGGGCCGTGGCGTACGAGTCGAGAGCGCGCGCGGGGGGCGCCTGGAGCGGCTGCGGCCCGGCGGCCGGACGTACCTCGCGGCCGCCGGGCGAGGCGCAGCCCGAGGCGACGGCCGCGGCGGCGAGGGCGGCGATCCCGCCACGGACCCACATGCCGCTGTGAGTCCGATTCTTTTCATTTTGTCCTACTGCTCGCATGGCGCCGGATCCTCGCAGGCCGGAGCGTCGAAACGGGCCCGACACCGCTGCTCGCGGCAGACCGTCCACCGACTGGCCCACAATGACCCGGTGAACGACCTCGCACCTCTTCTCACCCCCGAAGGCCGCGCCCTCCTCGACGAGGTGCGCGGCACGGCCCCCGCCGACGAACTCGCCGTCGCCACCCGGCTGCGCCGCGCGCACCCCGCCGAACTGGTGTCGGCGGCGATCGGGCAGGCGCGGCTGCGGCAGCGGGCGGCGGCCAAGTTCGGCGCCGGGGACGCGGAGCGGATGTTCTTCACGCCGAACGGGGTGGAGCAGTCGACGCGCGCGAGTGTCGCCACGTATCGCGCGGAGCGGCTGCGGGCGCTGGGGGTGACGTCCGTCGCCGACCTGTGCTGCGGGATCGGCGGCGACGCGATCGCGCTCGCCCGGGCGGGTGTACGCGTCCTCGCCGTGGACCGCGACCCGATGACGGCGGCCGTGGCCCGGGCGAACGCCGAGGCGCTGGGGCTCGGCGAGCTGATCGAGGTGCGGGAGGACGACGTCACCCAGGTGAGTACGGACGGCTACGACGCCGTGTTCGTGGACCCGGCCCGACGAGGCGGACGGGGGCGGATCTTCGACCCCGAGGCCTACTCGCCGCCCCTGTCGTGGGCCGTCGAGGCCGCCCGCGAGGCTCCGCACGCGGCACTGAAGGTGGCGCCCGGCATCCCCCACGAGGCCGTGCCCGGGGACGCCGAGGCCGAGTGGATCTCGGACGGCGGGGACGTGAAGGAGGCGGTGCTGTGGTTCGGGACCCGGCCGGGCGCCGTGCGCGCCACGCTGCTGCCGGGACCGCGCACGCTGCTCGGCAGGGGACTGCCGGACCCCCAAGTACGCCCCGTCGGCCGGTACTTGTACGAGCCCGACGGTGCCGTCATCCGCGCCCATCTGGTCGCCGAGGCCGCCGAGGAGCTGAACGGCGGGCTGATCGACCCGACCATCGCGTACGTCACCTCGGACGAACGGCACGAGACCTCGTTCGCCTCCGCCTACCGGATCACCGACCAACTCCCCTTCAACGTGAAGAAGTTGAAGGCGCTGCTGCGGGAGCGTGAGGTCGGCGTCCTCACCGTGAAGAAGCGCGGGTCGGCGGTCGAGCCGGAGGAGCTGCGGCGCAAGGCCCTGCCGAAGGCGCGGGGTTCGAAGGCGGCCACCGTGTTCCTGACCCGGGTCGCCGGCGCGCCGACCATGCTGATCGGCGCTCCCGTCTAGGCGTCGAGGGAACGGAGCCTGCCGCGCAGCAGCTCTCGTTCGCGTGCGTTGCGCGCGAGGTCCGCGGCCCGTGCGAACTCCTCGCGCGCCTCGGCCGTGCGGCCGAGGCGGGCCAGCAGATCGCCGCGCACGCTGGGCAGCAAGTGGTAGTCGCGCAGGGCGGGTTCGGCGGCGAGGGCGTCGGCGATCGCGAGGCCCTCGGCGGGTCCCTGCGCCATCGACACGGCGACGGCGCGGTTGAGTTCGACGACCGGGGAGGGCGCGCGGACGGCGAGCAGGCCGTAGAGCGTCGCGATGCTCGCCCAGTCGGTCTCCTCGTAGGTGTAGGCGTGCGCGTGGCAGGCGGCGATGGCGGCCTGGAGGGCGTACGGGCCGGGGGCGCCGGTGGCCGTGGCGTCGGCGTGGTGGAGGGCGGTGATGCCGCGGGCGACGAGCATGCGGTTCCAGCGGCGCCGGTTCTGGTCCTTCAGGAGCACGGGCTCGCCGTCCGGGCCGATGCGGGCCGCGGTGCGGGACGCCTGGAACTCCAGGAGAGAGACCAGCGCGTGCACTTCGGGCTCCTTGGGCATCAGCCCCGACAGCACGCGGGCCAGCCGCAGCGCGTCCTCGCACAGGGCGGGGCGCAGCCAGTCGTCGCCGGCCGTGGCGGCGTAACCCTCGTTGAAGATCAGGTAGATGACGTCCAGCACGGAGCCGAGCCGGGCCTCGCGCTCGGGGCCGTAGGGCACCTCGAAGGCGACGTTCCTGGTGGCGAGGGTCTTCTTCGCGCGGACGACGCGCTGGGCGACGGTCGGCTCGGGGACCAGGAACGCGCGGGCGATCTCGGCCGTCGTCAGACCGCCGAGCAGGCGCAGGGTGAGGGCGATGCGGGCCTCGGCCGACAGGACCGGGTGGCAGGCGGTGAAGACCAGGCGGAGCAGGTCGTCGTCGATGTCCTCGGGGTCGGCGGGCTCCTCGGCCGGGGCTGCCGTCTCCAGGCTGCGGCCGATCTCCGCCAGCTTGCGGGCGTAGTTCTCCCGGCGCCGGATCAGGTCGACGGCGCGGTGCCGCGCGGCGGACATGAGCCAGGCGCCCGGGTTGTCCGGCACACCGTCCCGCGGCCACTGCTCCAGGGCGGCGACCAGGGCGTCCTGCGCGAGCTCCTCGGCGATGCCGATGTCGCGGACGATGCGCGTGACGCCGGCGATGATGCGGGGCGACTCGATGCGGAAGACGGTCTCGATGGCGTGGCGCGGGTCGGCGCCGGCGGAGGGCTGTGTGCTCACAGCCCTCCATTCGACACCGCTCCCGGCCCACGGCCAAGGAAAGGCGGCAGGCGGGAATGTGACGACAGGGCCTAGCCCTCCGCGATCTCCCGGACCTCGCACGTCACGGTCCAGTGCTCCTCGTGCACCTTCAGGAACTTCTTGGTCCACTCCAGCGCCTCGGCCATGTCCTTGCACTGCATGATCGCGTAGCCGCCGACGACCTCCTTGGCCTCGGTGAAGGGCCCGTCGGTGACGGAGATCCGCCCGCCCTCCCAGTGCACCTGGGTGCCCTGCGCGGACGGCGTCAGCCCGGCGGTGTCGAGCATGACCCCGGCCTTGGTGACCTCCTCGATCAGCTCGCCCATGCGCTGCATGAGCTCGGGGCTCGGGCCCTCGGCGGGCGCGGTGGACTCGTCGATCTTGACGAGCGACATGTATCGCGGCATGACAGCCTCCTCGATCGGTGCGGCCGGTCCTTCCCGGCCTCTCACCCGTGCGTCGATCGGGACCCGGCCGGATCGACACGCGCACCGGATTTCTTCGAAGATTTTTCCAGGGAGGCCGTACCGGCGCTCAGCGCAGCGAGTCCCACAGGTCGCTCGCCGCCGGTTCCTTCGCCACCACGCGGTTGTGGTCCGAGGGCGCCGGCACCACCGGCATCATCACCGTCCGCACGTCGGCGGCGGACAGGCCCTTCAGGCTCCGGCCGAGGTCGACGAGTTCGCTCAGCGAGTCGAGGCCGGTGTCGGTGGTCAGGCTGCTGGTCACCGCCTCGGCGACCGTGTAGAGCTTCGCGGGATCGGTGAACAGGCTGGTCGAGGAGATCTGTTCCAGCAGGGCCTTGACCAGCTTCTGCTGGAGGCCTATGCGGCCCAGGTCGCTGCCGTCGCCTATGCCGTGCCGGGTGCGGGCGAGCGCCAGGGCCTGTGCGCCGTCGAGTCTGCGGGTGCCCGCCTTGATGTGCAGATGGCTGTCGTCGTCGTCGATGTCCTGGTCGAGCGTCACGGTGACGCCGCCCAGCGCGTCCACCAGCCGCGCGAACCCCGAGAAGTCGATCTCGACGTAGTGGTCCATGCGTACGTCCGTGATCGACTCGACCGTCTTGACCGCGCACACCGCCCCGCCCACCGAGTACGCGCTGTTGAACATCGCGCCGTACGCCACCGCCGTCGACCCGCCCGATGTCAGCGGGCAGGACGGGCGCGTGACCAGGGTGTCGCGCGGGATGCTGACGACGGTGGCCTTCCGGCGGCCCGCGTCGATGTGCACCACCATCGCCGTGTCGGAACGGGCGCCGGAGCTGTCGCCCCCGCCGAGCGCCTTGTTCTCCTTGCCGCTGCGCGAGTCCGAGCCCAGGACCAGGATGTTCAGGGAGCCGGTCGGGAGCGGGGAGGCCGCGGCGGAGGCATCGGCGGACGGGGTGGTCACCGGCCTCGCCGGGCGGTCGTCGCCGAGTGCGTTGTCGATGTCCACGCTCTTGATGTTGCCGTTGAGGTGCCAGTACGCCCAGCCCGCCGCACCCGCGCCCAGCACCAGCAGGCCCGCCATGGTGAGGCCGGCGACCTTCAGCACCGTCGACCGCCGGCCCCTGGGTCTGCCCGCATCGCCGTTCTCGTCGTGTCCCGTCACGGGCAGGAACGTAAGTCCGAATTATTAGGGGATTGTTAGGGACGGGAACGCGAGGCGTATTTCTTCGGAGAATCTCACGTTTCTCATCCCCGGATCAGCCCAGCGTCACGGCCGGCACCGGATTGCTGCCGCTCCACGACCCGTTGAAGCCGAACGTCACCGAACCGCCGTCCGGGACCGCGTCGTTGTAGGACGCGTTGGCGCAGCTGACCGCCGAACCGCTCTGCGTGCACGTCGCGTTCCAGGCCTGGGTGATCCGCTGACCCGCGCCGAACGTCCACTTCGCCTTCCAGGACGAGAGCGACGCCCCGGAGCAGGAGATCCTCACCTGGCCCGTGAACCCGGTGTTCCACTGGCTCGGCACGCTGTACGCCGCCGTGCAGGCACCTGTGGGCGGCGGGGTCGTCGTACCGCCGAGGGCCGCGGCGATCGCGGAGTACGCCGGTTTCGGCGCGTAGTTCTCGTCGTACGGCGTCGCCGCCCCGTAGCCCGGGAAGGTGCTCGGCACCCAGGAGTCGGAGTCGGTGAAGCCCCAGACGGTGACACCGGCGCAACGGGCCACCGCCACACAGGCGTTGACCACCGACCGGTAGTCGGCGGCCTGCTGGGCGAGCTTCGTGGCGTCCGAGGGGAGCGCCATGCGCACGTCCAGCTCGGTGATCGCCACATCCACGCCGAGGTCGGCGAAGCGCTGGATGTTCTGCTGCAGCGACGACGGCACCTGGCCGAGGATCAGGTGCGCCTGGAGGCCGACCCCGTCGATCGGGACGCCCCGGCTCCTGAGGTCCTTGACCAGGTTGTACAGGGCGGTCGACTTCGCGTTGACGCCCTCGACGTTGTAGTCGTTGATGTACAGCTTGGCGTCGGGGTCGGCGGCGTGCGCCCAGGTCAGCGCGTCGGCGATGTAGCCGGCGCCGAGGCCGTCGTACCAGAGCGTCGAGCGGTAGGTGCCGTCCTCGTCGAACGGCTCGTTGACCACGTCCCAGGCGGCGATCTCGCCCTTGTAGCGGCCGACCTCGGTGCTGATGTGGTTCCGCAGCAGGCTGCCGAGCTGTGCGGTCGTCCAGGAGCCGTTGGTCAGCCAGCTCGGGTTCTGGCTGTGCCAGACCAGGGTGTGGCCGCGCACCTGCTGGTGGTGGGCCTGGGCGAAGGCGACGATCTGGTCGGCCTCGCTCCAGTTGAAGCTGCCCTGGGCCGGCTCGACCGTGCCCCACTTCATCGCGTTGCCGGGGGTGAGCGAGTTGAACTGCGCCCCGGCGATGTCGCCGTACGTCCCGGTGAGCTTGGAGCCGGTGACCGCCGTGCCGACGACCTTGCCCTGGGCGTCGGCCAGGTCGCGGAGGGGGGTGTCGGCGGCGTGTGCCACGGGCGCCGCGAACAGCAGCGCGGCGCCGGTGACGAGTGCCGCCAGGGATAAGCCCGTTCTCAGAGATCTCATTGCGGGATGCCTCCGAAAGTTTCGGTTGAACAACCGATTGGCTTCGGAGCAGTGTGGGGCGTCCCGCCACAGCCGTCAACACAGCCCCACGGCCCTCAGGACGGCACCGCACCCCTAGAGCGCCGGAGGTGCCCCCGTGCTGCTGCGCACCACCAGACTCGTCGCCAGCTCCACCCGCGTGGCCACCGGCGGCTGGTCCCGCCGCCCCAGGTCGAGCACCAGCTTGGCGGCCGCCTCGGCCATCTCCGTCAGCGGCTGCCGCACGGTCGTCAGCGGCGGCCCCACCCAGCGGGCGACCGGCAGGTCGTCGAAGCCGACCACGCTCAGGTCCTCCGGGATGCGCAGCCCCAGCTCGCGTGCGGCCTCGTAAAGACCCAGCGCCTGAAGGTCGTTGAGGGCGAAGACCGCGGTGGGCCGGTCCGGGCGGCGCAGCAGCTCCAGTCCCTGCCGGTAGCCGGCCTCGTGGTGGAAGTCGCCGGTCACGATCAGCGCCGGATCGACCGGGAGGCCCGCGGTCTCCAGGGCGGCCCGGTAGCCGTCGACGCGGGCGCGGCTGCACATCATGCGGGACGGCCCGGTGATGGCACCGATGCGGGTGTGGCCGAGGTCGACGAGATGCCGGGTGGCGGCGAGCCCGCCCTGCCAGTTGGTCGCACCGATCGAGGGGACGTCGACGCCGGGGTCGCCGGCCGGGTCCATCACCACGAACGGGATGGAGCGGCTCGTCAGCAGCGCGCGCTGGGAGTCGTCGAGCCCGCTCAGCACGAGGATCACGCCGTGCGGGCGGCGGGCGGCGACCTGGTCGGCCCAGGTCCGCCCCGGGGTCAGCCGCCCGGCGCTCTCGCTCAGCACGACGCTCAGGCCGGCGTCCCGGGCGACGTTCTCCACGCCCCGGATGACCTCCATCGCCCACGCGCTCTCCAGCTCGTGGAAGACCAGGTCGATCAGGGGCGAGCGGCTCGCCTCGGCACGGCGGCGCCGGTAGCCGTGCGCGCGCAGCAGGTCCTCGACGCGGCTGCGGGTGCCCGGGGCCACGTCCGCACGGCCGTTGAGGACCTTCGAAACAGTCGGCGCGGACACGCCGGCCTCGCGGGCGATCTCGGCGAGCGTCGCGCTCTGCGCGGAGCGCCCTGTCGCCGGGGTTGTCGTCCGCGTTTCAGCGGGGTCCGGAGGTGTCATGGCGGCGATCGTATCCCTGCGCGACCTCTTGACGAACCCTTCTGCCCGCCCTAGGTTCCCGGAACATTCGAGGTTAGTATCGAAACATTCGTGAGAGGGCTCGCCCCAACTCGACCAAGAGCAGGAGTTTCATGACCATCGCGCCCTGGCGTGACCCCGCCCTGCCCGCCGCCGCCCGCGTCGACGACCTCCTCTCCCGGATGACCCTGGAGGAGAAGACCGCCCAGCTCTACGGCGTCTGGGTGGGCGCCGCCACGGACGGCGACGGAGTCGCCCCGCTCCAGTCGGAGATGACCTCCGACTACGACTGGGACGAGCTGATCACGCACGGCCTTGGCCAGCTCACCCGCTCCTACGGCACCGCGCCCGTGGATCCGGCGCTGGGCGCGCAGGCCCTGGCCCGCGCCCAGCGCCGTATCGTCGCGGCCGGCCGGTTCGGCATCCCGGCCGTCGCCCACGAGGAGTGCCTGGCCGGCTTCACGGCCTGGGGCGCCACCGCGTATCCGGTGCCGCTCGCCTGGGGCGCCTCCTTCGACCCGGCCCTCGTCAAGGACATGGCCCGCCGCATCGGCGCCGACCTCCGCTCCGCGGGCGTCCACCAGGGCCTCGCCCCGGTCCTGGACGTCGTACGCGATCCGCGCTGGGGGCGGGTCGAGGAGACCATCGGCGAGGACCCGTACCTGGTCGGCACGATCGGCGCGGCCTACGTGCGGGGCCTGGAGTCCGCCGGGGTCGTCGCCACGCTCAAGCACTTCGCCGGGTACGCCTCCTCGGCGGGCGCCCGCAACCTCGCCCCCGTCCGGGCCGGCGTCCGGGAGCTCGCGGACGTGACGCTGCCGCCCTTCGAGATGGCGCTGCGCGAGGGCGGCCCCCGCTCGGTCATGGCCGCGTACAACGACACGGACGGCATCCCGGCCTCGGCGGACCCCGGCCTGCTGACCGAACTCCTGCGGGAGCAGTGGGGGTTCACCGGCACGGTCGTCTCCGACTACTTCGGCATCGGCTTCCTGCAGAGCCTGCACCGGGTGGCGAGCTCCCCCGCCGAGGCCGCGCACGCGGCGCTGGCGGCCGGCATCGACGTCGAGCTGCCGACCCTCAACTGCTACGGCAAACCGCTGCTGGAGGCGGTGCGGGCGGGCGCGGTGCCCGAGTCGCTGGTCGACCGCGCGGCCCGCCGGGTCCTGATCCAGAAGTGCGAACTGGGCCTGCTGGACGCGGACTGGGACCCCGAGCCCACCTCCGCCATCGCCCTCGACTCGGCCGCGAACCGGGCACTGGCCCGCCGGCTGGCCGAGGAGTCGGTGGTGCTCCTGGACAACCCGGGCGGGGCCCTGCCCCTCTCGCCCGACACCCGTATCGCGGTGGTCGGCCCGCGGGCGGCCGACGCGCTGGCGATGCTCGGCTGCTACTCCTTCCCGTCCCATGTGCTGCCGCACCACCCCGACGTGGAGATGGGTGTGGAGATCCCGACCGTCCTGGAGGCGCTGCGCGCCGAACTCCCGGACGCCAAGGTCACGTTCGCGGAGGGCTGCGACACCTCGGACCCGGACACGTCGGGCTTCGAGGAGGCGATCGCGCGGACCGCCGAGGCGGACGTCTGCGTGGCCGTCCTGGGCGACCGGGCGGGCCTGTTCGGGCGGGGCACCTCGGGCGAGGGCTGCGACGTGAGTGATCTGCGGCTCCCCGGCGTGCAGGCCGAACTGCTCGACGCCCTGGTCGCCACCGGCGTGCCCGTGGTCCTGGTCCTGCTGACCGGCCGCCCGTACGCGCTGGGCCGCTGGCAGGGCCGGCTGGCCGCCGTGGTGCAGGCGTTCTTCCCCGGGGAGGAGGGCGGCCCCGCGGTCGCGGGCGTGCTGTCCGGCCGGGTGAATCCCTCCGGCCGTCTGCCGGTGAGCGTCCCGCGGGACCCGGGAGGCCAGCCGTGGACGTACCTCCAGCCCCCGCTGGGCCTCGCGGGCGAGGTCAGCAACCTCGACCCGACCCCGCTGTACGCCTTCGGCCACGGCCACTCGTACACGAGCTTCGCCTGGGAGTCGCAGCCGGCGCAGGCCGAGATCGGCACGGACGGCTCCTACGACGTCGCGGTCACCGTCCGCAACACGGGTGTGCGCGCGGGCGCCGAGGTGGTGCAGCTGTATCTGCACGACCCGGTGGCCTCGGTGACCCGCCCGGACGTCCGCCTGATCGGCTACCGGCGGCTGGAGCTGGACCCCGGCGAAGCGGCCGAGGTCACCTTCCGCTTCCACGCCGACCTGTCCGCCTTCACGGACCGTTCCGGCGCGCGGGTGGTCGAACCCGGCGCCCTGGAACTACGGTTGGCGGCATCCAGCGCGGACGTACGGCACACGGCACGACTGCACCTCACGGGACCGGTGAGGGTCCTCGGCACCGACCGGCGGCTGCGCTGCGAGACGGAGGTGTCGGCGGTGGGGTGAGCCCCGCACCGGAGCGACGGGGGTTGCGATGATCCGGTACGTGTACCACGAACTGATGGCTGCCGTCGCCCTGTTGACCTCCGCCGCGGCCGGTGTCGCGGTGGGGGTCTCCGTCGAGGGCGGCGCGTCGGTGCGGGCGTGGACGGTGCTGTGGGTGACCCTCGCCGCGCTCGCGTTCCTCGCGCTCTCGGCGCGCTTGCGGTCCTCCCGGGTCAAGTGGCTGGGAGACATAAGGGAGTTCGAGGCCGCCGAACCGCTGCCGAGCGACGGTCCGGACCGGCCCGACCACACGCTCCGCAAGGCGCTCCGGTTCTCGCTGTTCCTGCTGCCGAGCGTGGCCATCGGCCTGCTGGGGCTGCCGTCGGTGCTGCTGGTTGCGCTGGCGATGTCCCTGGACTGGATCGTCAAGGCCGCGGTGGGCGCCCGCTGGGAGCGCAGGAACGGCCGGCTTCTGTGGCTGGGCCACGACCCGGCCGATCCGAACCGGCTCTCCTACTCCCCCGTCACTGCGCCCCCGTCGACTCGAACCGCCACCGATGCACCGTCCGGGTGACCAAGTCGCCGTCCGGTTCGGGAAGTTCGGGCAGCTCGGCGTCGTAGGACGCGTCCCACCAGGTGATGACGAGGACGCGGTCCTGCGGGGCGCGGAAGGTCTCCCGGCGCAGCGGCGCGCCCGGCAGCTCCTGCCCGCGCGCCCAGGCCAGCAGCTCCTCGCCCCGGCCCTCGGCCGCCCGCGCCTCCCACATCAACGCGACCGTCACGAGTAGAGGTTCTCCTTGCTGACCTCGTGCACGTGGTCGTGCCCGGGCACATGCGGACTGGTCACCGGCAGCGAGGAGTCCGCCGACAGGTCCCAGCTCGACGCCGCCCGGTTGCGGGCCACCATCTCCGCGCCGAGCGCCGCCACCATCGCGCCGTTGTCGGTGCACAGCTTGGGGCGCGGCACCCGCAGCCGGATCCCGGCGGCCTCGCAGCGCTCCTGCGCGAGTACCCGCAGCCGGGAGTTGGCGGCCACGCCGCCGCCGATCATCAGGTGGTCGACGCCCTCGTCCTTGCAGGCCCTTACGGCCTTGCGGGTCAGCACGTCGACGACCGCCTCCTGGAAGGACGCCGCCACGTCACGCACCGGCACCTCCTCCCCCGCCGCCCGCCTGGCCTCGATCCAGCGGGCCACGGACGTCTTCAGACCCGAGAAGGAGAAGTCGTACGCCGCATCGCGCGGGCCGGTCAGACCGCGCGGGAACGCGATCGACGCCGGGTCGCCCTCGCGCGCGTACCGGTCGATGACCGGGCCGCCGGGGAAGCCGAGGTCCAGCACGCGCGCGATCTTGTCGAAGGCCTCGCCGGCCGCGTCGTCGATGGTCGAGCCCAGGGGCCGTACGTCCGAGGTGATGTCCGTCGACAGCAGCAGGGAGCTGTGCCCGCCGGAGACCAGCAGCGCCATCGTGGGCTCGGGCAGCGCCCCGTGCTCCAGCTGGTCCACACAGATGTGTGACGCCAGGTGGTTGACGCCGTAGAGGGGCTTGCCGAGGGCGTAGGCGTACGCCTTCGCCGCCGAGACTCCGACCAGAAGGGCGCCGGCCAGCCCCGGACCCGCGGTGACGGCGATGCCGTCCAGGTCGCGGGCGCTCACTCCCGCGTCCTTCAGCGCGCGCTTGATCGTCGGCACCATCGCCTCGAGGTGGGCGCGGGAGGCGACCTCCGGGACGACCCCGCCGAAGCGGGCGTGCTCGTCGACGCTGGAGGCGACGGCGTCGGCCAGCAGGGTGGTGCCGCGGACGATGCCGACGCCGGTCTCGTCGCAGGAGGTCTCGATGCCGAGTACGAGCGGCTCGTCGCGTTGGTCAGCCATTGATCTCGGTTCCTTGTACGGAGGTTGCAGGGTCGGTCAGTCGCATGACCAGGGCGTCCACGTTGCCGGGCTGGTAGTAGCCGCGCCGGAACCCGATGGCCTCGAAGCCGAAGCGCTCGTACAGCTTCTGGGCCCGGATGTTGTCGATCCGGCACTCCAGCATCACTTCGGCGCACTCGAAGGCGGTGGCGGCCCTCAGCAGCTCGGTCAGCAGCAGCCCGCCGAGCCCCGTGCCCCACTGGTCGCGGGCGACCGCGATGGTCTGGATGTCGGCGAGGTCGCCGGAGGAGGCGAGGCCCGCGTACCCGACCATCCGGCCTTCGCCGTCCTCGGCGACGAGGTAGCGGCGGGTCGCCTCCGACCCGCGCGCGTGGGCCAGTTCGGACCAGAACATGCCCCGGGACCAGGCGTCCTCGGGGAAGAGGTCCTTCTCCAGCTCGAGCACGCGGTCGATGTCCCACCAGCGCATCTCGCGCAGTCGAGAGGTCACGGGTTCGGTCACTTGGGGGTGACCACCTTGTAGTTCTTGGGGACCTGGGCATCCGGCCGGCGCAGGTACAGCGGCCGGGGCGCGGGCAGTTCCTCGCCCCGCTCCAGCCGCTCGGCGGCCAGGCTCGCCAGCGACGCGGCCGAGACGTGCTCCGGCTCGCGCGCCTCGGGGAAGGTGTCGGGGTACAGCAGCGCGCCCGCGCCGACGGCGGGCACTCCGGCGACCTGGTCGGCGATGTCCGCGGGCCGGTCGACGGCCGGGTCGGTCAGGCGCTTACGGGAGTCGGCGTAGCGCGCCCAGTAGACCTCCTTGCGCCGGGCGTCGGTCGCCACGACGAACGGGCCTTCGCCGATGTCGGCCGCGTACGCCAGGCCGTCGAGCGTGCACACGCCGTGCACGGGGACACCGAGCGCGAGCCCGAAGGTGTCCGCGGTCATCAGTCCGACGCGCAGCCCGGTGTAGGGGCCGGGACCGATGCCCACGACGATGCCGGTGACGGCGTCGAGCCTGAGGCCTGCCTCGGCGAGCACCCGGTCGACGGCCGGCAGCAGCAGCTCGCCGTGCCGGCGTGCGTCCACCTGACTGGAGGAGGCGATGACGTCCGAGCCGTCGTGCAGGGCGACGGTCACGGCGGGGGTTGCGGTATCCAGAGCGAGCAAGAGCACGCAAACAGCCTACGGCTCCTGCGCCTCCGGTATCGCCGCCCCGGTCGGGCGGGTGAAGGCTGCTACGGTCGCCGCAAGTACGAGGTACGACGTGATGGGTCAGGTGGGCGACGGTGCCAAGCAGCAGCTCCGGATTCGTGTTCGGGCTCACCGCAGCCGCCCTCGCGGCGGTCGGCCTCCTCGGCTACCAGGCCCAGGCGACCGTCCCGGCCGCCCTCGCCAAGCCGGCCGCGAGCACCTCGCCGTCGGCGATCGTCGCCAAGGCGCCCCACGGCAGGGTGAGCCCCGACGTCCCGCCGGCCGGTTCCGGCGTGGGCGAACGCGTCGTGTACTCGACGGGCGGCAACCGCGTCTGGCTGGTGGGCGGGCGCAACGAGGTCACGCGCAGCTTCGCGGTCACCCCCGGCAGCGTCGACCCGGCACCCGGCGTCTACCGGGTCACCTCCCGCTCGAACTCGGTCGTCGGCACCGACGGCGTCCCCATCGAGCACGTCGTGCGCTTCGCCGACGTCGACGGGGTGGCCATCGGATTCAGCGCGGCGGTCGGCAGAACCTCGGAGGAGACCGACCCCGGCGTGCGCACGGGCGGTGTCCGCGAGGCCCGCGAGGACGGCGCCGCGATGTGGGAGTTCGCGACGATCGGCGCGCAGGTCGCCGTGATCCCCTAAGCGGCTTCCCGATGCCGGGCCGGTGACTCGGCCGGTTCCGGGTCCGGCAGCCGCGGTGGGGTCGAGATCGTGCTCGCCGCGGCGCACGACGCCAGCAGATCGCGCATGGAGACGCCGGCTGCGACGGCGTAGGGCTTCTGCTGCTGCTCGCTGCTCTCGGTGGCCGGCATGGACGCCTCCTGAAGACCCGGGGGCGGGCGTAGTTAGGTAGACCTAACTACGAACTGGGTACCATGTGACCACGCACAGGACAATTAATGCAACAGCTTGCCGACGTCTTGTCGGAACGTTCACGGAAATGTGCGGCTGTCAGCAGCTTTCCGGCGGACAGGACCGTTCGGGCGGCCGGTGGCTCAGGCGGACAGGACGCTCAGGTCGGTCGCCGACCAGCGCGCGCCGAGCCCGGTCACCGTCACGTGCCGGACCTCGTCCGTGGTGTCCCCCACGGCCCGGTGGATGACGACGTTCAGCCGGTCCTCGGTCAGCTCCTCGACCTTGCCCTCGCCCCACTCCACGACGATCACCGAGTCGGTCAGGGAGACGTCGAGGTCGAGGTCCTCCATCTCGTCGAGCCCGCCCGACAGGCGGTACGCGTCGGCGTGCACGAGCGGCGGTCCGTCACCCAGCGACGGATGCACCCGGGCGATCACGAAGGTCGGCGAGGTCACCGCGCCCCGGACGCCGAGCCCCTCGCCGAGCCCGCGGGTGAGCGTCGTCTTGCCCGCACCGAGCTCGCCGTTGAGCATCACGAGGTCGCCGGCGCGCAGCAGTTTGGCCAAGCGGCGGCCCAGGTCCCGCATCTGCTCGGGGGCGGTGACGGTCAGCTCGGTCTCAACCGGGTTGTGCGGTGCTGCTGGTGCTTCCATAGCCACCCACGGTAGCCCCTGCCGGCACTGCACCCGCACGGGTGAGAAGGTCGGCCAGCCGGTCGGTGACCACTTCCGGGTGTTCCAGCATGACCAGATGCCCGGCGTCGGGCACCAGCACCAGTTCGGCGTCCGGCAGCAGGTCGGCGATGGCCTCGCTGTGCTCGCTGGGCGTGACCAGATCGCCGATCCCGGCCAGCACCAGCACCGGCAGGTCCGCGAAGTGCCCCAGCGCCTCGGTCTTGTCGTGGTCGGTGAACGCCGGGTAGAACTCGGCGACCACGTCGATCGGCGTGCCCTCGATCATCCGCTCGGCGAACCGCGCGACCGCAGGGTCGACGTCCCGCGAGGCGAACGAGTACCGCTTGATGACCCCGGCGAACAGGTCGGCGGTCGCCCGGCGCCCCTTCTCCACCAGCGCGGCCTGCGTCCCCAGCGCCTTCAGCACCCCGGGCAGGACGCGGCGCACCGCGTTGACGCCGGCGACGGGCAGCCCGAAGTTGACCTCGCCGAGTCGCCCGGACGACGTACCCACGAGCGCGACGGCGACGACCCGGTCGCGGACGAGCTCGGGGTACTGGTCGGCCAGCGCCATCACCGTCATCCCGCCCATGGAGTGCCCGACGAGCACGATCGGCCCCTCGGGCACGGCGGCGTCGATGACGGCCTTCAGATCACGGCCCAGCTGGTCGATGCTGACCGCCACACCGTCCTGCACCTGCTGCACGCCCCGCCCGGAGCGGCCGTGGCTGCGCTGGTCCCAGTGCACGGTCCGTACGACGCCCCGCAGGGCCGCGCGCTGGAAGTGCCAGGAGTCCTGGTTGAGGCAGTAGCCGTGGCTGAAGACGACCGTGACGGGCGCGGGCGTCTTCCGCCCGAACAGCCGCCGGCGGCGCGGACCCAGTGCGGGCACGGCGGCGGGGTCGACATCGTCGACCTCGTAGTACAGCTCGGTGCCGTCGTCGGCCGTGGCCTTGCCGGGGGTGCCGCGCAGCGATCCGTACGGTCCCGTCGAGTCGAGGGCCAGCCGGGCCTTCCTGCGCATGCCGCGGCCGACGGTGAGCCGCTCGACGGCGACACCGGCCGCGGCACCCGCGGCCACCACGCCTATCGCGGCGCCGGCGATGCCGGTGGCCCTGCGCCAGTTGCCCGCCGCCCCCGTGGCGGAGGCGAGGGCCGTGACGGCCTCGGCACTGCTCTCGCTCACGTACCGCTCCTTCTCGCCTGACTGCTGTTGCCGGTTGGGTCGGATGTTGCAGATGGTGTTCGTGCGATGCCGCTGTCGATCGTTACCGCTGCCGGTCGACCGGCGGGTGTTGCGGGACGTGCGGGTGCTGCGCTTGCGCCGGACCGCGGGGCCCCTGTGCCGGTTACCCGCTTTGTTCCTCGTTCACGTAGACGCGCGGAACGCGCGTTCCGATCCGTGTGACGATTTCGTAGGCGATGGTGCCCGCCGCCTGGGCCCAGTCCTCGGCGGTGGGCTCGCCGCGGTCGCCCGGCCCGAAGAGGACCGCTTCGGTGCCGACCGCGGGCTCGTCCCCGCCGAGGTCGACCACGAACTGGTCCATCGCGACCCGCCCCGCGACGGTCCGCCACTTCCCCCCGACCAGCACCGGGCCCGAGCCGGAGGCGTGCCGAGGGATGCCGTCGGCGTATCCGACGGGCACGAGTCCGAGGGTGGTCTCGCCGGGGGTGATGTAGTGATGCCCGTAACTGACGCCGTGACCCCCCGGGACGTGCTTCACGAGCGCGACGGACGCCGACAGCGTCATCACCGGCCGCAGCCCGAAGTCCGCAGGGGTGCCGACCTCGGGGCTCGGTGAGATGCCGTAGAGCGCGATCCCGGTCCGTACGAGGTCGAAGTGGGCCTCGGGAAGGGTGAGCGTGGCGGGCGAGTTGGCGATGTGCCGGACCTCGGGGCGCACCCCCTGGCCCTCGGCGTGCGCCAGCATCTCCCGGAAGGTGGTGAGCTGGTGCGCGATGGAGGGGTGGCCGGGTTCGTCGGCGCAGGCGAAGTGCGACCAGAGCCCGGTGACGCGGATCAGCCCCTCGGCCTCGGCCCGCAGGGCCGCCGCGACCAACTCGGCCCAGTCCGCGCCCGGCTGGCAGCCGTTGCGCCCCAGGCCGGTGTCGGCCTTGAGCTGCACGCGCGCGGGTGCGCCGGCGCGACGGGCGGCGTCCGTGACCTCGTCGAGGGCCCACATGCCGCTCACCGACACGTCGATGTCGGCCTCGACGGCCTCCTGCCAGGGCCCGCCCGGCGTCCACAGCCAGCACATGATGCGTCCGGGCAGCCCGGCGGCCCGCAGCGCGAGGGCCTCCTCGGGCGTGGCGGTGCCGAGCCAGGCGGCCCCCGCCTCGACGGCCGCCCGCGCGCACGGCACGGCCCCGTGGCCGTACGCGTCCGACTTGACCACGGCCATGAGAGCGGCGCCCGGCGCCTGGGCGCGCAGGGCCCGCACGTTGGCCCGCAACGCGGCCAGATCGATCTCTGCGCGGGCGCGCAGGGGCGTGGTCGGGGCAGCAGCTGTCTCAGTCATGGCAGCCCCAGTGTCGCAGAGGGGTCGGACAGCACTGCGGCACCGGTCCCGTGAAACTGCTGTGAGCTGGGGCGACGCACCGTGCGGACCCGGTGCTCGGCTGCCCCGTCAGTCCCGTACGTCCCGCCAGGCCGCGGGAATCGCCTCCGCCACGTCGTGGGCGCCCGCCGGTGCGCCGTCGGCCGCGTAACGCCCCGCCAGGCCGTGCAGATACGCCGCCGCGCTTCCCGCGTCCCGTGCGCGGAGCCCGGACGCCAGCAGCGATCCGGCCAGACCCGACAGCACGTCGCCGCTGCCGGCCGTCGCCAGCCAGGGCGTGCCCGTGGCATTCACCCGTACGGCGCCGCCCCGCGCGTCGGCGACGAGGGTGGTCGAGCCCTTGAGGAGCACGGTCGCCCCGTACCGCGCGGCGAGTTCACGCGCCCAGGTCAGGCGCGCCTCCTCGACGGTCTCCCGGGAGACGCCCAGCAGGGCGGCGGCCTCCCCGGCGTGAGGGGTCATCAGGGTGGGTGCCGTACGGGCCCGTACGGCGTCGGCGTCGGCGAGCCGCAGGCCGTCCGCGTCGATGAGTACCGGCACGTCGGACGAGAGCACCTCCCCCACGGCGGACGCATCGTCCCCGGCGCCGGGCCCCACGACCCATGCCTGCACCCGCCCCGCGTGCTTGGGCCCCTGGTCCGACACGAGCGTCTCGGGGAACCGGGAGATCACCGCGTCCCCGGCGGGCCCGACGTACCGCACGGCGCCCGCACCGCCCCGCAGCGCCCCGTACACGGCGAGCACGGCGGCGCCGGGATACCGGGCGGACCCGGCGGCGATGCCCACGACCCCGCGCCGGTACTTGTCGCTCTCCGCGGCGGGCACCGGCAGCAGCCGGGACACGTCCGCGTGCTGCAGCGCCTCCAGCTCGGGCTCGTCGGGCAGTTCGCCCCCGAGCCCGATGTCGACGAGCCGCACGGAACCGGCGTACTCGCGCGCGGGATCGATCAGCAGCCCCGGCTTGTGCGTCCCGAACGTGACGGTCAGGTCGGCCCGTACGGCCTCACCGCGCACCTCACCGGTGTCGGCGTCGACCCCGCTCGGCAGGTCGACGGCGACCACGGCGGCACGGGACTCGGCGGCGCAGGCAGCCAACTGCGCGGCGTCGGGCCGCAGTCCGCCCTTGCCGCCGATCCCCACGATGCCGTCGACCACCAGGTCGGCGCGCAGGATCGCCTCCTCCACGGCACCGACGCCGGCCGCGGCGGCGGCACCTGCGGACCGGCCCGCGCCCGCATCCGTGCCCGCGCCGACGACCCGCCCGCCGGCCCGCAGCAGTGCCGCGAGCCCCGCGGCATGGGCCCGTTCGGGTGCGAGCAGCACGGCGGCGACCCCCGCTCCGCGCCGGGCGAGGCGGGCTCCGGCGTACAGGGCGTCGCCGCCGTTGTCGCCGCTGCCGACGAGCAGCACGACCCGGCTGCCGTACACCCGCCCGAGCAACTCGGCGCAGGCGGCGGCGAGCCCGGCGGCGGCGCGCTGCATCAGCGCCCCCTCGGGAAGCCGCGCCATCAGCGCACGCTCGGCCGTCCTTACCGTCTCCACGCTGTACGCAGTACGCATGCGGTCGAGTCTCTCCCGATCCCGGCCCGGGCCGCACCCCCGCCCGGCCCGGACCCGGGCCGATTGTCAGTGGCGGCTGCCATGATCGGCACATGGGAGTCTTGTACGGCTACTACGCCGCCGCCGACGACGAGGACGCCGCCCGCGCGATCGTGCGCGAGGACGAGCAGCCCTTCGGGACGGGGTACGACGAGCTGGTGGTGAAGGGCATCGACCCGATGGTCGACCTGCTGCCGGCCGAGACGCTGATAACCGGCCGGCCGGCGGACGAGGTGAAGGCCGACCCGCGGCACGGCGCGCTGATCGCCATGGTGGGAGAGGGCGAAGCCGTCAGCGTGTCGCTCACCGACGGCTTCCGGGACGCGCTCGCCGCCTTCGACAGGAGACTGCTGGACGACGTGGCCGTGGGATGGGTGGCGTCCGGCGACTTCCACAGCCCGCCGGACCCGTCAGACCTGGCCGGTTTCCTGCGCGCCCTCGCGGACCTCGCGGACCGGGCGGAAGTTCGTGGCCGGCGTCTGTACTGCTGGATCTGCCCCTGATCGCACGTCGGCCGCCCCGGCCGAGGGATCACCCCTCGGCGACCACCACGGCCGAGGCGACCCCGGCGTCGTGACTCAGCGACACATGCCAGGTCCGCACCCCGAGCTCCGCCGCCCGGGCCGCCACCGTGCCCTTCACCCGCAGCCGCGGCTGCCCGCTGTCCTCGACGTACACCTCGGCGTCCGTCCAGTGCAGCCCGGCCGGCGCCCCGAGCGCCTTGGCCAGCGCCTCCTTCGCGGCGAAACGCGCGGCGAGCGAGGCGACACCCCGGCGCTCGCCGCTGGACAGCAGCAACTCGTCCTCGACGAACAGCCGTTGCGCCATCCCGGGCGTCCGCTTCAGCGACGCCTCGAACCGCTCGATCTCCGCCACGTCGATCCCGACGCCGATGATGCTCATGGCGAGCACCTTACGAGGTGATCACCACGGGCAACCTCACTCCACCGTCACCGACTTGGCCAGGTTCCGTGGCTGGTCCACCTCGTTGCCCCGCGCCGTCGCCAGTTCGCAGGCGAAGACCTGGAGGGGCACCGTGGCCACGAGAGGCTGGAGAAGGGTCGGGGTGACCGGGATCCGGATCAGATGGTCGGCGTAGGGCGCGACCGCCTCGTCACCCTCCTCCGCGATGACGATGGTGCGCGCTCCGCGGGCCCGGATCTCCTGGATGTTGGAGACGATCTTGTCGTGGAGGACGGACCGCCCCCGCGGCGAGGGCACCACGACCACGACCGGCATGTCGGCCTCGATCAGCGCGATCGGCCCGTGCTTCAACTCCCCCGCCGCGAAGCCCTCGGCGTGCATGTACGCCAGTTCCTTGAGCTTCAGGGCGCCCTCCAGGGCGACCGGATGCCCGACGTGCCGCCCGAGGAAGAGCACCGTGTTCTTGCCGGCGAGGGACCGCGCCAGCGCCCGCACCGGCTCCATGGTCTCCAGCACCCGCTCGACCGCACCCGAGATCTGCGACAGGTCCCGGATGACGGCGCCGATCTCGTCACCCCACTTGGTGCCGCGCACCTGCCCGAGATACAGCGCGACGAGGTAGCAGGCGACCAGCTGCGTCAAAAAGGCTTTGGTCGAGGCGACGGCGACCTCCGGCCCGGCGTGCGTGTAGAGCACGGCGTCCGACTCGCGCGGGATCGTCGAGCCGTTGGTGTTGCAGATCGCCAGCACATGGGAGCCCTGCTCGCGCGCGTGCCGCACGGCCATCAGCGTGTCCATGGTCTCGCCGGACTGCGAGATCGCGATCACCAGCGACCGCGGCCCCAGGATCGGGTCCCGGTACCGGAACTCGCTCGCCAGCTCCACCTCGCACGGAATCCGCGTCCAGTGCTCGATGGCGTACTTGGCGATCATCCCGGCGTGGAAGGCCGTGCCGCACGCGACCACGACGACCTTGTCGACCTCCCGCAGCACCCCGGCGGGGATCCGCACCTCGTCCAGCGTCAGCGAGCCGCCCGCGTCGATGCGCCCCAGCAGCGTGTCGGCGACCGCCTTGGGCTGCTCGGCGATCTCCTTGAGCATGAAGTAGTCGTAGCCGCCCTTCTCCGCGGCCGAGGCGTCCCAGTCGACGTGGTACGGCCGGGCGTCCGTCGGCCGCCCGTCGAAGCCGGTCACCGTCACCCCGTCCCGCCGCAGCTCGACGACCTGGTCCTGCCCCAGTTCGAGGGCCGAGCGCGTGTGGGCGATGAACGCGGCGACGTCCGAGGCGAGGAAGGCCTCACCCTCCCCGACCCCCACCACCAGCGGCGAGTTCCGCCGCGCCCCCACCACCACGCCCGGCTCGTCCGCGTGCACGGCGACCAGCGTGAACGCCCCGTCCAGCCGCCGGCACACCAGCCGCATCGCCTCCGCGAGATCGGCCGTCGCGGAGAACTCCTCCGCGAGCAGATGCGCCACCACCTCGGTGTCGGTCTCGGAGGTCAGCTCGTGCCCGCGCTCGGCCAGTTCGGCCCGCAGCGCCGCGAAGTTCTCGATGATCCCGTTGTGCACGACGGCGACGCGCCCCGCGTTGTCGAGATGGGGATGCGCGTTCACGTCCGTGGGCGCCCCGTGCGTGGCCCATCGTGTGTGCCCGATCCCCGTGCCCCCGGTCGGCAGCGGCCGCTCCAGCAGCTCCTTCTCCAGGTTGACGAGCTTCCCGGCCCTCTTCGCGGCCGCCAGCCCGCCGTCCGCGAGCACCGAGACGCCCGCCGAGTCGTAACCCCGGTACTCCAGCCGCTTCAGCCCGGCCATGACGACCTCGAGCGCAGGCTGCGGCCCCACGTATCCCACGATTCCGCACATGCGCGGCAGCCTACGGTCCGCCGGCCGCCGAAAAGAGGCGCTGCGTGCCCGAAATCGGAAATTCCCACCGTCGTACGACAGTGTCCGGCCAACGTGACACAGCCCACCCGCCGAGCCGTTCAAACTCCGTTAACAATGGAATGTGATCTCTCCGGTCTCCCCGATGCCCCGGAGCGCCCACCGGCCCAGGCCGGAGGCGACTCCCTACGTCGACCTCACCCGAGCCGAGTGGAGCGCGCTGCGCGAGAAGACGCCGCTGCCGCTCACCGCCGAGGAGGTCGAGAAGCTGCGTGGCCTCGGCGACGTGATCGACCTCGACGAGGTGCGGGACATCTACCTCCCGCTGTCCCGGCTGCTCAACCTCTACATCGGTGCCACGGACGGCCTGCGAGGCGCCCTGAACACCTTCCTCGGCGAGCAGGCCTCCCAGTCCGGCACGCCCTTCGTCATAGGAGTCGCCGGCTCGGTGGCCGTGGGCAAGTCCACGGTGGCCCGCCTGCTGCGCGCCCTGCTCTCGCGCTGGCCCGAGCACCCGCGCGTGGAGCTGGTGACCACGGACGGCTTCCTGCTCCCCACCAAGGAGCTCCAGTCCCGCGGCCTGATGTCGCGCAAGGGCTTCCCCGAGTCCTACGACCGCCGCGCCCTCACCCGCTTCGTCGCCGACATCAAGGCCGGCAAGGACGAGGTGACGGCCCCCGTCTACTCGCACCTGATCTACGACATCGTCCCGGACCGCAAGCTCTCCGTGCGCCGCCCCGACATCCTCATCGTCGAGGGCCTGAACGTCCTTCAGCCCGCGCTCCCCGGCAAGGACGGCCGCACCCGCGTCGGTCTCGCCGACTACTTCGACTTCAGCGTCTACGTCGACGCCCGCACCGAGGACATCGAGCGCTGGTACCTCAACCGCTTCCGCAGGCTGCGCGAGACGGCCTTCCAGAACCCGTCCTCGTACTTCCGCAAGTACACGCAGGTCTCCGAGGACGAGGCACTCGACTACGCCCGCACGATGTGGCGCACCATCAACAAGCCCAATCTGGTGGAGAACATCGCGCCCACCCGCGGCCGGGCCACCCTGGTCGTGCGCAAGGGCCCGGACCACAAGGTCCAGCGGCTCAGCCTGCGCAAACTGTGACCGCTAATCTGCCCCCATGCTGCACCTGCGCCTGATCACGCCGTCCGGCACTACCGACGACGTGGTCCGTCTGCTTCAGGGGACGGTCGGCACCGCTCATCTGGTCGTGCTGCCCGGCGCCGCCCGCGACCCTGCGGGCGACCTGGTGCTGTGCGACGTCGCGCGCGAGGCGGGCGACGAACTCCTCGGCGCGCTCAGGGCTTTGGGCCTCGACGAGACGGGCTCGATCGCCGTCGAGAACATCGACCTGAGCCTGTCGCGCCGGGCCGACAAGGCCGAGGAGGAGGCACCCGGCGAGGGCGCCGACGCCGTGCTGTGGGAGGGGCTGACGGAGGCGACCCACGAGGAGTCGACGCTGTCGGTCACCTACGTCGCCTTCATCACGCTCGCCACGATGATCGCGGCCTGCGGTGTCGTGCTCGACAACGCGATCCTGATCGTCGGCGCGATGGCGGTGGGACCGGAGTTCGGCCCACTGGCGGGCATCAGCACTTCGGTGGTCCAGCGCCATCCACGGCTCGCGCTGCGCTCGCTGATCGCACTGCTGGTGGGCTTCGCGGTGGCGATGCTGGTCACGGTCGGCTTCAGCGCGTTCATGGACGCCGTCGGGCTCTTCCACGAGTCCGACCTCGAAGGCAGGCGCCCGAACACCGCGTTCGTGTACGCGCCTGACGCCTTCTCGTTCATCGTGGCCGTCCTGGCCGGCATCGCGGGCACGCTCTCGCTGACCTCCGCCAAGTCGGGCGCACTGGTGGGAGTCGCCATCTCGGTGACTACCGTTCCGGCCGCCGCCAACGCCGCCGTGGCCCTCGCCTACGGTGACCCCTCCCAGACCATCGGCTCGACGAACCAGCTCCTGCTGAACCTGCTCGGGATCGTCCTCGCCGGAATCGTGACCCTCGCCGCCCAGAAGTACTTCTGGAAACGCCACCGCAAGAGCACCTAGGGGCGCGGGGCCCCCAACCCCGAACCCGGCCCGGCGGAGACCTAACCCAGCGCGGACTTCACCGCGTCGGCGAGCCGCCCCGCAACAGACCGCGCCTGATCGATGTCAGCCGCTTCCACCATGACCCGCACCAGCGGCTCCGTCCCCGAAGGCCGCAGCAGCACCCGTCCGGTCGCCCCCAACTCCCGTTCCGCGTCGGCGACGGCGGCGGCGAGGTCGGCCGAGTTCCCGACCCGGGACCTGTCCACGTCCGGCACATTGATCAGCACCTGCGGCAACCGCTCCATGACGCCCGCGAGATCGCGGAGCGTGCGACCGGTCTCGGCGACCCGCGCCGCGAGCAGCAGCCCGGTCAGCGTGCCGTCACCGGTGGTCGCGTGGTCGAGGGTGATCACGTGCCCGGACTGCTCGCCGCCGAGCGCGTACCCGTGCTCCTTCATCTCCTCCAGGACGTACCGGTCGCCGACCGCCGTCTGGATCAGCTGGAGCCCCTCGCGCTCCAGCGCCAGCTTGAAGCCCAGGTTGGACATCACCGTCGCGACCACCGTGTCCGAGCGCAGCGTGGAATGCTCCCGCATCGCCAGCGCCAGGACGGCCAGGATCTGGTCGCCGTCGATCTCCGCACCGGTGTGGTCCACGGCGAGGCACCGGTCCGCGTCACCGTCGTGCGCGATGCCGAAGTTCGCGTCGTGCTCGACGACGGCGGCCTTCAGCTTGTCCAGATGGGTCGAGCCGCAGCCGTCGTTGATGTTGAGCCCGTCCGGCTCGGCACCGATGGTGATCACCTCGGCGCCGGCCCGCGAGAACGCCTCCGGGGAGACCCGCGCGGCCGCGCCGTGCGCCTCGTCGAGGACGATCCTCAGCCCGTCGAGACGGTTCGGCAGCACGGCGATGAGGTGGGCGACGTACTGGTCGAATCCCTCGTCGTACGACCGCACCCGCCCCACGCCCGAACCCGTGGGCCGCTGCCAGGGCTCACCGTGCCGGTGCGACTCGAAGACGGACTCGATCCGGTCCTCGAGATCGTCGGCGAGCTTGTGGCCGCCGCGGGCGAAGAACTTGATGCCGTTGTCGGGCATGGCGTTGTGGCTCGCGGAGAGCATCACGCCGAGGTCCGCGCCGAGCGCACCGGTGAGGTACGCCACCGCGGGCGTCGGCAGCACGCCCACGCGCAGGACGTCCACGCCCGCGCTGGCGAGGCCCGCGACCACGGCGGCCTCCAGGAACTCCCCGGACGCGCGCGGATCCCGTCCCACGACCGCCCTCGGCCGGTGGCCCTCGAAGGTGCCCGCCTCGGCGAGTACGTGCGCCGCGGCCACGGAGAGGCCGAGCGCCAGCTCCGCCGTCAGGTCCGCATTGGCGACGCCACGCACGCCGTCCGTGCCGAACAGTCGTCCCACTGTGGTGTCCTCCGAATTGCTGAAGAGAGTGCGGCTCACTCCCAAGTACATCCCCTGAGACTGTCCGGGGACGGTAGGGGTTGTGTAAACGAACCGCCCCGGCAGCACAATCCGTGCGGCCGGGGCGATTGTTGTGAAGACAGCGGACGCGATTAGCGCTTGCTGTACTGCGGAGCCTTGCGGGCCTTCTTCAGACCGGCCTTCTTGCGCTCGACCGCACGGTCGTCGCGCTTGAGGAAGCCGGCCTTCTTGAGCGGGCCGCGGTTGTTGTCGACGTCGGCCTCGTTCAGCGCACGGGCGACTCCGAGACGGAGCGCACCGGCCTGACCCGAGACGCCGCCACCCGCGATGCGGGCGATGACGTCGTAACGGCCCTCGAGCTCGAGCACCTTGAAGGGCTCGTTGACTTCCTGCTGGTGCACCTTGTTGGGGAAGTAGTCCTCAAGGGTGCGACCGTTGATCTTCCACTTGCCGGAGCCCGGGACGATCCGGACGCGGGCGATGGCGTTCTTGCGGCGGCCCAGGCCGGCGGCCGGCTGCGGGTCGCCGAAGCGGGACGCCATGGACTCCGACGTGTACTCGCCCTCGACGGGCACGTCGGACTCGGTGGTGTAGCTCTCGATGTCGACGATCTCTTCGCCCTCGACGGGCGTCTCGACGGTGGTCTCGGCCACGATGCTCCTCAGCTTCTCTTCAGTCTTAGGGGGTGGCCGGACTTACTGCGCGACCTGGGTGATCTCGAACGGCACCGGCTGCTGAGCAGCGTGCGGGTGCTGGTCGCCCGAGTAGACCTTCAGCTTGGTGAGCATCTGACGGCCCAGGGTGTTCTTGGGGAGCATGCCCTTGACGGCCTTCTCGATGGCCTTCTCGGGGTTCTTGGCGAGGAGCTCGTCGTAACGGACGGAGCGCAGACCACCCGGGTAGCCGGAGTGGCGGTACGCCATCTTCTGGGTCCGCTTGTTGCCGGACAGGTGCACCTTGTCGGCGTTGATGATGATGACGAAGTCACCGGTGTCGACGTGGGGGGCGTAGATCGGCTTGTGCTTGCCCCGCAGAAGGGACGCGGCGGTGGTGGCGAGTCGGCCCAGGACGATGTCCTGTGCGTCAATGACGTGCCACTGGCGAGTCACATCGCCAGGCTTAGGGCTGTACGTACGCACTTCGCAGCCTTTTCTTCTTCAGTGGATGGATGGTGACACATGGCATCACTGAAGCGATCGTGCAGCTGGGGACGACAGTGCCGGGAACGCTGCCCGTATGCCGCCCACTGGTAACTGCTCCAGGGAACCTACGTATGGGCCTCTCGCGTGAGAATGAGCAAGCCAATACGCATAACAAACCGCAAGAGTACTCGGGCTGCCCCTGACGGGTCAAAACGAGCCCGGCCGGACCCGTCGACCCGCCGGTCCGGCCACAATGTACGGCAGTGCCGGAAAGGTCCCCGGGCGGCCCGCCGGAGGCACACCGGCACCTCTCGCCCCCCGTCTAAGATGCGCCCCATGAGCTATGGGCAGCAGGGGGGACCCCCGTCCCAGTGGGACCCCTGGAAACCAAACTCCCAGCAGCCGTGGAACAACGGCGGGGACAGCCAGACTCCGGACTGGGCGGCGCTCGCGGAGGCGTCGGAGACACGCAACAAACGGCGCCGGCTGCTGTTCATCGGCGGCGGCGTGATCGCCACCGTCGCGATAGGCACCGCCGTCGCCATGGCCGTGGTGTCGGCGAACGGCGACGACAAGGCGTCCGGAAACCCCAGCAACGTGCCGGCCGGCGGCGCCATCCCGAGCAGCAGCGCGACGGCCCCGTCCTTCGCGCCGACGAGCGCCCCGCCCCCGCTGGACCCGAAGGAGTTCATCTCCAGCAAGGCCAAGGACACGGCCCCGCTCAGCGCGCAGACCCTCTTCCCGGGCACGCAGCTGACCATGGGCTCGACCGTGTACAAGAAGGGCGCGACGGCCGACACCAAGAACTGCGCCTCGGCCGCCGAGGGCAGCCTCCCGAAGGTCCTCGGCGCCAACAAGTGCACCCGCCTGCTGCGCGTGACCTACACCAAGGACGGCGTCGCGGTGACCGTCGGCGTGGCCGTCTTCGACACCGAGGCACAGGCCACCAAGGCCAAGGGCCAGGCGGACAACAAGAGCCTCGTGCAGGCGCTCGCCGGCAAGGGCGTCAAGCCCTTCTGCAACTCCGCGACCTGCCGCACGACGACCAACTCCTACGGCCGCTACGCCTACTTCACCACCACCGGCTTCACCAACGGCAAGGACGTCACCAAGACGGACACCAAGGTGTTCAAGGCCGGCGACGACCTGGCCGAGTTCACCTTCAGCCAGATCCGCAGGCGCGGCCAGGCCCAGGCGTCGGCCGCGGCGGCCGGCTAGGAATTGTCCGACACCCCCTGGGGGATCAGCAGCACCCGGCACCCGGCAGCGACCGCTTGTTGCGCGCCTCCTTGCTGCGCGCGGCGAGCAGCTCGTCCGCCGGGTAGCCGACCTCCTCCAGCGTCAGCCCGTGCGGCCGTACGACATGAACGGCCGGATCCCGTACGCCGGCGGCGAGCACCTTGCCCGGCCAGTCCGGGCCGCGGTGCCCGTCACCGACGAACAGCAGCGCCCCGATCAGCGAGCGCACCATGTTGTGGCAGAAGGCGTCGGCCCGCACGGTCGCGGTGATGATCCCGTCGTCGCCGCGCACCAGGCTCAGCCGCTGCAGCGTGCGGATGGTGGTCGCGCCCTCCCGCTTCTTGCAGTAGGCCGCGAAGTCGTGCTCCCCCAGCAGCCGTTCGGCGGCCTTGTTCATGGCGTCGACGTCGAGCGGCCAGTCGTGCCACAGGACGTGGTCGCGCAGCAGCGGGTCGACTCCGCCGGGGTTGTCGGTGACCCGGTACGCGTACCGCCGCCAGACCGCCGAGAAGCGGGCGTTGAAGCCGCTCGGCGCCTCCCTCAGGGCCCACACCCGTACGTCCCTGGGCAGCCGCCCGGCGAGCCGCTTGAGCAGCTTCTCGTGATGCTCCCGCCACACCGCCTCCGGCAGGTCCACATGCGCGACCTGTCCCCGTGCGTGCACCCCGGCGTCGGTCCGCCCGGCGACCGTCAGTTCACAGGCCTCCCGCGACCGGGTCACGGTCCGCAGCGCGTCCTCGATCTCCCCCTGCACGGTCCGCCGTCCCCCGGCCTGCTTGGCCCACCCGGAGAACTCGCTCCCGTCGTAGGAGAGGTCGAGTCGGACACGGACGTAACCGGGCTGCGCTTCGTCACTCACCCGTAGATCCTCTCAGGGCTGCATCCTCTTCAAAACGTGGAACGGGCCCGCCCCGAGGGGCGGACCCGTTCACTGCACCACCGAACGCTCAGGCGTCCTTGGACTCCTCGGCGGCGTCCTCGGCGACCTCGTCGGACTTGGCCTCGACGGCCTCGTCCTTCTTGAGGGTGTCTTCCTTGACCGCACGCTTGGTGGCGGCCTCGGCCTCGCCGGTGGCCTGCTGCGCGACCGTCAGCGCCTCGACCAGCTCGATGACAGCCATGGGCGCGTTGTCGCCACGGCGGTTACCGATCTTGGTGATGCGGGTGTAGCCACCCGGACGGTTCTCGTAGCGCGGGCCGATCTCGGTGAAGAGCGTGTGGACGATGCTCTTGTCCGTGATGACCTGCAGCACCTGGCGGCGGTTGTGAAGGTCGCCCTTCTTCGCCTTGGTGACCAGACGCTCGGCGTACGGGCGCAGGCGGCGGGCCTTCGCCTCGGTGGTGGTGATGCGGCCGTGCTCGAAGAGCGCCTTCGCGAGGTTCGCGAGGAGCAGCTTCTCGTGCGCGGCACTGCCGCCCAGACGGGCACCCTTGGTGGGCTTCGGCATTTCTTTCTCCTGTGTGTCTGCCCCGGCCGTGTGAGGTACCGGGGTCAGGAACCCGATGAGCGGATGCTCATCGGCAACGACCGATCAGTACTGCTCGGTCTCCACGAAACCCGCGTCCGCGTCGTCGTCGGCGCCGTAGGCGTCGGCGGCGGCCGTGGGGTCGAATCCGGGCGGGCTGTCCTTCAGGGCCAGGCCCATGCCGACCAGCTTCGCCTTGACCTCGTCGATCGACTTCGCACCGAAGTTGCGGATGTCGAGCAGGTCGGCCTCAGAACGAGCCACGAGCTCACCCACGGAATGGATGCCCTCGCGCTTGAGGCAGTTGTACGACCGAACGGTGAGCTCCAGCTCCTCGATCGGCAGCGCCAGGTCGGCGGCAAGGGCGGCGTCCGTGGGGGACGGGCCCATGTCGATGCCCTCGGCGTCGATGTTCAGCTCGCGGGCGAGACCGAACAGCTCGACCAGCGTCTTGCCGGCCGACGCCATGGCGTCACGCGGACGCATCGCCTGCTTGGTCTCGACGTCGACGATCAGCTTGTCGAAGTCGGTGCGCTGCTCGACACGGGTCGCCTCGACCTTGTACGTGAC
>NZ_JBICXT010000001.1:403381-922050 GCF_043200415.1 Streptomyces sp. NPDC048419 | reverse complement strand
CGCCCGGTTACATTTCGAACCCGGAAGCTAAGCCTTACAGCGCCGATGGTACTGCAGGGGGGACCCTGTGGGAGAGTAGGACGCCGCCGAACAATTATTCAAAGGGTTGGATCCTGAACTTCGGTTCGGGGTCCAACCCTTTTTTGTTCTGCGTCACTTGAAGTTCACGTTGCGCAACGACCATCCGGACTATGGGTACTGCTGCAATGCTCAGGGCCGCCGGCGTAGGACTCGGTGACGAGGTCGTCGTGCCGGCCTTCGGGAACGTCGAGGTCGCTCAGGCCGTCATCATGGCCGGAGCGCTGCCGGTGTTCGCCGACATAGATCCGGTGACGTACTGCATCGATCCGTCCGCCGCCGAGGCGGCCGTAACTCCGCGGACGGCGGCGGTCGTTGTCGTCCACCGCTTCGGCCGGCCGGCCGACATCGCGCGCCTGCATGGAGTGGGCCAGAGGCACGGGCTCCTGGTGCTGGAACAAGGCGAGTCCGAGGTGCCGTACGACGAAGTGGCCCAGCGCAGGGAGCGGGCCACCTACCTCGACGCCAAGTTGAGGGGTGTACGCACGCCCGACGGTGGTGACGGGCACACCTATCAGCAGTACGTCGTGCGGGTGCCGGGCAATGGGCGGCCGGACCGGGACGCTTTCGCGCGGGCCGTGCGGGCCAGGGGAGTTGAGGCCAAGGTGCCGGTGAAGACGCCGGTGCACCGGCTGCCGGAATTCCGCCGTTGTGTGTCGCTGCCGGAGACCGAGCGGGCGGCGGACGAGACGCTGGCACTGCCGGTGGACGCCGCGTTGACGAAGCGGGACATGCAGCGGATCGTCGGCGCGTGCAATGCGCTGGGCGGACTGCTCCAGCCTGCCTTCTGAGCAGGCGTTCGGGACGGGATCAGGCGGTTGGGAGCACCCGTCCCTACGGGGTATGATCTATTCCGTCGCCGCGGGGGGAACCCGAAAAGGTGACAGGCCCCTATAGCTCAGTCGGTAGAGCGTCTCCATGGTAAGGAGAAGGTCAACGGTTCGATTCCGTTTGGGGGCTCCAGTCGAAAGGCCCCGCCCAATTGGGCGGGGCCTTCTGCGTGTTCGGGGGCTGCTCAGTCCTTGTGCAGGCCCGGCACCCGCATCGCCAGGATGGCCATGTCGTCAGACGGGGCGTCGGACGCGAAGCGCTCGACCGCGCGCATGATGCGGGCCGCGACCGCACCGGCCGTGAGGCCCGTGCAGGTCGTGAGGACGTCGGCCAGACCGTCGTCGCCCAGCATGCGCGTGCCCTCGCGGCGCTCCGTGACGCCGTCCGTGACGCAGAGGAGGACGTCGCCCGGGTCGAGGGTGACCGTCTGCTCGTAGAGCTCGAGATCGTCCATGACGCCGAGGAGCGGCTGGGGTTCGGCGGCCGGCTCGACCGTGCCGTCCTGGCGCAGGCGCAGAGGGAGCGGGTGGCCGGCGCAGACCACTTTGAGCTGTGCGCTGCCGTCCTCCTGAGGCCTCAACTCGCCGTAGAGAAGCGTCAGGAAGCGGCTGCGGGCGCCCTCGTCGAGAATGGCCGAGTTCAATCGCTCCAGGACCGCCGGGCCGCTGAGGCCCTCGCGGGCCAGGAGCCGCAGGGCGTGCCGGGCGAGGCCGGTCACCGCAGCCGCGTTGGGGCCCGTGCCGCAGACGTCGCCGATGGCGAAGCCGTAGGCGCCGTCGCTGATCGGGAAGAGGTCGTAGAAGTCGCCGCCGACCTCGTTGCCCTCGCCGGCCGCGCGGTAGATGACCTCGACCTCTACGCCGCCGATCTCGGGGAGCTCGGGCGGCAGGAGGCTGCGCTGGAGGGACTGGCTGATGGCGGTGCGCTCCGAGTACAAGCGGGCGTTGTCCAGTGCCAGGGCCGCTCGGCGGCTCAAGTCCTCGGCCAGTTCCAGGATTTCCTGGCGGAAGTGCTCGTCGGTGGGCTTGCCGAGCGTCAGCATGCCGATGACGCGGTTGCGCGCCACCAGGGGGAGGACGACGGTCTCGCCGCCCACGGCGGACGCCGTGGCGAGCGTGGGACCGATCCCCGAGGCGATCTGGCGGGTCGGGCCGCCGCTGAGGCCCAGGCTGCGCATGGAACTGCGCAGGGCCGCCTGGTGGGCGACCTCGCCGGGGGCCGTCCAGACACGGGCGCCGGGGGTCGGTACCGGATCGGGCGGCGGGACCTTGGAGAGCAACGACTTGATGCCGTCGATGAGTTCCTCGTCCTCGTGCAGGACGTACGAAAGGTACGGCTCGGAGGCCTGGTCGGCGATCGTGTAGACGGCGCACCAGGTGGCAAGGGTGGGGACCGTCATCTGCGCCATCAGGGCGAGGGTCTGGTCGCGGTCCAGGGTGCCGGCGAGGAGGTCGGAGGCCTCGACGAGGAAGCTCAGGGAGCCTCGGCGCAGGCGTTCCAGTTCGCCGAGGCGGGCCGACTCGACGGCCAACGCGATGCGGTCGGCGGCGAATTGGAGGCGCAGGGCCTCCTCGTTGGAGTATCTGCCCGCGCCCTCGGCGGCCACGCCCAGGGAGCCGGTGAGCCGTCCCTCGACCTTCAGGGGGACCGTGACGACCGAGCGCATGCCGGTGCCGCTGAGGAGCGGGACGGCGCCGGGCACGGCCGAGAGGTCGTCGTGGACGGCCGGCATGCGGGCCGAGCCGTAGCGGCCGGGGCCCGCCTCGACGGGCACGCGCGCGAAGCGCTGGCGGGCGGAGGGCAGGCCGGTGGAGGCGCGGACCTCCAACTCCGTTTCGTCGTCGGTCGCAAGGAGCAGGAAGGCGGAGTCGGCGTCGAGCATGTCGCGGGCGCGCTCGACCGTGCGCTGCAGGAGGCCGTCGAGGTCGTCCGGGGCGGGGGAGCCGATGAAGACCTCGAAGGGGTCGTTGCTCTGGCCCTCGGCGTTGGTGACGGTGTCCGAGGCGGGCATGCGCAACGGGGTCTGGAGAACGGCCCGTTCGTGGTCCCGGACGAGGAGGCAGACCGTGGAGGGCTCGCCGCCCGTGTCGCGGACGCGGAGGTGCGAGGCGTAGACCGGGAGGACGCGGCCGCCGGCATCTCTGATGCCGTAACTGCCCTCCCAGCGGGAGAGTTGGAGCGCCTCCGCGATGCCCGTGCTGGTGCCCGGGGTGTGCGGCCAGGCGGCGAGGTCGGTGAGGGGCTTGCCGGTGACCTGTTCGGCCGCGTAGCCGAAGAGCTCCTCCGCGTCCTCGTTCCAGGCCGCGATGGAGCCTGTGCGGTCGATCTGGACGACCGCGACGCGGACCCGGCCGTCGGCGACCGGGAGGAGGGCGGAGGGCAGGGACGGGCCCGCGGCGCGGGTGCCGACCGCGCGTGCGGGGAGGTCCAGCTGGAACCAGACCTGCTTGTGCGTGGGCGTGTACTCGACGCCCCAGCGGCCGGCCAGGGCCGCGCAGAGCTGGAGGCCGCGGCCGCCCTCGCGGTCGGGGTTGCCCATGTTGACGGGGGAGCCCTGGAGGGGGATCTCGCGCTCGGGGTAGCGGTCGGCGACCTCGATCCGTACGCCTTCGTCACTGCGCAGACACAGAACGTCGGCGGAGGTGCCCGCGTGGACGACGGCGTTCGTGACGAGTTCGCTGGTCAGGACCACGGCGTCGTCGACGATGTCGGCGAAGCCCCAGCCCTGGAGAGTGTCACGGACGAACGAGCGGGCGGTCGCGACCGATCGCCCGACGGGCTCGAAGGTGGCGGCCGCACGCGCGGTGATCACAGAACTCCTCGTCCGGTTGTCGACGGGCAGGGCTGCCTGGCCGACCGGCTCGTGCCGCTGATGCGGCAGAGCGCCCGTCGGCCGGGGGTCCGGGGGCTGCTCCCCCGGGATCAGTCCGGTGGTCATGTTGTGCGGCCGCCCTCCGATGCCCGCTCGTACTCGTGCCACCGCCCAGGCCGGACGGACCGGCACGGCTGGACAGCCGCATGCAAGGTTACTTACCTTCGCCGTCCATGCGGATGCCGGTCTGCAGTGTTTCCGCCCAGAGGGTGTGCGGACGATGTGCGAAGCTGCCGAACTGTTATGGCCGGGTTCAAGCAGGGTGAAACACTGGGCAAGCTTCTTGTGAAGGTCCGGGCAGGCCGAGTGACTTCCACACGCAGTGGGCAGCAGCCCGGGGTGCGGCCTGGTATATCCGGCAGGAATACGCAGTAGTAACTGGTACGTCGAACGGAAGTACCGGAGCACAGCAGTAACGGTCGACCCCTGCGGGAGGGACACAGTGGAGTCTGGCGCAGCGACGCGGGGCACTAAAACGCGCGCGAAAGGCGGACAGTCCCTGAGTAATCAACGCAAACCGCGTGGCGGCACCACTTCAGTGGACACGGCGTCCCTGAACCGACTGCTGGCGGCTCTTGTGTCGATGCGCGACGGGAACTTCCGGAAGCGGCTCACGGTGTCCGGGGACGGCGTGATGTCGGAGATTGCTGCCGTTTTCAACGAGGTGGCCGACCGCAATCTGCATCTGACCGGTGAGCTGTCGCGGGTGCGGCGCATGGTGGGCCGCGAGGGCAAGCTCACGGAGCGGCTGGAGACGGGCGCCTACGAGGGTTCCTGGGCCGCCGCCATCGAGGCGTCCAACGCCCTCGTGGACGACCTCGTACGGCCCGTCTCCGAGGTCGGACGGGTGCTCACGGCGGTGGCCGAGGGTGATCTGTCGCCGCGCATGGAGCTGCGGACGCAGGCGTCCGACGGGACCGGGCATCCGCTGCGCGGGGAGTTCCTCAAGGTCGGCCGTACGGTCAACAATCTCGTCGACCAGCTGTCGACGTTCACCGACGAGGTCACGCGCGTGGCCAGCGAGGTGGGCACCGAGGGCAAGCTGGGCGGGCAGGCACGCGTGCGTGGCATGTCGGGTTCGTGGAAGGACCTCACGGACTCCGTCAACACCATGGCATACCGGCTGACGGCCCAGGTGCGGGACATCGCCCTGGTGACGACCGCGGTGGCCAAGGGCGACCTGTCGCGGAAGGTCACCGTTCATGTCGCCGGCGAGATGCTGGAGCTGAAGAACACCGTCAACACGATGGTCGACCAGCTGTCGTCGTTCTCCTCCGAGGTGACGCGGGTCGCGCGCGAGGTGGGCACCGAGGGCGAGCTCGGCGGCCAGGCGCGGGTGCCGGGTGTGGCCGGTGTGTGGAAGGACCTCACCGATTCGGTGAACCTCATGGCCGGCAACCTCACGGCCCAGGTGCGCGGCATCTCCCAGGTGACCACCGCGGTCGCCAACGGCGATCTGTCGCAGAAGGTCACCGTGTCGGCACGTGGCGAGGTCGCGCAGCTCGCCGACACGATCAACCAGATGACCGAGACGCTGCGGATCTTCGCGGACGAGGTCACCCGCGTGGCCAACGAGGTCGGTGCCGCGGGGCAGCTGGGCGGTCAGGCGAACGTGCCGGGCGCCGCCGGTACCTGGAAGGACCTGACGGACTCCGTCAACACGGTCTTCCGGAACCTCACGACCCAGGTGCGGGACATCGCCGCGGTGACGACCGCCGTGGCCAACGGTGATCTCTCCCAGAAGGTCACCGTCGACGTGGCCGGCGAGATGCTCGAGCTGAAGAACACCGTCAACGGGATGGTGGACCAGCTGTCGTCCTTCGGTTCCGAGGTCACGCGCGTGGCGCGCGAGGTCGGCGTCGAGGGTGAGCTGGGCGGGCAGGCGCAGGTGCCGGGTGCCGCCGGTACATGGAAAGACTTGACCGACTCCGTCAACACTGCATTCCGCAACCTCACCGGGCAGGTCCGCAACATCGCCCAGGTGACGACGGCCGTGGCCAACGGTGATCTGTCGCAGAAGGTCACCGTGGACGTCTCCGGCGAGATGCTCCAGCTGAAGAACACCGTGAACACGATGGTGGACCAGCTGTCCTCCTTCGCCGACCAGGTGACGCGGATGGCCCGGGACGTGGGCACGGAGGGCCGCCTCGGCGGTCAGGCGGTCGTACCGGGCGTCGCCGGTACGTGGAAGGAGCTCACCGACTCCGTCAACGGCATGGCGGGGAACCTGACGGGCCAGGTGCGCAACATCGCCCAGGTCACGACCGCGGTGGCCCGCGGTGACCTGTCGCAGAAGATCGACGTGGACGCGCGCGGCGAGATCCTTGAGCTCAAGAACACCATCAACACGATGGTCGACCAGCTCTCCGGGTTCGCCGACCAGGTGACCCGGGTGGCCCGCGAGGTGGGCACCGAGGGCCGCCTCGGCGGTCAGGCGCAGGTGCCCGGCGTCGCCGGCGTGTGGCGGGACCTGACGGATTCCGTGAACGGCATGGCCGGGAACCTCACGGCCCAGGTGCGCAACATCGCCCAGGTCGCCACCGCGGTGGCCCGCGGTGACCTGTCGCAGAAGATCACTGTGGACGCGCGCGGGGAGATCCTTGAGCTGAAGAACACGCTGAACACGATGGTCGACCAGCTGTCGTCGTTCGCGGAGGAGGTCACCAGGGTCGCCCGTGAGGTGGGCACGGAGGGCCAGCTCGGCGGTCAGGCCGAGGTCCAGGGTGTATCCGGCACCTGGAAGGACCTCACGCAGTCCGTGAACTTCATGGCGAACAACCTGACCATCCAGGTGCGCAACATCGCCGAGGTCACGACCGCGGTCGCCAAGGGTGACCTGTCGAAGAAGATCACTGTTGACGCGAAGGGCGAGATCCTTGAGCTCGTCACGACGGTCAACACGATGGTTGATCAGCTGTCCAGCTTCGCCGAGCAGGTGACCCGGGTGGCCCGCGAGGTGGGCACCGAGGGCATCCTCGGCGGCCAGGCGCACGTACCGGGCGTCGTCGGCATCTGGAAGGACCTCAGCGACAACGTCAACCTCATGGCCAAGAACCTGACCGTGCAGGTGCGCAACATCTCCCAGGTCGCGGCGGCGGTCGCCAACGGCGATCTGACGCGGACCGTGACGATCGAGGCGCGCGGAGAGGTCGCGCAGCTCGCCGACACCTTCAACACCATGGTGAAGACGCTGAGTTCGTTCGCCGACCAGGTCACCAAGGTGGCCCGCGAGGTGGGCACGGACGGCATCCTCGGCGGCCAGGCGCACGTACCGGGTGTGTCCGGCACGTGGAAGGACCTCACCGAGTCCGTGAACCAGATGGCGTCCAACCTGACCGGTCAGGTGCGCAACATCGCCATGGTCACCACGGCCATCGCCAAGGGTGACCTGACCAAGAAGATCGACATTGACGCCCGCGGCGAGATCCTCGAGCTCAAGACGACGATCAACACGATGGTCGACCAGCTGTCCAGCTTCGCCGAGGAGGTCACCCGGGTGGCCCGCGAGGTGGGTACCGAGGGTGCGCTCGGCGGGCAGGCACGCGTGCGTGACGTCGACGGAACCTGGCGCGACCTGACCGAGTCAGTGAACGAGATGGCCGGGAACCTCACCCGGCAGGTGCGCGCCATCGCGCGCGTGGCGACCGCGGTGACCCGCGGCGACCTGAACCTCAAGATCGACGTCGACGCGTCCGGCGAGATCCAGGAGCTGCAGGACTACATCAACAAGATGATCGCCAACCTGCGCGACACCACCATCGCCAACAAGGAGCAGGACTGGCTCAAGGGCAACCTCGCCCGCATCTCCGCGCTGATGCAGGGCCGGCGCGACCTGCAGGACGTGGCCTCGCTGATCATGAGCGAGCTGACGCCGGTGGTCTCCGCACAGCACGGCGCGTTCTTCGTGGCGATGCCGTTGGTCGACGGCAAGGACCTCAGTGCCGAGAGCGAGGACGCGTACGAACTGCGCATGCTGGGGTCCTACGGCTACTCGATGGGCTCCATGCCGACGTCGTTCCGGCCGGGCGAGGCGCTGATCGGGACGGCCGCCGAGGAGAAGCGCACGATCCTGGTGGAGAACGCGCCCAGCGGCTACCTGAAGATCTCCTCCGGCCTCGGCGAGGCGCCGCCCGCGCAGGTGATCGTCCTTCCCGTGCTGTTCGAGGGCAAGGTGCTCGGCATCATCGAGCTGGCCTCGTTCACGCCGTTCACGCAGATCCAGAAGGACTTCCTCAACCAGATCGCCGAGATGATCGCGACCAGCGTCAACACCATCTCGGTCAACACCAAGACCGAGCAGCTGCTGAAGCAGTCGCAGGAGCTGACCGAGCAACTGCGTGAGCGCTCGGCCGAGTTGGAGAACCGGCAGAAGGCCCTCCAGGCGTCCAACGCCGAACTCGAGGAGAAGGCCGAGCTGTTGGCCCAGCAGAATCGGGACATCGAGGTGAAGAACACCGAGATCGAGGAGGCGCGGCAGGTCCTGGAGGAGCGTGCCGAGCAGCTCGCGGTCTCCATGCGCTACAAGAGCGAGTTCCTCGCCAACATGTCCCACGAGCTGCGTACGCCGCTCAACTCACTGCTGATTCTGGCCAAGTTGCTCGCGGACAACGCGGACGCGAACCTCACGCCGAAGCAGGTCGAGTTCGCCGAGACCATCCATGGCGCGGGGTCCGACCTGCTCCAGCTGATCAACGACATCCTCGACCTGTCGAAGGTCGAGGCGGGCAAGATGGACGTCTCCCCGACGCGTATCGCGCTCGTCCAGCTCGTCGACTACGTGGAGGCCACGTTCCGGCCGCTGACCGCGGAGAAGGGCCTGGACCTGTCCGTACGGGTCTCTCCCGAGCTGCCCGCCACGCTGCACACCGACGAGCAGCGGCTGCTCCAGGTGCTGCGGAACCTGCTGTCGAACGCGGTGAAGTTCACCGACTCCGGTTCGGTCGAGCTGGTGATCCGGCCGGCCGGCCGGGACGTCCCGGCGAGGATCAAGGAGCAGCTGCTCGAGACCGGCTCGCTGAGCGATCCGGACGCGGGCCTGATCGCGTTCTCGGTCACCGACACCGGTATCGGCATCGCCGCCAGCAAGATGCGGGTGATCTTCGAGGCGTTCAAGCAGGCGGACGGCACGACCAGCCGCAAGTACGGCGGCACCGGCCTGGGGCTGTCGATCTCCCGGGAGATCGCCCAGCTGCTCGGCGGTGAGATCCACGCACAGAGCGAACCGGGGCGCGGTTCGACGTTCACGCTGTATTTGCCTCTGCATCCGAGCGAACTGCCGCCGCAGGGCTATCAGCAGGCGCTGCCGGCCCTGGAGGCGGGAGATCTGGTGGCCGCCTCGGACCTGGCCCAGCTCGCCCAGGCGGAGATCGAGACACCGGCCGAGGTGAAGTCGTACCGCGAGACGCAGAACGGCGCCGCCGCACTCTTCAGGCGCCGTCGCCGGAGCCTCGACGCGGAGCAGATCACCGCTGCCCCGGAGCAGTGGTCGGCCGAGCAGAAGACCGCGCCGCAGTCGTACCGCGGCGTCCGGTTCGGCGGCCAGAAGGTGCTGATCGTGGACGACGACATCCGTAATGTGTTCGCGTTGACCAGCGTCCTGGAGCAGCACGGTCTCTCGGTGCTGTACGCCGAGAACGGCCGCGAGGGCATCGAGGTCCTGGAGCAGCACGACGATGTCGCGGTCGTCCTGATGGACATCATGATGCCGGAGATGGACGGGTACGCGACGACGACGGCGATCCGCAGGATGCCGCAGTTCGCGGGCCTGCCGATCATCGCGCTGACGGCGAAGGCGATGAAGGGCGACCGGGAGAAGGCGATCGAGTCGGGCGCTTCCGACTATGTGACCAAACCGGTGGACCCCGATCACCTGCTGTCGGTGATGGAACAGTGGATGCGAGAGGAGTGACGGGAACCATCGATGTTCACTCGGAGTTGCTGACTCAGTGTGGCCGATGCCGTGTAGAAGTACGGGATTCGGGGAACCTTCTGGTCCCCCGCTACGTTTCTGCTACGTGCACAGTGACATCGCGGTGACAGGGTGTGGCGACGAGCGGGGTGCGGCTACGATGACCGGCACAAGGACGGGCGGCGAAAGGGAGTCGTCCCCAGGGGCGGCGCCCGGTGCACAGCCGGGGCGAGGAGGGCGGGCCATGGTGCAGAAGGCCAAGATCCTCCTGGTCGATGACCGGCCGGAGAATCTGCTGGCGCTGGAGGCCATCCTCTCGGCGCTCGATCAGACGCTGGTGCGGGCATCGTCCGGGGAGGAAGCGCTCAAAGCACTGCTCACGGACGACTTCGCGGTCATTCTGCTGGACGTGCAGATGCCGGGCATGGACGGTTTCGAAACAGCCGCGCACATCAAGCGGCGAGAACGGACCCGGGACATCCCGATCATCTTCCTCACCGCGATCAACCACGGGCCGCACCACACCTTCCGGGGGTATGCGGCCGGCGCGGTGGACTACATCTCGAAGCCGTTCGACCCCTGGGTGCTGCGCGCCAAGGTCTCCGTCTTCGTCGAGCTGTACATGAAGAACTGCCAGCTGCGGGAGCAGGCGGCGCTGCTGCGGCTCCAGTTGGAGGGCGGCGGTGGCAAGGTCGCGGTCGGCGACGCCAAGGAGCCTGCCGGTCTGCTCGCCGAGCTGTCCGCGCGGCTCGCGGCGGTCGAGGAGCAGGCCGAGGCACTGTCCAAGCAACTGGACGACGAGTCGGCGGATGCGGCGGCGGTGGCGACCGCGGCCCATCTCGAACGCAAACTGACGGGTTTGCGGCGGGCGCTGGACGCTCTGGAACCGGGTGCCGGCAGTACGTCGCCGGTGTCCTCGCAGAACTGACGTTCCGGCGCGCACCAGTTGCGCATGAGGACGCGTCAGTTCCGCGCCCGCTCCAAAGCGACACGAACGGGTGAAGCAGTGGGCACACGTGTCGGTTGCCGTCTCCACCGGTAACCTCACATCTATGGCCTCACGTCCCTCCGCTGCCAAGAAGCAGCCCGCGAAGAAGGCGGCGGCTCCGGCGAAGAAGGCCGCTGCGAAGAAGGCTCCGGCGAAGAAGCCGACCGCCAGGAAACCCGCCGCGAGGAAGGCGGCGCCGCCCCCGAAGCCGGCACCGAGTCCGACCGGCGGCATCTACAGGCTTGTGCGCGCCCTCTGGTTGGGCCTCGCGCACGCCGTCGGCGCCGTGTTCCGGGGCATAGGGAACGGCGCCAAGAACCTCGACCCGGCGCACCGCAAGGACGGTGTCGCGCTGCTGCTGTTCGGCATCGCGCTGATCGTCGCCGCGGGCACCTGGGCCGATCTGCGCGGCCCGGTCGGCGATCTCGTCGAGATCCTGGTGACCGGTTCCTTCGGCCGTCTCGACCTCCTCGTACCGATACTGCTCGCGGTCATCGCCGTGCGCTTCATCCGGCATCCCGAGCAGCCCGAGGCCAACGGCCGCATCGTGATCGGCCTGTCCGCGCTCGTCATCGGCGTGCTCGGCCAGGTCCACATCGCCTGCGGCGCGCCCGCGCGCAGCGACGGCATGCAGGCCATAAGGGACGCCGGCGGGCTCATCGGCTGGGGCGCGGCGACGCCGCTGACGTACACGATGGGCGAGGTGCTCGCCGTACCGCTGCTGGTGCTGCTGACGATCTTCGGTCTGCTCGTCGTCACGGCCACCCCGGTCAACGCCATCCCGCAGCGGCTGCGGCTGCTCGGCGTGAAGCTCGGCGTCCTGCACGACCCCGAGGACGACGACTTCACCGAGGACGAACAGCGCTACGACGACCAGTGGCGTGACGGGCTGCCCGCGCGCTCGCGCAAGCGCGGTCCGGCCCCGGAGTCCTACGACCCCGACACGGCCGAGCAGGAGGCCCTCTCCAAGCGCCGTGGCCGCCCCAGGCGCTCCGCGGTGCCGCAGCCGGACATGGCGCGTCCCATGGACGCCGTGGACGTCGCCGCGGCGGCCGCAGCCGCGCTCGACGGCGCGGTCATGCACGGCATGCCCCCCTCGCCGGTCGTCGCCGATCTCACCCAGGGCGTGAGCGTCGGGGACCGCGAGGAGAGCACGCCGACGCCGGTTCCGGCTTCGAAGGCCGTCCCGGCGGCCCGCCCCAAGCAGGAGAAGCTGAAGGTCGAGGTCGCGGACCTCACCAAGCCCGCGCCCGAGGCGCCCGGCGACCTGCCGCCGCGCGCCGAGCAGCTCCAGCTGTCCGGGGACATCACCTACTCCCTGCCCTCGCTCGACCTCCTCGAGCGCGGCGGCCCCGGCAAGGTGCGCAGCGCCGCCAACGACGCGGTGGTCGCCTCACTCACGAACGTCTTCTCCGAGTTCAAGGTCGACGCCGCCGTCACCGGCTTCACGCGCGGACCGACGGTCACGCGCTACGAGGTCGAACTCGGCCCCGCCGTGAAGGTCGAGCGCATCACCGCGCTGACGAAGAACATCGCCTACGCCGTCGCCAGCCCGGACGTGCGGATCATCAGCCCGATCCCGGGCAAGTCCGCGGTCGGCATCGAAATCCCCAACACCGACCGGGAGATGGTCAACCTCGGCGACGTGCTGCGCCTCGCGGCGGCCGCCGAGGACGACCACCCGATGCTGGTCGCGCTCGGCAAGGACGTCGAGGGCGGCTACGTGATGGCCAACCTGGCGAAGATGCCGCACGTGCTGGTGGCCGGCGCCACCGGTTCCGGCAAGTCCTCGTGCATCAACTGCCTGATCACGTCCATCATGGTCCGCGCGACTCCCGAGGACGTCCGGATGGTTCTCGTCGACCCCAAGCGGGTCGAACTGACCGCCTACGAAGGCATTCCGCACCTGATCACGCCGATCATCACCAACCCGAAGCGGGCCGCCGAGGCGCTCCAGTGGGTCGTACGGGAGATGGACCTCCGCTACGACGACCTGGCGGCGTACGGCTTCCGGCACATCGACGACTTCAACGAGGCCGTGCGCAACGGCAAGGTGAAGCCGCCGGAGGGCAGCGAGCGCGAGCTCCAGCCGTACCCGTATCTGCTGGTGATCGTCGACGAGCTCGCCGACCTGATGATGGTCGCCCCGCGTGACGTCGAGGACGCGATCGTGCGCATCACGCAGCTCGCGCGCGCGGCCGGCATCCACCTGGTGCTGGCCACGCAGCGGCCGTCGGTCGACGTCGTCACCGGTCTCATCAAGGCGAACGTGCCCTCGCGGCTCGCCTTCGCCACCTCCTCGCTCGCCGACAGCCGGGTCATCCTCGACCAGCCCGGCGCCGAGAAGCTGATCGGCAAGGGCGACGGGCTGTTCCTGCCGATGGGCGCGAACAAGCCGACCCGTATGCAGGGCGCTTTCGTGACCGAGGAGGAGGTCGCCGTCGTCGTCCAGCACTGCAAGGACCAGATGGCGCCGGTCTTCCGGGACGACGTCACCGTGGGCACCAAGCAGAAGAAGGAGATCGACGAGGAGATCGGCGACGACCTCGACCTGCTGTGCCAGGCGGCCGAACTGGTGGTCTCCACGCAGTTCGGCTCGACGTCCATGCTCCAGCGCAAGCTGCGCGTCGGCTTCGCCAAGGCCGGGCGGCTCATGGACCTGATGGAGTCGAGGAACATCGTCGGGCCCAGTGAAGGTTCGAAGGCTCGTGACGTTCTTGTGAAGTCTGATGAGCTGGACGGAGTGCTCGCGGTGATCCGCGGGGAGGCTTGAGGCAAAGGTCCGATCAAAGGGGCGAGCGATGTCGGATCGTGACTCACCCGTAAGGGATCATTGAGCAACCGTTTCCCTTCGGCGTACGTCAAGTTGAGGGAAGCGACAAGCGTGTACACAACCATCGGCGTGTCCGGCCATACCGATGGGCTAACAAGCTCCGCCGTCCGGTTGCCCCACCCATTTGTACCCCCCATAGACTGAACCTCCAGCACAGGTGGCTTAACGCTCGAAAGGCGCCCCCGTGTCCATCGGCAACTCTCCTGAAGACGAGCGTCCGTTCGAAGACGATCGCGAGGAAGCCCGCCTCTCCATCGGTCATGCCCTTCGGCAGGCCCGTATCGCGGCCGGGCTGACCGTCGACGACGTCACCAACGCCACCCGGGTCCGGATCTCGATCGTGCACGCCATGGAAGCGGACGACTTCGCCCCCTGCGGCGGAGACGTCTACGCCCGGGGCCACATCCGGACCCTGGCCAAAGCCGTCCGTCTCGATCCGGCCCCGCTGCTTGCGCAGTACGACGCCGACCACGGCGGCCGTCCCACGCCGACCCCGGCGGCCCCCCTCTTCGAGGCGGAACGCATCCGCCCCGAGCGGCGCGGACCCAACTGGACCGCGGCCATGGTCGCCGCGATCGTCGCGGTGGTCGGCTTCGTCGGGTTCACCGCGTTCAAGGGCGGCGACGACGGCGGCGGCAAGACGCAGGTCGCCGAGGGATCGACGCCCACGACCAGCAAGGCCGCCTCGCCCACGCCCAAGAAGAGCAAGTCCGACAACCCGACGACGAACCCCTCGGACAGCGCCATCGCGGCCGCGCCCCAGGACAAGGTGACCGTCCAGGTGAGCGCCGCCGACGGCCGCAGCTGGATCTCGGCCAAGGACCACAACGGCCGGCTCCTGTTCGACGGGCTCCTCAAGCAGGGCGACTCCAAGACCTTCCAGGACAGCGAGAAGATCAACCTCGTCCTCGGTGACGCGGGCTCGATCCAGCTCTTCGTCAACGGCAAGAAGGTCGAGAACGACTTCCAGCCCGGCGCGGTGGAGCGTCTGACGTACACGAAGGGCGACCCGCAGGTCGGCTAGGCCTGACGCGGTGCCGCGGGGCCGGCGAAGATCGCCAGCCCCGTCGACGTGGGCTGTCGGAGAGACAAAGTAGTCTTGAGCGCATGCCTGAACGCCGTACCGTCGCACTCGTCACCCTTGGCTGCGCCCGTAACGAGGTGGACTCGGAGGAGCTCGCAGGCCGCTTGGAGGCGGACGGCTGGGACCTCGTGGAGGACGCCGCGGAAGCGGACGTCGCGGTCGTCAACACCTGTGGCTTCGTGGAAGCCGCCAAGAAGGACTCCGTCGACGCCCTCCTGGAGGCCAACGACCTCAAGGGACAGGGCAGAACCCAGGCCGTCGTGGCGGTGGGCTGCATGGCCGAGCGGTACGGCAAGGAGCTCGCCGAGGCCCTCCCCGAGGCCGACGGCGTGCTTGGCTTCGACGACTACACGGACATCTCCGACCGCCTGCGGACCATCCTCGGCGGCGGCATCCACGCCTCCCACACCCCGCGTGACCGGCGCAAGCTGCTGCCGATCAGCCCCGCCGAGCGCCAGGAGTCCGCGGCCGAGGTCGCGCTGCCCGGGCACGGCCCCGTGGACCTGCCGGAGGGGCTGGCGCCCGCCTCCGGCCCCCGCGCGCCCCTGCGCCGCCGGCTCGACGGCTCGCCTGTCGCCTCGGTGAAGCTCGCCTCCGGCTGCGACCGGCGCTGCTCCTTCTGCGCCATCCCGTCCTTCCGCGGCTCCTTCATCTCCCGCCGCCCGAGCGACGTGCTGAACGAGACGCGCTGGCTGGCCGAGCAGGGTGTGAAGGAGATCATGCTGGTCTCCGAGAACAACACCTCCTACGGCAAGGACCTCGGCGACATCCGCCTGCTGGAGTCGCTGCTGCCGGACCTGGCGGAGGTCGACGGCATCGAGCGCGTGCGCGTCAGCTACCTCCAGCCGGCCGAGATGCGCCCGGGCCTGATCGAGGTACTGACCTCGACGCCGAAGGTCGCCCCCTACTTCGACCTCTCCTTCCAGCACTCCGCGCCCGACGTGCTGCGCGCCATGCGCCGCTTCGGCGACACCGACCGCTTCCTGGAACTGCTCGACACCATCCGCGGCAAGGCGCCCCAGGCGGGCGTCCGCTCGAACTTCATCGTCGGCTTCCCGGGCGAGAGCGAGGCCGACCTCGCGGAGCTGGAGCGGTTCCTGAACGGCGCGCGGCTGGATGCCATCGGCGTCTTCGGCTACTCCGACGAGGAGGGCACGGAGGCGGCGACGTACGAGAACAAGCTGGACGAGGACGTCGTGGCCGAGCGGCTGGCACGTGTCTCCCGGCTGGCCGAGGAGCTCGTCTCGCAGCGTTCCGAAGAGCGCATGGGCGAGACGGTGCACGTCCTCGTGGAGTCCGTGGACGAGGACGGTGTCCGCGGGCGCGGCGCGCACCAGGCGCCGGAGACGGACGGACAGGTTCTGCTCACGAGCGGCGAGGGTCTCGAGCCCGGCCGTATCGTCGAGGCGAAGGTGGTCGGCACGGAAGGTGTCGATCTGGTGGCCGAGCCCCTGGCGGGCCCGCTCGGATGTAGTGAGGAGGCGGGCAGATGACCGGAGTACCGGCATCGGCGGCGAACGGCTCCTCCAAGGCGGAGTCCTCGTCGCCCGGCCCCGCCGCCTCCGACCGGCAGACGGACCGGTCCCCGAGGGGCGGGAAGCTGGCGGCCGCGGCCGTGAACCAGGCCAGCGTCTGGAACGTCGCCAACCTGCTCACCATGCTCCGGCTGCTGCTGGTGCCCGGCTTCGTCGCGCTGATGCTGGCCGATGGCGGGTACGACCCGGCGTGGCGCTCCCTCGCCTGGGCGGCCTTCGCCATCGCCATGATCACTGACCTGTTCGACGGTCATCTGGCGCGCACCTACAACCTCGTCACCGACTTCGGCAAGATCGCCGACCCCATCGCCGACAAGGCGATCATGGGGGCGGCGCTGATCTGCCTCTCCGGGCTGGGCGACCTGCCGTGGTGGGTGACGATCGTCATCCTCGGTCGGGAACTCGGCATCACGCTGCTGCGTTTCCTCGTCATCCGGTACGGCGTCATCCCGGCCAGCCGCGGCGGCAAACTCAAGACGCTCGTCCAGGGCGTGGCCGTCGGGATGTACATCCTGGCGCTGACGGGCTGGCTGGCCACCCTGAGGTGGTGGGTGATGGCGGCGGCGGTCGTCCTGACCGTGGTGACCGGGCTCGACTATGTGAGACAGGCCATTGTGCTGCGCGGGCAGGGAATCGCGGAGCGCAAGGCCGCGTTGGAGGAGACGCAAGGGTGAGTTCTCCGGCTGCCGACGTCGTACGACTACTGACAGTGAGGGGCGAGACCCTCGCGGTCGCCGAGTCGCTCACCGGCGGACTGGTCGCGGCGGACATCACCACGGTGCCCGGGGCCTCCAAGGCATTCCGCGGTTCGGTGACGGCCTACGCCACCGAGCTCAAGCATCAGCTGCTGGGCGTCGACGCCTCCTTGCTCGCACAGCGCGGAGCGGTGGATCCGCAGGTCGCGGCCCAGATGGCGGTGGGAGTGCGCAAGGCGCTCGGCGCCGACTGGGGCCTGGCGACCACCGGTGTGGCAGGCCCGGAACCGCAGGACGGCAAGCCCGTCGGGACGGTGTTCGTGGCCGTGGCCGGGCCCCGCGGAAGGGATTGTGATTCTGCCGGTGGCGGAAAAGTAGAGGCCCTGCGGTTGAACGGCGACCGCGCGGAAATTCGTATGGAGAGTGTACGGAGCGTACTCGCACTGCTTCTGAAGGAGCTTGCGGGCGAACAGACCGGGAATCAGCTGGCACAGGATACGGAACAGAACGGGGGGTTTTGATGTTTGCAGCCCTGAGTGAACACGACATCGCTCCCCGCACGGCCGCAGCGCGAGGCGGTACGGTGGGGCGTGAAGGATGCGGTTACACGGTCCGAGGAGGGAGCCACCGATGATTCTGCTCCGTCGCCTGCTGGGTGACGTGCTGCGTCGGCAGCGCCAGCGCCAGGGCCGTACTCTGCGCGAAGTCTCCTCGTCCGCCCGAGTCTCACTCGGCTATCTCTCCGAGGTGGAGCGGGGGCAGAAGGAGGCTTCCTCCGAGCTGCTCTCCGCCATCTGCGACGCGTTGGACGTACGGATGTCCGAGCTCATGCGAGAAGTGAGCGACGAGCTCGCCCTCGCCGAGCTGGCCCAGTCTGCTGCGGCCACCGAGTCTGTACCCGCGCCGGTTCGTCCGATGCTGGGTTCCGTTTCAGTGACCGGCGTGCCGCCGGAACGGGTGACCATCAAGGCACCCGCCGAGGCGGTGGACGTGGTCGCCGCGTGACGATCACGCGCGTGACTGCGTGAGCCGACATGCACGTGCAAGGCCCCGGCCGGGGTCTCTCCAGGGGGAACTGGAGAGGAGCGGTCGGGGTTTTCGCGTTTCCGGAACTTCTCCTACGGCCCTCCCGGTCCGTTTGCCGGTGCGGCCGGGGGCGGTCATGGTGGAGGCTTGCGGTGCGTTGCGCCCATGTGCCGTCGGTATGCCCTCCTTGGGGGTGAAGGCGGTCTGGCTTCGGGGCTGGAGGTGGCGTCCATGGCACGGCCGATAGTGCGCCGGGGGGCGTTTCTCGGGCTCGGGGTGCTGTGGTGGTGGGCCGTGCTGCGGCTGGCGTTCGCGCCGGGCGCCGGGGTGCTGGAAGGGGCGGTCGCCGCCGGGGGATGGGGACTGAGCCTGCTGCCGGTGCACTGCGTGCCGAAGGCGCGGGCGGCCGGGGTCGTGGGGCTTGAGCGCCGGCGGGCCGCTCCGGCTACCACGGCATCGCCACCCCGCCGTTCGGGCGCAGGATCTGGCCCGTGGTGAAGGACGACGCGTCGGAGGCCAGATACAGCACACTGTGGGCCACGTCCAAGGGTTCGCCGACCCGGCCCAGCGGCGCCATGCGGGCCATCGTCGCCTCGGTCTGCGCCTGTGCCCCGGCCTCGTGGCGGTCGGTCATGGGGGTGCGGATCCAGCCGGGCGCGACCGCGTTGACCCGGATCCCGTGCCGGCCGACCTCGTTCGCCAGGGTCTTCGTCAGCTGGACGACGGCCGCCTTGGCCACGCCGTAGCAGAGCAGTCCGGGGCGGCCGGTGTCGACGGCGCCCGAGGCCATGGTGACGATGCTGCCGCCGGTCTTCCCTTCGAGCATCAGGCGTGCGGCCTCCTGGCAGGCGTACAGCACCCCCTTGAAGTTGACGCTCAGCACCCGGTCGAAATCCTCGTCCCGGGTCTCCAGGACCGGGCTGGTGTGCATGATCCCGGCGATCGCGGCCATCACGTCCAGGCGTCCGCAGGACTCGACGGCCCCTCTGAGCTGCGCGCGGTCGGTGACGTCGAGCTGGTGGGTGCGGGCGGTGCCGCCGCCGTCCTTGATGAGCGTCGCGGTCTCGTGCAGGCCCTCCGCGTCGCGGTCGGCGCAGTGGACGGTGGCGCCGGCTTCGGCGAGCAGCACGGCCGAGGCACGGCCGATGCCGCCGCCGGCCCCGGTGACGAATGCGGTGCGTCCGGTGAGGTCGTACGCCTTGACGGGCATGTAGGGACGGTACGAGGGTTTCTGACGGATCGTCAATTAGTCGTACGGCGTGGAGTTCTGGAGCTTCGGGAGGCGCTCGGGGCCGGTCCTGTCTGGCAGTGGGGGCACCAGTAGGTGGGGCGTTCGCGGGAGCCGTCGCCCTGCTCGGCGACGCGGATCGACGTGCGGCAACGCAGACAGGGGCGGGGTGCGCGGCCGTAGACGAACAGGTCCTGGCCGCGGCTGCCCGTCGTCGTGCGGACCGGGCGTTCGCGGTTGGCCTCCAGGAGCCGCTTGGCCAGCTCGGGCAGCTTCGCGGCGCGGTCGGCGGGCAGCGCGCCGACGGGGAGCCACGGGGTGACGCCGAGCAGGAAGCAGAGCTCGCTCTTGTAGACGTTGCCGATCCCGGCGAGATTGCGCTGGTCGAGCAGGGCCTCGCCGAGGGGGCGGGCGGGGTCGGCGAGGAGGTTGGCGAGCGCCTGCTCCGGGTCCCAGTCCGGGCCGAGGAGGTCGGGGCCGAGGTGCCCGACGACGCGCTGCTCGTCGGCGGTCCGCATGAGCTCCAGGACGGGGAGGCGGTAGCCCACCGCTGTGAGGTCCGTGTTGCCCAGGATGGCGCGGATCTGGTGGGAGGGGCCGCCTGTCCAGCGCCGGCCGTTCGCGAACACCTTCCAGGAGCCGTCCATCTTCAGATGCGAGTGGAGCGTCAGGCCGCCCTCGATACGGGCCAGCAGGTGCTTGCCGTGCGGAGTGACGTCCAGGACGGTGCGGCCCGTGAGGTCCGCCGTGGCGAACCTGGGCACCCGGAGATCGCTGCGCGTCAGCACCCTGCCCGCGAGGGCGACATGCAACCGCCTCGCGGCCTGCCAGACCGTGTCTCCTTCGGGCATGGGTCAAGGGTTGCACGGTGCGTGCCCGTGCGGTGGACGGCGCGGATGGTGCCGGCTCATGCGCGAAGCCGCAGGCCGCGCGGGGTGGCGATGAAGCCCGCTTGTTCCAGGAGGGTGCCGATGGGGGATGCCAGGGCCGAGGCGCCGTTCACCCGCTCCACGGTGACCGTGCCGAGCGAGCCCGCTCGGGCGGCCGCGGCCAGGGCCTGGGCGGCTGCCTGGAGGCGGGGGTCGTCGGTCGCCGTGCCGTCCGGATCGGCGGGCCAGGCCAGCAGGGTCTTGCCGCCGCGTTCCATGTAGAGCGTCAGCTCGCCGTCGACCAGGACCACCAGGGAGCCCGCCTTCCGGCCGGGCTTGTGCCCCGCTCCGGTCGGGGATTCCGGCCAGGGGAGGGCGGCGCCGTACGCGTTCGCCGGGTCGGCGGCGGCCAGGACGACGGCCCGCGAGTCGGAGCCGGGGGTGCGGCGGCCGGAACCGTACGCCGCGTGCCCGAAGCCGGACTGTGGGCAGCGGGTGCCCGCTGCGGGGAAATCGCGGGGTGAGGTGTATTCGTGCGCGGCGGTGCGGGGGTTGAGGGAGCCGGAACCGTCGGGTGGGGATGCCTCGAACTCGGTGCCGAACGAGTCTTTGAATTCGATGCCGAATGGGGCGTTGAAGTCAGTGCTGAAATCAGTGCTGAAGTCGGTGCCGAACTCATTGCTGAACGGCGCGTCCGCTCCGTCGGGTGAGGACCGCGGCGGCAGGGATTCGCCGCGGTCGCGGGCGTTCGACACCGCGCGCAGACGGTCCACCGCGCCGTCCATCGCGAACTGCGCCGCGCCGAGCCCCTCCACCACATAGCCGCGCCGGGCCTGGCCGCTGTCCTCGAAGGCGGACAGGATGCGGTACGTCGCCGAGAAGCCGCCCTCGACTCCCTCCGCGGCGACGGCTCCCCGGGTGACCACGCCGTGCCGGTCGAGGAGGGTGCGGGCGAGAGCGTGGGCGCGCACCGTGGGGTCGGCCTCTAGTGCCGGGAGCAGGGACCAGCGGCCGGCGACGGTCGGCGGGCCGGTACGGGAGGCGGTGCGGGCGGCGGCGGTCAGGGAGCCGTAGCGCCCGCGCGGGACGTTGCGCTTGGCGCGGTGGGCCGTGGAGCCCGCGGTGCGGCCCGAGCCGAGCAGGGAGCGCATGGGGGACAGCGTGTCGTTGGTGAGACGGCCGGACCAGCCCAGGTCCCAGACGGCGTCGGCCAGTTGGGGATCGGTGGCGTCGGGATGGGTGGTCGCGCGGACCTGGTCGGCGATCTGGCGGAAGAACAGGCCGTAACCCCCGGAGAGGGCGTCGAGGACCGACTGGTGCAGTGCCGTCAGCTCCAAGGGGTGCGGCGGGGGCAGGAGCAGGGGTGCCGCGTCCGCGAGGTACAGCGAGACCCAGCCGTCCTTGCCGGGGAGGGCGCCCGCGCCGGCCCAGACGAGCTCCCCGGCGGAGGTGAGTTCGTCGAGCATCGCGGGCGTGTAGTTGGCTACGCGGGACGGCAGGACCAGCTTTTCCAGGGCCGACGCGGGTACCGACGCGCCCTGCAACTGCTCGACGGCACGCACCAGTCCGTCGATGCCGCGCAGTCCGTGTCCCTTGCCGATGTGCTGCCACTGCGGGAGGAACTGGGCGAGGGCGGCCGGTGCCACCGGCTCCAACTCGTGCCGCAGGGCGGCCAGGGAGCGGCGGCGCAGCCGGCGCAGTACGGCGGCGTCGCACCACTCCTGGCCGATGCCGGCGGGGTGGAACTCCCCTTGTACGACACGGCCGTTCGCGGCGAGGCGCTGCAGTGCACCCTCCGTGACCGCCACGCCCAGGCCGAAGCGGGTGGCCGCGGTGGTCGACGTGAAGGGGCCGTGGGTGCGCGCGAACCGGGCGAGGAGGTCGCCGAGCGGGTCCTTGACGGGCTCCGTGAAGGCTTCCGGGACGCCGACCGGCAGGGCGGTGCCGAGGGCGTCGCGCAGGCGGCCCGCGTCCTCGATCGCCGCCCAGTGGTCGGCGCCGCCGATGCGGACCTTGATCGCGCGGCGGGCGCCGGTCAGCTCCTGCGCCCACTGCGGCTCGGCGCCGCGCTCGGCCAGTTCGGCGTCGGTGAGGGGCCCGAGCAGGCGCAGGAGGTCCGCGACGCCCTCGGCGTCCTTGACTCGGCGGTCCTCGGTGAGCCACTGCAGCTCGCGCTCCAGCTCGGTCAGCACCTCGGCGTCGAGCAGCTCGCGCAGCTCCGCCTGGCCCAGCAGCTCGGCCAGCAGCCGCGAGTCCAGGGAGAGCGCGGCGGCACGGCGCTCGGCGAGCGGGGAGTCCCCCTCGTACAGGAACTGGGCGACATACCCGAACAGGAGGGAGCGGGCGAAGGGGGACGGCTCGGTGGTGGTGACCTCGACCAGGCGCACCTTGCGGGCCTCGAGGTCGCCCATCAGCTCGACGAGCCCGGGGACGTCGAAGACGTCCTGGAGGCACTCGCGGACCGCCTCAAGGACGATCGGGAACGAACCGAACTCGCTCGCCACCTGAAGCAGTTGGGCGGCGCGCTGGCGCTGCTGCCACAGAGGCGTGCGCTTGCCGGGGCTGCGCCGGGGCAGCAGCAGCGCGCGGGCGGCGCACTCGCGGAAGCGGGAGGCGAACAGGGCCGAGCCGCCGACCTGGTCGGTGACCACCTGGTCGACCTCGCCCTTGTCGAAGACGACGTCCGCCGCGCCGACGGGCGCCTGGTCGGCGTCGAACGCCGTGCTGAGGGGCGCGCCCGGCTTCATCGGCTCCTGGTCGAGCAGGTCCAGGCCCATGAGGTCGGCGTCCGGCAGGCGCAGCACGATGCCGTCGTCGGCGTGCATGACCTGGGCGTCCATGCCGTACCGCTCGGAGAGCTTGGCGCCGAGGGCGAGGGCCCACGGGGCGTGCACCTGGGCGCCGAAGGGGGAGTGCACGACCACGCGCCAGTCGCCGAGCTCGTCGCGGAAGCGCTCGACGACGATGGTGCGGTCGTCGGGGATGTGGCCGCAGGCCTCGCGCTGCTCGTCCAGGTACGACAGGACGTTGTCCGCGGCCCAGGCGTCCAGGCCCGCCGCGAGCAGGCGCAGCCGGGCGTCCTCCTTGGGGAGCGAGCCGACCTCGCGCAGGAACTGGCCCACCGCGCGGCCCAGTTCGAGCGGGCGGCCCAGCTGGTCGCCCTTCCAGAAGGGGAGCCGGCCCGGTACGCCCGGCGCGGGGGAGACCAGGACGCGGTCGCGGGTGATGTCCTCGATGCGCCAGGAGCTGGTGCCGAGCGTGAAGACGTCGCCCACGCGCGACTCGTAGACCATCTCCTCGTCGAGCTCGCCGACCCGACCCCCGCCCTTCTTGGGGTCGGAACCGGCGAGGAACACCCCGAACAGGCCGCGGTCCGGGATCGTGCCGCCGGAGGTGACGGCGAGGCGCTGGGCCCCGGGCCGGCCGGTGATCGTCCCGGTGACGCGGTCCCACACCACGCGCGGGCGCAGCTCGGCGAAGGCGTCTGACGGATAGCGGCCCGCGAGCATGTCCAGGACCGCCGTGAACGCCGACTCGGGGAGGGACGCGAAGGGGGCGGCGCGGCGGACCGTGGCGAGCAGGTCGTCGACCTGCCAGGTGTCCAGCGCCGTCATGGCCACGATCTGCTGGGCCAGGACGTCCAGGGGGTTGGCCGGGACCCTCAGGGACTCGATGGAGCCGGTGCGCATGCGCTCGGTGACCACCGCCGCCTGGACGAGGTCGCCGCGGTACTTCGGGAAGACCACGCCGGTGGAGACCGCGCCCACCTGGTGTCCCGCGCGGCCGACGCGCTGCAGGCCGGAGGCGACCGACGGCGGGGACTCCACCTGGACGACGAGGTCCACCGCGCCCATGTCGATGCCCAGTTCGAGGCTGGAGGTGGCGACCACGGCGGGCAGCCGGCCCGCCTTGAGGTCCTCCTCGACGAGGGCGCGCTGCTCCTTGGAGACCGAACCGTGGTGGGCACGCGCGATGACGGGCGGGGCGCCCTGGGCCGCTCCGGAGCCGCCCATGAGCTCGGCCGGGGAGTGGTGCTCGTCCAGTGGCTCGCCGGTGGCGCGCTCGTACGCGATCTCGTTGAGCCTGTTGCACAGGCGCTCCGCCAGGCGGCGGGAATTGGCGAACACGATCGTGGAGCGGTGGGCCTGGACCAGGTCGGTGATCCGCTCCTCGACATGGGGCCAGATCGAGGGGCGCTCCGTGCCCTCGGAGCCGTCGGCGACCGGGGAGCCGCCCAGTTCGCCCAGGTCCTCGACGGGGACGACCACCGAGAGGTCGAACTCCTTGCCCGACGTCGGCTGGACGATCTCCACCTTGCGGCGCGGCGAGAGGTACCGAGCGATCTCGTCCACCGGGCGGACGGTCGCCGAGAGGCCGATGCGGCGGGCCGGCTTCGGCAGCAGCTCGTCCAGGCGCTCCAGGGAGAGCGCGAGGTGGGCGCCGCGCTTGGTGCCCGCCACGGCGTGCACCTCGTCGAGGATCACCGTCTCGATGCCGGTCAGCGCGTCGCGCGTGGCCGACGTCAGCATCAGGAAGAGGGACTCCGGGGTGGTGATCAGGATGTCCGGGGGCCGCGTGGACAGGGCGCGGCGCTCGGCGGCGGGTGTGTCGCCGGAGCGGATGCCCACCTTGACCTCGGGTTCGGGCAGACCCAGGCGGACGGATTCCTGGCGGATGCCGGTCAGCGGGCTGCGGAGGTTGCGCTCGACGTCGACCGCGAGGGCCTTCAGCGGCGACACGTACAGGACGCGGCAGCGCTTCCTCGGGTCGGCCGGCGGAGGTGTCGAGGCCAGCTGGTCCAGCGCGGCGAGGAACGAGGCCAGGGTCTTGCCGGAGCCGGTCGGGGCGACCACCAGCACGTCCGAACCCGCACCGATGGCCTGCCACGCGCCCGCCTGGGCCGCGGTGGGCGCGGAGAAGGCCCCCGTGAACCAGCCGCGGGTCGCGGGGGAGAAGCCGTCGAGGGCTCGGTGTGCGGAGCTGACCATGCGTCCATCCTGCACCCGTCCACTGACAATGGTCCTGACCTGCGGTGACGTGGCGCTGAGGGTGGGCAGGGCGAGCCGGCGCCGGCTCGCGGAGAATGGGGGCATGGCAGGTTCGGGGAAGGAGGCGGCGCGGCACTGGCAGTACGCCGAGCTGCCGGGGGTCGATCTGCTGCGCGCCCGGTACATCCGCAAGACGTTCGTGCGGCACACCCACGAGAACTTCGTCATCGCCGCCATCGCGGACGGCGTCGAGGTCTTCCATCACCGCGGCGCCGACCAGTACGCCGGCGCCGGGGCACTCGCGCTCGTCAACCCGGACACCACGCACACCGGGCGGGCCGGAGTGCCCGGGGGATGGCGCTACGGCGCTGTCTACCCGTCGCCGGAGGTCGTGGCCGAGATCGCGGCGGAGACCACCCTCATACGCGGGACGCCGGGGTTCGTGAGCCCGGTGCTCGACGATCCCCACACCGTGCAGCTCGTGCACCGGGTGCTGCGGGCCACGGAGGACGGCAACGCGCTGGCCGCCGACACCCTGCTGCGCGTCGCCGTGACCAGGCTGCTCCGGCTGAACGGCGGGCCGCTGCCGCAGCGGGAGGTGCGGACGGCGGGGGCCAGGATCGCGGAACGCGCGCGTGCCTTCCTCGAGGAGCGGATGGCCGAGCCGCCGACCCTCGAGAAGCTCGCGGCCGACCTCGGCACCAGCCCGTTCGCGCTGCTGCGGGCCTTCCGCGACACCTACGGGATGCCGCCCCACACCTGGCTCACCGACGCCCGGGTGCGGCAGGCACGGCGGCTGCTGGACGCCGGTACGACGCCGGCGGAGGCCGCCGTGGCCGTGGGGTTCACCGATCAGCCGCACCTGAACCGGCACTTCACCCGCATCGTCGGCGTGCCCCCGGGCGCGTACCGGCGGGAGCGCAAGAACGTACAAGACGCGCGAAGGCGACTGCATCTACCGTCCGACGGGTGGCAGAACATGCAGCTCTCGCAGACATACGCCCCCAGGACGACGGGAAAGCCGATGCCGCCGTCGTCCGGGACGCCCTCGGCGTAGGCGTCGCCGTAGGACTGTCCGGCTTCGCCTTCGGGGTGACCTCGGCCGGCAGCGGGCTCACACTGCTGCAGACCTGCGCGCTCAGCCTCCTGGTGTTCACCGGCGCGTCCCAGTTCGCCCTGGTGGGCGCGCTCGCGGCCGGCGGCAATCCGCTCACGGCGGCGGCGGGCGCCTTCTTCCTGGGCGTCCGCAACGCCTTCTACGGGCTGCGCCTGTCCCAGCTGCTGGCCCTCCCGCGCGCGGTGCGGCCGTTCGCCGCCCAGTGGGTCATCGACGAGACCACGGCGGTCGCGCTGGCCCAGCCCACCCGGCGGGCCACGCGGATCGGGTTCACCGTCACCGGGCTCAGCCTGTACGTGCTGTGGAACCTCACCACCCTGCTCGGCGCGCTGGGCGCCCAGGCCATCGGGGACACCGACGCATGGGGCCTGGACGCGGCCGGGCCCGCCGTCTTCCTGGCGCTGCTCGCGCCGATGCTCAAGACCGGCACCGAGCGCGCCGTCGCCGGCCTCGCCGTCCTCCTCGGGCTCGGTCTGCTGCCCGTACTGCCTGCCGGACTGCCCGTCCTGCTGGCCGCCCTCGCGGCGCCCGCCGTCCTCTTCCTGGAGGGCCGCCGCCGGGGCACCTCCCCCGACCACGCACACGAGAACGACGTACCAGAGGAAGACCGTTGAACACCTGGATCGCGATCGGCGCGACCGCCGTCGGCTGCTACGCCGTCAAGCTCGCCGGACTGCTCGTGCCCGCGGGCGCCCTGGAGAAGCCGCTCGTCAGACGGCTGGCCGCGCTGCTGCCGGTGGCGCTCCTGGCCGCGCTGACGGCCCAGCAGACCTTCGCCGACGGGCAGGCGCTGGTGCTCGACGCACGGGTCGCGGGGCTCGGCGCGGCCGCCGTGGCGCTGGTCCTGCGCGCCCCGTTCCTGCTCGTCGTGGCCGCGGCCGTGCTGGTGACCGCCGGGGTGCGGGCCATGGGCGGCTGACGACGCCCCGGTCAGCCGATGGAGCGTCCGTGCGCCCTCAGGGTGCGCAGTGCCTCGACGGTCACCATGGGGCGCGTCTCCAGGGCGATGCCCGGTGCCCACGCGCGCTGGGGATACCAGCCGCGCGCGCAGGAGTGGGGCAGTACCGGCCAGCCGCCGTCCTCCTGCTGGGCGTCCGCGAGGTGGTCGAGGGAGCGCGCCAACTCCGCGTCCGTGAACCACGCGCGCGCGAGGGAACTCGGCGTCTTCGCGTAGTCGTGCGGGAAGTGCTGCTCTCCGGGCAGGTAACCGGGGGCGACGGGATACGTGTCGAGGCGGCCGGGTTCCAGCGCCGCGAGACGCTGTTCGCGCACCAGGCGGCCGAGACGGGCGGCGGCCGCCTCCGCGCGCGGGCGGTCCGGAGCGGAGTCCAGGAAGGCCACGGCGGCCTGGACCTCGTAGGGGTGCGACTTGTCCAGCGAGTCGACCGCGTACCAGCAGAAGTCCGTCGCCCTGAACAGCCAGGCGTGCCATACCGCGTTGCGGTTCAACAGCCCCACCACCGGCCCTGTGGTGAGGAGTTCGCTCGGCGGATCGTCCACGACCGGGAGGTGCGGGGCCACCGGATAGCCCCGCCGGCCGGGATGGGTCGCCGGCAGCGCGCCGTCCGCCGTGGAGACGGCGGTCAGGTACCGGCACACGCGTTCCACGCGCTGCCCGCCGCAGCGCCCGATGGCGTCCAGGACGCGCAGCGCGTGCCCGGTGTGCAGCGGCTGGCTGACCGGGCCACGCAGATCGGGCTCCAGGGCGTGGCCGTACCCGCCGTCCTCGTTGCGGTAGGCCTCCAGCGCCGTGTCCACCGGGTCCACGCCCCCGTTCAGGAAGTGGTGTGCGAAAAGGCGCTGTTCCAGCACGCGCGCGGTGAGCCAGACGAACTGCTCGGCGCGCAAGAGCGGGGAATGTGCCGGGGACGTGGCAGGGAGTGGGGAGGCTCCTGTTTCGGACATGCGACAGACCGTAAAGCGGAAAGCGGTCTCGGCAACGGGTACCGGCTCAGGCCCACCCCCTGGGGCGGGATACTGGAGTCATGCGGTTGACGGTCTTCTGGCAGCGGATGGCGGATCACTTCGGTTCGGGGTACGCCGACACCTTCGCGCGCGACCATGTGATGGCGGAGCTCGGCGGCCGCACGGTGCACGAGGCGCTGGACTCGGGGTGGGACGCCAAGGAGGTCTGGCGAGTGGTCTGCACAGTCATGGACGTTCCGCGGGAGAAGCACTGATAGGTCACGAAGATCGCAGGACGGCAGTTGATTGTCGGACCGGTGGGCGAGACTTGGTCCGTGGCACCCACTGACGAGACCGGGCAGACGTCCCGGCAGGCATCCCCGTTCGGCACGACGCCGCCCGGCCGGCCCCCGGCCGACTCCGCCACCGGGCCCGGCGTCGGCATGCCGCGCTGGCTGCCGCGCGCCGTGGTGCTCGTACTCGGCCTCTACGCCGCCTTCCAGCTGGGCACTTGGGCCTTCCACCAGCTCACCGGTCTGCTGATCAACATCCTCATCGCGTTCTTCCTGGCCCTCGCCATCGAGCCGGCGGTGAGCTGGATGGCCTCACGCGGGATGCGCAGGGGGCTGGCCACCGCCATCGTCTTCGTCGGCGTGATGATCGTGTCGGCCGGGTTCGTCATCCTGCTCGGCTCCATGCTGGCGGGCCAGATCATCAAGATCGTCGAGGACTTCCCGGACTACCTCGACTCCGTCATCAACTGGATCAACACCCACTTCCACACCGACCTGAAGCGGGTGGACGTCCAGGAGGGCCTGCTCCGCTCCGACTGGCTGCGCAACTACGTGCAGCACAGCGCCACCGGCGTGCTGGACGTGTCCGCCCAGGTCCTCGGCGGTCTCTTCCAGCTGCTGACGATCGCCCTGTTCTCGTTCTACTTCGCCGCCGACGGTCCCCGGCTGCGGCGCGCGATCTGCTCCGTGCTGCCCCCCGCGCGGCAGGCCGAGGTGCTGCGCGCGTGGGAGATCGCCGTCAACAAGACCGGCGGCTACATCTACTCGCGCGGCCTGATGGCCCTGATCTCCGGCATAGCCCACTACATCCTGCTGCAGATCCTGGGCGTGCCCTACGCGCCCGTGCTCGGCGTCTGGGTAGGCCTGGTCTCGCAGTTCATCCCGACCATCGGCACCTATCTGGCGGGCGCCCTGCCCATGCTGATCGCGTTCACCGTCGATCCCTGGTACGCGCTGTGGGTGCTGATCTTCGTCGTGATCTACCAGCAGTTCGAGAACTACATGCTCCAGCCCAAGCTGACCTCGAAGACCGTCGACATCCACCCCGCCGTCGCCTTCGGCTCGGTCATCGCCGGCACCGCCCTCCTCGGTGCCGTCGGCGCGCTGATCGCCATCCCCGCGATCGCCACCCTTCAGGCGTTCCTGGGGGCGTACGTGAAGCGGTACGCGGTCACGGACGACCCCCGGGTCCACGGGCACCGGCGAGGGGGACCGGGAACCGGCCTGCTCACACGCGCGAGGATGCTGTGGGGGCGACGGACGGCGGCGCTGGACGAGACGGGGGAGCCAGGGGAGCCGAGGGGTCCGCAAGAGGGCTCCTCGTGAGGTGATGAGGCGCTGCGGCGTCGAGACTCGCCCTCGCCAAGCCGGTCAGTACTGCTCAGCACTGGTCAGTACGTGAGAACCGCCCACACCCCGGCGCCGATGACGGCTATCACGTAGCAACCGGTCGCCGCCGCCACGATCCGCCGCCGGACCGGCGCGCTCCAGGACGTGCGGGACAGCGACCAGGCCAGCAACGGCAGAACCAGGACCGCGTGCAGGCTGACCCCGTGCAGCGGCTTGAGCGGGGCCGTCGAGTGGTACGCCGCCTCCTGGTGGCCGGTACGGGTGAGCACGACACCGCGCGCGATCATCGCGGCGCCCGAGGCGAGCCCCACCAGCAGGATCGCGAAGCCGGAACGGACCGCGAGGGCCATCCCCGCGGGCCCCGCGGGCCGCTGCCGGAACGACGCGGCGGCGAACACGGTGAGCAGCACCACGAGGACGCCGCCGCCCACCGCGAGCGTCATGGACACCGCGGTGTCGAAGGGCGTCTCCATGTCGAGGTGCGAGGGCACCCGGCGCCAGGCCTGAAGGGTGATGCCGCCGACCTCCACGACGCAGTCGGCGGCGAACACGGCGAGCAGCAGGGCACGTGGCCGCGGGCCGATGCGTACATAGGACGTCACCCAGGTGACCGCGATCAGCGTCGCCCCGAAGGACAGTCCGAACGTGACGGGCTTGCGCCAGGAGACCGGCCCGTACCAGGGACCGCCGTCGACGGCGAACACCGCCAGGTGCACCAGGCCGGAGAGGACCAGGGCGAGGCCGACGGCGTGGGCGACGCGTGTGCTCTTCTCGATCTCCATGCCCTCAGCCTCGTGAGAGAGCCCCTCCCCGTCGTCGTCCGGCCGAAGACACCCGTCGTACGCCACGGGAAGTAGCGCCGGGGCGGCGCAGGGCACCAACTCCGCGCAGACACAGTCCCGGTGTGCCGCGTGGTGCGCTTGACACGAAAATCGAACATCCATTCTCATGGAGACTCCGGCCAGGTTCTCCGTGGGTGGTTCACCCCAGTTTTGACAGAGAAGTGCCCGAGTTATCCACAGGCCGGACGGGCGTCGGGGCGCATTGTCAGTGGCAGGCGTTAGCGTCTTTGACGTGAAGCGATCGACTCAAGCAAATCGGGTGGAACCCATGGCAGGAACCGACCGCGAGAAGGCCCTCGAAGCCGCTCTCGCACAGATTGAACGGCAATTCGGCAAGGGCGCGGTCATGCGCATGGGCGAGCGGCCGAACGAGCCCATCGAGGTCATCCCCACCGGGTCGACCGCGCTCGACGTAGCGCTCGGCGTGGGCGGCATTCCCCGCGGCCGAGTGGTGGAGGTGTACGGGCCGGAGTCCTCCGGCAAGACGACCCTGACGCTGCACGCCGTGGCGAACGCGCAGCGGGCCGGAGGCCAGGTGGCCTTCGTGGACGCGGAGCACGCCCTCGATCCCGAGTACGCGAAGAAGCTCGGCGTCGACATCGACAACCTGATCCTGTCCCAGCCCGACAACGGCGAGCAGGCCCTGGAGATCGTGGACATGCTGGTCCGCTCCGGCGCCCTCGACCTGATCGTCATCGACTCCGTCGCCGCGCTCGTCCCGCGCGCGGAGATCGAAGGCGAGATGGGCGACTCCCACGTGGGTCTGCAGGCCCGTCTGATGAGCCAGGCGCTGCGGAAGATCACGAGCGCGCTCAACCAGTCCAAGACCACCGCGATCTTCATCAACCAGCTCCGCGAGAAGATCGGCGTGATGTTCGGCTCCCCGGAGACCACGACCGGTGGCCGTGCGCTGAAGTTCTACGCCTCGGTGCGCATGGACATCCGCCGCATCGAGACCCTGAAGGACGGCACGGACGCCGTCGGCAACCGCACTCGGGTCAAGGTCGTCAAGAACAAGGTCGCGCCGCCCTTCAAGCAGGCCGAGTTCGACATCCTCTACGGCCAGGGCATCAGCCGCGAGGGCGGCCTGATCGACATGGGCGTGGAGCACGGCTTCGTCCGCAAGGCCGGCGCCTGGTACACGTACGAGGGCGACCAGCTCGGCCAGGGCAAGGAGAACGCGCGCAACTTCCTCAAGGACAACCCCGACCTGGCCAACGAGATCGAGAAGAAGATCAAGGAGAAGCTGGGCGTCGGTGTCCGTCCGGAGAAGCCGGCCGCGGAGCCCGGTACGGACGCCGCCGTCTCGGCCACCGCGGACGACGCCGCGAAGTCGGTGCCCGCCCCGGCGACCAAAGCGACCAAGGCAGCCAAGGCTCCGGCTGCCAAGAGCTGACAGATGACACGGCGAACCGACTGGGCCGAGTACGCCTACCAGGACGCCGCGGCTGAGCGGAACGGCGGGGACGACGGGGGATCCGCCGAGCCGGACCGCGACGTGTACGGGGAAGCAGCGGGGCACGGCGCGGAAGGGGGACACGGCCGCGCGACGCCGTACGGCGCGGGGGGCTCGTACGGCGCCGATGGGCCGTTCGGTGACGACGGCTCGTACAGCGACGGGCCGGGCGGCGGAGAGTGGCGTGAGGACGGGGCGCCGGAGGGTTTCGGTTCGTCCCGTGGCCGCTCACGCCGGGGCGGTGGGGCCCGTGGCGCCGACGGCTCCCGAGGGCGCCGTCGGCGGCGTCGCGACGAGGCGTCCGATCAGGACGGGGGCTCCTCCTCTTCGTCGAGGGCCGAGCAGGAGGAGTCCTCAGGGGACCCGGTGGAGCGGGCGAAGGCGATCTGCCTGCGTCTGCTCACCGGGACCCCGCGTACGCGCAAGCAACTCGCGGACGCCCTGCGCAAGCGGGAGATCCCCGACGAGGTCGCACAGGAGGTGCTGTCGCGGTTCGAGGAGGTCGGGCTGATCAACGACAGCGCGTTCGCGGAGGCCTGGGTGGAGTCCCGGCACCACGGCCGAGGTCTGGCCAGGCGGGCGCTGGCCCAGGAACTGCGGACCAAGGGCGTCGACTCCACGCTGATCGACGAGGCCGTCTCACAGCTCGACTCCGAACAGGAAGAAGCGACCGCGCGTGACCTCGTCGCCCGCAAGCTGCGGGCCACGCGCGGCCTCGACCGCGACAAGCGGCTGCGCCGCCTCGCGGGCATGCTCGCCCGCAAGGGCTACCCCCAGGGCATGGCCCTGCGAGTGGTACGGCAGGCGCTGGAGGAAGAGGGCGAGGACACGGAGTTCCTCGGGGACGAGGGGTTCTGACCGAGGTGTGACGGCGGGAGTACTTCGTGCCACACGGCGACAGGTCACGACCCGCCTACGACGTCACCGGCAGCCCCGCCGCCTTCCACGCCTGGAATCCGCCGACCAGATCGGTTGCCCGGTCGAGCCCCAACTGGTGCAGGGACGCTGCCGCGAGGCTCGACGCGTAGCCCTCGTTGCAGATCACCACGACCCGCACATCGTGACCGGTGGCCTCGGGTACGCGATGGGTGCCCTGAGGGTCGAGGCGCCACTCCAGTTCGTTGCGCTCGACGACGAGTGCGCCCGGGATCACGCCGTCCCGCTCGCGCAGGGCGGCGTAGCGGATGTCGACGAGGACCGCCTCGCCCGACTCGGCGGCGTCGTACGCCTCGCCGGGCTCGATCCTCTCGTAACCCTGGCGCACCCGCTCCAGCAACTCGTCGATGCCGACGGGCCGTTCGCCCGCGCCGTTCGCCGCCTCGCTCACTGCCAGTCCTCCGGACGCTCGACCTGCTCCAGCCGGAGCACTTGGTCCACGCGACTGTAGCGGCGGATCTGCGGCAGAGGCGGGTAGTAGGCGTGGACGGAGATCGCGTGCCGGTCGGTGGACTCGTTGAGCACCTCGTGGACGTGATGGCGGCCGAAGGCGCGCCCTCGGCCGGCCGGCAGCCGCCGCTCCCGGTCGACTCCGTCGTCGAGTTCCAGTGTCTTCCAGCCGTCGGCGGGCAGCCGGGCGGCGAGCGAGTTCTCCTTGAGCTCACCGGCCGCCGTCGTGAAGGCGCCGACGGATTCGGCGTGGTCGTGCCAGCCGGTGCCCGTGCCGGGCGGCCAGCCGATCAGCCAGGCCTCGCTGCCGCCGGGTCCCTCCAGGCGCACCCAGGTGCGGCCCTCCGGGTCCAGGGGGAGCGAGGCGATCAGCTCGGCGTCGGCGGCCGTACGCCGTACGAAGTCGAGGAGGTCCGCTTGCGTCGGACCCTGGGCGGCGGGTGCGGAGGCCGGGGGCGAGGCAGGCGCAGGGGAGGAGACAGACATGGGACACCGTCCTGAAGAGCGTTCGCGTGGGGCGCGCGGAAGCACTGAAGCGCGCGCGGGAAAAAGGGATGCGAATTCAGCAGGACGGGCGACACACGCAGCCCGCATAGCGGACGAGGTCCATGTGGACCCTCCGCCACAGGCGCGCAAAGGTGTCGGTCACGATCCGGAGTACACCATCGACGGAGCAGGGCGGTCAACTCACCGTCACTATCTGGACTACAGGGTGACGGTGAGTGCGGTCACTTCACGGCCGAGCCGGCCGTGGCCTCCTCCTTCGCCGGCCCGCCCAGCGTGGCCTCCGCCGCCGCGTACAGGTCGGCCGGGCGCACGCCGCCCAGCGCCGTCACCAGGTGACCGTCGGGGCGCACCAGCAGCACCGTGTGCGGGGCCGCACCCGGGTAGCTCTCGGCGACCAGCAGCTCGGCGCGGTGCGGCAGCGCGGCCACCGCGGCCGCCAGCCGCGGCATGATCCCGGCGCTCACCCAGTGCTTGCGCTCCCACACCCCCGTGCCCGGCGCGACCAGCACCACCAGCAGGGCACCGCGCCCGAGCCGCTCCCGGAGCTGCACGAAGGAACCGTCCTCCGCGGTGACGGTCACATCGGTGACCGTGGCGCCGGGCACCGTGTCCACCGGGACCTCCGCCTCGAGGTGCCGGGGTGCGAGCGGCGAGTGGTCGTACGCCCCCGGCGCACCGAGCGCACCGCGCCCCAGGTGACCGTCCGTGAGCAGCGCGTCGTGGCCGCGGGCCGAGCCGGGCACGTACGCGCGCAGCCCTCCGCCGCCGCGCAGCAGCGGCAGCACCTGGTCGGCGGCGCGGAGCCGGGCGGCGACGATTCCGCGCCGCTCCGCCTGATAGCTGTCGAGCAGGGCCTCGTGCGGCCCGTGATGCCAGGTCAGCGCCAGCTTCCAGGCCAGGTTGTCGGCGTCTCTGAGCCCCTCGTCGAGCCCCTGCGTGCCCAGCGCGCCGAGCAGGTGCGCCGCGTCCCCGGCGAGGAAGACCCGGCCGACCCGCCACCTGCGGGCCAGCCGGTGGTGGACGGTGTGCACGCCGGTGTCGAGGAGTTCGTACGCCGGTGTCGAGCCGCCCGACCAGCCGGCGAGTGTCTCCCGGACGCGCGCCAGCAGCAGCTCGGGCGTGACCAGGTCCTTGCCCGGCGGCAGCAGCCAGTCCAGGCGCCATACGTCGTCCGGGAGGGGGCGGGCGGTCACCTCCACGGCCGAGGGCCCGGACGTCCGCCACGGCGGCATCCGATGGAGCAACGCCTCGTCCGGCCACGGAAGTTCCGTGCGCAGGGTGGCCACGGCGTGTCGCTCCACCGCCGTACGGCCCGGGAAGCGGATGTCCAGGAGCTTGCGCACGGTGGAGCGGGGGCCGTCGCAGCCGACCAGGTAACTGCCGCGCCAGTACGTGCCCTTGGGGCCGCGGGTGTGCGCGGTGACCCCCGAGGTCTCCTGCTCGAGGCCGTCGAGACGGCTGTCCACGACGACCTGGACGAGGCGCTCGGCGGCCAGGGCGTCGCGCAGGGCGCCGGTCAGGACGTGCTGGGCGATGTGCACGGGTGAGGGCTCGAAGTCGCCGAACGTGACCTCACGCATCACCTGCTTGCGCCGCACGGACCGCCATGCGGCCCAGTGGGCCCCCTCGCGCGCGAGCGGCACGCCCGTCAGCCGCTCCATCAGCGCGGCGGTCTCCTCGCGCAGGACCACGGTGCGCGCGGGACGCTGTTCGTCCTTGCCGGAGCCCTCGTCCAGCACGACGGCAGGCACTTCCTGACGGGCCAGCGCCAGGGCGAGCGTGAGCCCGACGGGCCCCGCTCCGACGATGATCACCGGGTCCACGGCGTGGCGCCCCCTGCCCGCGGCGATGTCCCGGCGGACGCATGTGAACAGAAAGTTGGAGCAGGGTGCACGATCACAGAACGTATGCAACCCATTGGCGGGGTTTGCGTCAAGCGACGGAGGCAGTGGCGATCATGCCACTGCCTCCGTGCGCCGTCTTCTTTTCTGATCTGTCGTCAGTTGCTCTTCTGCAGGTCCTCGTGATCGCCCGGAGCGGCCAGTTCGGCGACCGCGTCGACGCCGACCACCGCGCCAGTCGACTTCTTGGCCCGCCGCAGCCGGGCCTCCAGCCAGCCGGCGAAGCTCGTCAGGGAGAAGTTGACCACGATGTAGATCACGGCCACGATCGTGAAGCTGGCGATCGTGTTGCCGTAGTAGCCGATCATCGTGTTCGCCGACGAGAGCAGTTCCGGGAAGGTGAGGACCGCGCCGCCGAGGGCCGTGTCCTTCACGATCACGACGAGCTGGCTGACGATGGCCGGGAGCATCGCGGTGACCGACTGAGGCAGCAGGATGAGCCGCATGACCTGGTTCTTGCGCAGACCGATCGCCATCGCCGCCTCGGACTGCCCCTTGGGCAGGGCCAGGATTCCGGCTCGGACGATCTCCGCGAGAACGGCCGCGTTGTAGAGCACGAGGCCGGTGACGACCGCGTACAGCGGGCGGTCGTCCGAACTGACGTTGGTGTAGTTCGCGTACAGGGCCAGCCCGAAAATCATCAGGACCAGTACGGGGATGGCGCGGAAGAACTCCACCACGACCGAGGCAGGGACGCGGATCCAGGCGTGGTCGGAGAGCCGGGCGATGCCGAGGATCGCGCCGAGGGGCAGCGCGATGATCATCGCCAGTGCCGCCGCCTTCAGCGTGTTCTTCAGGCCCGGCCAGATGTACGTGGACCAGGCTTCGGTGCCGCTGAAGAACGGCTTCCACAGCGCCCAGTCGAGCTGGCCCTTGTCGTCGAGGCTGGTGTACACCCACCACACCACCGCCGCGAAGGCGACGACGAAGATGCCCGTGAAGAGCACGTTGCGCCGCTTGGCGCGGGGCCCCTGGGCGTCGTAGAGAAGGGAGCTCATCGCTTCACCGCCAGCTTCTTGCCCACCCAGCCGAGGATCAGGCCGGTCGGCAGGGTAAGGATCACAAAGCCCAGGGCGAAGACCGCGGCGATCGGGATGAGTTGGGCCTCGTTCTCGACCATCTCCTTCATCAGGGTGGCCGCCTCGGCGACGCCGATCGCGGCGGCCACCGTGGTGTTCTTCGTGAGTGCGATCAAGACGTTCGTCAGCGGGCCGACGGACGAACGGAACGCCTGCGGCAGCACGACCAGCCGCAGCACCTGCGAGAAGTTGAGACCGATCGCTCGTGCCGCCTCCGCCTGGCCGACCGGCACCGTGTTGATGCCGGACCGCAGCGCCTCGCACACGAACGCCGATGTGTAGACGACCAGGCCGAGGACGGCGAGCCGGAAGTTGACCGTGTTGATGACCTTCGAGCCGAGGTCGATGCCCAGGGTGTTGTGCAGGCCCAGTGACGTGAACAGGATGATCACGGTCAACGGAATGTTCCGCACGGTGTTCACGTAGAACGTGCCGAAACCGCGCATCAGGGGCACAGGGCCGACCCGCATGGCAGCCAGCAGAGTGCCCCAGATCAGGGAACCGACGGCGGCGAGCAGCGTCAGCTGCACTGTCGTCCAGAAGGCACCCAGTACGTCGTAACCTTCAAGAAAGTCGAACACGATCTCCCGCGCTTCCGCGTGTAGGGATGCCCGGGTGCGCCGCCCGTGAAGGCGGCGCACCTGTCAGGCGTTGCTTCAGCTCTTGACGACGCCGATCTTCGGCGCGGGCTCGTTCTTGTACTTGGCCGGGCCGAAGTTCTTCTTGACGGCCGTGTCCCACGACCCGTCGGAGACCATGGCCTCGAGGGCCGTGTTGATCTTCGCCTTGAGGTCGCTGCCCTTCTTGACGCCGATGCCGTAGTTCTCGTTGGTCATCTTGAAGCCGCCGAGCTTGAACTTGCCCTTGTACTGGGACTGGGCGGCGTAGCCGGCGAGGATCGAGTCGTCGGTGGTGAGAGCGTCGATGGCGCCGTTCTGCACACCGGTCAGGCAGGCCGAGTAGGTCGGGTACTGCTGCAGCTGGGCCTTGGGCGCGAGCTTGTCCTTGACGTTCTGCGCGGAGGTCGAGCCGGTGACCGAGCACAGCTTCTTCTTGTTGAGGTCCGCCGGCGACTTGATGGAGTTGTCGTCGGAGCGGATCAGCACGTCCTGGTGGGCCAGCAGGTACGGGCCGGCGAAGTCGACCTTCTGCTGGCGCTCCGGGGTGATCGAGTAGGTGGCGGCGATGAAGTCGACGTCACCGCGCTGCAGCATGGTCTCGCGGTCGGCGCTCTTCGACTCCTTCCACTCGATCTGGTTCGCGTTGTAGCCGAGCTTCTTGGCGACGTACGTGGCGACGTCGACGTCGAAGCCGGAGTAGCCCTGCGGCGTCTTCTGGCCGAGGCCCGGCTGGTCGAACTTGATGCCGATGGTGATCTTCTTGCCGCCGCCCGAGGACCCACTGCCCTTGTCCTTGTTGTCACTGGACCCACAAGCCGTGGCGGCCACGGCGAGGGCGAGGACGGCGGCCGAGGCGGCGGTGACCTTGCGGAGCTTCATGGTGAACATCCTTTGGGTGGTGAAGAGATGAGAGCCGGCGTGGAGATGCGGGCCGGCGGTGGCTGGGCGGGGCGGACCGGCTGTCAGTGGTGAAGGATCTTCGACAGGAAGTCCTTGGCGCGGTCGCTGCGCGGGTTGCTGAAGAACTGGTCGGGCGCAGCCTCTTCGACGATCCGGCCGTCCGCCATGAAGACCACGCGGTTTGCAGCCGATCGTGCGAAGCCCATCTCATGGGTGACGACGATCATGGTCATGCCGTCCCGGGCGAGCTGCTGCATCACCTCGAGGACCTCGTTGATCATCTCCGGGTCGAGGGCCGACGTCGGCTCGTCGAAGAGCATGACCTTCGGGTCCATGGCCAGGGCGCGCGCGATGGCGACACGCTGCTGCTGGCCGCCGGAGAGCTGCGCGGGGTACTTGTCCGCCTGTGTGGCCACGCCGACCCGGTCCAGCAGGGCCCGGGCCTTCTCCTCGGCCTTCTTCTTGTCTGCCTTGCGGACCTTGATCTGGCCCAGCATCACGTTCTCGAGCACGGTCTTGTGCGCGAAGAGGTTGAAGGACTGGAAGACCATGCCGACGTCGGCGCGCAGCCGTGCCAGCTCCTTGCCCTCCTGGGGCAGCGGCTTGCCGTCGATCGCGATCGAGCCCGAGTCGACGGTCTCGAGCCGGTTGATGGTGCGGCACAGCGTGGACTTGCCGGACCCGGAGGGCCCGATGACCACGACGACCTCGCCGCGGGCGATCGTCAGATCGATGTCCTGCAGCACGTGCAACGCGCCGAAGTGCTTGTTGACGCTCTTCAGGACGACAAGGTCGCCTGCACTGGCCACGTCCTTCTTGGCCACCGATACTTCGGTCATCGCTCTCAGGCTCCGTCCTCCTCGGTTTCGGAGGACAGTAGTAACCGGCGACGACCAGCGTCATTACATCTGAGGGGAATCTGAGCATCACGATCCGATAGCAATCGGACACGTGTCGTAGCAGTTCCCGGCGGGGGCGTATCGGCCGGATAACGGAAGCCGCGCGCAACCGGAACCCTCTTGACGCCGTTGTCGTCCATCAGCGTGACTGCGTTGGTGCACGCGCGCGCGTGCACGCAGTTTTTACGCATCCTGATCGTACGGCCGATGAATCGAAGGAGGACCGGATGAGGCTGCTCCTCGTCGAGGACGACAACCATGTGGCCGCCGCTCTTTCTGCGGTTCTGGCCCGGCACGGTTTCGACGTCACGCACGCGCGCAGCGGCGAGGAAGCACTGCAGGCGCTGGTTCCGGAGGGTGACTGCTTCGGCGTCGTCCTGCTCGACCTGGGGCTGCCCGACCAGGACGGATACGAGGTCTGCGGCAAGATCCGCAAGCGCACCAGCACCCCGGTGATCATGGTCACCGCCCGCTCCGACGTGCGCTCCCGCATCCACGGGCTCAACCTCGGCGCCGACGACTACGTGGTGAAGCCCTACGACACCGGTGAGCTGCTCGCGCGCATCCACGCCGTCAGCCGGCGCACCACCCACGAGGACCCCGCGGGCGGCGGCGACAACGAGCTGCGTCTCGGCGCGATGCTCATCGAGCTGCCCACCCGGCAGGTCAGCGTGGACGGTTCGGTTGTCCAACTGACCCGCAAGGAGTTCGATCTGCTCGCCCTGCTCGCGCAGCGCCCCGGGGTCGTCTTCCGCCGGGAGCAGATCATCAGCGAGGTGTGGCGCACCAGTTGGGAGGGGACCGGACGCACCCTGGAGGTGCACGTCGCGTCCCTGCGCGCCAAGCTGCGCATGCCGGCCCTGATCGAGACCGTACGCGGCGTCGGTTACCGGCTCGTCGCCCCGGCTTCGTAGCCTGCACGGGTGCGTACACGTCTTCTTCCGCTGCTCATCGTCCTGATGGCGGCCGTACTGCTCGCTCTCGGTGTCCCGCTCGCCGTCAGCGTGGCCGCCGCCCAGCAGCAGAAGGTCGTCGTCGACCGGATCGACGACACGGCACGCTTCGCGTCCCTCGCGCAGTTCGTCACCGACGCCTGCAGCTCCACGCGCACGTCCACGGACGAGCGCCTCGCCACCCTCACCACCGAGCTGAACAGCTACTACGGCGTCTACGGCATCAGGGCCGGAGTCTTCTGCCGTACCGACGTCCCCATGGCGCAGGCGCCGCAGACCTTCTTCCTCCCCGAGACGGGCGAGGTGCGCGAGGCGTTCGCCGAGGCGCTGCTCAGCCGCCGCAGCCACGACCCCCGGCAGGTGTGGCCCTGGCAGCGCGGCCGGCTGGTCGTCGCCTCACCGGTCATCCGGGACGGTGACGTCGTCGCGGTCGTCGTCACCGACTCGCCCACCGGGCAGCTGCGCTCACGGATCCTGCACGGCTGGCTGATCATCGGCGTGGGCGAGATCGCCGCGATGTTGCTCGCGGTCGGCGCCGCGCTCCGGCTCACCGGCTGGGTGCTCAGGCCCGTACGCGTGCTGGACGCCACCACGCACGCGATCGCGAGCGGCCGGCTGAAGTCCCGGGTCGCGGCCGCCGGCGGACCGCCGGAACTCCAGCGCCTGGCCCGGTCGTTCAACGAGATGGCGGACAACGTCGAGGACGTCCTGGAGCAGCAGCGCGCCTTCGTCGCCGACGCCTCGCACCAGCTGCGCAACCCGCTCGCCGCGCTGCTGCTGCGCATCGAACTGCTCGCGCTGGAGCTGCCGGAGGGCAACGAGGAGGTGGCATCGGTACGGACCGAGGGCAAGCGCCTCGCGGAGGTCCTGGACGACCTGCTCGACCTGGCACTGGCCGAGCACACCGAGGCCGACCTGCGGGTCACCGACATCGGCGCGCTGACCGCCGAGCGCGTCGCGGCCTGGACGCCGACCGCCGAGGCCAAGGGCGTGCGGCTGGTGGGCAGTTGCCCGGCGACCACCGCCTGGGCCGATCCGGTCACCCTGTCCAGCGCCCTTGACGCGGTGATCGACAACGCGGTGAAGTTCACGCCCGAGGGCGAGTGCGTCGAGGTGACGGTCGCGGCCGACGGCGATACCTCGACCGTCGTGGTGAGCGACGACGGCCCGGGCCTGACCGACGAGGAGCTCGGCCGCGTCGGCGACCGCTTCTGGCGCAGCGGCCGCGATCAGAACGTCAAGGGTTCCGGCCTCGGCCTGTCCATCTCGCGCACCCTGCTCGCGGCGGGCGGCGGCTCCATCTCCTACGCCCATCACGAGCCGAACGGCCTGACGGTGACGGTGGCGGTGCCGAGGCACAGCCCCACGGTCTGACGGACGGCGCTGTGACCTGACGAGTGGCTCCGCGACCTGCCCAACGGCTCTCCGTGAGGGGGCCTACGGTTTGACCGAGCGGTAGTAGCGCCTGGCGCCCTCGTGCAGCGCCAGCGGGTCGGTGTAGATCGCGGTGCGCAGGTCGACGAGCTGGGCCGAGTGGACGCGGGTGCCGATCCCGTCACGGCTCCTGATCACGGTGCGGGTCACCCACTCGGTGAGCCGCGGGCTGACGTCCGTGCGCGTCATCAGAAGGTTGGAGACGGCCAGCGTCGGTACGGCGACGCCGTTCTGAACGCTGGGGTAGGCCGACTCCGGCATGTTGGTGGCGCGGTAGTACCGGGTGGCGCCACCCTGGTCGTGCAACTTGGCGACGAGGTCGGCCCCGATCGGTACGAACCGGAAGGTGAAGCGGTCGGCAAGTTGCTGCAGCCCCTGTGTCGGCAGCCCGCCCGACCAGAAGAACGCGTCGATCTTGCCCTGCCGCAGCCGGTCCGGGCCGGTGTCGATGCCGTCGGCGAACGGCGTGATGTCCTTCTTCGCGTCGATGCCGGCCGCGTTGAGCACGCGCTCGGCGATCAGCCGCACACCCGAGCTGGGCGGACCCACGGCCACGCGCTTGCCTTTCAGGTCCGCGACGGAGTGGATGTGCGAGCCGCGCGGGACGACGAGCTGCACATAGTCGTCGTAGAGACGGGCGACGCCGCGCAGATGACCGGCGTTGGGCCGGTGCTGGAGCTTGTACGTCTCGACGGCGTCGGCCGCGGCGATGGTGAAGTCAGCCTCGCCGTTCGCCACGCGCGTGACGTTCTCCTGCGAGCCGTCGCTGGTCTGCAGCGTCACCTTCAGGTCGGGCATGTCCTTGTCGAGCGCGGTGCGCAGGAGCTTGGCGTACTGCTGGTAGACGCCTGCCTGCGTGCCCGTGCTGATGGTGATGGCCCCGCTCGGAGCCGCCTCGCCCAGGGGCAGCAGCCACCACAGCAGCAACCCGAGGGCGACGATGGCGGCGGCCGCGCCCTCCAGGGCCCGGCGCCGGCCGATCCGGCGGAACATCTTGGACATGCGTGGGATCCTGCCAGCCGGTACGCGGTGCTGACCAGGGCCGGAGTCACAAGGGGGTCGCAACTCGATCACGACGGGCGTTGTCAGTGCCGGTCGATACAGTCGCCGTATGAGCTCATCGCCCGCCGACCTGGTCCGCCGGTTCCACCACGCCGTCGGGCTCGACGCCCGCACCACGCCCGCCGAGGTCCCGGCCCGGCCGGCCGCCCAGCGCGGGAAGCTGCTCGCGGAGGAGGCGGCGGAGGTCGCCGAGGTCTCGGTCACCGGCCCGCTCGACAAGCTGGCGCACGAACTGGCCGACGTCGTCTACGTCGCCTACGGCACCGCCCTGGTCCACGGCATCGACCTCGACGCCGTGATCGCCGAGATCCACCGCTCCAACATGACCAAGCTGGGCCCCGACGGCCAGGTCTGCCGCAGAGCCGACGGCAAGGTCCTCAAGGGCGATCACTACGAGGCCCCGGACGTGTCGGCGGTGCTGCGGCGCCAGGGGTGGATACCGGGCGGGGAGTGAGCCGCACGGCTCGTCCGTGGTCGGGTTCGCGGCCGGGTCCGCCGACTGCCCGTCGCCCGGGACGGGAGGCCGTCCGCCGCAACACGACCGGTCTCCCTGTCGTCGCGACGTCACGAAGTCAAGACGGCCGGTCGCCCACCGGCGCAGGCGTCTCCGCCGGTGGTGAGGAATCCGGGCGGGCCGTCCCGCGGCCGGTCAGACGACGGGCCAAGGGTTCGGTGTAGCGGGCGGTGAGGGGGCCGAGGACGACCAGGATCAGGACGTAGGCCGTGGCGAGGGGACCGAGCGAGGGCTCGATGCCCGCGCTCACCGCGAGCCCGGCGATGACGATCGAGAACTCGCCGCGGGCCACCAGGGCGCCGCCCGCGCGCCACCGGCCCTTGACCGAGATACCGGCCCGCCGTGCCGCCCAGTACCCGGTGGCGATCTTCGTCGCCGCGGTGAGCAGGGCGAGCGCGAGGGCGGGCAGCAGCACGGGCGGGATGCTCGCCGGGTCGGTGTGCAGCCCGAAGAAGACGAAGAAGACCGCGGCGAACAGGTCGCGCAACGGGCTCAGCAGGGTGTGCGCGCCCTCCGCGACCTCACCGGACAGCGCGATGCCGACCAGGAAGGCGCCCACGGCGGCCGACACCTGGAGCTGCTGGGCGACGCCCGCGACCAGGATCGTCAGACCCAGCACGACGAGCAGCAGTTTCTCCGGATCGTCGTTGGAGACGAACCGTGAGATGACGCGCCCGTAGCGCACGGCCACGAACAGGACCAGCCCCGCCGCGCCCAGCGCGACCGCCAGCGTCACGCTCCCGGCCATCAGCCCGGCCCCGGCCACCAGCGCGGTCACGATGGGCAGGTACACCGCCATCGCCAGGTCCTCCAGCACGAGGATGCTCAGGATGACCGGGGTCTCCCGGTTGCCGACCCGCCCGAGGTCGCCGAGCACCTTCGCGATGACCCCGGACGACGAGATCCAGGTGACGCCGGCCAGCACGACCGCCGCCACCGGCCCCCAGCCGAGCAGCAGTGCCGCCACCGCGCCGGGCACGGCGTTGAACGCGCAGTCGACCAGGCCCGAGGGGTAGTGCGCCTTGAGGTTGGTGACCAGATCGCCGGCCGTGTACTCCAGCCCCAGCATCAAGAGCAGCAGAATGACGCCGATCTCGGCGCCGATGGCGACGAACTCCTCGCTCGCCCCGAGCGGCAGCAGGCCGCCCTCGCCGAAGGCCAGCCCGGCCAGCAGATACAGCGGGATGGGGGAGAGCCGGAAGCGGCCGGCGGCCCGGCCGAGCAGACCGAGGCCGAGGAGGATGGAACCGAACTCGATCAACAACACCGCGGAGTGCACCGGTTCACTCCCGCCCGAGTATCGCCGCGGCGGCGTCGACGCCCTCGCGGGTGCCCACGACGATCACGATGTCACCGCCGGCCAGCCTGAAGTCCGGCGTGGGCGACGGAATCGCCTCGGCCCGGCGCAGCACCGCCACCACGGACGCCCCCGTCTCGGTCCGCATTCGTGTATCGCCCAGCACCCGCCCGTTCCAGCGGGAGGCCGCGGCCACCTCGATCCGCTCGGCGACCAGGCCCAGGTCGGAGGTGTACAGCAGGCTCGCGCTGTGGTGGGACGGCTTCAGCGCGTCGATCAACGCGCCCGCCTCGGAGCCGGTCAGCCGCAGGGAGTGAGCGCACGAGTCGGGGTCTTCGGCCCGGTACACGTTCACCGTGCGGGCACCGTCGCGGTGCGCCACCACCGACAGATGGCGTTGGTCACGTGTCACGAGGTCGTACTGGACCCCGATGCCCGGCAGCGGTGTCGCCCTCAGTCGTGGCGCAGGCACGTTTCTCCCCTTGTTTGGGCGGCATGGTCATGAGCTGCCGGTGATCACCGGGCCCCTTCGCATGCTGTCATTCGGCCGTACGGTGGCGACATGGGTGACGTGACGGATATACGCGGCCGGGGGCGGACGACGAGGCTGGCCGGAGCCGTGCCGGAGGCACCGGGGGAGAGCACGCCGCAAGCGCCGGTGAGCAGGACGCCGGGAGTGCCCGCGCAACGCACGCCGGAAGCGTCCGCGAAGAGAGCGAGAGGGAAGACCGTGTCGCTGTTCTGGCGGATCTTCTTGCTGAACGCCGTGGGCCTGACCGTGGCCGCCGCCCTGCTGCTGGGCCCGGTCACCGTCTCGACGCCCGTCCTGCCGGCCGAGGCGCTGATCGTCGTCGTGGGCCTGGCCTTCCTGCTGCTCTGCAACGCGGTCGTGCTGCGCCTCGGCCTCACCCCGCTACGGCGGCTCGGCCGCGCCATGGCCACGGCGGACCTGCTGCGTCCCGGCGCCCGCGCGGTCGTCGGCGGCCCGGCGGAGGCGGCCGAGTTGATCACGACGTACAACACGATGCTCGACCGGCTGGAGAGCGAGCGGGCCGCCGGTGCGGCCCGTGCCCTGTCGGCGCAGGAGCGCGAGCGGCAGCGCATCGCCCGCGAGCTGCACGACGAGGTCGGCCAGACCCTGACCGCGGTGCTCCTCCAGCTCAAGCGCGTCGCCGACCGGGTCCCCGGGGAGCTGCGCGCGGAGGTGGGCCAGGCGCAGGAGGCCGCCCGCGCCGGCCTGGACGAGATCCGCCGCATCGCCCGCCGGCTGCGCCCCGGCGTTCTGGAGGAACTCGGCCTGGTCAGCGCTCTGCGCTCGCTGGCCACCGAGTTCACCGCGCACGGCCTGACGGTGCGCCACAGCGTCCCCGGCGATCTGCCCCCGCTGAGCGAGGAGTCCGAACTGGTCGTCTACCGCGTGGCCCAGGAAGGGCTCACCAACACCGCCCGGCACGCGCGTGCCGACCGCGCCGAGGTCCGGCTGCGGCCCCTCGCCGACGGCGTCGAACTCCTCGTCCGCGACAACGGCAAGGGCCTCGGTGCGGCCCCGGAGGGCGCCGGGATCCGCGGCATGCGCGAACGGGCACTGCTCGTCGGCGCCGACCTCTTGCTCGAACCCGGCCCCGAGGGGGGAACCGACGTGCGCCTGCGCATACCCGTCGCCGGGGGAGGCCGCCGATGACCGCCCCCGCGCGCGTGCTGCTCGCCGACGACCACGCCCTCGTACGCCAGGGAGTGCGCCTCATCCTGGACGGCGAGCCGGACCTGACGGTCGTCGCCGAGGCCGGGGACGGAGCCGAGGCCGTCGAGCTGGCACGCACGCGTGCAGTCGATCTGGCCGTCCTGGACATCGCCATGCCCCGCATGACCGGCCTCCAGGCGGCCCGCGAACTGTCCCGCCGCCTGCCGGGCCTGCACATCCTCATCCTGACGATGTACGACAACGAGCAGTACTTCTTCGAGGCGCTCAAGGCCGGAGCCAGTGGATACGTCCTCAAGTCCGCCGCCGACCGGGACCTGGTCGGGGCGTGCCGCGCGGCCGTGCGCGACGAGCCGTTCGTGTACCCGGGAGCGGAGCGCGCCCTCGTCCGCTCCTACCTGGAGCGCCTGCGCCGCGGCGACGACCTGCCCACGCGCGCGGTCACCGAACGCGAGGAGGAGATCCTCAAGCTGGTCGCCGAGGGGCACACCTCCAAGGAGATCGGCGAGCTGCTCTTCATCAGTGCCAAGACCGTCGAGCGCCATCGCGCCAACCTGCTGCACAAGCTGGGCATGCGCGACCGCCTGGAACTGACGCGGTACGCGATCCGCGCGGGCCTGATCGAACCCTGAGCCCCCGGTTGTCCACAGGGCTGCGGGAGGCACTTCCGGCACCGCCTACCCTTGTCACATGAGCAGCATCGACCGGAGCCCGGCCGTGGGCGTGAAGACCTACGAAGTGCGCACCTACGGGTGCCAGATGAACGTCCACGATTCCGAGCGATTGTCAGGCCTGCTCGAAGACGCCGGTTACGTGCGCGCACCGGAGGGTTCGGACGGTGACGCGGACGTCGTCGTCTTCAACACCTGCGCGGTCCGTGAGAACGCCGACAACAAGCTGTACGGCAACCTCGGTCACCTTGCCCCGAAGAAGGCCTCGCGCCCGGGCATGCAGATCGCGGTCGGCGGCTGCCTGGCGCAGAAGGACCGCGACACCATCGTGAAGAGGGCGCCCTGGGTGGACGTCGTCTTCGGCACGCACAACATCGGCAAGCTCCCGGTCCTGCTGGAACGCGCACGCGTGCAGGAGGAGGCGCAGGTCGAGATCGCCGAGTCCCTGGAGGCGTTCCCCTCCACCCTGCCGACCCGGCGCGAGAGCGCGTACGCGGCATGGGTGTCGATCTCCGTCGGCTGCAACAACACCTGCACGTTCTGCATCGTCCCGGCCCTGCGCGGCAAGGAGAAGGACCGCCGGCCAGGCGACATCCTCGCCGAGGTGGAGGCCCTGGTCGCCGAGGGCGTCTCCGAGATCACCCTGCTCGGCCAGAACGTCAACGCGTACGGCTCCGACATCGGCGACCGCGAGGCCTTCAGCAAGCTGCTGCGTGCCTGCGGGCAGATCGACGGCCTGGAGCGCGTCCGCTTCACCTCCCCGCACCCGCGCGACTTCACGGACGACGTGATCGCGGCCATGGCCGAGACCCCGAACGCGATGCCGCAGCTGCACATGCCGCTGCAGTCCGGCTCGGACACGGTCCTGAAGGCGATGCGCCGCTCCTACCGGCAGGAGCGCTACCTCGGGATCATCGAGAAGGTGCGGGCCGCCATCCCGCACGCGGCGATCACGACCGACATCATCGTGGGCTTCCCCGGCGAGACCGAGGAGGACTTCGAGCAGACGCTGCACGTCGTCCGCGAGGCCCGCTTCGCCCAGGCCTTCACCTTCCAGTACTCCAAGCGTCCCGGCACCCCGGCCGCGACCATGGACGACCAGATCCCCAAGAAGGTCGTCCAGGAGCGTTACGAGCGTCTCGTCGCCCTCCAGGAGGAGATCTCCTGGGAGGAGAACAAGAAGCAGATCGGCCGGACCCTGGAGCTGATGGTCGCCGAGGGCGAGGGCCGCAAGGACGGTGCCACCCACCGCCTCTCCGGCCGCGCCCCCGACAATCGCCTGGTCCACTTCACCAAGCCGGAGCAGGAGGTGCGCCCCGGCGACGTGGTCACGGTCGAGATCACCTACGCCGCCCCGCACCACCTCCTCGCCGAAGGCGCCGTCCTCGACGTGCGTCGCACGCGCGCGGGCGACGCCTGGGAGAAGCGCCACGCGGCCGAGGCGGCGAAGCCGGCGGGCGTGATGCTGGGCCTGCCGAAGATCGGGGCGCCGGCGCCACTGCCGGTGGCGACCGGAAGCGGCTGCGGCTGCGACTGACCGGCCCCGGCCGGACGACCGACGACGATGTGAACACGGGGGAGAACACCTGATGGCGCGATGGGCGCTGCTGCTGGACAAGCCACCGGGCGAGGGGCCGTACCGCAGGCAGTACGAGCTGATGGCGACGATCGACGGCTCGCGCGAGGAGGCGGAGGCGCGGTTCGGGGAGCTCGTCCGGCTGTACCAGCCCAAGCATCCGCGCTATCCGCTGCGGATGCGGCGCTTCCGTACGGCCGAGGGCTGGATGCTGGTCGGGGACGGCTCGTCCGGCGGTGTGTTCACCTACCAGTTCCTGTTCACCGAGCTGGAGTGGGACTCGGGGCCCATCACCTACTGACGGCGTACGCTGCCGATCATGCTTGTCGCCGCCGCGGTCTGCCCGTGCCCGCCCCTGCTCGTGCCCGAGGTCGCCGCGGGCGCCGCTCCCGAACTGGACGGCGTCCGGGCCGCGTGCGCCGACGCGCTCGGGGTGCTCGCCGCGTCCCGGCCGGACCTGCTCGTGGTCCTCGGACCTGCCGAACAGAGCGGGCGCGGCACGCATCCGGAGGGCACACGGGGTTCCTTCAGCGGCTTCGGCGTGGACGTCGACGTACGGCTGGGCGCACCGCAGGACGCGGAGCCGGAGCGTGTACTGCCGCCCTCCCTCGCCGTCGCCGCGTGGCTGCTGGAGCGGACCGGGTGGTCGGACGCCCCGATCGAGGGACTCGGCGTGGGGGAACCTCTCGCGCCCGAGCGGTGTATCCAAGTGGGAAGGGACATCGCCGCCCGGGCCGAGCGGGTGGCGCTGCTGGTTATGGGAGACGCCAGCGCCTGCCGCACGCTCAAGGCCCCTGGTTACCTCGACGAGCGGGCGGCCCCCTTCGACGCGGAGGTCGCGCGTGCGCTGGGCGCGGCGGACGTGGCGGCCATCGAGGAGCTGGACCCCGAGCTGGCGTACGAACTGAAGGCGTCGGGCCGGGCCCCCTGGCAGGTGCTCGCGGGCGCGGCCGAGGGCGCGGGCCTGAGCGGCGCCCTGCTGTACGAGGACGCGCCGTACGGCGTGGGGTACTTGGTCGCGACCTGGTCGTAGCGCACCTGTCGCAAGAGCGAGGGCAGCCAAAGAGGCGGACGGCCGGGAGCCCTCGGGCCCCGCGGCCGTCCGCCGATGCGCCGTGCTGCCGCTCAGGAAGCCGGCGGTGGCGAGCTGGGCGGCGCCGTCGTGGCGCCGCCCGTGCCCGGGTCGTCCTTGTGCGCGAGCTTGTCCATGGCGTCCTTGGCCTTGCCCGTCCCCGTCTGGATCCGGTCGCTGTACTTGCCCTTGGTCTTCTCGTCGACGGCCTTCGCGGCCTTGTCGAGTCCCTGCGTGATCCTGTCCCCGTGCTGCTGCGCGAGCCCGGAGACCTTGTCCTTGGCCGGGGAGAGCTTGGCCTTGAAGTTGTCCAGGAGACCCATCGTCCACCTTCCGTCGTTCCCGGGCTCGTTCGCCGCGGGGCTCACCGCCGCGCCACGGTCGGCTCACTCGCGCGCGGAGCGACTACGTACGGGCGTCCTCGCCGGCCTCGCTGTCGGCCGCCTGCTCGCCGGACTGCTGCTTGGGGATCTCGACACCCTCGGCCGAGGAGTTGTCCGCGCCGGAGGCGCCATCCTCGCCTGAGGCGTCCCCGGCGGCCTCCGGCTTCGCCGGCTCGCCCTCGGTCCGGTCCTCGGTCCGGTCTTGCCCCGTCGCCTCTGGCGCCTCCGCCGCAGCTTCGGCCGCCTCGGGCTCGGCCGTCGGTGTGCCGGCCTCCGCCTCGGCGGTTGACGCCTCCTCCGTGGTCTTCGACCTCCGGAGAAGTCGTGCGAAAACGCCCATATCCACTCCATACGCTACTCGTGCGGGCGAAATCCCGCGTCGTCCGGTGCGCCCGTTTGCGCCGCCCGGGTCGCCGCCTCTCGAAACCGGCGGCGAGAACCTCGCAACGGGCAACGACCCCGCCTCTGCCCCGTCACGTAACTCGTTCGAGGAGCCCCCTCGGGGTTTGCGAGACTGGTGCGGTGAGCAGCGCACCCCCCACCCCCCGAGTCATCGCCGTCGTCGGCCCCACGGCGGCCGGAAAGTCCGATCTGGGTGTCTTTCTCGCCCAGCGCCTTGGCGGGGAGGTCGTCAACGCCGACTCCATGCAGCTCTACCGCGGGATGGACATCGGCACGGCCAAGCTGACGCCCGAGGAGCGCGGCGGCGTCCCGCACCACCTCCTGGACATCTGGGACGTGACGGCCACCGCGTCCGTCGCCGAGTACCAGAAGCTGGCCCGCGCCAAGATCGACGCCCTGCTCGCCGAAGGCCGCTGGCCGATCCTGGTCGGCGGTTCCGGTCTGTACGTCCGCGGGGCCGTCGACAACCTGGAGTTCCCCGGCACCGACCCCGAGGTCAGGGCGCGTCTCGAAAAGGAGCTCACGCTGCGCGGCTCGGGCGCGCTGCACGCCCGGCTGGCCGCCGCCGACCCCGAGGCGGCGCAGGCGATCCTGCCGAGCAACGGCCGCCGTATCGTCCGGGCGCTCGAGGTGATCGAGATCACCGGGCAGCCCTTCACCGCCAACCTCCCCGGCCACGACTCGGTCTACGACACCGTCCAGATCGGCGTCGACGTGGCCCGTCCCGAACTCGACGAGCGCATCGCCCGCCGAGTCGACCGGATGTGGGACGCGGGCCTCGTGGAGGAGGTGCGCGCGCTGGAGGCGCAGGGACTGCGGGAGGGGCGTACGGCGGCCCGCGCGCTCGGCTACCAGCAGGTGCTCGCGGCGCTCGCGGAGGAGTGCACGCTCGAGGAGGCGCGGGCCGAGACGGTTCGCGCCACCAAGCGCTTCGCCCGCCGTCAGGATTCCTGGTTCAGGCGCGACCCGCGGGTGCACTGGCTCAGTGGGGCTGCGGCGGATGTCACAGAACTTCCGCAGCTCGCGCTGGCGTTGGTCGAACGACCGGTTACAGCCTGATCACGTGATGGCATCGGGACGCTCCGGCCGCCATCCGGGCCTTCGGTGCCGTGCCATCATCGAGCTTCGATCGACCAAGTGGAGTCCTAGTTGGGAGGGCGCGTGGCGATGGAGGCCGGCCCTCGCGACACCGCACAAGGTACCGAGCCCCTCACCGTCGACAGCGGTGAACAGGAGCAGGACGAGGATCGTCTGAGCTCCGACGGGCCCGATGACACACAGGGCGGAGTGACCGCGGACGGCCCCGAGCCCGACGAGATGTTCGTCGGTGGCCCGGAGGTCGAGGTCGAGCTGCGCCCGCAGCGCCGGCTGCGCATCTGGCAGCTCGCCCCGATCGTCGCCCTGGCCGCGCTCGGCTCCCTGATGTTCGCCTTCCCGCTCGCCTTCGACTTCGGCGACAGCGGTGCCGTGATCGCCATGCTGGGACTGCTGATCTGCTCCTGCGCGGCCGGCTGGGGCATGATGGCCGCCCGCCGCGTGGGTTACACGTGGCCCGGGCTCCCGCAGCGCGGCTCCGGGCGCAGACCGGACTGGCGGGTCGTGCTGGCGTACGTCGTGCTCGTCGCGGCGGTCGTGGTGCTCGCCGTATGGCGCGTGGCCCGGCTGCGCTGACGTTCACGCGCGCGTGGGGTCGTCCTACCCACCCCGTACGATCGAGACATGAGCACGCGCACGCGGATCGCCTTCCTCAAGGGCCACGGCACGGAGAACGACTTCGTGATCGTCCCGGACCCCGAGAACGCCGTCGACCCGCCCCCGGCCGCCGTCGCCGCCCTGTGCGACCGCCGTGCCGGCATCGGCGGTGACGGTCTGCTGCACGTGGTGCGGTCCGCCGCCCACCCCGAGGCGCGGCACATGGCGGCCGAGGCCGAGTGGTTCATGGACTACCGCAACGGCGACGGCTCGGTCGCGGAGATGTGCGGCAACGGCGTGCGGGTGTTCGCGCGCTACCTCCAGCGTGCCGGGTACGCCGGCGAGGGCGACCTCTCGGTCGCCACGCGCGCGGGCGTGAAGAGCGTGCACATCGCCAAGAACGGTGACGTGACCGTCGGCATGGGCAGGGCGCTGCTGCCCGAGGGGGACGTCACGGTGAGCGTCGGCGAGCGCAGCTGGCCGGCGCGGAACGTGAACATGGGCAATCCGCACGCGGTCGCGTTCGTCGAGGACCTCGCGCACGCCGGGAACCTCTACGCCCCGCCGCCGTTCAGCCCGGCCTCCGCCTACCCGGACGGGGTGAACGTGGAGTTCGTGGCCGACCGCGGCCCCCGGCACGTCGCCCTGCGCGTGCACGAGCGCGGCTCCGGCGAGACCCGCTCGTGCGGCACGGGCGCGTGCGCGGTCGCCGTGGCCACCGCCCGCCGGGACGGCGCCGACCCGGCCGTCACCGGGAGCCCGGCGACGTACACCGTCGATGTGCCCGGCGGAGTCCTGGTCATCACCGAGCGGCCCGACGGCGAGATCGAGATGACGGGTCCCGCGGTGATCGTCGCCGAAGGCGAGATCGATGCCGAGTGGCTGGAATCGTTCGTCCGCTGAACGGTGGGGCGGCTCGGGATCGTAGGCGCGTGTGACGGGTGGTGCATGTGTCAACTACCGTTGTGGCGACCGGGCGTTCGAAAGCACGGTGGGACGCCTGTCACATGGCGCAAAATCGTAAACCTCGATCCCTTCGCTCGATGGGGTGATCCGTTTCACGCTCGGCGAGAGGCGGTCGGTCGCACGTGATGGGCTCGGTAGCATCAAGCACCGGCCCGGGCGGGGGACCGTTGCCATCCCCTGAGCCGTGTCCGTCCTGGGGCACCCCGTCCGCCGGTCCATGCAGCCGGAGGTGCCCATGAGTGCGGAGGCGACGAACCCCGCGACCCCAGGTCCGGTAGCAGGCTCCGCGGCGCGCTGGCGGGCGCGCATCGACCTGCGCCGCCTCGGCCGTGCCGCCCTGCTCGGCCCCACCGCACGTGACCGGCTGCCCAGCGCCATCAGCCATGTCGTCGACGCCCACCGCGCCCACTACCCGGGCGCCGACCTCGAACCCCTGCGCCGCGCCTACGTGCTGGCCGAGTCCTCGCACCGCGGTCAGATGCGCAAGAGCGGTGAGCCGTACATCACGCATCCCCTCGCGGTGACGCTGATCCTCGCCGAACTCGGCGCCGAGACCACCACTTTGACGGCCTCTCTGCTCCACGACACCGTTGAGGACACGGATGTGACCCTCGATCAGGTGGGTGAGGAGTTCGGCGCGGACGTCCGCTATCTGGTCGACGGCGTCACGAAGCTGGAGAAGGTCGACTACGGTGCCGCCGCCGAGCCCGAGACCTTCCGCAAGATGCTCGTCGCCACCGGCAACGACGTCCGCGTGATGTCGATCAAACTCGCCGACCGGCTGCACAACATGCGCACCCTCGGCGTCATGCGCCCCGAGAAACAGGCGCGCATCGCCAAGGTCACCCGCGACGTGCTCATCCCGCTCGCCGAACGGCTCGGCGTCCAGGCGCTCAAGACCGAACTGGAAGACCTCGTCTTCGCGATCCTGCACCCCGAGGAGTACGAGCACACGCGGGAGCTGATCGTCGACAACGCCTCCCGCGCCGACGACCCGCTCGCCGAGATCGCCGACGAGGTGCGCGGCCACCTGCGGGAGGCCGACATCACGGCCGAAGTCCTCATCCGGCCCCGGCACTTCGTCTCGGTCCACCGCGTCGCCCGCAAGCGCGGCCAGCTGCGCGGCGCCGACTTCGGCCGCCTGCTGGTGCTGGTGAACGAGGACGCGGACTGCTACGGCGTCCTCGGCGAACTGCACACCTGCATGACGCCCGTGGTCTCGGAGTTCAAGGACTTCATCGCCGTCCCCAAGTTCAACCTGTACCAGTCGCTGCACACGGCGGTCGCCCATCCCGACGGACAGGTCGCCGAAGTCCTCATCCGCACCCACCAGATGCACAAGGTCGCGGAGGCAGGAGTCATCGCGCTCGGCAACCCGTACGCCCCCGCGCCGGACGACCCGGCCGACGGCGAGCGCATCGACCCCACGCGTCCCGGCTGGCTCTCCCGCCTCCTGGACTGGCAGGAGGGCGCGCCCGACCCCGACACGTTCTGGTCCACCCTGCGCGAGGACCTCGCCCAGGACCGCGAGATCACCGTCTTCCGGCCGGACGGCGGCACGCTCGGCCTGCCCGAGGGCGCCAGTTGCGTCGACGCCGCCTACGCCCAGTACGGCGAGGACGCGCACGCCTGCATCGGCGCCCGGGTCAACGGCCGCCTGGCGACGCTGAGCACGGTCCTGCGCGACGGCGACACCGTCCAGCTCCTCATGGGCCAGGACCCGGCTTCCGAGCCCTCCAGGGAGTGGCTGGAGCACGCGCACACGCCCGCCGCCCGCATCGCCATCCAGCGCTGGCTCGCGGCTCATCCGGCCGCGGACGACGCCCGGGAGCAGCGGCAGGAGCCGCCCGCGGCCGCGCTCCGGCCCACCGCCGAGAGCTCGGTCCTCCGGTCCACCACGGCCGACATCATCGTGGACCAGCCCGGCGCGACCGTGCGCCTGGCCGGCTGCTGCACACCGGTGCCGCCCGACGAGGTGACCGGGTTCGCGGTACGCGGAGGTGTGGTCACCGTCCACCGGATCGAGTGCGCCGCAGTGGAGCGCATGAAGAGCGCCGGGCGCGCGGAGGTCGGCGTGCGCTGGGGAGACACCACCGAGTGCCGGGTCACGCTGCTCGCCGAATCGTTCGGCCGCCCCCATCTGCTGGCGGACCTGACCGAGGCCATGGCCCTCGAAGGCGCCGAGATCGTGTCCGCGACGGTCGAGCCCCCCACCCAGCAGCGCGTCCGGCACACGTACACCGTCCAGCTCCCGGACGCGGCGCACCTGCCCGCGCTGATGCGGGCGATGCGGAACGTCGCGGGCGTGTACGACGTGAGCAGGGCGCACACGCCGGGAGCGTGAGCGGGAGCCGCACGCCGTTACCGATCTACCCGTTCGAGTGGGCGGAACGCGCGTCGCCGCCGTCCGGGGCGTACGCGCTGATAGCGGTGATCCATGCTGCTCACCCCTCGCTCACAGACCCCGGACACCCCCTCCCACGGCTTCCGGCCCGGCGCCCCCTCCCGCTTCCGCCTCCAGCTCCGCGGCCGTCGCCGTCTGAAGGCGACCGCGCTGCTCGCCTCCGCCGTCTCCGTCTGCCTCCTCGCCGCGGGCACACCCGCCACCCCTGTGGGCGTCGGCGACCGCCTCTTCCCGTACCTGGGCAACCCGGGATACGACGTGCAGTCGTACGACCTCTCTTTCACCTATCCCGGCAGCAACAGCAAGCCGCTGCAGGCGGTCACCACGATCAACGCCAGGACGACTGCGGCGCTGGACCACTTCAACCTCGACTTCGCCCACGGCAAGGTCGAGTCGGTCCGGGTCGACGGCGAGCCGGCCACCTTCGCCGGCGCGGGCGAGGACCTCGTCGTCACACCGGACAAGGTGCTGCCCGCGGGCAGCTGGACGCGCATCACCGTGCGGCACACCAGCGACCCGGTGCCCGCGAAGGGCCAGGACGGCGGCTGGGTGCAGACCTCGGACGGCCTCGCCATGGCCAACCAGGCCGACGCCGGGCACCTGGTGTTCCCGTGCAACGACATCCCCTCGGACAAGGCGCTGTTCACCTTCCGGATCACCGCCCCCAACGGCTACACGGCCGTGGCCAACGGTCTGCCGGTCGACCGGGAGAAGACCGGCAAGACGACCACGTGGACGTATCGCACCCGGCACCCCATGGCCACCGAGCTCGCCCAGGTGTCCATCGGCCGCTCCAGCGTGCTGCACCGCACCGGACCGCACGGCATGCCCGTACGCGACGTCGTGCGCACCGCGGACCGCAAGGAACTCGAACCCTGGCTCGCCAAGACACCCGGCCAGATCGCCTGGATGGAGAGCAAGGTCGGCCGCTATCCCTTCGAGACGTACGGCATCCTCATGGCGGACGCCTCCACCGGCTTCGAACTCGAGACGCAGACCCTCTCCCTCTTCGAGAAGGAGCTCTTCGCCGGGAACACCTATCCCGCCTGGTACGTCGAGTCGATCATGGTGCACGAGCTCTCCCACCAGTGGTTCGGCGACAGCGTCAGCCCCCGTACCTGGTCCGACCTGTGGCTCAACGAAGGGCACGCCACGTGGTACGAGGCCCTGTACGCCGAGGAGAAGGCCGGCAAGCCCATGGAGAAGCGCATGAAGGCCGCCTACGCCGCCTCCGACGGCTGGCGCGCGGCCGGTGGCCCGCCGGCCGCCCCCAAGGGACCTGAGCCCGGCCAGAAGATCAGCATCTTCCGGCCGAACGTGTACGACGGCGCAGCCCTCGCCCTCTACGCCCTGCGCCAGGAGATCGGCCGCCCCGCCTTCGAGCAGCTGGAACGGAGCTGGGTGAGCCTCCACCGGGACGGGACGGCCGACACCGCCGACTACGAGCGCCTCGCCTCCCGGATCTCCGGACGCGACCTGAGCGGCTTCTTCAAGGCGTGGCTCTACGGCGAGAAGACCCCGCCGATGCCCGGCCACCCGGACTGGAAGTCGGACGCGCCCGACGCCAAGGGCGGCAAGGGACGGTCGGGCAAGGCCGCGCAATAAGGCGATGACGAGACGGGCCGTACCGTGCGACCATCGTCAGGTCCACGACGCGGGGTCGCGGGAATCTCCCGGGGTACTCCTACGTTGTGATTACTGACGCAATCCCCATCGACGTAAGGATCCAATGACCTCCTCTTCATCCCCTTCCCAGGACACTGAGCGCTTCGCGCACAACTACGCCGAAGGTCTTCGGGCCGATGCCCTGATGGAAGAGGACGTCGCCTGGAGCCACGAGATCGACGAAGACCGGGACGGCGATCAGTTCGACCGCTCCGAGCGCGCGGCCCTGCGCCGTGTCGTGGGCCTGTCCACCGAGCTCGAGGACGTCACCGAGGTCGAGTACCGGCAGCTCCGCCTGGAGCGGGTCGTGCTCGTCGGTGTCTGGACCTCGGGAACGGTGCGGGACGCGGAGAACTCCCTCGCGGAGCTCGCCGCCCTCGCGGAGACCGCGGGCGCGCTCGTGCTCGACGGCGTGATCCAGCGCCGTGACAAGCCGGACGCCGCCACGTACATCGGTTCCGGCAAGGCCAACGAGCTGCGGGACATCGTTCTCGAATCGGGCGCGGACACCGTCATCTGCGACGGTGAGCTCAGCCCTGGCCAGCTCATCCACCTCGAGGACGTCGTCAAGGTCAAGGTCATCGACCGTACGGCCCTGATCCTCGACATCTTCGCCCAGCACGCCAAGTCCCGAGAGGGCAAGGCGCAGGTCGCGCTCGCGCAGATGCAGTACATGCTGCCGAGGCTGCGAGGCTGGGGTCAGTCGCTGTCCCGTCAGATGGGCGGCGGCAAGGGCGGCGGCCTCGCCACCCGTGGTCCCGGTGAGACCAAGATCGAGACCGACCGGCGACGGATCCGCGAGAAGATGGCGAAGATGCGCCGGGAGATCGCGGACATGAAGACCGGCCGCGAGATCAAGCGCCAGGAGCGCAAGCGCCACAGGGTGCCCTCGGTCGCCATCGCGGGCTACACCAACGCGGGCAAGTCGTCGCTGCTCAACCGCCTCACAGGCGCCGGCGTCCTGGTCGAGAACGCGCTGTTCGCGACCCTGGACCCGACTGTCCGCCGCGCGGAGACGCCCAGCGGCCGGCTGTACACGCTGGCGGACACGGTCGGCTTCGTCCGGCACCTGCCGCACCACCTGGTCGAGGCGTTCCGCTCCACCATGGAGGAGGTCGGCGAGTCCGACCTGATCCTGCACGTGGTGGACGGATCGCACCCGGACCCGGAGGAGCAGCTGGCCGCCGTGCGCGAGGTGGTCAGGGACGTCGGCGCCACCGACGTGCCCGAGATCGTCGTGATCAACAAGGCGGACGCCGCCGACCCGCTGACCCTTCAGCGGCTCCTGCGGATCGAGAAGCGTTCCATCGCCGTCTCGGCCCGCACCGGCCGTGGCATCGCCGAACTGCTCGCGCTGATCGACAACGAACTGCCCCGGCCGTCCGTCGAGATCGAGGCCCTGGTGCCGTACACCCACGGCAAGCTGGTGGCACGCGCCCACGACGAGGGCGAGGTGATCTCCGAGGAGCACACCCCGGAGGGCACCCTGCTCAAGGCGCGGGTGCACGAGGAACTGGCCGCGGAACTCCAGCCGTACGTGCCCGTTCCGGCCGTCTGATCCACAGCACGAAGGCCCGCCCCCTGCGACAGGGGGCGGGCCTTCAGCATTCCGGCGTCACTGACCGCCGTACGTCTTGCTCATGTTCTCGTAGAGCGCCTCGGCGCCCCTGCCGAGCTGCGGGCCCGCGAGCCAGGTGTTGTTGGACGGGCCGATGGAGGTGTTGGACACCAGCTCGGTCCTGCCGTTCACCACGCGGAACCAGCCGCCGCCGGACGAACCGCCGGTCATGGTGCAGCCGATGCGGTACATCGTCGGCAGCGAGGCGCTCAGCGAGAGCCGGCCGGGCCGGTCGATGCACCTGAACATCTTCAGGCCGTTGAACGGCGGCGCCGCCGGGTAGCCCCAGGCGCCCATGCTCGACACCGTCCGCGGCGCCGGTGCGGAGAAGTCCACTGGGAGAGCCGCGCCCACGGTCTCTTCCAGCGACTTGGAGCCCTGCTCCGGCTTCACGTGCAGCACGGCGTAGTCGTACGCGGCACCCGCGCCGCCCGTCTCCGAACCGCCCTTGATCCACTGGTTGGAGGTCGAGGCCCAGTCCGCCCACCACTGGCCGTACGGAGCGACCTGGGAGGCGTCGGCGCTACGCAGCTGCGACTCCGACTTCCCGAGGTCGTTGTAGGCGGGGACGAAGGCGATGTTGCGGTACCAGCCGCCGTTCGCGCCGGCGTGCACGCAGTGGCCCGCCGTCCACACCAGGTTCGACTTGCCCGGGTGGTTGACGTCCTTGATCACCGTGCCCGAGCAGACCATGGAACCCTCGGGACCGTCGAAGAAGACCTTGCCGACCGGGGCCGCGTGCTGGTGGTACGGCGTCTTCTCGGCGAGGGCCTGGATCGGCGCCGGTTCAGGGTCACTGATGCCCTGGTCGGCGGACGCGTCCTTGGTCGAGAGCGTCTTGTTGGCCTCTTTCGCGGACTGCATCCGCTCCGGCTTCCACAGTCCTTCGATCACCGGGTTGACGAAGTCCTTGGCCGCGCTGAGCCACTTGTCCTTGTCCCAGTTCTTCCAGCCGCCCTTGGCCCACTGGTCGACGTCGATGCCGTGGTCCTTGAGCTTGCTCGCGATGTCGGACGGCACCTTGAGCTTGCCGTTGCCGCCGCTCGCCGAGGCGGTGATGGTGGCGTTGGGCTTGTTGCCCGAGTTGTCGTCCGAGCCGTTGCACGCGGTCGCGGTCAGCGCGAGCGCGGCGACGAGGCCGGTGGCGGCGAGTGCGGTGCGATGGGTCCGCCGGCCGCGTGATGACGCTGCGGGCGTACGTGTGGAACGCATGGTGCGGTAACCCCCGTCGAAACGTATACATGTCATGTGCTTGCCAGTTCTGCGTCGAGCCTGTCCCTGGGAAGCGACACCCCACTATGCCCGTGGAGTTGAGGGCGAACGGGGACGGGACGGTGAAGGTTTCTGTGAGGGGCCCGCCCCCGTCGGTGCCTACCGGTCGGTCACTGCCCGGCGAACTTCTTGCTTACAGAGTCGTACACACCCTTGGCCACGTCACCCAGTCGTGGTCCGGCCAGCCAGCCCGAGGTCACCGGGCCGATCGAGGTGTTGGACACCAGCGCGGGCTTGCCGTCCGAACCGGTGGCGACCCAGCCGCCGCCGGAGGAACCGCCGGTCATGGTGCAGCCGATGCGGTACATCGTCGGGGCCGAGGTGTTGATCGACAGCCGTCCCGGCTTGTCGGTGCACTGGTACAGCTTCTGGCCGTCGTACGGCGGGGCGGCGGGGTAGCCGGTCGCGGTGATGCTGGGAACCTTCGGCACGGCCGGCGCGTTGAAGTTCACAGGAAGCGCCGAACCGACCGTCTCCTCCAGCGACTTGCCGTTACCGCCCTTCTCCGGCGTCACATGGATGACGGCGTAGTCGTACGGCGCACCGTCGCCGCCCGTCTCACCGCCCTGCTCGATCCACTGCTGCGAGGTCTGGGCCCAGTCGGCCCAGTAGACGCCGTAGGGAGCGACCTCCGCCCTGGTCGCCTTCTGCAGCTGGGCCGTGCTCCTGCCCGCGTCGTTGTACGACGGCACGAACGCGATGTTGCGGTACCAGCCGCCCTTCTTACCGGCGTGCACACAGTGGCCCGCGGTCCAGACGAGGTTCGACTTGCCGGGGTGGGCCGGATCCTCCACGACCGTTGCCGAGCAGACCATCGTCCCTTCGGGGGAGTCGAAGAACACCTTGCCGGACGTCGCCGCGTTGGCGTGGTACGTAGGCGCCACGGCCTTCGCGTCCACCGGCGCCGGCGTCCGGTCGGTCACCCCCTGGTCACCGGAGAGGTCGTTGTCGTCGACGCTCTTGTCCGGGTCGTTGGCGCCCCGCATCCGGTCCGGGTCCCACAGACCCTTGATGATCGGGTTGACGAAGTCGTCGGCCTCGCGCAGCCAGTCGTCCTTGTCCCAGTTCTTCCAGGCCCCGTGCTTCCACTTGTCGATGTCGATCCCGTGCTCTTTGAGCTTGTTCCTGATGTCGTCCGGGATCTTGATCTTGCCGTCACCGGTGCTCGAGGTGTCGGTGGCGGATGCGGATGCGGCCGTCTGGCCGTCGGCCTTGTCGTCCCCCGAGTTGCAGGCGGTGGCGGTGAGCGCCAGCGCCGAAGTGAGGACCACGGCGGCGAGAACGGGGGAGGTCCTGCGGCGCGTACTCCTGTCTCGCCGGACGTGGAACGACGGCCGTATGGATCGCATGGTCTGAACTCCCCCTGAGATGAACGAACTGAGCTTGTCCGGCCTGTCCGGCCTGTCTGACAACGGCTCCACACACTATGCGCTCGCTGTGGGTGAGCGCCGACGGAACGGCAACGGTTTCGCTACGGAGTGCCTGATCAGCTAATTCGTCCTGAAAGGCGGCTAGTTGGGGTTCGTCCGAGGTGGCTCTCGGGGGTGACTCCGAGGAGGCGGAGGCGGAGGCGGAGGGGCGAGGTGGGGGGCGAGGTGGGGGGAGCGAGGTGGAGGCGGAAGGTGAGCGGCGAGGCGGAGGGTCCGGATGGAAGGTGGAGACGGAGGGTCGGGACGGAGGGCTGAGACGGATGGCCGGGACAGAGGGGCGGGACAGAGGGGCGGCACAGACGGGCGGGGCAGAGGGGCGAGGCAGAGGGGCGGGGCAGAGAGGCGGGGCAGAGAGGCGCGGGGAGGCGCTGGGGAGTGAAGGAAGGGTCGAGAGGACGCGGCGTGCGTCAAGGATCTTGAAGTAGCCCGTAACCCGGTGGGCCGTGGGGTGTTGGTAGCGGTGGGGGGTCTGCTGTCCGTGGGCGGTCCCCTGTTCCTGTGTGGGCGGGAGGACTGGAAGCCGTGGCCGAGCCTGCGTGTGAGGGGAGTGCGTCGGAGGGGGCCCTCGGGGGCCGTGCGACCGGCGTGAGCGCGAGGGGCCGGGCCGCCGGCGGTGCTTCCGGGCCGGCACGAACCGCGCACGCACGAACCGCGTACGAGGGAACACTCCGGCGTCAGTCGGCACGCGAATCGGCCGCCCGGACTTACGCACGTGCCCTGCCGATCGTGCCCGTACGAGCACGGGGGATGACCATCGAGGGCGCCGACGGCCGCCGCTACCTCGACTGTCTCTCCGGCGCCGGAGCGCTCGCCCTCGGCCACAACCACCCCGTCGTGCTGGAGGCGATCCGCAGGGTCCTGGACTCGGGCGTGCCCCTGCAGGCGTTCGACCTCGCTACCCCCGTCCAGGACGCCTTCGTCACCGAGCTGTTCCGCTCTCTGCCGGCCGGGCTCGCCGGTCACGCGCGCGTGCAGTTCTGCGGGCCGGGGGAGACGGACGCGGTGGAGGCCGCGTTCCGGCTGGTACGCGCCGCGACCGGCCGCACCGGCGTACTTACCTTTTCCGCCGCCCACCACGGCGTGACCGCCGAAGCGGCGGCGTTGCCCGGTGAGACCAACGACGTCCAGGTCGCCCAACTGTCCTACCCCCGGGATCATCGCCGCCCCGTTGGTGTCGGCGACCCTCAGGGCTCCGAACTCGCCTCACCGTTGATCGAGTTCGCCCTCGAAGACCCCGAGCCGGGCGGGCCGCGCCCCGCCGGAGTGATCCTCGAACCGGTCCAGGGCGAAAACGGCGTGATCCCCGCCCCGGACGCCTGGATGCGGCGGATGCGGGAGATCACCACCGCCCGTTCCATTCCGCTGATCGTCGACGAGGTGCAGACAGGCGTCGGACGCACCGGCGCCTTCTGGGCGGTGCAGCACAGCGGCGTCACCCCCGACGTCATGGTGCTCTCCAGAGCCATCGGCGGCAGCCTCCCACTCGCCGTGCTGGTCTACCGCGATGACCTCGACGCCGGGCAATCCGGAGCCCCCGCAGGCACGTTCCGCGGCAACCAGCTCGCCATGGCAGCGGGCACGGCCACCTTGACCTACGTCCGCGAAAACCAACTCGCCGCCCGGGCAGCCACCCTTGGCGCCCGCATGCTCGATCAACTCCGTGCGCTGCGGCCAGAGTTTCCCTGCGTGGGGGACGTACGGGGGAGGGGGCTGATGATCGGCATCGAGTTCATGGAGTGCGCGGAAGCGGAGGGCGGTGAGGATCTTGCGGTCAGGACGGACGACGCGGCCCACGACGGACTCGGTCCGGCGGCACCGGCACCGTCTGCCGACCCCCCTCACCTGCCCGCTCCCCGCATTGCGGCCGCCGTCCAGCGGGAGAGCCTGCGCCGCGGCCTGATCGTCGAGCTCGGTGGACCTCACGCCAGTGTCGTACGGCTGCTCCCACCTCTGACGATCAGCGACGAACAGGCGACCGCGGTACTCGACCGCCTGGCCGACGCCGTCCAGACAGTGGCGCGTGCCCACGCCGGTGGACCCACTGGACCCCGCCGATCGCACGAAGCCGGCTCTGGACCCCGGCACCAGAAAGACCGCACCAAGAGGGCGGTTCGGCGCGGCAGTTGATGCACGCCCGCAGCCGTACGCCCAGCGCGACGTCGCCGTCCATGCGCCGTACCCCAGGGCCCGCCGCCGAGCATGACCCGGAACCACCCACGAGGACCGCTTTGAACACGATCCGCACACCTGGCGCCGACGCCCACCAGCCGGGGGCCGACTCCGCCGACGGACCGTCCCCCAACGAGGTGCCGGGAGCACCACGCCTCAGTCCACCGGAGCAGGACGGTTCTCTGGACGACGGGTCTCGGGAGGACGGGTCTCGGGAGGCGGACGGGGTCCCCGGACAGCGAAAGCCCCCGATGACCGACCGCTTCCATCGCCTCGCTCCCGACCCCCTCGAACACCCCGACCCAATCACCGCAGCCGACGCCGCGACCACCGAGAACCTGCTGCGCTGCTGGGTACGAGAGACCGATCTCCCGGCCCCCGCCGACGGCACGCTCCGCATCCCCCTCCCCGCCAGCGGCACGACGCTGCTGGTCCCGGTTCACCACTGGTCCCCAGCGGGCTGGCACCGCTTCGGCCGCCCGTACTTCGACGGCGCCCCCGGATCGTCCTCACCGGCCGACGCGGCCACCATCGCCGCCCTGCTCGCCCGCGAGACATCCGGCACGGATGCCACGACCGTCCCTGACCTGGTCTCTCGCGTCGTCGACTCCCTCCGCCGTACCGCCACCTTCATCACTGAGCGTCGCGCGCACCCGTCCGACGGGGCAGACCTCTTCCTCTCCGCCGAGCAGGCACTCGTGCTCGGACACCCGCTGCACCCGACGGCAAAGAGCCGAGAAGGTCTCTCCGAGGCCGAAGCGTCCCTGTATTCACCGGAGTTGCGCGGCTCCTTCCCTCTCCACTGGCTGGCTGTCGCACCCTCCCTTCTCGCCGCCGACTCCGCCTGGACCGAGCGCGGCCGCGCCGTCCCCGCACCTCAGCTCACCGCGCTGCTCGCCGAAACCGAACTGCCCCTGCCCTACGGCTACGCAGCGCTCCCCATGCATCCGTGGCAGCTCCGCGAGGTCCGGCAACGCCCGGAGGTCGCGGCGTTGATCGATGCCGGGTTGCTCCGCGACCTCGGTACGGCCGGCTCCCCCTGGCACCCCACCTCCTCCGTACGCACCGTCCACCGGACCGGCGCCCCCGCCATGCTGAAACTGTCGCTGGGCCTGCGGATCACCAACTCCCGTCGCGAGAACCTCCGCAAGGAACTGCATCGGGGCGTCGAGGTCCACCGACTGCTGCGCAGCGGTCTGTCCCGGCAGTGGCAGGCCGCGCACCCGGGGTTCGACATCGTCCGCGACCCGGCCTGGCTCGCGGTCGACGCCCCGGACGGCACCCCCGTGCCTGGCCTCGACGTGATGATCCGGCACAACCCCTTCAGCCGCTCCGACGACGTCTCCTGCGTCGCCGGGCTCGTCACGCCCAGGCCGCAGGCCTGGCCGAGCGACCTCGCAGGCTCCACATCCCGCGCAGGCTCCACATCCCGCCCGGGGTCGGCGCCCGGCCCGAGGTCGGCACCCATCCCGGACACCGAGCCGTCAATCCTGCGTTCCCGCCTGGCCACCGTCGTCACCCGTCTCGCGGACCGCACGGCCCGGCCTCGTGGCGCCGTGGCCGCCGAGTGGTTTCTGCGCTACCTCGAGCAGGTCGTCCGTCCCGTGTTGTGGCTGGACGCGGAGGCGGGGATCGCCTTGGAGGCGCATCAGCAGAACACCCTGCTTCTGCTGGACTCCGACGGCTGGCCGACGGGTGGCCGCTACCGCGACAACCAGGGCTACTACTTCCGTGAGTCCCGGCGCACGGAGCTCGACGCCCGGCTGCCCGGTATCGGTGAGCAGAGCGACACCTTCGTCTCCGACGAGGTCACAGACGAGCGCTTCGCCTACTACCTGGCCATCAACAACGTGCTCGGCCTCATCGGTGCCTTCGGCTCGCAACGCCTCGCCGACGAGCGACTGCTGCTCGCCGCCTTCCGCCGCTTTCTCGGCGATGTCGCCTCCGGCCCTGCCCGACTGTGCACCTCACTCCCGGCCCACCTGCTCGACTCACCCGTGCTGCGCTGCAAGGCCAACCTGCTGACCCGGTTGCACGGCCTGGACGAACTCGTCGGCCCGGTCGACACCCAGTCCGTCTACGTCACCATCGCCAACCCCCTCCACGTCTGACAGCCCGGACCCACTCCTGACAGCCACTGCCGGTCATCACCACCCTCCGCCGACCCTCGCCAGCCCCCGCCGGCCATCGCCAACTCCCCTCCGCTCTGAGGAACATGCCCCACCCCGACTTCTGAGAGGAGCGTCGCCGTGCCTCCCACCGACGCCACCGCCCACGCAGCTACCGCCGCCACCGACACCGGCGCCGATACGAGCCCCGGTACCGCTGAGAGCAGTGCCGCCGAGGGCACGGACGGCGAGGACACGCTGGACCTGCGTCTGCCCGACGAGCTGATCGCGCTCTTCGCGGCGGAAGCCGACACCGGCGAGGCAAGCAGCCGCGCGCCCATGGCCACTCCGGCCTTCGTCGCCACGGCCGACGACCTCCTCGACCATGTCGCCGACTGGGGCCCGGCCGTCACACCTGCGGGCGTGTTCCAGCTCGTCCCCGTGCAGATCGAGCGGGATCTACCGCTCATCGACCGCTGGATGAACGACCCCGCCGTCGCCGAGTTCTGGGAGTTGGCCGGCCCTCGCGCCGTGACCGAGAGCCATCTGAGAGCCCAGCTATCCGGGGACGGACGCAGCATTCCGTGCCTCGGGGTACTGGAGGGCACGCCGATGAGCTACTGGGAGATCTACCGGGCGGACCTCGACCCGGTGGCGCGCCACTTTCCCCTTCGACCTCATGACACCGGAATCCACCTCCTCATCGGTGAAGTCGCCGACCGTGGCCGCAAGCTCGGCAGCACCCTTCTCAGATCCGTCGCCGACCTCGCGCTGAACAAGCGCCCTGCCTGCGCACGCGTCATCGCGGAACCCGACCTTCGCAACACCCCCTCCGTCGCTGCCTTTCTGAGCGCCGGCTTCCGGTTCTCCGCCGAGGTCGACCTGCCCGCCAAGCGGGCCGCACTCATGATCCGGGACCGGTCCCTGCGCAATCTGCTGTGACGTCGTGCAGCTGCATCGTCACTTTTGGTACACCGCTCACGCCGATCCGGTTCCCATCGATCTGGAACCCGTCGACAACGAGCCGCTCTCATCGCACCGACGTTCTTGGCAGGCGACCGCACCGAGCGGTCCGCCCCGACCCGCACCGAGGAGCACCCGGTCTTGATCCCGCCCCTGGTCCCCGCCTTGATCGCCCCTTTGTCAGTGCCGGGCCGTAGGGTGGTCGAGCTATGACGAAGCCCTCACTCTCCGAACTCCTGCATGCTGCCGTCACTGCCGTCGGCGGTACGGAGCGCCCCGGCCAGGTGACCATGGCCGAAGCCGTTGCGGAGGCCATCGACGACAGCTCCCATCTGCTGGTCCAGGCCGGCACCGGCACCGGAAAGTCGCTGGGCTACCTCGTGCCCGCGCTCGCGCACGGAGAACGCGTCGTCGTGGCGACAGCCACCCTCGCTCTGCAGCGCCAGCTGGTCGAGCGGGACCTGCCGCGCACCGTCGAGGCGCTGCACCCCTTGCTGCGCCGCCGCCCGGAGTTCGCGATGCTGAAGGGCCGGTCGAACTACCTCTGCCTGCACAGGTTGCACGAGGGCGTGCCGCAGGACGAGGAAGAGGGGCTTTTCGACCAGTTCGAGGCGGCCGCGCCCACCAGCAAGCTGGGTCAGGACCTACTGCGGCTGCGTGACTGGTCGGACGAGACGGAGACCGGGGACCGTGACAACCTCACGCCCGGAGTGTCCGACCGCGCCTGGGCGCAGGTGTCGGTCTCCTCGCGAGAGTGCCTGGGCGCCACGAAATGCGCGTACGGCGCCGAGTGCTTCGCCGAGATGGCCCGCGAGCGCGCCAAGCTCGCCGAGGTCGTCGTCACCAACCACGCGCTGCTCGCGATCGACGCCATCGAAGGCGCCCCGGTCCTCCCGCAGCACGAGGTGCTGATCGTGGACGAGGCGCACGAGCTGGTCTCACGCGTCACGGGAGTGGCCACGGGCGAACTCACGCCCGGCCAGGTCAACCGCGCGGTGCGCCGCGCGGCGAAGCTGGTCAACGAGAAGGCGGCCGACCAGCTGCAGACCGCCGCCGAGGGCTTCGAGCGGCTGATGGAGCTGGCCCTGCCCGGCCGCCTGGAGGAGATCCCGGAGGACCTCGGGTACGCGCTCATGGCGCTCCGCGACGCCTGCCGCACGGTGATCTCCGGGATCGGCGCGACCCGAGACAAGTCCGTCCAGGACGAGGACGCGGTGCGCAAGCAGGCGCTGGCCTCCGTGGAGTCGGTGCACGACGTGGCGGAGCGGATCACGAACGGCTCCGAGTGGGACGTCGTCTGGTACGAGCGCCATGACCGCTTCGGCGCCTCCCTGCGTGTCGCGCCCATGTCCGTGTCTGGACTGCTGAGGGAGAAGCTCTTCGCGGACCGCTCCGTCGTGCTGACCTCAGCGACGCTGAAGCTGGGCGGCGACTTCAACGGTGTCGGAGCCTCGCTGGGGCTCTCGCCGGAGGGCACGGAGGGCGAGGACCTTCCGCAGTGGAAGGGCGTCGACGTCGGCTCGCCCTTCGACTACCCCAAGCAGGGCATCCTCTACGTGGCCAAGCATCTGTCCCGCCCCGCGCGCGACGGCGACCGCGCGGACATGATGGACGAGCTGTCGGAGCTGGTCCAGGCGGCGGGCGGCCGCACTCTCGGACTCTTCTCCTCCATGCGGGGCGCCCAACTCGCCGCCGAAGAGCTGCGTTCCCGCATCCCGGAGTTCCCGATCCTCCTTCAGGGCGAGGAGACGCTCGGCGAGCTGATCAAGAATTTCGCCGCCGATCCGAAGACCTGCCTCTTCGGCACGCTGTCGCTCTGGCAGGGCGTCGACGTTCCGGGCCCCAGCTGCCAGTTGGTGGTCATGGACAAGATCCCGTTCCCGCGTCCGGACGACCCGTTGATGAGCGCCCGCCAGAAGGCGGTGGAGGACGCGGGAGGCAACGGTTTCATGGCCGTCGCAGCCACGCACGCGGCGCTGCTCATGGCTCAGGGCGCCGGCCGCCTCGTACGGGCGTCGGGGGATCGCGGCGTGGTCGCCGTGCTGGATCAGCGTCTGGCCACGGCCAGGTACGGCAGCTATCTCAAGGCTTCACTGCCGGACTTCTGGTACACCACGGACCGTAACCAGGTCCGCAGGTCGCTGGCGGCGATCGACGCCGTGGCGAAGAAGGCGGAGGAGCAGACAGAAGCGGAGTGACCAGGGGTTAGCCTGACGCGGCGCCGCGTCAGGCTAACCCCTGGTCGATCACCGGCAGTCACTGGGGCCATGTCGTTCAGGCGCCACGCATCCGCGGCACCTGCCACACGGCTCCGGACAGCACAGGGCCCCGGAACCGGCGCAGGGGTCCCGGGGCCCGGATCAGAGGGCGGCCCGTAGGCAGCGCCCGCTGCAGCCGTCAAACACGGCGCAGCACTGCCACCACCTTGCCGAGGATGGTCGCGTCGTCGCCGGGGATCGGCTCGTACGCAGCGTTGTGCGGGAGGAGCCAGACGTGGCCGTCCTCGCGCTTGAAGCGCTTGACGGTGGCTTCGCCGTCGAGCATGGCCGCGACGATGTCGCCGTTCTCAGCGACGGGCTGGCGGCGGACCGTGACCCAGTCGCCGTCGCAGATCGCGGCCTCGATCATCGAGTCGCCGACGACCTTCAGCACGAACAGCTCGCCGTCACCGACCAGTTGGCGGGGGAGAGGGAAGACGTCCTCGACCGACTCCTCGGCGAGGATCGGGCCACCGGCGGCGATACGGCCGACCAGCGGGACGTACGACGCGGCGGGTTTGCCGGCGGTGTCGGTGGGCTGTACTGACGTGCCCTGGTCGGAACCGCGCACCTCGTACGCGCGTGGGCGGTGCGGGTCACGCCGCAGGAAGCCCTTGCGCTCCAGTGCCATCAGCTGGTGAGCGACCGAGGAGGTGCTGGACAGACCCACCGCCTGGCCGATCTCCCGCATCGACGGCGGGTAGCCGCGCCGCTGCACGGAATCCCTGATGACCTCGATCACCCGGCGCTGTCGGTCGGTGAGCCCGGAGCTGTCCGCCCGGATGCCTGGAGGTCGTCCCGGCAGGGAGCGCTTGGGCCCCTCAGGGTTCACGGCTTCGTTCATCGCATGCACCGGCTCGAGTCGGCCCTGGGAGCGGTCCTGGGCAGTGATGGTGGCACTGTCTGCGGTGGTGGTCACGTCGGCCCCTCTCGATGGTCTCCCTGCTGGACAACGGTAGTTGGTTTCGAAAGGTTGCGCCAAACACACGTTCGAGTGAAAAACCGTGGATAGCCTGACTTGATCATGTGTCTGGGTGTATAGCTAACGCGGCGCCTGGCGGGCAAAAGGGCCCATTGTTGTACTCTTCACCGCCGAGGTGCTGGCCTCGTGGGTTCCTGCCCAGTCTGCCATCAGGCATTCCGTCAACAGGAGGCGGACTCCCATCTCTGCGGGAGCCCCACGTCCTCTCCCTGCGGCGCCCACGGTATCTCCGCATGTGCCGGAACGGTACGCCCGTGCACCTGCGGATCCGGTGTGCCACCGCCGGCGCGTGGCACATGCCAATACGTGCGCGACACGCGCGCGTGGCGTGTATGGCTGGCCCAACACCACATCTAGTGGTTGGATTTCTTCAGCAGCCCAGAAGTTGTGTTCCCCCGGGTCTTCAGGCTCCGAGAGATCGCCTATGCTTAGGGCTGCTTCGAGGGGCCCGTGAGGCCCGGCGAGGCTATTGAGTCTGCTGTGAGGAGGGTTGGGAGTTATGCACTGCCCCTTCTGCAGGCACCCCGACAGCCGGGTCGTCGACAGTCGTACGACCGACGACGGCACGTCGATCCGCAGGCGCCGCCAGTGTCCGGAGTGCTCTCGTCGTTTCACGACCGTGGAGACGTGTTCGCTCATGGTGGTCAAGCGGTCCGGGGTCACCGAGCCGTTCAGTCGTACGAAGGTCATCAACGGCGTGCGCAAGGCATGCCAGGGACGGCCTGTCACCGAGGACGCGCTCGCCCAGCTCGGCCAGCGGGTCGAGGAGGCGGTGCGGGCCACGGGAAGTGCCGAGCTGACCACCCACGACGTGGGACTGGCCATACTCGGCCCGTTGCAGGAGCTCGACCTCGTCGCGTATCTGCGATTCGCCTCCGTCTACCGGGCGTTCGACTCGCTCGACGACTTCGAGGCGGCCATCGCGGAACTCAGGGAGGGGACGCGACCCGCCGCCGCGGACGACGAAGACCGCGAGGACGCCGTCGCAGGGAACCAGGAAGACGTTCGCGGGCGCGGAGGGACTGTCGAAGTCCCCGAGCCCGCCCACGCCGCCGACTGAAGGGCGGGCCGGAACCGGGCCGAGGTCCCGTAACCGGCCGCCAGGCGGCGACCGAAGACCTGTTGCGGAGGGCAGCGCGAGCTGCCCGCAACACCAGTCACAACACCGTGCCACGGGAACAACGGGGCACTTCAGGGCGTTTTAGCCCCTACAGGGAGGCGGCATGACAGAGACGGCGAGCGGTCCGGCACGGAGTTCCCGAGCCAAGGGCGGCAAAGCGGCCAAGGGACTGCGTATCGAGCGCATCCACACGACTCCCGGCGTGCACCCGTATGACGAGGTGGCCTGGGAGAGCCGTGACGTCGTCATGACCAACTGGCGCGACGGCTCGATCAACTTCGAGCAGCGCGGCGTCGAGTTCCCCGACTTCTGGTCGGTGAACGCGGTCAACATCGTCACCAGCAAGTACTTCCGCGGTGCTGTCGACACCCCGCAGCGCGAGACCAGCCTCAGGCAGCTGATCGACCGCATCGTGAAGACGTACCGCAAGGCCGGCGAGGACAACAAGTACTTCGCCTCGCCCGCCGACGCCGAGATCTTCGAGCACGAGCTGGCCTACGCCCTCCTGCACCAGATCTTCAGCTTCAACAGCCCCGTCTGGTTCAACGTCGGCACCAAGCAGCCCCAACAGGTCTCCGCCTGCTTCATCCTGTCCGTCGACGACTCCATGGAGTCGATCCTCGACTGGTACAAGGAAGAGGGCATGATCTTCAAGGGCGGCTCCGGCGCCGGCCTGAACCTCTCCCGCATCCGCTCCTCCCGGGAGCTGCTCTCCTCCGGTGGCAACGCCTCCGGTCCGGTCTCCTTCATGCGCGGCGCCGACGCCTCCGCCGGCACCATCAAGTCCGGTGGTGCCACCCGCCGCGCCGCCAAGATGGTCATCCTCGACGTCGACCACCCGGACATCGACGGGTTCATCGAGACCAAGGTGAAGGAGGAGGAGAAGATCCGCGCCCTGCGTGACGCGGGCTTCGACATGGACCTGGGCGGCGACGACATCACGTCCGTCCAGTACCAGAACGCCAACAACTCGGTCCGCGTGAACGACGAGTTCATGCACGCGGTCGAGCAGAGCGGCAAGTTCGCCCTCCGCGCGCGGATGACCGGCGAGGTCATCGACGAGGTCGACGCCAAGGGGCTGTTCCGCAAGATGGCCGAGGCCGCCTGGGCCTGCGCCGACCCCGGCATCCAGTACGACGACGTCATCAACCACTGGCACACCTGCCCGGAGTCCGGCCGTATCAACGGCTCGAACCCCTGCAGCGAGTACATGCACCTGGACAACACGTCCTGCAACCTCGCCTCGCTGAACCTGATGAAGTTCCTGAAGGACGACAGCAAGGGCCACCAGTCCTTCGAGGTCGAGCGCTTCGCCAAGGTCGTCGAGCTCGTCATCACCGCGATGGACATCTCCATCTGCTTCGCGGACTTCCCGACCCAGAAGATCGGCGAGAACACGCGCGCGTTCCGCCAGCTCGGCATCGGCTACGCCAACCTCGGCGCCCTGCTGATGGCCACCGGCCACGCCTACGACTCCGACGGCGGCCGCGCCCTCGCCGGTGCCATCACTTCCCTGATGACCGGCACCGCGTACAAGCGCTCCGCCGAACTCGCCGCGGTCGTCGGCCCGTACGACGGGTACGCGCGCAACGCGAGCGCCCACAACCGCGTCATGAAGCAGCACTCCGACGCCAACGGCGTGGCCGTCCGCATGGACGACCTCGACACCCCGGTGTGGGCCGCGGCGACCGAGGCCTGGCAGGACGTGGTGCGCCTCGGCGAGAAGAACGGTTTCCGTAACTCCCAGGCGTCCGTGCTCGCCCCGACCGGCACCATCGGTCTCGCGATGTCCTGCGACACCACCGGTGTCGAGCCCGACCTCGCCCTGGTCAAGTTCAAGAAGCTCGTCGGCGGCGGCTCGATGCAGATCGTCAACGGCACCGTCCCGCAGGCCCTGCGCCGCCTGGGCTACCAGGAGGAGCAGATCGAGGCGGTCGTCGCCCACATCGCCGAGAACGGCAATGTGATCGACGCCCCCGGCCTCCGGCACGAGCACTACGAGGTCTTCGACTGCGCCATGGGCGAGCGAGCCATCTCCCCGATGGGCCACGTCCGCATGATGGCCGCGATCCAGCCGTGGATCTCCGGCGCCATCTCCAAGACGGTCAACATGCCGGAGTCGGCGACCGTCGAGGAGGTCGAGGAGATCTACTTCGAGGCCTGGAAGCTGGGCGTCAAGGCGCTCGCCATCTACCGCGACAACTGCAAGGTCGGCCAGCCCCTCTCCGCCAAGACCAAGGAGAAGGAGAAGACCGAGATCACGGAGAAGGCCGAGGCGGCCATCCGTGAGACGGTCGAGAAGGTCATCGAGTACCGCCCGGTCCGCAAGCGCCTCCCGAAGGGCCGTCCCGGCATCACGACGTCCTTCACGGTCGGCGGCGCCGAGGGCTACATGACCGCCAACTCCTACCCGGACGACGGTCTCGGCGAGGTCTTCCTGAAGATGTCCAAGCAGGGCTCGACTCTCGCGGGCATGATGGACGCCTTCTCCATCGCGGTCTCCGTCGGTCTGCAGTACGGCGTGCCCCTGGAGACGTACGTCTCGAAGTTCACCAACATGCGCTTCGAGCCGGCGGGCATGACCGACGACCCGGACGTGCGGATGGCGCAGTCGATCGTCGACTACATCTTCCGCCGCCTGGCGCTGGACTTCCTGCCCTTCGAGACGCGCTCCGCGCTCGGCATCCACTCCGCCGACGAGCGCCAGCGTCACCTGGAGACCGGTTCGTACGAGTCGGCCGACGACGAGGTCGACGTCGAGGGCCTGGCCCAGTCGGCGCCGCGCGCCCAGGAGCTGAAGGCCGTGGCCACGCCGCGTGCCGAGGTCGAGGCGGCCAAGCCCGCCCCGCAGCAGGCGCACACCAGCGCCGAGCTGGTGGAGATGCAGCTGGGCATCCAGGCCGACGCCCCGCTCTGCTTCTCCTGCGGTACGAAGATGCAGCGGGCCGGTTCCTGCTACATCTGCGAGGGCTGCGGCTCGACGAGCGGCTGCAGCTGATACCGGGCGGGGTGACGCCCCGTCCGACAGGTAGTCCCTGAAAGAGGAGGGGCGCCGGCCACGCGCCGGCGCCCCTCCTCCGCGTACTGCACTCGTCAGGACTGGTGCGCCCGGCCCATGACCCTGGTGAACGTCGCCGGGTCGTCCTCGAAGCCGTGGATGCCGGGGCGGAACTGCCAACCGCCGGACTCGTCGCGTACGAACTCGCCGATCGTCGCCGCGGTCGCACCGAGGACGCTGCCGAAGTCGTCCTCGGCCAGGACGGTGTAACCCTCGCGGATCCGCAGGCCCGGGTTGCGCACCCCGACGAAGGTCCGCTGCGCCGCGCGCTGCTGGATGATGACTCCGACCACCACGCGCGCGTACCGGCCGTCCAGCCGGTCGAGTTCGAGGGTCATGACCTCGTCCCAGCCGAAGCCCTTGCCGTCCTTGCTGTCCCGGTTGAGGTAGATGGTGCCGTCGGGGGACCGGCTGTCGAAGTGCACCGCGTAGACGGGCTCGCCGTATGGATCGCTCGCCAGATAGGTGGCGGCGATGATGTCGAGATCGGTGGGAGGTTCTCCCGTCGGACTCGGGTCCCATTTCAGTGCGACTTCGGCCTTGCGGATCGCTTTGTTGAGGCCGTTCACCAAACTTCCCCTTCCCCGTTCCCCATGCGCTGCATCCGCCCTGAACTGCGGGGCGGACAAGGCCGGTTGTCCATCCTGCCACGCATGCGGAGCCATGGACCTCAGTGCTGTCCGCCGGAGCGTGACCGACGCCACGCTCCGTGGCCTTACCATGGCGCGGTGCTGGTCAAGTGGATTCGCTGCACCGTGGTGGACCGCCGCGGCTTCGAGCGGGGGCAGCGAAAGTGGGCGGGGCTTCTGGGGGAGCCGGGGTTTCGGGGACAGGGCGGTGGCTGGAGCCGGGGACGGACAGGTGTGGCGCACGTTTTCGCCTTCTGGGAGAGCCGTGCCTTCTACGACTCCTTCATGGCCCGCTCCCATGACCGGCTGGCGTCCGCCCAGGTGGGCACGTTCAAGGACGCCCAGGTCAAGCTCTTCGACTACCGCTTCGACGTGAAGACCGGCTTCGAACCACGCTTCACGGACGCCGACCTGGTGCGGGTCGCCCACTGCCGGGTTCACGAGGACCGCGCCGAGCACTTCACACTGATGCAGGAGAAGGTGTGGAACCCCGCCATGGCCGGTTCGCCGGGCATGATCCGCGGGCTGTTCGGTGAGGCGCCGGGACATGAGTTCATGATCCTGTCGATGTGGCGCTCCTCCGCCGAACACGGCAAGTACCGCGCGGAGCGCGTGGAGCGGCTGGCACTGCGGGCCCAGACGGAGGCGGACGTCGCGGCACTCGCGGGCGACATCGTCCAGCTCGAACCGACCTGGATAGTTTGAGAACTGGACGCACCGGCACGTTGTTCGTGCGCCCCGCCGTGGCCTGTGGTGCAGGAAATGTGTGACCTACGCCGTATGGAGCCCGTACGAGTGCTCGATCAGCCGTCACCCGATCTAGGGTTCTGGCATGGCAAGACCACGGCGCATCGTCCTTGTCCGGCACGGAGAGTCAACGGGCAATGTTGATGACACCGTCTACGAACGCGAGCCCGATCACGCTCTGGCACTGACCGAGCGCGGATGGCGACAGGCCGAGGAGACCGGCAAGCAACTGCGGGATGTCTTCGGACGTGAGCGCGTCAGCGTGTACGTGTCGCCCTACCGCCGTACGCACGAGACCCTGCGCGCCTTCCACCTCGACCCCGAGCTGATACGTGTGCGCGAGGAGCCCCGGCTGCGCGAGCAGGACTGGGGCAACTGGCAGGACGGCGACGACGTACGGCTCCAGAAGGCCTACAGGGACGCTTACGGTCACTTCTTCTACCGCTTCGCCCAGGGGGAGTCCGGCGCCGACGTCTACGACCGTGTGGGCGGCTTTCTGGAGAGCCTGTTCCGGAGCTTCGAGGCCCAGGACCCCCCGTCGAACGTGCTGCTGGTGACCCATGGCCTCGCCATGCGGCTGTTCTGCATGCGCTGGTTCCACTGGACGGTCGCGGAATTCGAGTCGCTGTCGAACCCCGGCAACGCGGAGATGCGGATGCTCGTTCTCGGGGAGGACGGCAAGTACACGCTTGACCGGCCTTTCGAGCGCTGGCGGGATCCGGAACCGTACGGGATCACCGGATAGAGTGGCGAAGCGATGACCCCTGATTCCTCTCCCGACGGGCGCCTGGACCGCGCCCTGGCCAGCCTGCGTGGACTCGCGGTGGGGGATGCGCTGGGCTCGCAGTTCTTCGTCCCGGCCAACCTCCCGCTGCTCAAGCGGTGCGAACTGCCGCCCGGGCCCTGGCAGTGGACGGACGACACGGAGATGGCCTGTTCCGTGGTCGCCGTCCTGACCGCCCACCGCCGCATCGACCAGGACGCCCTGGCGCACTCCTTCGCCGAGCACCACGACTTCGACCGGGGATACGGTCCCGCGGTCAACCGCCTGCTGCGACTGGTCCGGGAGGGCGGCGACTGGCGCGAGCTGGCCGCGGCGCTCTTCAACGGACAGGGGTCGTGGGGCAACGGCGCGGCGATGCGGATCGCTCCCCTCGGCGCCTGGTACGCGGACGACCCGGAGCAGGCGACCCACCAGGCGGAGATCTCCGCCTATCCCACGCACCAGCACCGTGAAGCCGTCGTCGGCTCCATGGCGGTCGCGGCGGCCACCGCGCTGGCGGCCGCTCCCAGCGGTCCGCCGAGCCCCGAGGCACTCCTCGACGGCGTCGTCGCGCTCATCCCCAAGAGCGCCGTCGGCGCGGGCCTGCGGCGCGCACGGGACATGCTCGACTACGGCGACGCGGGCACCGTCGCGGCCGTCCTGGGCTGCGGACGGCGTACGTCGGCCCATGACACCGTGCCGTTCGCGCTCTGGTCGGCCGCGCGAGCTCTCGGCGACTACGAGCGGGCGTTCTGGACGACCGCACAGGTCGGCGGCGACGTGGACACGACCTGCGCCATCGTGGGCGGCGTGCTCGGCGCGGGGAAAGCGGGGATGCCGCCGGCAGAGTGGGTGGAGCGGACCGAGGACTTGCCCGACTGGGTCCGGGCGGCTGCCTGACGGCGGTGGCCCGAGGCGCCGCTGGAAACTCTCCGTGTCTGCCGGGAACTCTGCGTGACCATCCGCCCGTTGTTCCAGCATCGACCGTGTCACGAGTCGGTGCGGGTGGGAGTCACACGAGAGTTCCGGGGGCGGTCATGCGGTTCATGGTGGTGTCGGCAGCGCTTCTGGTCCCGATCGTGCTCGGCGCCGTGCTCCGCCTTGCAGAGCGAGTGCGGATGGCCGGACCGGCGTCCTCGCCATCGGTCCCCAGGACCCGGTCCGGCCATCCGCGGTTCGATGCGGGCGTGTCGCCCGGATCAGCCGACCGGCGCGGCAACCGCACCGGAGAGTGCCTCCAGATCGCTCTTGCGGACCCGGATCACGAACCACGCCGTGGCGAGGGCGATTACGGCCATGGCCGCGGCGGCGACGAAGGCCATCGAGATGCCGTGGGCGAGCACCTCGTGCCCCCAGGTGCCGGGCAGCTGGTGCGTCTTGGCGAACTCCGCCTTCTGCTCCGGCGAACCGCCCGTGAGGAACTTCGGCAGCTGCTTCTCCGCCTCGTTCCTGCTGGCCGAGCCGAACACCGTGGTCAGGATGGACAGACCGAGCGAACCGCCCACCTGCTGCATGGCGTTGAGCAGTCCGGAGGCAGCGCCGGCCTCGTGCTGGGCGACACCGGAGACCGCTGTGACGGTCAGTGTCACGAAGTTGAGTCCCATGCCGAAGCCGAACACCAGCATCGGACCGAGCACCCCGCCGACATACGTGCTGTCGGAGCTGATGAAGGTCTGCCAGGTCAGGCCGAGCACAGCCAGAGCCGAGCCGGCGAGCATGAACGGCTTGGGTCCGAGCACGGGCAGGAACCGCTGCGACAGACCCGCGCCGATGGCGATCACGACCGTCACCGGCAGGAAGGCCAGGCCGGCCTGGATCGGCGTGTACCCCAGCACGTTCTGCACGAAGAGCACGATGTAGAAGAACATGCCGAACATCGCAGCGGCCAGGGTCAGCATGATCACGTACGTGCCCGAGCGGTTGCGGTCGGCGAACATCCGCAGCGGGGTGATCGGCTCCTTGGCCCGGGACTCGATGAGTGCGAAAGCCACCAGCAGTACCGCGGCGGTGGCGAAGGAGCCAAGCGTCAGGCCGTCCCGCCAGCCCTTGTCCGCAGCGCGGATGAATCCGTAGACGAGGGAGGCCATACCGACCGTCGAGGTCACGGCGCCCGCGATGTCGAAGCGGCCCCTGTGCCGCTGCGACTCGCTGATGTACATCGGCGTGAGGACGGCGATCAGTACACCGATCGGCACATTGACGAAGAGCACCCAGCGCCAGTCGAGCCACTCGGTGAGCATGCCGCCCGCGAGCAGACCGATCGCGCCACCGCCCGCGGAGACGGCGGCGAAGACGCCGAACGCCCGGTTCCGTTCCGGGCCTTCGGGGAACGTCGTGGTGATGAGTGCCAGAGAAGTGGGCGACGCGATCGCGCCACCCATGCCCTGCAGGACGCGCGCGGCCAGCAACTGCCAGGGTTCCTGGGCGAGTCCGCCGAGCAGGGAGGCGAAGGTGAACAACAGGATGCCGGTCATGAAGACCCGGCGGCGGCCGAGGATGTCACCGGCCCGGCCGCCCAGCAGCAGCAGGCCGCCGAAAGTGAGCGTGTAGGCGCTGACGACCCAGGTGAGGTCGGTGGTGCTGAAATCCAGCGCCTTCTGAATGTGCGGGAGCGCGATGTTCACAATCGTCGCGTCGAGTACCACCATGAGTTGGCAGGCCGCGATGACAGCGAGCGCGATACCGGGGTGCCCTTCCCGGCGAGCCACACCTGGCTTCTGTTCCTTGATCAATTGAGAGGTTGTCACTGTGCATCCCCCACGAATACGGTAGTGAACGCTCGCGTTCACTGACCCGTCAAAGGTAGTGAGTCCCCGATAGAGAACGCAAGCGTTCACTTAAATTGGTGTGTCGCGTGACGTATCCCCCGACATCGCCGCGCGGCGCCACCCCATCCCCGCAAATCCCCGCTCCTCATGCCAGCTGGAGACACTCAGATGGTCACCTCGCGCTGGACGGCCGCCCCCGCTCAGGCGGCCTCCCTCCGTCGGCGCGGCGTCGTGCTCGAACGCGCGATCCTCGAAGCCGCCCTGGAACAGCTCAGTACGGTCGGATGGAACGGCCTCACCATGGAGGGCGTCGCCGCCGGCGCCCAGACCGGCAAGGCCGCGGTCTACCGCCGATGGCCGTCCAAGGAAGACCTGGTCGCGGACGCGCTCCAGGCAGGACTGCCGCGCCTCGAGCAGGCTCCCGACACGGGCAGTGTCCGGGAGGATCTGCTCGCGCTGTGCCGTGGAGCCCGGGACGCGATGTTCTCCCGTCCCGGTTTCGCGGTTCGCGCCGTGATTCACGAGTGCGACCCGATCCAGGCGGAGCGCTTCCATGCCGTGATCTTCGACGGCATCGTGGAGCCCTTGCTCACGCTGCTCCGCGAGATCATCGCCCGCGGAATTGAGCGGGACGAGGTCCGCTCCGACGCTGCGAACGACTACGTCTACGACGCCATCCCGGCCATCATGATGTACCGCAACAAGATGTGCGGGAGTGAATGGGGAGATCGTGATCTCGAGGAAATGGTCGACCAGTTGATGCTTCCGCTGCTGCGGCCGGGCGGTGCCTGAGGGTGCGTCGCGACGGTCGGTGCCCGACTGACGGAAACCAGGGTGTCGCCGGGTGATCCACGGGGCGTAGGCTAAGGGCGCCATGCCGTACGAACCGCCTACTCACACCGTCGAGCGCTCACTTCGCGCCACGACCGGAGCGAAGATCATTGCCGGCGTCGACGAGGTGGGGCGCGGCGCCTGGGCCGGTCCCGTCACCGTCTGCGCGGCGGTCACGGGTCTGCGTCGACCCCCCGAAGGTCTCACCGACTCCAAGCTGCTCACCGTCAAGCGCCGTACCGCTCTTGCGGTGCAGCTGGAGACGTGGGTGACGTCGTACGCACTGGGGCACGCCTCTCCGGAGGAGATCGACGAGCGGGGCATGACAGCCGCCCTGCGTCTGGCGGCCGGGCGCGCCCTGGGGGCTCTGCCGGCCCGTCCCGACGCGGTGATCCTCGACGGGAAGCACGACTATCTCGGCACTCCCTGGCAGGTCCGTACGGTGATCAAGGGCGACCAGTCGTGTGTGTCGGTCGCGGCGGCCTCGGTGATCGCCAAGGTTCAGCGCGACAAAATGATGGCCGAACTGGGTATCGACCATGCAGACTTCGCTTTTGCGGACAACGCCGGGTATCCGTCACCCGTGCACAAGGCCGCACTGGCGGAGCGGGGGCCCACCCCGTACCACCGGTTGTCGTGGGCGTATCTTGATGCGCTGCCCCAGTGGCGGCATCTCAAGAAGGTCCGCAGTTGGGCGGACGGAGGCGTTCCGGAGATCGAGGGTCAGCTCGGCTTCGACTTCTGACGATTCCGCTCGCACTTGTGTGCCACCCGCCTGCGCGAGCCGTACCAACGTTTGATAAATATCAGCTCATGCCTCTCATTCCCGAGGAGCCTCAGATTCACGAGAGTGCCCAGGGTCCCCGCGCCACGCCGTCCAGCGGCCGCACCGCGCCGACCCCTCGTCCCGTACCCGGTCCGCGTCCCGCGGCTCCGCCGCGTCCCGGTCGTCCCGGTCCGCTTCGGCCCGCGCCGCCGGCGCAGCGCTCGTCGCGTGACGCGGCCATGGTGCAGCCCGAGCCTTCGGCCCCGGCTGCTTCGGCCACCCCGCAGATCCAGCTGATCCCGGCCCCCGTGGGCGGCGCGCTCGATGCCGCCGACGAAGCCGTGGACCTGCTTCTGGACTCGGGGCGCGCCCCCGGCGAAGTACTGGTGATCACCACCGGTGAACAGCACCCGTGGGCCGCCCACGAGCTGTCCTTCGGCGAAGCCTCCTACTGGGCGCAGCACGACGCGGGCGACGACGTCTTCTACATGGACGCTGATGTCGCCGGTCGCGCCGCCGCCCGTCCCGTGGTCGTGGTCGCCGTCAACGGCAGTTCCGACGCGACCGCCGCCACAGCGCTGCCGCTGGCCCTTTCCCGGGCCGGCACCCTGCTGATCGTCTGCGGTGACCCGCAGCAGATCAACTCGGTTCTGGGCGCGGGCGTCTGAGCCTTTTCCGGCCCGTCCGCAAGGACACCGGAACGGCTCGGACGCCGTAGCGGCGGACAAGCACAGCGGGCGTTTCGCCATGCGCTGATGATCCCGGCAGGCCCGGCGGGCGTGCGCGTTCGCCGGCGGTTGCGGGGTTCCCCGGAGTGCCGGTACGGCTCGGCGGGTGGAGGCCGATTCCCGCCCGGCGGCGCTCTCAGCGGGCCGCCGCGCGGCGCAGGACCTCCGAGGCCGCACCACCGGTCCGCGGCAGCGGAGGCGGTGCCTCGGACGAGCCGAGGGGCTCCGGTGTCGACCCCGCGTGGGGGCGGCGTCCGCCGCGACCCTCGCCGAGGACCTGCCAGCCGTCCCGCGTCAGCGTGATGTACGCGCCGCAGCGCAGTCCGTGCAGAGTGCACGCGTCACGCAGGCCCCACATCCATGCGCCGTCCTCCTCGGTCCAGCGCGCGTCGCCCTCACGGCAGTAGAGCAGCACGGCGGTGCGCACCGGTGCACGACGCCGCAGGTCGTGCGGGATGACCCGGCGCAACTGGGCGAGCAGCGTGTTGCGGAACATCCAGCCGTCGGCCGCAGCGGCCCGGCGCGTGAACGAGGCGCTCGCGCACAGCCGTTCGTCCGGATCGAGCACGGCCACGACAGCGGTCGCGGGCCGGGGATGGTGACGGGCGTGCAACCCGCTGACGACCTCCCGGGGGTTGCGCAGCAGGGGGATCCCGGCTGAGGCCCACTCCGCGGGTTCGAGCATGCGGGCGAGGGGGTTGGCGGACGCGGCGGACAGGGCGGCCGATGCTGACGCGGCCGCCGAGGACGGAGCGAATCCGAAGGTCACGGTCCTCCCTTCGGCTACACGCCCGCGCTACGGGCGGAGGTCTTGTACGGGGGAGCGCGCACCGCAAACAGAGCCCTTGCCGGGCCCACGGACAAGCCGTGCGGGGAGCTGACTTCAATTCTTGCGGTCGAACTTGGATGCGGCAACGAGCAATTGGGGCCACTGACCGAAATCTGGGGGTGTGTGGTTTATATCCCTACCCAGAGTGTTGAGCCACGACCCATGGGACGGCCGTTCACCTCAGATTCGCACACCGTTGGGCTGGGCGTGTTCCAGAGGGTCGGTCCGTCTCTCGTCCGGCGAATGGTCCGTCGACGACCCGCCACGCGTCGTCACACAGGGTGAAGTGGCTGATTGTCAGTGCTGTCGGGTTGCATGGGGGCATGGACGATGTGGAGCTCCGTACCGAAGCCGACGCCATCCTCGCTCAGCTGGTGGGTGACCCCGGCGGTTCTGCGCGCCTGCGGGAGGACCAGTGGGAGGCGGTCGAAGCGCTGGTGCGTGATCACCGGCGTGCCTTGGTGGTGCAGCGCACCGGCTGGGGCAAGTCGGCCGTGTACTTCGTCGCCACCGCTCTGCTGCGCCGGCGCGGCTCCGGCCCGACGGTGATCGTCTCGCCGCTGCTGGCGCTGATGCGCAACCAGGTCGAGGCGGCGGAGCGGGCCGGCATCCGCGCGCGCACCATCAACTCGGCCAACCCGGAGGAGTGGGACACGATCCACGAGGAGGTGGAGCGCGGCGAGACCGACGTCCTCCTCGTCAGCCCGGAGCGCCTCAACTCCGTGGATTTCCGCGACCAGCTGCTGCCCAAGCTCGCCGCCACGACCGGCCTGCTGGTGGTCGACGAGGCACACTGCATCTCCGACTGGGGCCATGACTTCCGCCCGGACTACCGCAGGCTGAGGGCGATGCTCGCCGACCTCGCCCCGGGCGTGCCGGTCCTGGCCACCACCGCGACCGCCAACGCGCGCGTCACGGCGGACGTGGCCGAGCAACTGGGCACCGGCTCCGGCGAGGCCCTGGTGCTGCGCGGCCCCCTGGATCGGGAGAGCCTGCGGCTGGGCGTGGTGCAACTGCCGGACGCCGCGCACCGCCTGGCCTGGCTCGCCGAGCATCTGGACGAGCTGCCCGGCTCCGGGATCATCTACACGCTGACGGTGGCCGCGGCGGAGGAGACCAGCGCGTATCTGCGCCAGCGCGGCTTCCCGGTGGCCTCCTACACGGGGCGCACGGAGAACGCCGACCGGCTGCAGGCCGAGAACGACCTCCTCGCCAACCGGGTCAAGGCCCTGGTCGCCACCTCGGCGCTGGGCATGGGTTTCGACAAGCCGGACCTGGGCTTCGTGCTCCATCTCGGCTCGCCGTCCTCGCCGATCGCCTACTACCAGCAGGTGGGCCGCGCCGGCCGCGGCGTCGAGCACGCCGACGTACTGCTGCTGCCCGGCAAGGAGGACGAGGCCATCTGGCGCTACTTCGCCGATACGGCCTTCCCGCCCGAGGCGCAGGTACGACAGACCCTCGCGACCCTCGCCGACGCGGGCCGCCCGCTCTCCGTGCCCGCACTGGAGGCAGCGGTCGACCTTCGGCGCAGCCGACTCGAGACCATGCTGAAGGTGCTCGACGTCGACGGCGCGGTCAGGCGCGTGAAGGGTGGCTGGACGACGACCGGCGCGGACTGGGTCTACGACACCGAGCGCTACGCCTGGGTGGCACGGCAGCGGGGCGCCGAACAGCAGGCCATGCGCGACTACGTGAGCACGACCGGGTGCCGGATGGAGTTCCTGCGCCGGCAACTGGACGACGAGGGGGCGCGCCCGTGCGGCCGCTGCGACAACTGCGCGGGCCCCTGGGCCGATTCGTCCGTTTCGACGGAGACGCTGACCGCAGCGACGAAGGAACTTGACCGCCCCGGGGTGGAGGTCGAACCACGCCGGATGTGGCCGACGGGGATGCCCGCTCTGGGCGTCGAACTCAAGGGTCGTATCCCGGCCGGGGAGCAGTGCTCCACGGGGCGTGCTCTGGGCCGGCTGTCGGACATCGGCTGGGGCAACCGGCTGCGCCCGCTGCTCGCGGAGAACGCGCCCGACGGTCCGGTCCCCGCCGATGTGCTGCAGGCCGCGGTGGCGGTCCTCGCCGACTGGGCGCGCTCTCCGGGTGGTTGGGCGCCGGACGTCGCGGACGCCATGGCCCGGCCCGTGGGGATCGTCGCCGTACCGTCCCTCACCCGCCCGCAGTTGGTGGGTTCACTCGCCCAGGGGATCGCCACGGTCGGCCGACTGCCGCTGCTGGGCGCGCTGACGTACAGCGGACCGGGAGGTGCGCACTCGGTAAGGCGCAGCAACTCCGCCCAGCGACTGCGGGAATTGTCAGGTGCGTTCACCGTCTCGGAGGAGCTGAGGGCCGCGTTGGCCGGGTCTCCTGGGCCTGTTCTGCTGGTGGACGAATACACCGACTCCGGGTGGACGCTCGCGGTTGCCGCGCGGCTGCTCCGTCGGGCGGGCAGCGGGCAGGTGCTTCCGTTGGTTCTTGCCGCGACGGGCTGAGCCTCTGGCCCAAGCCCGAATTGACGTGTCCCTGGCCCGACTTATCCACAGGGCAAAGCGGAGTTTTGTGATCCGCGAGATCGTCAGGGCATGACGAATCACGGCGAAACAACTGGATCCCCCGAAAACGGCAAGGCTGCGGAGCGTGACGAGCACGATTTCGACGAGGAGGGTCTGGGGCGCTTCGACGAGGAGTGTCCGGGCCCCTTCGACGACGAAGGTTCGGGACGCTTCGGCAATGAAGGTGCGGGAAGCACCAGCGAAGGTGCAGTGACCATCGACGAAGACGCAGTGAGCTTCAACAAGGGTTCGGGGCGCTTCGACGACAAGCGGTTGAGCCAGCCGGACCCGCGCCCGGGCCAAGTCGACTGCACCGCCTACGACAGCCACGGCGCCCAGCATCAGGTGACACTCCGTACTCCGGCAGAACTGGCCGACGCGCTGCCGTATCTGCTCGGGTACCGCCCCGAGGACAGCATCGTCCTGGTCGCCCTGCACGACCGGGACGTGCGTGGCCGGTTCGGCGGCCGCGCACGGCTCGGCATTCCCTCCAGCGCGGACGACTGGGGTTCCGTGGCGCGACAGTTGGCCCAGGGACTGGTGAAAGGAAGCGAGCGCAGGGGAGCCCGGCCCGAGCAGATGGTCGCCTACCTCTGCCAGGAACCGCAGAAGGGCGAGTCAGGGCGGGACGTCATGGAGCGGTTGCGCCCGCTGGCCCAGAAGCTTCGCGTCGAATGCGGTCTCCTCGACGTGCCCGTGATCGAGGCACTGTGCATCTCGGACGGTCGCTTCTGGTCGTACTGCTGCGTGAACGAAGCCTGTTGCCCGCCCGATGGCGTCCCCATGGGGCTGCCCGGCACTTCGGTCCTGGCCGCAGCTGCCACCTACGCCGGCCTCCAGGTGCGCGGCTCTCTGCGTGAACTGCGGGCCAGGCTGCAGCCTTGGGAGACCGCCGCCGCCCTGGAGCAGGAGAGCGCCTTGGATGCCGCGAGCATGGCGCTGGTTCCCAGGATTCTTGACGACGTCAGTCGTGCGGGCGTGGCCGACGAGACGCTGGAGCTGGCCGCGCGGATCATGCACCGGCTGGCGGACGCCCCGCCCATGTCCGGCCTTCTCCTGTCGGATCTACGCGATGACGAACTGCTCGGACACGACGAGGCCGCGACGGTGATTCTCGGTCTGCAGGACCGCGCGACCCGGGACCGGGCGGCCGAATGGATGGAAGGCGATGACGCCGTCAACGCACTCCGGCTCTGGCGAGCCCTGGCCCGCAGGTGCGTCGGGCCCTACGGCGAGCACGCTGCGGCGCCCTTGACGCTGGCAGGTTGGGTCGCCTGGTCGACGGGCGACGACCTGGAGGCCCGCGAGGCGCTGGCCATGGCGCTGGGCGCGGATCCGGGCTACCTGTTCGCTCGCCTCCTGCACCAGGCCTGTAACGAGGGACTGGACCCGGAGTCGATCCGCCGCTGCCTTCGGGCGGAGCGGAAGGACCGCGACCGCGTGCCGGTGGCAGTACAGGGACCGCTCGACGAGGACGCGGATCTCGGCGAGGACGTGACGTCCAGCAGGGACGAGGAGTTCTGCAGGGACAAGGAATTCTGCAAGAACGAGACGGAGGCGACTGCGGACCCGTCGGCAGCCGAGGCCGTCGAGACGGACCCGGTACCGGTAACACCGGGAGCGACTTCCCGCTCGCGACGCCGCGTCCGACAGCGCGGCGCTGTGGGTGGCCATCCGCGCTCGGCGCCATCAGAGGGGCGGGGGAGTGGAGCGAAGGTTCCTCGCCCGCGGACGCCCGCGGCAGGTGGCACCCGCCCTCCCGCCGCACGGGCCGAGCACACGCGCCCGCGTACCTCCGGGAAGAGCGCTCTGCGCCGCCGCGGCAGCCGTCCCGGGGACCTGCACACCGGTCCCGGGAATCGGCACGCCGGAAGCGACGGCACCGAGGGGGAGGCGTGAGCGCGTGCCAGGGAAGCGCCGGCCGGTGCGGCCGGATCGAGTTCAGCCACGGCCCGACGTGAGCGTGACCCGAAGGACCCCCCTTCCGTTCACCTGTGTGGTGGAGCACCCGGATGCCCGTGCCGCCACCCCGTCACGTCCGTCCGGACCCCCCACCCGGCGCCGCACACGCCCGAGGCGCACCGAGCGCAGAAGAAGCCACGCCATGCATCAGCTGACTCCGCCTTCCGCCGCCGCCGACGACAGTCCGGTCGACCGGTCCGGCCCGTCTCCCGGGATGGGTGCCGATCCACCGGTACACACGGACCACGTCCCTCGACCCGAGTTCACGACCGACGCCCCGCGCGCGTTCTCACCCATCGCCCAGGAGGGGCGCGCGCCCGTAACGACGGACCGGCTCCAGACGGCATCCAGGTCCACGCCGACGCACCGGGACCGGCGCGCGGCCGGCTGGGTGAGCTCCCCCCAACACTCCGAGGCACGCCCGGACCGTTCACACCCGTCGCAGTCCTCGACGGGAAAGAGCCGACCCCTGCCCCCACCCGCGGTTCAGGCCCCGATCCCGCCCTCACCACCCCGCCGACCCATCGACCTGCCCCCCACCCACACCACCATGATCTGCGTCGCTCTCCCCGCCCTCGCCATCTCGACGGACCAGGGGCAGATGACGGGCCAGGGGCTGGAGGGGTTCTACCGTTCAGGCCGACGCCTGCTCTCCCGCTGCCGGCTCCGCGTGTCCGGACGCGAACCGCTGGCCGTGCAAGCCCGCATGATCACGGCCGACAGCGCCCGTTTCGTGGGTGCGCTGCGCGCCTCCCCGCACTCGGGCCCGGATCCGGACGTCGTCGTCGAGCGCATCCGCCGCGCGGACGGGACGGAGCGGATCACGCTGCACAGTGCGGCACTTCGCCCCTTGCGCGTGCCGGTCGAGGTCGCCCTCGGCACCGACATGGCCGAGCTGGGCGCCATCGCGTCCGGCGCGGCGGGGCCCGAACTGCCCGCCAGCGTCTACGACTCTGGCCTGCGCTGGTCATGCCCGACCGGGACCTCCTCGGTCACGGCGGATCCCACGCCCATGGACGCGCTGGCCTCCGCGGGTTTGCTGCGCTGGGAGCTCGAGCTGCCTCCCGGCGGCAGCACAAGCGTGGAGTTGAGGGTGCGCGCGGACGGAGCGGGACCCGTCCGGGCCCTTGGCCGCACGGCCACGAGCCCCCTCGCCTCCGCACAGGCATCCGGCGACGACTCGCGGCTCCAGCCGTTGTTGCGGACCAGCGTCGAGGATCTGAACGCCCTCCTGCTGCGCGACCCCGCGCACCCGGCCGACATGCATCTCGCGGCAGGAGCCCCTTGGCGTTGCGGCCCGGCCCCGGCCGACGCACTGGCCGCAGCCCGGATGACACTGCCTCTCGGCACCCGGCTCGCCGCAGGTACGCTGCGTACCCTCGCCCGCACTCAACTCCAGGGCGCAGGACCGCAGTCGGGCATGATCCCCGGCCCGAGACGGGACGCGGGCACCCACCTGCCCCCGGCCTGCACCGGCACGGAAGCCACCCTCCTCTTCCCCGCACTTCTCGCGGAGGCCCGCCGCTGGGGCCTGCCTGATTCCGAGACGGAGGAGCTGCTGCCGACGGCCGAGCGCTGTCTGACCTGGCTGCGGACGACCGTCGGGGACAATACCTACCTGTGCGACCCGCACCCCGGCGGGCCCGTCCGCTGCGAGACCCAGGCTCACGCCCACCGTGCCGCCCTGCTGGGTGCCGACCTGCTCGACGCCTGCGGCAGACCCGGCGCCGCCGAGCTGCGGCAGTGGGCCAAGGCGCTGCGGACGGCGTTTGGGGAGGACTTCTGGATCGACGACCTGAGCGGCGGCAGACCCGCGGCTGCCCGCGCCCCCGACGGCACCCCGGTACCGCACCTGGGGGCGGCCTCCGTCCATCTTCTCGACACCGGCCTGCTCGGTGAGGGCGAACTGGCACCCGGGCTGCTCGGCAAGGTGCAGACCGAACAGCTGGCACGGCTGCTCGGCGGCCCGGCCATGGACACGGGCTGGGGTCTGCGCGGGCTGGCGGTGAAGGAAGTCGGATACAACCCGTTCGGTCACCGCACCGGAGCCGTGCGGGTCCACGAGACCGCCATCGCCGTCGCGGGCCTCGCCGCCGCCGGCTACGAGAAGGAGGCGAGCTCGCTGCTGAGGGGTGCTCTGGCCGCGGCCGAGTCCTTCGGATACCGGCTGCCCGAGATGTACGCGGGAGAGCAGCGCACCGACGGGAGCGCTCCTCTCCCGCACCCGGCAGCCTGCCGCCCCGCCGCCACGGCCGCGGCCGCCGGCGTCCTGCTGCCGGTCACGCTCGCCGGCATCCGCCCCGACGCCCCCGCCCGGACGGTCACGCTGCGCCCCGTGCACAGAGCCCCCCTGGGGGAGATCGTCCTGACGGGACTTCGGATCGCCGGCGCCCCCTTCTCCGTACGGGTCGGCAGACTCGGCCTCGCCATGGTCGAGGAGGCTGCCGACGGGCTGCAACTGGGGGTGTGACCACGGCCGGCGCACGGCCGCACAACGGCCCGGACCGCATGGCGAGGCGCATATCGGCCCGATGTGGATCAGCCATCGAAGCGACCGGCGAAGGGAGTGTTTATCGTCAAGCAGACGACTATGATCGCCGCATGCCCTACGACCCGTCAGCATTTCCGCCCTTCGCCGTCACCGTGGACCTGGTCGTGCTGACCGTGCGCCGCCATGCTCTGTGCGCGTTGGCGGTACGCAGGGGCGAACCTCCGTTTCAGGGGCGCTGGGCACTGCCCGGCGGCTTCGTACGGGCCGACGAAGATCTGTCGCAGGCCGCTGCCCGTGAGCTGGCCGAGGAGACCGGGCTGCGCGCGCATGAGCCGTCCCTCCCCGCCGAGGACAACGGCGCGCACCTGGAGCAGCTCGCGACGTACGGCGACCCCAAGCGGGACCCGCGCATGCGCGTGGTCAGCGTCGCCCACCTGGCGCTCGCTCCCGACCTGCCGGCGCCGCGGGCGGGCGGAGACGCCAGCAACGCACGCTGGGCGCCGCTCGAGGAACTGCTGCAGCAGGGCGGCTACGGCCGTGACGGCGAACCGGTGGCACCGCTCGCCTTCGACCACGCCCAGATCCTGTCCGACGGCGTGGAGCGCGCCCGGTCCAAGATCGAGTACTCCTCGCTCGCCACGGCGTTCTGCCCCACCGAGTTCACCGTCGGCGAACTGCGCCGGGTCTACGAGGCCGTGTGGGGCGTGGCCCTGGACCCACGCAACTTCCACCGCAAGGTGACGGGCACGCCGGGCTTCCTCGTCCCCACCGGCGGGACCACCACGCGTCAGGGCGGACGCCCGGCGCAGCTGTTCCGGGCGGGCGGCGCCACGCTGCTCAACCCGCCGATGCTGCGCCCCGAAGTGTGACGGCGGAGCCCGAACTCGGCGCCCCGGGTGCGGCGGAGAACGGTGCACGACGTCCGAGCGGTCCTGCCGCGGACTGCCGATTAGGCGTGCGATCCCCATAAAACAGGGCATAGCGCGCTATCTTGCTGCCGTGATCCAGGTCTTCGGGTTGACCAGCATTCCCCGCAAGGGGTTTCCGTGCGCCGTCGACGACGTCTCCTTCGACGCGCACTCGGGCCGCGTGACCGCGTTGCTCGGTGCGCCGGGGGCGGGAAAGACGACGGCCCTCAGACTCATGCTCGAACTCCAACAGGGCCGCGGCATCACCTACTTCAGGGGTCGCCCCCTGCACCGCATCCCGCATCCGTCGCGCGAGGTCGGCGTGCTCCTGGGCGACGTGCCGGGACACCCGTCCCGCACCGTCCGCGGCCATCTCCGCATGCTCTGCGCCGCCGCCGGAGTCACCGTCCGCCGTGCCGACGAGATCATCGAGGCGGTGGGCCTCGCCGCACTGCGCGACGAGCGCCTCGGCACACTGTCGCGAGGTATGGACCGCCGCCTCGGTCTGGCCTGCGCCCTGCTGCCCGATCCGCACACCCTCGTACTCGACGAACCCACCGACGGACTCTCCGCCCGCGAGACCCGCTGGCTCTACGGCATGCTGCACGCGCACGCGGCCCAGGGCGGCACGGTTCTGATCACCACGGCCGACCCGAAGGAGGCAGCCCGCAGCGCCGACCGCGTCGTCACGCTGGAGCAGAGCAGACTCGTCGCCGACCAGGACGCCGGCGACTTCGCCCGTACCCGGCTGCGTCCTCGCGTCGCCGTCCGCAGCCCGCACGCCCCGCGTCTCGCCGCCCTGCTCACCAAGGAAGCGCGCGGCGCGCAGCGCTCCGTCGAGGTCGTGCGCGAGGGCGGCAACCGTCTCTCCGTGTACGGCAGTAGCTGCGCCGACGTCGGCGAGACGGCCTTCCGGCACGGCGTCCTCGTACATCAACTTGCCGACGAGGTCGGAGACATGGGGCCCGGGGCGACGGACACCCTCCTCCGGCAACCGGTCACCGTCGAGGAGCCGCAGGCGCGTGGCGAGATGCCCCACGCGGACGTCAGCCAGGATGCCGACACGGCGCCACCTGGTCCGGCACCCGCGGCGGCCCTAGTCGATGAGCCCCATTCGGCAGGCGCGGAACCACATTCCACGCACCAGGCCTGCGCTTCCCGACACGCGCACGCCGAACCGCTTGCCCGGATTCAGGGCGACGACGGGTCTTCCCTCCCTCCGCCCATCTCCCCCCGCCCCGCCCCCTCCCCCCTCCGCCCCCTGCGCTACGAAATCCGTCGCGCCACCGGCATCGGCACCGGTTTCCTCACCGCGGCAGCCGTGCTCGTCGTGTCCGCACTCACCGCCGTACTCCTGGCGCGGACCGGGCACACCCCGCAGGCGCGCTTGCTGGCCGCGTGGCCGCGGGAACTGCCGCTGCCGCCCGCCGCGCTCGGTGCCGGACTGCTCGGTGCGCTGGCCTTCGGAGACGAGTTCCGCCACCCCGCCCTGGCGGCGGACCGCGGCACCGTGCCCCGCCGGCTGGGGCTGCTCGCCGCGAAACTCTTCGTCGCCACGGCCACCGCGCTGCTGCTGGCCTTCACCACGCTTGGTTGTGACGCCGAAATGCTCTACATCGTCTACGGACGGGAGCTCACGCAAGTTCCCGCGGACTGGATTTCGCTGAGCGCGAGTTGGCTCGGGCTGGTCGTCGGATGTGCTTGGGCCGGGGTATTGGCCGCAGGTGTATTCCGGTCCACAACTGCGGGACTTGCGGCCGTGCTCGCCGTACCGGTCGCCGTCGTTCCGCTCGTACAAAAGGTCTTGGTGGGATCGTCCGTTCGTACGGCAGCCGGATTTCCGCTGCGGCTCCGGGAGGTGCTGATGGTGCAGTGGCCCTTCGGAGGTGAGCGTTATCTGTCCGCCCTGGCGCGGGTGATCGCCCAACCTGTGGGAGGCGCCCTGACGTTGTCGCTCACGGCTCTGCTCTGCGCATATCTGCTCACCACGTTGCGCAGCCGGGTCCGATGACGACCGTCCGGACACTTTCGCGCCCACCCTGTGCACAACTCCCGGAGTGAAGCCCATTCCTTTCCGATAAGGCGTCAATTGAGGCGAAGTGAGCGATCACCCTTTCGTGTGCTTTTCACCAAAGCCCTCAAGGGAGTTGGGGAGAGCGCCGACAAAAGTCCCGTGAGTACCCTTGCGCACACCATGATGACCTCCGCCCGCTCCGCAGACTCCGGTCTCGTCGGCCCGGGCGAACTGGACCGCTATCCCTACGCAGAGACCCCCATGGTCGACCGCGTCGGAGCTCCTGCCTGGGAGGGCCCGGAACCCGAGCTGGGCCGCGTGGGCCGACGTGCCGCAGGCAGCCGCGGACGCGGGCTCCACGGCCAACTCGTGCAGCAGCTCGGCCAGATGATCGTTTCCGGTGATCTGGGCGCCGACCGTCCGCTGGTGCCCGAGGAGATCGGCCAGCGCTTCGAGGTCTCCCGCACCGTCGTCCGCGAGTCGCTCCGCGTTCTCGAGGCCAAGGGCCTGGTGAGTGCCCGCCCGAACGTCGGCACGCGCGTGCGCCCCGTCAGCGACTGGAACCTGCTCGACCCGGACATCATCGAATGGCGCGCCTACGGGCCGCAGCGTGACGACCAGCGCCGCGAGCTGAGCGAACTGCGCTGGACGATCGAACCGCTCGCCGCCCGCCTCGCCGCGGGGCACGGGCGCGAGGACGTGCAGCAGCGGCTCGTCGACATGGTGGAGATCATGGGGCACGCCATGGGGCAGGGGGACGCGATCACCTTCTCCCGTGCCGACAGCGAGTTCCACTCCCTGCTGATCCAGGTCGCGGGCAATCGGATGCTGGACCACCTCTCCGGGATCGTCACGGCCGCCCTGCAGGTGTCCGGCGGTCCGGTCACCGGCTGTGACCGGCCGAACGAGGCCTCGCTGGGGCATCACGGCCGAATCGTCGACGCCGTCGGGACCGGGGACGGAGCGGGGGCCGAGTCGGCCATGCGCCAGCTGCTCACCGTCCACCCCGAGGTGGAGCGCGTCGTGCCCGCGCCGCGCGAACACTGACCACACCCCGCGGGCGGCGCGGCCGGGAGATGTCTTCTTCCTCCTGTGGCATCGCACGGCCGCCGAACCGCCTCCGTCGGACCCCGCAGGATCCGCGAGATCCTGCGGGGTCCGACGGCGTGACGGGTAGTGGGACTCTGGTAGTGCAGCGATTCGGCCCCGGGACGACCTCTTCTGTCCGTATCTGCCCGCTTTTGAGCGTTTACGGGCTGTGACTCGGGCCACGTAGATTGGGCGTAACACTCGTGGAAACAGCGCGATGACCTAAGAGGTGACTGCCGAGAAGGGAATACGGACGTCGTTCGCGGCGCTGTGCATCTTCCCGGCCCCCGCCCGCGCCGTCGGCCCAATCCCCAAAGCCGGCGGTCGGCTCCTGTCCGCCATGGACGGGGCCGGAAGCCGTTTTCCAACGTTCCGAGAGGTTGTTCGTGTCGGCCAGCACATCCCGTACGCTCCCGCCGGAGATCGCCGAGTCCGTCTCTGTCATGGCTCTTATTGAGCGGGGAAAGGCTGAGGGGCAGATCGCCGGCGACGATGTGCGTCGGGCCTTCGAAGCTGACCAGATTCCGGCCACTCAGTGGAAGAACGTACTGCGCAGCCTCAACCAGATCCTCGAGGAAGAGGGTGTGACGCTGATGGTCAGTGCCGCGGAGCCCAAGCGCACCCGAAAGAGCGTCGCAGCGAAGAGTCCGGCCAAGCGCACCGCCACCAAGACGGTCGCGGCGAAGACGGCGACGGCCAAGAAGGCCACCACCGCCGCCGCCCCGGAGGCACAGCCCGTCGCCGACGTGCCGGTCGAGGACGACGCCCCGAAGGCCGCTGCGAAGAAGGCGGTCGCCGCCAAGAAGCCGGCGGCCGCGAAGAAGACGGTCGCCAAGAAGACGGCGGCCAAGAAGACCAGCGCGAAGAAGGACGACGGCGAGGCTGTCGAGGAGGAGTCGGCCGAGGAGACCCCCAAGGGCGCCGACGAGCCCGAGGGCGCCGAGAGCGCCGGCTTCGTTCTCTCCGACGAGGACGAGGACGACGCGCCGGCCCAGCAGGTCGCCGCCGCGGGCGCCACGGCCGACCCGGTCAAGGACTACCTCAAGCAGATCGGCAAGGTCCCGCTGCTCAACGCCGAGCAGGAGGTCGAGCTCGCCAAGCGCATCGAGGCCGGTCTGTTCGCCGAGGACAAGCTGGCCAACGCCGACAAGCTCGCCCCCAAGCTCAAGCGCGAGCTGGAGATCATCGCCGAGGACGGCCGCCGCGCCAAGAACCACCTCCTGGAGGCCAACCTCCGTCTGGTGGTCTCCCTGGCCAAGCGCTACACCGGCCGCGGCATGCTCTTCCTGGACCTGATCCAGGAGGGCAACCTCGGTCTCATCCGCGCGGTCGAGAAGTTCGACTACACCAAGGGCTACAAGTTCTCCACGTACGCCACCTGGTGGATCCGTCAGGCGATCACCCGCGCCATGGCCGACCAGGCCCGCACCATCCGTATCCCGGTGCACATGGTCGAGGTCATCAACAAGCTCGCGCGCGTGCAGCGCCAGATGCTCCAGGACCTGGGCCGCGAGCCCACCCCGGAGGAGCTGGCCAAGGAACTCGACATGACCCCCGAGAAGGTCATCGAGGTCCAGAAGTACGGTCGTGAGCCCATCTCCCTGCACACCCCGCTGGGCGAGGACGGCGACAGCGAGTTCGGCGACCTCATCGAGGACTCCGAGGCCGTCGTCCCGGCCGACGCGGTCAGCTTCACGCTCCTCCAGGAGCAGCTCCACTCCGTCCTGGACACCCTTTCCGAGCGCGAGGCGGGCGTCGTCTCGATGCGCTTCGGTCTCACCGACGGTCAGCCGAAGACCCTCGACGAGATCGGCAAGGTCTACGGCGTGACGCGCGAGCGCATCCGCCAGATCGAGTCCAAGACCATGTCGAAGCTGCGCCACCCGTCGCGTTCGCAGGTGCTGCGCGACTACCTCGACTAGATCGATACCTCGAAAGCGCCTCTGACCTCGTTGCGGGTCAGGGGCGCTTTTACGTGCGAGTACCACGCTGCTGGCCCAGATGTCGCGACACCTCGGTTCGTGCGTGCCGCGTGAGCGCAAATCGCGCCACCAACATCTACTGACCGAAGCAGATCCGCGCCGCTCTCCCGCCCCTACGGGGTGGCGGAGCGTGAGCCGGGTTGTATCTCACGCCGAACGATAACGATCTTTACTCGCCCTTGGCGTTGACCATACCTCGCATAATCGCCCGCATTACGGTCAGCGGAGTTGGCATGTGCACAGCGTGAAGTACGGGGGATAGGCGGCGTGTCGGACCTGAAGAACACAGCCACGCCCATGCACAAGGCGGCTTCGGGGATACGCGGCGTGGGGCATCACACGGCGAGGCCGTTGCAGGAGTGGGCATGCACACCCGGAAGGCCAAGCTTGTCGGTGGAGTGCAACCACATGTCCGGCGACGCCCTCGCCAGCGGCCTGGAGTTCCTCGGGCTGACCGACCCGCCGGTGGACCCGGACGGGGTGCGTGAGCTTGTCAAGAAGTGGCGGGCTTGAGATATCGGCGTACGGAAATCGCGGCCTCAGTCTCCGGGAGATCGTCGAGAACCCTGCGTCGGGTGTGCGCACCGGATCTGTTCCCAACCCGAAGCTGTGAGCCGTCCATGACGACACGAGGATAACGATGACTCGCACTACCCCACCACGACCGTTTGACATCGAGGCAGAGTTCCCCGAACTGGCCGGCTATCGGAAGATCTGCACCCGGCTCCACCCACGCCGAGGAACACCGGGGCCGTTCCAGAGCTCCATCGGTGGCCCGTTCCTGTGGCCCGCCGACGAGCCGTGGCCCACCTGCCGAGCAGCCCATCCACGTGACTCCGGCCGACGCATCGACGACATTCGCCAGGAGCGTCGTCTACTTGACGCGGCATGGAATCGAAGCCCCCAATCAGGCCCGACTGATGAAGAGCGCGAGACCCTGGCTCAACTCCGGCTGGAGCATCACGTTCCCGGACTCCGTGACACTGACGCTATCCCCCTACTTCCCCTCGCCCAACTGTTCGCCAAAGACATCCCTGATCTCATCGTCCCCGAAGGGCACGATGTTCTGCAGGTCTTGTGGTGCCCCTTCAGCGCACATGGCAGGCAAGCGACGCCGGAGGTTCACCTTCGATGGCGCAAGCCATCCGAATGCACCCCACTTGTCAATCCCCCTTCCCCGGAAGTGATTGGTGACGAGGGCTACGTTCCCGAGCCCTGCACCCTCGACCCGGAACAGGTCGTAGAGCACGAATGGGCTGAACTCCTGAGCGAGACCCTGCAGCGACGCATCGAGGAATGGGAAGAGGAAATCGAGGATGAGACAGGCGAGGAGTCCGCGAACAGGGGCCACTTTCTCACCTACGACGGCGACCATTCCATTGCTCCGGGCTGGAAAGTGGGGGGCTATGCGGCCTGGGGCGTGACCGGTCCGCATGCAATCCTCTGCTCGTGCGGGGCACCCATGGAGCTACTGCTGGCCATCAACTCCGCCGAGTGGGGTGGCACCAACAGCTGGGTTCCACTGGAGGATCGTGCTCGCATCGGCACGCATGATGCGAACGTCCCGACACAAGTGAGGGTGGGCAGGGGCGGCTCACTGAACATCTTCATTTGCCCTGCGTATCCCATGCATGAACATGCGCTCAGCCTCCAGTAGCGATGTTCTACTGGATGAATAACGTCCTGGAGTCTCAGCGTCCACCGGGACCGCACCGTTATGTGGGAGAACGTCCAAGACTCGACGTACCACCACGTAAAGCCACTCTCGGCTCCTGGGACGAGGTCATCACCGCCCTCTTGGCCCTTTCTCGAGGAGATATCTCCACCGTGAACGGCATGGACCGGCAGGAGTGAGCAGGGGCCGAAGCCGATCGCCGGCAACTGCCGGCTCCTGACCGACGACGCCCTGACGACCTCCACCGTCACACCACGGCTCCAGCGCCTCGGCCCAGGCCGATCAACGTCCAACGGCCGTCGAATTACCGACTGTTGCCACGCAAGCGCCCGCGACAGATCGCCGACATCGGCTCCGGGCGGGCATGTTCGCCAGGAAAGTGACCAAGCAGTCCAGCCGCGCCATCCCGTGCTGTGCGTCGACCCGTCCGAGGCGATGCTCCGCCAGCTTGGCACGCCGCCTCCGGCAGATCTGACGCCGATCGTTGCTCCCGCCGAGGACATCGCCGAGGACGCACCCGTCTGCCCTACGAGCAGCTCGATGCGATGTGGTTGCAGGAGTCGGTGAACCACGTGGCCGATCCGGCGCGCGCTTCGTGGCCTGGCCGATCGGCTGGCGCCCGGAGGGCGTCTGCTGGTGGTGATGCTGCCGACCAGCATTCAGTACCCGCTGCGGGTAGGGGGGCACCTCGGTCGGCCGCTCGGCGTCCTCCTCGTAGAGCATCCGCTCCTCCACGGTGCCGTCGGCACGGCGGTACGTCGCCTGGGCAGCGACTGTTCCGAGCATCTGCAACGCGACGATTGCGATGCCCACGCCGTCAAGGCCCAGCCCAAAGTATTTCCAGGCTTACGCTTCCGAGCGACCTGCGCGTATGCACGCCAAGCGCAGCGCTCACCCACCCATTGCGCGACTTCTTCGACCGAGTCGCGGTCGTACGACACCGAAGGGCCCGGTTCTCCCCCGGAGGACCGGGCTTTCGCGTCGTCGCGCGGGTGCGGGGTGCGGCGGGCTGGATGACTCTGGGTCTCCCAGAACCAACCGAGAGTGAGGAGCCTGCATGCGTCGACTCTTTGTCCGGGCACTCGTCCGGCCGCTGGCTCTTGCGGCCGCAGTGACCGCAATACCTTTGCTGTCCACCGCCCCCGCGACCGCCGACAGCGTTGTCATAGGGAGTTTCCCCATCGATGTGTCCGAGAGCCCTTGGACGGTGGCGCTGGCCAGCCGTGACCGGTTCGGGGGTACGCGCGCCGGGCAGTTCTGCGGCGGCGTCGCCATCGGCCGTACGACCGTGCTCACCGCCGCCCACTGCATGGGTGAGGACGTCCTCGGGGCATCGCCGAAGCGCGTCAGTGATCTCAAGGTCATCGCGAACCGTACGGACCTGCTCTCGCACCACGGCCAGGAGATCCCGGTGCGCGCGGTCCGGGTGAATCCGGACTACGACAGCGGCACCAACGCCGAGGACTTCGCCCTGCTCACCCTCGCCGAGCCGCTGCCCCAGAGCTCGGTGATCGAGATGGCGGCCCACGGCGATCCGGCCTACAAGCCGGGCACGGGTGCCATGGTCTCCGGGTGGGGAGATCTCACCGGCGGCGGCGACTACGCGCGCAGCCTGCGGGCCACGCGCGTGCACGTGCTGTCCGACAGCCGCTGCCGGCAGGCCTATCCGGGCAGCACCGAAGGTGCCTACCTGGCCCAGAGCATGCTGTGTGCCGGTGAGACGGGCGGCGGTCACGATGCCTGCCAGGGGGACAGCGGCGGTCCCCTGGTCGCCCAGGGCAAGCTGATCGGGCTCGTGTCCTGGGGGAGCGGCTGCGGCCGTGCGAAGGATCCCGGCGTCTACACGCGCGTCTCTGAGGTCGTACGGGCGCAGGGGCGGAGTGTCGGGGCGAGCGGGCCCCAGCGGGGCCGCTGAGGGAGCCTGAGCGGCTTTCGGACACGAGCGCGGGCGGCGCGGTCCCTGGATGCAGGGGCTGCGCCGCCCGTGTGCCCGGCCTGTGCCGGATCTGGCTCGTCGTGGATGCGAGGTGTCAGCGCTCTTCTTCAGAAGCGTTTGCGGGAACGGTCGTGAGCCGCTCCGTCTCGTCCTGTATCTCAGCGGCGATCTTCTTGAGTTCCGGCTCGAACTTGCGACCGTGGTGGGCGCAGAAGAGCAGCTCTCCGCCGCTGAGCAGGACAACGCGCACGTAGGCCTGTGCGCCGCAGCGGTCGCACCGGTCAGCGGCCGTCAGCGGGCTCGCGGGGGTCAGAACAGTAGTCACGTCGCCTCTTCTCTAGCTCGACGAGCTGTCGTACCAGGGTCAACATCCAACCAGCCCCAAAACGTTCCCGCCCCGGGCTTCTCCTCGAAAAAAATCTTCGAGGACGGCTGTCTGCTGGCGGTTGGCGGCGAATGTGCCGTATTGCGTGTCAGTCGTGTCTTACGGTTTCGCGCGGTCTGTCATGGTCTAGCCCTCCCGGCTGGGTTGCCGGTTGTTCATGAGGACGTGCCCGGAGCCTAAATGGTTCATGCCTGGAAGGGAACGTGATATGTACTTCACCCCATCGAGGGATCGAACACGTATGCGACACTGGTCTACTCTTAACTTCAGCCCGAGGGTGGCGTTACAACGGCTCTACCAGGCCTCGGTACCCTCTTGACGGCTACCGAAGCCGCGCCCTTACCCACGAGGGCCCCACCTGAAATTCAGCGAGGAGCGAACCGCGTGACCGCCGAGACGTCCGTGCCGTCCACAGCGCTGCTGGCAGGAGCAGACCGGGACGGTTCCAACTACACCGCGCGGCACCTGCTCGTCCTCGAGGGGCTCGAGGCCGTGCGGAAACGCCCGGGCATGTACATCGGATCCACCGACAGCCGTGGCCTGATGCACTGCCTGTGGGAGATCATCGACAACTCCGTGGACGAGGCCCTCGGGGGCTACTGCGACCACATCGACGTGATCCTCCACGACGACGGCTCTGTCGACGTGCGGGACAACGGCCGGGGCATCCCGGTCGACGTCGAGCCCAAGACGGGTCTGTCCGGCGTCGAGGTCGTCATGACCAAGCTGCACGCCGGCGGCAAGTTCGGCGGCGGCTCGTACGCCGCCTCCGGCGGTCTGCACGGCGTCGGCGCCTCCGTGGTCAACGCCCTGTCGGCGCGCCTGGACATGGAGGTGGACCGGGACGGGCACACCCACGCGGTCAGCTTCCGGCGCGGTGTCCCCGGTGCCTTCGCCGGGGACGGCGCCAACGCCAAGTTCGAGGCGAAGAGCGGCCTGCGCAAGGTCAAGAAGATCCCCAAGACCCGCTCCGGCACGCGTACGCGTTACTGGGCCGACCGCCAGATCTTCCTCAAGGACGCCAAGCTCTCCCTGTCGACGCTGCACCAGCGCGCCCGCCAGACGGCGTTCCTGGTGCCCGGCCTGACGATCGTCGTCCGTGACGAGCTCGGCCTCGGCGAGGGCGGCAGCAAGGGCGAGGAGTCGTTCCGCTTCGACGGCGGCATCAGCGAGTTCTGCGAGTACCTGGCGAGCGACAAGCCGGTCTGCGACGTCCTCCGCCTTTCCGGCCAGGGCACCTTCAGGGAGACGGTCCCCGTCCTGGACGAGCACGGGCAGATGACGCCCACCCAGGTCACCCGCGAGCTCGACGTCGACGTCGCGATGCACTGGGGCACGGGGTACGACACGACCCTCAAGTCGTTCGTGAACATCATCGCCACCCCCAAGGGCGGCACGCACGTCGCGGGCTTCGAGACGGCCGTGACCAGCACGATCAACGAGGTCCTGCGCGCCAAGAAGATGCTGCGCGTCGCCGAGGACGACATCGTCAAGGACGACGCCCTGGAGGGCCTCACCGCGGTCGTCACCGTACGCCTGGCCGAGCCGCAGTTCGAGGGCCAGACCAAGGAGGTCCTCGGCACCTCGGCGGCCCGGCGCATCGTGAACACCGTGATCTCCAAGGAGCTCAAGGCGTTCCTGACCTCCACCAAGCGCGACGCGGCCGCGCAGGCGCGTGTCGTCATGGAGAAGGCGGTCGCCGCCGCCCGTACGCGCATCGCCGCCCGCCAGCACAAGGACGCACAGCGCCGCAAGACGGCTCTGGAGTCCTCGTCGCTGCCGGCGAAGCTCGCGGACTGCCGCAGCGACGACGTGGACCGCAGCGAGCTGTTCATCGTCGAGGGAGACTCCGCGCTCGGCACGGCCAAGCTCGCCCGGAACTCCGAGTTCCAGGCGCTGCTGCCGATCCGCGGCAAGATCCTCAACGTTCAGAAGTCGTCCGTGACCGACATGCTCAAGAACGTCGAGTGCGGCGCGATCATCCAGGTCATAGGAGCCGGCTCGGGCCGGACGTTCGACATCGACGCGGCCCGCTACGGCAAGATCATCATGATGACCGACGCCGACGTCGACGGCTCGCACATCCGCACTCTGCTGCTGACGTTGTTCCACCGCTACATGCGGCCCATGGTCGAGGCGGGCCGCGTCTTCGCCGCGGTGCCGCCGCTGCACCGCATCGAGATCGTCCAGCCGAAGAAGGGCCAGGACAAGTACGTCTACACGTACTCGGACCGGGAACTGCGCGACAAGCTGCTGGAGTTCGAGAGCAAGGGCATCCGGTACAAGGACTCCATCCAGCGCTACAAGGGTCTCGGAGAGATGGACGCCGACCAGCTGGCCGAGACGACGATGGACCCGCGTCACCGCACCCTGCGCCGGATCAACCTCTCCGACCTGGACTCGGCCGAGTCCGTCTTCGACCTGCTGATGGGCAACGACGTGGCTCCGCGCAAGGAGTTCATCTCCAGCTCGGCGGCGACGCTGGACCGGTCGCGCATCGACGCGTAGCCGCTGCGTCCGGGCCGGGTCGGCCCCAGCCGGTACCAGCGGTGTCGTACGTCGGCTCCACCCGTGGGTGGAGCCGACGGCGGTCGCCGGTTCCACCCACGATCCACCCCGGCTCCGATTTGCCGACCTGCGGATTTCCGTAGCGTCGAAGGCGTCGGCAGCACTCGCTGCCGCGGATCCCTTCTTCGCTCACGGAGGCATTGATGTCCGGGCTCGTCAACGCGCTGATGATCGCGGCCGTGGTCGTCCTGGTGATCGTCCGGCAGTTCCGCGCACAGCAGATAGGCGCCGGGAGGCGCTGGTGGCTCGTGCCCCTGATCCTCGCCGTCGTCGCGCTGCGCGAGCCCGGAATCCTGGACGTCCATCACCGCACCGTCTCGGCCGTTCTGCTCGGCGCCGAACTGCTCATCGGCCTCGCCACCGGAGCCGGCTGGGCCTGGACCACCCGGATATGGGCGCAGCCCGACGGCTCGGTGTGGAGCAAGAGCACCAAGGCGAGCGTGACCGTCTGGATCGTCGGCATAGCCCTGCGCGTCGGTCTCTACGCGCTCGGTGCCGCCGTCGGCGTGCACCAGGACAGCGCCGCCCTGCTCGTCGCCCTCGCGGCCACCCTCCTGGTCCGCTCGGGAATCCTGACATGGCGGGCCCAGGCCGTCGCCCCGGCCGCGGGTTCCACCACGGCGTACGGTGACGACATGGTCCGCCCCGCGCGGAAGGAGCGTGTGTGACGGAGAACGTCTGGACGCGCTGGCCCTCCCGGGAGGCGCTGGGGCGGGCAGATACCTCACAGCCCCGGCGCATGCTCGCCTGGGTCGTGCGGCTGGCCGCCCTCGGCTTCCTGCTGTGGGCCGCATTCCACAGCAGCCGGGTCCACGGCTGGGTGTTGGTCGCCGGCGGCGTGGGGGTGGTCGTGGCCGCGTTCCTCGCCTGGGCCTTCTACCGCACCACCCTGCAGCACAGGCTGTGGCCGTCCCTGGCCTGCATGCTCCTGTTGCTGGGACTGGCGGTGGCGGCCCAGGCCGGAGGATTCCAGGCACCCGCCCTCGTCCTCTGGTGCGGCTGTGCCATCACCGCTCTCGAGCGGCTGCCGCTGGCGGTCGCCCTGCCGATGGCCTCCGTCGCCCTGTCCTCGTACGCCGCGGTGAACAACGACGTGTGGCTGACCACGGCGGCCACCACGGGAGGCCTCGCCCTCACCGGGTATGTGCTGCGGCTCGACGCCGAGGCGCGTGGCAATGCCCAGAGACTGCTCGCCCAGGAGCGGGCCGCGCGGGCCGCCGAGGCGGAGTCGGCGGCGCTGGCGGAGCGGGCGCGGATCGCCCGGGAGATCCACGACGTGCTCGCGCACAGCCTCTCGGCTCAGCTCGTGCATCTGGAGGCGGCCAGGCTGCTGATCGAGCGGGGCGCCGACCGGGAGCAGATCCTGGACCGGGTGGTGGCGGCGCGGGGCATGGCGCGCGACGGTCTCGACGAGACGCGGCAGGCGCTGTCCGCGCTGCGCGGCGAGCTGACTCCGCTGGAGGAGTTCCTGTCCCAGCTCGCCGGTGTGACGGCGGGCGCCGAGGTCACCATTACGGGTGAGCGCAGGCAGCTGCCGGCCGAGGCGTCGCAGGCCGTGCGCAGGGTCGCGCAGGAAGCCCTGACGAACGTCCGCAAGCACGCGCCGGGGGCCAAGGTGCAGGTGCGACTGGACTACAGCCACCAGCAAGTGACGCTGGACGTACGGGACTCCGGCGGCTCGCCGGGTGAGCTGGCCGGGGCGGGCGGCGGGTACGGTCTGCTCGGCATGCGGGAGCGCGCCGAGTTGCTGGGCGGCTCGCTGGAGGCCGGGCCGGACGAGGAGGGGTTCGTGGTGACGCTGAAGGTGCCCGCATGACGGAAGAGGCCGGGGAACGGCCTGCGCGGGTGGTGGTGGCGGACGACCAGACGGTTGTGCGCGAGGGGATCGTGATGCTGCTGGGCCTGCTGCCCGGGATCGAGGTGGTCGGTGCGGCTGCGGACGGGGACGAGGCGGTGCAGCTCGTCGCCGAACTCGCCCCGGACGTGGTGCTGATGGACCTGCGCATGCCCCGCTGCGACGGCGTGGAGGCGACCCGGCGGATTCGCGCCGAGCACCCCGGCACGCAGGTCGTGGTGCTCACGACGTACGCGGACGACGAGTCCTTGTTTCCGGCGTTGCGGGCGGGGGCACGGGGCTATCTCACCAAGGACGCGGGCGGGGACGAGATCGTACGGGCCGTGCAGAGCGTGCTGTCCGGGGACGCGGGGCTGTCGCCGAGCATCCAACGGCGGCTGCTGGAGCGGCTGTCGGACCCGGAACCGGAGCTCCAGCCGGTGACCGCGACCGAGCCGCCGGACGGGCTCACCGCACGCGAGACCGAGGTGCTGCTCCTGATCGCCGACGGCCTCAGCAATCAGGAGATCGCGCGCAAGCTGCATGTCTCTACCGCGACGGTGAAGACCCACATCAACAACCTCTTCGCGAAGACGGGACTCAAGGACCGCGCGCAGGCGGTGCGTTACGCGTACGCGAAAGGGCTGGCGAGACCGTCGGCGGGATGAGTCACCTGATGGGGTGAAGAGCACGGGGAGAAGAGTCGGGGATCTTCCCGTTCTGTCCATCCTTGGGCATGCAGTCAAGCAACAGCCGTCCCCGCACAGTCGGGGGTGGCACCGATGGTTCGCCCGAGCGCCGCGAGGGGCACGGCCCGTCGCCCGCCGAGGCGCCCGGGGGCGTGAGGTACGACGACCCTTGGTACGACGCACTCGCCTCCGGCTGGGGCGAGTCGGACGCTCCGGGCGGACGCGCCCCTGGGCCGAAAGATGTTCCCGCACGCCTCGAGAGCGAGGACGAGACCGCGGCCGGCGTCTACCTCGAGGTGCAGCGCAGCGCGGCGTTCCAGGAGGTGCGCAGCACGTATCGCAGGTTCGTGGTGCCGGGTGTCGCCGTGTTCTTCGTCTGGTACGTGGGATACGTCGTGACGGCCACGACCGCTCCCGGGCTGATGGCGCATCCCGTGGCCGGCTCCGTGAACGTGGCGATGCTCGCGGGGCTCGGGCAGTTCCTCACGACGTTCCTGTTCGCCTGGGCCTACGCCCGGCACGCGCGGCTGCGCAGGGACCGGGCCGCCCTCGAACTGCGCTGGGACACACAGGAGCTGACGCGCGGCGTGCAGGGCGGGGCGTCGTGACGGGCAACCACCAGACGCTGGCACTCTGCCTGTTCAGCGCGTTCATCGTGGTCACGCTGGCGATCACCACCTGGGTAGGTCGTAACCGGCAGGGTTCCGCGGAGGAGTTCTACGCGGGTGGGCGTCTCTTCTCGCCCATGGAGAATGGTTTTGCCATCGCGGGCGACTACATGTCGGCGGCCTCCTTCCTGGGTCTGACGGGACTCATCGCGCTGTTCGGGTACGACGGGCTGCTGTACGCGGTCGGATTCCAGGTCGCCTGGCTGGTCGTGCTCTTCCTCGTCGCCGAACTGGTGCGCAACTGCGGGCGGTTCACCCTGGCCGACGTGGTCGCGGCGCGGATGAGCGAGCGGCCCGTCCGGATCGCGGCGGGAACTTCCTCGGTCACCGTCTCCGTTCTCTATCTGGTGGCGCAGATGGTCGGGGCGGGAAGCCTGGTCGCGCTGCTGCTCGGAGGGACGAGCCCGGCGGCTCGGGCCTGGACCGTCATCGGCGTCGGCGCGCTCATGGTCATCTATGTGTCGCTGGGCGGGATGCGGGCCACCACCTGGATCCAGATCGTCAAGGCGGTCCTGCTGCTCGCCGGTACGGTCGCTCTTACCGTGCTCGTCCTGCTGCGGTTCCACGGCGACGTCGACCGGCTGCTGCTGACGGCCGCCGAACGCAGCGGCCACGGCGACGCGTTCCTGGCGCCGGGGCTGAAGTACGGAGGCGACTGGACCGCCCGCTTCGACTTCATCAGCCTCGGTCTCGCCCTGGTGCTGGGGACGGCCGGGCTGCCGCACATCCTGTCCCGCTTCTACACCGTGCCCACCGCCCGGGCGGCAAGGCGTTCGGTGCTCTGGTCGATCGGGCTCATCGGCGCTTTCTACCTGATGACGTTCGTCCTCGGCTTCGGTGCGGCGGCGATCGTCGGCCCCGAGGCGATCCGCGGGTCGAACGCGGCAGGGAACACGGCGATGCCGCTCCTCGCGCTCGACCTGGGCGGTGGCGCGAACTCCACCGGAGGAACGGTTCTGTTCGCGGTCGTCGCCGCCGTCGCCTTCGCCACGATCCTCGCGGTGGTCGCCGGCATCACGCTCGCCTCCTCGGCGTCCGTGGCCCACGACCTGTACGCGTCCCTGCGGCGCAGCCGTGCGAAGCAGCACAGCGAGGTGGCCGTGGCACGCGTCGCCTCTGTCGGCATCGGCGTGGTCGCCATCGCCCTCGGCCTGCTGGCCCGTGACCTCAACGTCGCCTTCCTGGTCGGCCTCGCCTTCGCGGTCGCCGCATCGGCGAATCTGCCCGCGCTGCTCTACTCGCTGTTCTGGCGCGGCTTCACCACCCGCGGTGCCGTGTGGGCCGTCTACGGCGGCCTGATCCCCGCGCTGGTCCTCGTCGTGCTGTCGCCGGTGGTCTCCGGCAGCCCCGAATCGCTGTTCCCCGGCGTCGACTTCCAGTACTTCCCGCTCCAGAACCCCGGCCTCGTGTCGATCCCGGCGGGCTTTTTCGCGGGCTGGCTCGGCACGGTCACCTCCTCCGAGACCCCGGACGAGGCCAAGCACGCGGAGACCGAGGTGCGGTCGCTGACGGGGGCGGGGGCCGCGTAGGAACGGCGCGGTGTGCGGGCTACGGCGCCACCCATGCGTACAGGTGCTCCGGTCTCCCCGTGTCGCCGTACTTGAGGGAGAGGCGGAGGCGGCCGGCCTGTTCGAGGTGGCGTAGGTAACGCTGGGCCGTGGAGCGGCTCAGCCCCGTCTCCGCGGCCACCTCGTGGGCCGAGAGCGGGTGGTCGGCGTGGTGCAGGACGTGGCAGATCAGGTCGCTCGTCGGCTCTGTGTGGCCGCTGGGCAGGCCGGGTGACGACGTGGCCGGGGTGGTGCGGAGTGCGCCGAAGATCCGGTCCACCTGGTCCTGGCCGGCGATGCCGTGGCCCCCGACCCGGTCGACGGTGCGGCGCAGGGCGGCGTAGGAGTCGAGACGGGTGCGCAGGGCGGCGAAGGTGAAGGGCTTGACCAGATAGTGCAGTGCGCCGAGGCGCATCGCGGCCTGCACGGTGCCCACGTCGCTGGCCGCCGTGATCATGATGACGTCCGTGCCGTGGCCCTGTTCCCGCATGCGGTGGACGAGTTCGAGCCCCGTCCGGTCGGGCAGGTAGTGGTCGAGCAGAACCAGGTCGATGGCTCCGCGTTGCACGCTGGCAAGCGCCTGAGCAGCACTGTGCGCACGGTCGGCCACCCGGAAGCCGGGAACCTTCCCCACGTACTTGGCGTTTATCTCAGCGACGCGGAAGTCGTCGTCCACGACCAGGACGTCAATCATCGGGCCTCTTTCTGTCAAGGCCTGGCGAACATTTCGCCCGTGTTTCGGCTCAGCAGTTCTAGCGCGAGCAAAATGAGCACAACAGGCTGTTGCAAGCAAAAGAACGGCATGCGCCCACAAGGCTGCTGCTGTGGCCCGGACCACATCTACCGTCCCCGGCCATGAGCGCAGACACCAGCCCCGCCATCCAGCTACGGGGCGCGAGCAAGATCTTCAAGACCCCGTCGGGGGGTCTGCACACGGCCGTCAGGGAGCTGGACCTCACGGTCGGGCGCGGCGAGTTCGTGGCGGTCGTCGGCCCCACCGGCTGCGGCAAGTCGACCACGCTGACCCTCGTCAGCGGGTTGGAGGAGCCCACCGAGGGCGACGTCCTGGTCGCCGGGCAGCCGGTCGACGGCGTCGGCGACAAGGTCGGTTTCGTCTTCCAGCAGGACGCCACCTTCCCCTGGCGCACGGTCCTGTCCAACGTCATGGCGGGCCCGCGTTTTCGCGGTGTGCCCAAGGCGGAGGCGAAGGAGAAGGCGCGCGAGTGGCTGGCCCGCGTCGGGCTCGCGGCCTTCGAGGACCGCTACCCGCACCAGCTCTCCGGTGGCCAGCGCAAGCGCGTGGCGCTCGCCGCGACCTTCGTCAACGACCCCGAGATCCTGCTGATGGACGAGCCCTTCTCGGCGCTCGACGTGCAGACCCGGGCGCTGATGTCGGACGAGCTGCTGGAGCTGTGGTCGGGCACGGGCGCCTCCGTGGTGTTCGTCACGCACGACCTGGAGGAGTCGATCGCGCTGGCCGACAAGGTCGTCGTGATGACCGCCGGTCCCGCCACCGTCAAGCAGGTCTTCGACATCGACCTGCCGCGGCCGCGCAAGGTCGAGTCCGTGCGCCTGGAGCCGCGCTTCATCGAGATCTACCGCGAGATCTGGGAGTCCCTGGGCGAAGAGGTCCGGATCACCCGTGAGAGGGGTGCCGCCAATGTCGCCTGAGGTTCTCAGCACGCCGGTCGTCGACACGGCCAAGGCACCGGACCGCACACAGACACGCGCGCGTGCCGCCCGCAGACGCAAGATCGTCGTCACGGCCGCCCGCGTCCTGCTGCTCGTCGCCGTCCTCGGACTGTGGGAGGCGCTCTCCCGGGCCAAGGTCATCGACCCGTTCAACTTCTCGATGCCCTCGAAGATCTGGGACCAGGTGTGGACCTGGCTGACCCACGGGACCGCCATCGGGTCCCTGGGCGAGCAGATCTGGTACACGCTGTACGAGGCGCTGCTTGGCTGGGTGCTCGGTGTGATCGCTGGTGTGGTGTTCGGCATCGTTCTCGGGCGGATCACCTTCCTCGCCGATGTCCTTGGTCCATACATCAAGGTGCTCAACTCGATACCCAGGATCGTCCTCGCCCCGATCTTCGTGATCTGGTTCGGGCTCGGCCCGGCCTCCAAGGTCGCCTCGGCCGTCGTCCTGGTCTTCTTCCCGGTCTTCTTCAACGCCTTCCAGGGCGCCCGCGAGGTCGACCGCAACCTCGTCGCCAACGCCCGCATCCTCGGCGCGAGCAACCGGCGCGTGACCCTCCAGGTGGTCATCCCCTCCGCCACCTCGTGGATCTTCACCAGCCTCCACGTCAGCTTCGGCTTCGCCCTGATCGGCGCCATCGTCGGCGAGTACATCGGCGCCACCAAGGGCGTCGGTCTGCTCATCGCGCAGTCGCAGGGCACCTTCAACACGGCCGGTGTGTACGCGGCGATGGTCATCCTCGCCGTCGTGGCACTCGCCGCCGAGGGACTGCTGACCTTCGCCGAGCGCCGCATCTTCCGCTGGAAGCCGGCGGGTTCCGACAGCTGAACCGGCCCCCCAGCCCCCCACTTCTCCCCGCACCGCCCTCTCACAAGGACGTGAACCGTCATGCGCAAGTCCGTCAGATACTCCACCCTGGCCGCCGCCGGTCTGCTCGCCGTCTCCTCCCTCACCGCCTGCGCCAACGACGCGGCCAGCACCGCCTCCACGGGCTCCGGCAGCAAGGGGGACGGCAAGGGCACGAAGGTCAAGATCATGGTCGGTGGCCTGGACAAGGTCATCTACATGCCGGCGATGCTGACCCAGCGGCTCGGCTACTTCGACGCCGAGGGCCTCGACGTGGAGCTGCTGAGCGAGCCGGCCGGTGTCCAGGCGGAGACCGCGCTCGTCTCCGGACAGGTCCAGGGGGCCGTCGGCTTCTACGACCACACCCTCGATCTGCAGACCAAGGGCAAGGCCATCGAGTCCGTCGTGCAGTTCTCGCACGCGCCCGGCGAGGTGGAGATCGTCTCCAACAAGGCGGCGGGTGACATCAAGTCGCCCAAGGACTTCAAGGGCAAGAAGCTCGGCATCACCGGCCTCGGCTCGTCGACCGACTTCCTCACCAAGTACCTCGCCGTCAAGAACGGCGTGAACGTCAACGAGTTCACACCGGTCGCCGTCGGAGCGGGACCGACCTTCATCTCGGCGCTCCAGCAGGGCTCCATCGACGGCGGCATGACGACCGACCCGACCGTCGCCACGATCCTGGACAAGAAGGCGGGCAAGGTCCTGCTCGACATGCGGACCCCGAAGGGTTCCCAGCAGGCGCTCGGCGGCCCTTACCCGTCGTCAAGCCTGTACATGCAGACGGACTGGGTCAACAGCCACAAGGACACCGTCCAGAAGTTGGCCAATGCATTCGTCAAGACGCTCAAGTGGATGTCCACCCACAGCTCGTCGCAGATCGCCGCCAAGATGCCCGCCGACTACTCCCAGGGCAACAAGCCCCTCTACGCCGCGGCCATCGAGAGCACACTGCCGATGTTCACCAAGGACGGCGTCATGCCCGAGAACGGCCCCGAGACCGTCGAGAAGGTGCTCAAGGCGTTCAACCCCAACATCAAGAACGCCAAGGTGGACCTCAGCAAGACGTTCACTTCCGAGTTCGTGGAGAAGGCCAAGGGCTGAGTCCGTATCTACGGAAGGGGTACGGCCCCTTCCCCCACCCCCACAGGCCGTGCCCTCAGGCGCGGGTCGCCCACACGTAACGGTGTTCAGGGCGGCCCGCGTCGCCGTATTTCAGGGTCAGCCGGGCCCGTCCGGTGCGCTCCAGGAGCTTCAGATAGCGCTGGGCGGTCTGGCGGCTCACTCCGGTCCGCTCGGCGATTTCCTGTGCCGACAGCGGGCCTTCGGCGTTCATCAGGGACTGGCGCACCAGCTCCGCGGTGGTGGGGGAGTGGCCCTTGGGCAGCCCCGGCTCCGAAGTGGCGGACAGGGCGCCGAAAATGCGGTCCACCTCGGCCTGTTCGGCCTCGCCGCCGCCGTCGAGCGTGCGCCGCAGCTTCGCGTACGCCTCCAGCTTGATGCGCAGGCCCGCGAAGGCGAACGGCTTGACCAGGTACTGGAGCGCGCCGTGCCGCATCGCGGCCTGCACGGTCGCCACGTCCCGGGCTGCCGTCACCATGATCACATCGGTCTGGTGGCCGCGGCGGCGCATCTCCCGGACCACCGCCAGGCCCGTCTCGTCCGGCAGATAGTGGTCCATGAGGACCAGGTCGAGATGGGGCAGCGACTCCAGCTGACTCAGCGCCTCGGCGGCGCTGTGCGCCTCGCCGGCGACGTGGAAGCCCGCCACCTTCTCGACGTAGGCGGCGTTGACGGCCGCGACCCTGGTGTCGTCGTCCACGACCAGGACCTCGATCATCGCGACTCCTCCTCGAGGGACGTCTCCGCGGATGCGGTCAGGGCCGGTTCCGGTTCCGTTTCCGTTTCCGGTGCCGGGTCGGTGAGCGCCTCGGGCAGGACGACGGTGAACTCCGCGCCCCCGCCGTGCGCCTCGCCGACCGAGGCGCTGCCGCCCTGCCGCTCGGCGAGCCTGCGTACCAGGGAGAGCCCGATGCCACGCTTGCGGTGGGCCGGTTGCTCCTTCGTGGACCATCCGTCGGTGAAGACCAACTCGCGCTGTTCCACCGGGATTCCGGGCCCGGTGTCGCACACCTTCAGGACGGCCGTACGCCCCTCCGCGCGCAACTCGATCTCCACGCGCGCGTGGAGGGTGCCCGCGACCGCGTCGAGGGCGTTGTCCACCAGGTTCCCGACGACCGTGACGATCCCGCGGGGATCGATCAACCGGTTCGGGAGCCACGTCCGGTCCGAGATCCACAGGGCGACGCCGCGCTCGGTCGCGACCGTCGCCTTGCCCACCAGCAGGGCGGCGAGCAGCGGGTCATGGATCTTCTCCGTGACCTGCTCCGCGGTGACGCGGTGGTCGCCGACCACCTCTCCGACGAAGTCCACGGCGTCGTCGTACATCTCCAGTTCGAGCAGACCCAGGAGAGTGTGCATGCGGTTGGCGTGCTCGTGGTCCTGCGCGCGCAGGGCGTCGATCAGGCCGCGTGTGGAGTCGAGTTCCCGGCCGAGCTGTTCCAGTTCGGTGCGGTCGCGCAGGGTGGCCACCGCGCCGCCGTCGTCGGTGGGCATGCGGTTGGCGACGAGCACGCGCTGGCCGCGGACGGTGAGCAGGTCGGTGCCCGTCACCCGGCCGCCCAGGATGTCGGCCGTACGTCCTTCGCCCAGGGCCTGCTCGGGAGACTGGCCGATGACTCCGTCGTCGATGCTCAGCAGGCGGTGCGCCTCGTCGTTGAGCAGGCGGATACGGCCGGAGCGGTCCAGTGCTACGACGCCTTCGCGTATGCCGTGCAGCATCGCCTCGCGTTCCGCGAGCAGCGCCGAGATGTCTGAGAAGGCCAGGTCGCGGGTCTGCCGCTGAACCCGTCGCGAGATCAGCCAGGCGGCCAGCGCCCCGACGGCCAGGGCGCCACCGGCGTAGGCGAGCAGCTCGGGGATCGCGCCGATGAGCTCGGCCCGCACGCTGTCGTACTTGATCCCGACCGAGACCGCACCGATGATCTTGCCGTCGGAGTCCCTGAGGGGCACCTTGCCGCGCGCGGAGCGGCCCAGAGTGCCCCTGTCGATCTCCATGACCTCCTTGCCGCCCAGGGCGTCGGTGGGGTTGGTGGAGACAGGTTGGCCGATCTCGCTCGGGGTGGGATGCGACCAGCGGATCCAGTGCCGGTTCAGGACCACGATGTACTCGGCGTGCGTGGCCCGCCGGATCCGCTCGGCCTCCTTCTGCACCGGACCGTTCCGGCTCGGCGAGGTGGTCAGCACACCCTCGGCGACCTGCGGGTCCTGGGCCGTGGTCTCGGCGATGGCCAGGGCGCGGCGCATCGCCTCCTGGTCCAGCTGCTTGCTGAGAGGGGCGAGGAAGAGTCCTGTCGCGAGCACCGCGACGCCCGCGGCGATCACCACCTGCATCAGCAGTACCTGCGAGAACACCCGTTTCGGCAGACCGAGACGCAGACGGCGTGCGGGCGGAGTGGGGCTCATGACCACGACGGTACGTGGACCGGCCGGAACTGCCGTAGTGGGTGTGGCATGGATCTCTTGATCAATACCGAACGGGGCAGGTCGAAGCACTGACCGGTATGGATCAACCGCGTCAACTGGCGAGTGCGGTGGTCGTCAGCTCATGCACCACGACGACCTCCATGCGCGCGGGCGAGCCCAGGATCGACGTCCCGCAGCTCTCCGGGCGAGGCGGCAGGGAGGCGCCCTGGGCCACCTCTACGGACCACCGGCGTCCGTCCACGTGCGCGACGGTCACCTGCCAGCGCGGTGCGGCACCGCTGGTCGCCGCGACGCGCAGGGCGTCCGCCCCGTACTCGTGCACGGCCGCGCGCACGGCGAGCTCGGCCGCCTGACCGGGCCGCTCCCAGGCGCTGCTCCCGCGGCACCCCTCCAGGACGATCCGCCCCTCCTGGACGCCGCTCAGCACTTCCTTGACGGCGTGGGCCTGGGCACGGCCGTACGCGTATCCGTACGGCAGCACGAGCAGCGTGGGCGAGAAGCGATGGCCACCCAGATGAGTGACCTCCCAGACGCCCTCCACCCCGGAGGCGGCGAGTTCGGCGGCGAGCGGGCGGCCCAGCAGGGCGCAGCAGCGGTCGCGCTTGCCGTTGGTGCAGACGAGGGCGAGCGGGCCGCCGGTGTGGGGCCGGCCCGCGAGCGCCGCGCCGAAGGTGCGGTGCTCGCCCTGGCCGAGCGCGGCGAAGTCGAGGTCGAGCAGGGCGCGCGGATCGTCGACCGCGGCGGAGTGCAGCCATGCGTCCCCGGGGGCGGTGTGGGCCGCGTAGACCTGCCGGGTGGCGGGCGTGCCGCAGTCGGCGTGGCGGCCAGGGCGCCGGATCAGTGCGATGCGCACGCCCGTGCCCTTGGCGGCCGCCTCCAGCGCGCGGCCGAGTGCCGGATCGAGGTGGCTCGACGTGAGCGCCTTGGCGCCCCAGGGGCCCGGCTGCTCCAGCAGCAGCCAGGTCCTCGCGGTGGCCGCGGTACCCGCGATCGGCTCGTCGAGCTCCCGGGAGACGGTTGAGCACGTACTCACAGAGGTGAGCCTAACCTGACTTGGCGCTCCGTGACTTCTCGGCCGTCTTCGTGTCCTGCTCCGGCCGCGGCAGTGGCTGAGGCGGCCTCGGGCCGACGTAGTGCCCGCTGGGCCGCATACGCAGGGGGCGTTCGCCGTACTCCTCCAGCGCGTGCGCGATCCAGCCCGCCGTACGGGCCACGGCGAAGATCGTCTCGCCCGCCGTCGCCGGCATCCCGCTGGACGCTGTGAACACGGCCAGGGCCAGGTCGACGTTGGCGTGCAGCGGGGTGTGGCGGGCGGTCGTGGTCACGATGTCGCGAGCCGCGGCGAGGGCGGGGGCGGCGTGGGGGATCTCCTCCAGGAGACCGAACAGCACGCGCGCGCGTGGGTCCTCGCCGGGGTAGAGCCGGTGGCCGAGCCCTGGGATGCGGCGGCCCGCGCGCAGCTCCTCCGCGATCACGGGGGCCGCGTCACCCTCGTCGAGAACGTCCAGCAGAAGGCGGTGGGCGAGGCCGCTGGCCGCCCCGTGCAGGGGGCCTTCGAGCACGCCGAGCCCGGCGGACACGGCCGCGTAGGCGTGGGCCCGGGCCGAGGCGGCGACGCGCACCGCGAGGGTCGAGGCGGCGAGGTCGTGGTCGGCGAGGAGGGCGAGCGCGGTGTCGATCACGCGCAGCGAGGCCTCGTCGGCTTCCTTCCCGCTCAGGCACGTCCACAGGCGGCGGGCCAGCGGACCCTCGTCGTGGCGGCGGCGCCGGGACGCCGGCGGCAGGGCGGCGACCAGGGTGGGGATGAGCGTGCGCGCCGTGCCGAGTACGGCGTCCTCGGAGAGGTCGAAGCGCAGGGGATCCGCCACGGCGGCGGCGATCGCCGCGACGCGCAGCCGGTCGGTGGGGCCGGTGTGCTCGGGCAGCGCGTCGACGGCCTGGCGGGCCGTGGCGACGGACGCCTCCGGTGCGGTGAACGTGATGCCGGGGCGAAGGCGGCCGGTCCACAGCCACTCGGCGACCTCTTCGTAGGTGTGGTGCGTGGCCAGTTCGGTGGCGTCGACGCCTCGGAAGTAGTACGCGTTCGGCTCGATGAGGGTGATCCGCGTCCGGACGGACAGCTCGCCTCCTGAGGACGAACTCCCGCTGCTCTCCCGCCTGTTGCGCTTTGCGAGCCCCTCCACCTCCTGGGCGTCGAAGGTGCTGCCCCGGCCGCCGGGCACACGTCGGCTGCTGAGCTGGCCGCGGCTCACGTACGCGTACACGGTCTCGGGCTTCACGCCCAGCAGTTCGGCGGCTTCCTTGGTGGTCAGCCGCCGTTCGGCGTGACCGGGGGAGGGCTCTTGATCGCGCATGGGGGTCACCGTATCGGCATGGCGATGCATGGATTCGTTATGTTGACTGAAGTTGATCTAATCAATATTGACAGAGAAACAGTCAAGCATGGACAGTCGAATCAAGTCCAGGGAGGAATCATGTCCGTCAACAGGTCAGCAGCTGCCACCATCAATGTGCCGCGCGGGCTCGCCGGCGTCGTGGTCACCGACACCGAGGTCGGGGACGTCCGGGGTCTCGAGGGCTTCTACCACTACCGGCAGTACTCGGCCGTCGAACTCGCGCAGACCCGGGGCTTCGAGGACGTCTGGCATCTCCTGGCCCACGGTGAACTGCCGGATGCGGTACGGCGTGCGGCGTTCGTCGCGGAGACGGCCGCGCTGCGAAGGCTGCCGGACGAGGTGTGGGCGGCGCTGCCGGCGATCGCGGCGGCGAGCGGCGGGTCCGGGCCGCTGGCCGGGATGCGGACGGCTCTGTCGCTGCTCGGATCGGCGCAGGGATTCCGGCCGGTGTACGACATCGACGCGAGCGCGCGCCGCCGGGACACGCTGGTGGCGGCCGCGGCCGTACCCACGCTGCTCACGGCGCTGTACCGGCTGGGGCGCGGGCTCGATCCGGTGGGGCCGCGTGACGATCTGTCCTTCGCGGCCAACTACCTCTACATGCTGACCGGTTCGGAGCCGGATGCTGCGCGGGCCCGGGCGATCGAGCAGTACTTGATCTCAACCATTGATCACGGCTTCAATGCATCAACCTTTACGGCACGGGTGATCGCGTCGACGGGGGCGGATGTGGCCGCGTGCCTGGTGGGGGCCGTGGGGGCGCTGTCCGGGCCGCTGCACGGGGGTGCGCCCAGTCGTGCGCTGGACACTCTGGACGCGATCGGCAGCCCTGACCGCATCGACCCCTGGATTCGCGAACGCGTCCTCGCCGGCGACCGCATCATGGGTTTCGGTCACGCCGTCTACCGCACCGAGGATCCTCGCTCCCGCATGCTCCGTGAGGTGGCGCAGAGCTTCGGTGGTCCGCGCGTCGAGTTCGCCGTGGAGGTGGAACGCCATGTGGAGGCGATCCTGGCCGAGTTGAAGCCGGGACGGGAACTCCACACCAACGTCGAGTTCTACGCGGGCGTCGTCATGGAACTGTGCGGCCTGCCCCGCGAGATGTTCACCCCGACCTTCGCCGCGGCCCGGGTGGTGGGCTGGAGCGCGAACATCCTGGAACAGGCGGAGGATCGGAAGATCATCCGGCCGGTGGCGCGGTATGTGGGGCCGGGGGCGCCGATGGCTGTGCCGGTGGCCTGAGTTGTGCGTGAGGTCCGGTTCCGATCCGGAGCCGGACCTGACGATGTCGTGGGCGAGCCGTGGTGGCGGGGTAATTGCTGTTCGGCTCGAAGCTGGCCTGTGGCGTCAGGGGTTGTTGTGCGCCAGGCGGGAGATGGGAGCGGGGGTCAGCAGGATGCGTCTTCCGGAGGTTGCCCCTCCATGGGGTCGCCGAGTGCACCTCAACGGTCGACGGTGAAGTCCTTGCGGGCCCGTTGGCTTCAGCTGTCGGGGATGTCTGCTTTCGCGCGAAGGAAGGTCTCTCTGCTCACGATCACGATGTGTTCATAGCTGGCCCGTGAGGCGTCGGGGGGAAGCTCTTTCTCGAGCGCCGCGGTGGCCTCTGTCCCGATGACGGCAAAGTTTCCGTCACTAAGTTCGAAGATGTCCGGGCAGGAATCGCCCGACAAACTGCCACGTTGACGTGGGGAGGCACCAATGCGGCGCACGATCTTCAACGGTATCCCTGTCCTTTGAAGGGGCGGATGACAGCCCTGAGGGCGGGGATAGGGTAGCGGCCCGTCCGTACCGATCTTGACGGGGGTCCGACTGTGGGCATGTCTTGATTGACGGCACGTCAACTTCCGTCACTCTTCGGCAGGTTCACCCACCACCCACCACTCTTCGGTGTCGGCTTCGTCCAAATCGCGGATGAGGCGATCCACCATTCGGCCCACCCTGGCTTCGGCCGAGTCGGATTTGAGGCTGGCGCGGTGAGGGCGGTGGGCGTCCCAGTAGTCGCGAAAGATGGAGTTTCGGCAGATCATCCGGAGGTGGCCGTGTAATTCCTCCCAATTGACCACACCTACTCGGTAGGCAAGCAGGGCATTGGTGTACAGGGCGTTTGCGAACAGGTACTGGCGTCGCTGGACGGGGGAGTCCACCTGAATGTTGCTGTACACAGCGGCCAGGTCGGGGTCCTCCATCGCCTGGCTCAGGAGATAGAACTGGAGGCGCTGCTGCTCCGTCAGCATGGCCTGGCGATCGTCGTGCTCCATTTTCCCGACACGCTGTCGCAACTCCTCGAACCGGCGGCGTTGCGCAGCCAGGGCTACGAGTACTCCCACGGTGAAGGCGAGCCCAGTGGCGGCGGCAGAAGTCCACCCCCGTGCATCCGTGTTCTGTGTGGTCATGTCAACCCCCGAATCAGGCGGCCGTCCGCCGGTCGTCGGGGTGCGGGTCGACTGTGGGGGACCGGCGAGCGGTGGGCGGCGCTTGCCGTCTCCCAGGATGCCGAGCGGCTCTGATCGGCAGGGAGGCGGAGAGGCGGCGCACGGAGGGAAGCGAGGGTCGCACACTCCGGCGCCTTGCCCAACGTCTGCCCCGTAGGAGCTGCTAACAATCGTTCACTCAGCAGTGATTGTTCCGGCTCGTATCCTGGTCCGGCATTCACATGTCGTACGTGCGCCGCAGCCGCGATCCGGCGCACAAGGAAGCGCGGAAGAGGTCGCACGTTGAGTCAGCCGAACCACAGCAGTCGGCAGATCCCGGTCGTCGTACTCGCCGGATTCCTGGGTTCCGGCAAAACCACCCTCCTCAACCACCTCCTGCACCGCAGTGGTGGCAGCCGTATCGGCGCCGTCGTCAACGACTTCGGTGCCATCGAGATCGACGCCATGGCCGTCGCCGGCGCGCTCGGGGACTCCACCGTCTCCCTCGGCAACGGGTGCCTGTGCTGCGCCGTCGACACCAGTGAACTCGACAGTTACCTCGAGCGGCTCGCCCGTCCCTCCGCCGGTATCGACGTCATCGTCATCGAGGCCAGCGGGCTCGCCGAGCCGCAGGAACTCGTGCGCATGGTGCTCGCCAGTGAGGAACCCGGGATCGTCTACGGCGGTCTCGTCGAGGTCGTCGACGCCGCCGAGTTCGACGACACCCGCGCCAGGCATCCCGAGGTGGACCGGCATCTCGCCCTCGCCGATCTCGTCGTCGTCAACAAGCTCGACCGCACGCCGGACGCCGAGCGCGTTCTCGGGCTCGTCCGGTCGCTCGTCGACCGTGCCGCCGTCGTTCCGGCCTCCTACGGCCGTATCGACCCCGAGTTCCTCTTCGACTGCCGGCCCGGCGCTGAGCGCATCGGGCAGCTGTCCTTCGACGACATGGACCATGTGGATGACATGGACGACGTGGATGACATGGACGACGTGGATCCCTTCCACGATCACATGCACGACGTGCGCCACATGCACGCCGCCTACGACAGCCTCTCCTTCACCTCCGAAGTGCCCATGGATCCGCGCCGGTTGATGGAGTTCCTCGACAGCCGGCCCGAGGGGCTGTACCGGATCAAGGGGTACGTCGACTTCGGGGCGTACGACGTCCGGAACCGTTACGCCGTGCATGCCGTAGGGCGCTTCCTGCGGTTCTATCCCGAGCCCTGGCCAGGCAGCTCCGATGGCTCCGACGGCTCCGGTACTTCCGGCAGCGCACGCCTCACCCAGCTCGTCCTCATCGGCTCCGGCATCGACGCATCCGCCCTCGGCAAGGGGCTCGAGGTGTGCAGGAGCGACGCCCCGCACACCGTCGACGAGACCGGTATGTGGGGCGTCCTGCGCTATGTACAAGATCCCGATGAGCAAGATCCCGACGTACAGGATCCCGACGTGCAAGATCCCGTGGAGCCGTCGGCCTAGACCGGCCCCGCCACCACCGACACCGTCCTGGCCAGCGACACGCCGGAGCCGTCGCGCCGTGGGTCGATGTCCGGGAGGTCGGCTGGAGTGCCGTTCTTCTGGGCCGCCTTGGCCGGGACGGTGCCCGCCCAGGCCAGGGAGAGACAGTCCTCGCCCTTGAGGAAGCGCTGGCAGCGGACGCCGCCGGTGGCGCGGCCCTTGCGCGGGTACTGGTCGAACGGTGTGAGCTTGGCCGTCGTCTGGACCGAGTCGTCGAGCGTGCCGCGTGAGCCCGCGACCGTGAAGACCACCGCGTCGGCCGCCGGGTCCACCGCCGTGAAGGAGATGACCTTCGCGCCGTCCGTCAGCTTGATGCCCGCCATGCCGCCCGCGGGACGGCCCTGGGGGCGGACCTGCGAGGCCTGGTAGCGCAGCAGCTGGGCGTCGTCGGTGATGAAGACCAGGTCCTCTTCGCCGGTGCGCAGCTCGATCGCGCCGACGATCCGGTCGCCGTCCTTGAGCGTGATGACCTCCAACTCCTCCTTGTTGGTCGGGTAGTCGGGGACCACACGCTTGACCACGCCCTGTTCCGTGCCGATGGCGAGGCCGGGGGAGGACTCGTCGAGCGTGATGAGGCAGACCACCGTCTCGGGACCGTCCAGTGAGACGAACTCCGTGAGCGGCGCTCCGCCCGAGAGGTTCGGTGCCGACACCGTCTCCGGGAGCTGCGGGAGGTCGACGACGTTGATCCGCAGCAGCCGGCCGAGCGAGGTCACGGCGCCGATCTCGCCGCGCGCCGTCGCCGGGACCGCCGAGATGATCACGTCGTGCTTGACGCGCTTGGCCGCCTTGTCCTCCGGGAAGGGCCCGCCGTTCGCCGTACGGGCCAGCAGGCCGGTGGAGGAGAGCAGGACCCGGCAGGGGTCGTCCGCGACCTGCAGCGGTACGACGGCGGCCGCGGCGCCGGACGCCTCCAGCAGGACCGTGCGCCGGTCGGTGCCGAACTTCTTGGCCACCTGGGCCAGTTCGGAGGAGACCAGCTTGCGCAGCTCGGTGTCCGAGTCGAGGATCCGGGTCAGTTCCGCGATCTCCGCGTTGAGCCTTTCCTTCTCGGACTCCAGCTCGATGCGGTCGAACTTGGTGAGGCGGCGCAACGGAGTGTCGAGAATGTACTGGGTCTGGACGTCCGACAGGGAGAAGCGCTGCATCAGGCGCTCCTTGGCCTGCGCGCTGTTCTCGCTGGAGCGGATCAGGCGGATGACCTCGTCGATGTCGACGAGAGCCGTCAGCAGGCCTTCGACCAGGTGCAGACGGTCGCGCCGCTTGGTGCGGCGGAACTCGCTGCGGCGGCGCACGACCTCGAAGCGGTGGTCGAGGTAGACCTCCAGGAGCTCCTTGAGGCCCAGCGTGAGCGGCTGTCCGTCCACCAGCGCGACGTTGTTGATGCCGAAGGACTCCTCCATCGGCGTCAGCTTGTAGAGCTGCTCCAGGACGGCCTCCGGCACGAAGCCGTTCTTGATCTCGATGACCAGGCGCAGGCCGTGCTGGCGGTCGGTGAGGTCCTTGACGTCGGCGATGCCCTGGATCTTCTTCGAGCCGACCAGGTCCTTGATCTTCGCGATCACCTTCTCCGGGCCGACCGTGAAGGGCAGTTCGGTGACGACCAGGCCCTTGCGGCGGGCGGTGACGGTCTCGATCTCGACCGTGGCGCGGATCTTGAAGGTGCCGCGGCCTGTCTCGTAGGCGTCCCGGACGCCGGAGAGGCCGACGATGCGGCCGCCGGTGGGCAGGTCGGGGCCCGGGACGTGCTTCATCAGCGTGTCCAGGTCCGCGTTCGGGTACCGGATCAGGTGGCGGGCGGCCGAGATGACCTCGGAGAGGTTGTGCGGCGGCATGTTCGTCGCCATGCCGACCGCGATGCCCGACGCGCCGTTCACCAGCAGGTTCGGGAAGGCCGCCGGCAGGGCGACCGGCTCCTGCTCCTGGCCGTCGTAGTTGGGCGCGAAGTCGACCGTGTCCTCGTCGATCGACTCGGTCATCAGGCTCGTCGCGGCGGCCTGGCGGCACTCCGTGTACCGCATGGCGGCCGGCGGGTCGTCGTTGCCCAGCGAACCGAAGTTGCCGTGGCCGTCCACCAGCGGCACGCGCATGGAGAAGGGCTGGGCCATGCGCACCAGGGCGTCGTAGATCGACGCGTCGCCGTGCGGGTGCAACTTGCCCATGACCTCGCCGACGACGCGGGCACACTTCACATAGCCTCGGTCGGGGCGCAGTCCCATCTCGTTCATCTGGTAGACGATGCGGCGGTGCACCGGCTTGAGGCCGTCGCGGGCGTCGGGCAGGGCTCGCGAGTAGATGACCGAGTACGCGTACTCGAGAAAGGAGCCCTGCATCTCGTCGACGACGTCGATGTCGAGGATCCGCTCCTCGAACGAGTCGTCGGGCGGCGGGGTCTTCGTGCTGCGGCGGGCCATCGCTGCCGGCTCCTCTTTTCTGGTCGCTCGCCTTCGGGTCGCGCCCCTTCGGCTCACTCTTGCCTGAAGCGTGAACGAGATCTGACGCGGACCATTGTGGACCGCGGCACTGACAACGCGGACCAGGACCCGGTGCGGGCGGCCCGGCCCGGCGCTCGGGGATCACCCTCGCCACGGCTGCCCGCAGGTTACGCGATCCGCTGTGGGCGTACGTCCGCCGGGAACTTCGCCCGCGCTCCGCACGCTTGCATACAGTGGCAGGAACGGCAGGAAAACCGCGGTCGGAACCACCGCCTCGGCGATCGAAGGGACGTACATGACCATGGGTCACACGGCCACAGACCAGGCAGGCTCCGGGGGCCTGACAGCGACGGAGCACCGCCTGGCCAACGGCCTGCGCGTGGTGCTCTCCGAGGACCACCTGACCCCGGTCGCGGCGGTGTGCCTCTGGTACGACGTCGGCTCCCGGCACGAAGTCAAGGGACGTACCGGCCTGGCTCACCTTTTCGAGCATTTGATGTTCCAGGGCTCGGGCCAGGTCAAGGGGAACGGCCACTTCGAGCTGGTGCAGGGTGCGGGCGGTTCGCTCAACGGCACCACCAGCTTCGAGCGCACCAACTACTTCGAGACCATGCCCACCCACCAGCTGGAGCTCGCCCTCTGGCTGGAGGCCGACCGCATGGGCTCGCTGCTCGCCGCCCTGGACGACGAGTCCATGGAGAACCAGCGGGACGTGGTCAAGAACGAACGCCGGCAGCGCTACGACAACGTGCCGTACGGCACGGCGTTCGAGAAGCTCACCGCGCTCACCTACCCCGAGGGCCACCCCTACCACCACACTCCCATCGGTTCGATGGCCGACCTGGACGCGGCGACGCTGGAGGACGCGCGTGCGTTCTTCCGCACGTACTACGCGCCGGGCAACGCGGTCCTGTCGATCGTCGGCGACATCGACCCCGAGCAGACGCTCGCCTGGGTCGAGAAGTACTTCGGCTCCATCGCCTCGCACGACGGCAAGCCCGCACCGCGCGACGGCTCGCTGCCCGACGTCATCGGCGAGCAACTGCGCGAGGTCGTCGAGGAGGAGGTCCCGGCGCGCGCCCTGATGGCCGCCTACCGGCTGCCGCACGACGGCACGCGCGCGTGCGACGCGGCCGACCTGGCGCTCACCGTCCTGGGCGGCGGCGAGTCCTCCCGCCTCTACAACCGGCTGGTACGGCGCGACCGTACGGCCGTCGCGGCCGGGTTCGGCCTGCTGCGCCTCGCCGGAGCCCCCTCGCTGGGCTGGCTGGACGTGAAGACGTCCGGTGACGTCGAGGTGCCGGTCATCGAGACCGCCATCGACGAGGAGCTCGCCCGGTTCGCCGAGGAGGGCCCGACGGCCGAGGAAATGGAGCGCGCCCAGGCCCAGTTGGAGCGCGAGTGGCTGGACCGGCTCGGCACGGTCGCGGGCCGCGCCGACGAACTGTGCCGGTTCGCCGTCCTGTTCGGCGACCCGCAGCTCGCCCTGACCGCCGTGCAGCGCGTCCTGGAGGTGACGCCCGAGGAGGTCCAGGAGGTCGCCAAGGCCCGCCTGCGCCCCGACAACCGCGCGGTGCTCGTCTACGAGCCCGTCTCGGCCGAGGCCGCCCAGGACGCGAATCCCCCAGAAGACCCCGAGGCCGAGGCCACGGTCGAGGCCGGCGACGACAACGAGGAGGCGGCCAAGTGAGCGAGCTCGCCACGATGGAGTTCCACCCGCAGCCCCAGGCCGGCGAGGCCAGGCCCTGGGCGTTCCCGGCCCCCGAGCGCGGCGCGCTCGGCAACGGCATGACCGTTCTGCGCTGCCACCGCCCCGGCCAGCAGGTCGTCGCGGTGGAGGTGTCCCTGGACGCGCCCCTGGAGGCCGAGCCGGCCGCCGTCGAGGGCGTCGCCACGATCATGGCGCGGGCCTTCTCGGAGGGCACCGACAAGCACTCCGCCGAGGAGTTCGCCGCCGAGCTGGAGCGCTGCGGCGCCACCCTCGACGCGCACGCCGATCACCCGGGCGTCCGTCTGAGCCTCGAAGTCCCGGTCTCCCGCCTGGCCAAGGCGCTCGGTCTGATGTCCGACGCCCTCAGGGCGCCCGCGTTCGCCGACAGCGAGGTGGAGCGGCTGGTCCGCAACCGTCTGGACGAGATCCCGCACGAGCTGGCCAACCCCTCCCGCCGTGCCGCCAAGGAACTCTCCAAGGAGCTGTTCCCGGCGACTTCGCGCATGTCGCGACCGCGCCAGGGCACCGAGGAGACGGTCGAGAAGATCGACGCCGCGGCCGTACGCGCCTTCTACGACCGCCATGTCCGGCCCGCCACCGCCACCACCGTGGTCGTCGGCGACCTGACCGGCATCGACCTGGACGCCCTGCTCGGGGACACCCTGGGCGCCTGGACGGGCACCCCGGCCGAGCCCCGTCCGGTACCGCCGGTGACCGCCGACGACACCGGGCGCGTGGTCATCGTGGACCGCCCCGGCGCCGTCCAGACCCAGTTGCTCATCGGCCGCGTCGGCGCCGACCGGCACGACCGCGTCTGGCCCGCGCAGGTGCTCGGCACGTACTGCCTGGGTGGCACCCTCACCTCCCGCCTGGACCGCGTCCTGCGCGAGGAGAAGGGCTACACCTACGGTGTGCGCGCGTTCGGCCAGGTCCTCAGGTCCGCCCCGGACGGCACGGGCGCAGCGATGCTCGCCATCAGCGGCTCCGTCGACACGCCCAACACGGGCCCGGCGCTCGGGGATCTGTGGGCGGTGCTGCGCACGCTGGCCGAGGGCGGCCTGACCGACGCCGAGCGTGACGTCGCCGTGCAGAACCTCGTCGGGGTGGCGCCGCTCAAGTACGAGACCGCCGCGGCCGTGGCGAGCACGCTGGCCGACCAGGTCGAGCAGCACCTGCCGGACGACTACCAGGCGACGCTGTATCAGCAGCTCGCCGCCACCGGCACGGTGGAGGCCACCGCGGCCGCCGTGAACGCCTTCCCGATGGACCGCCTGGTGACGGTCCTCGTCGGTGACGCGGCCCAGATCAAGGAGCCCGTCGAGGCTCTGGGCATCGGCGAAGTCACCGTGGTGTCCGCGGAGTAGGGACACGCGCGCGTGAGGGCCCTGGTGACCGATGAGTCACCAGGGCCCTTGTATGTCCGAATTGAGGGAGAGTTGCCTGTCTGCCCTGTGGGATGCGCTACAAAAGCCGAGTTCCGTTTGGGAATTGAAGACCGCTCTGCCTAGCGTCGTCCGGGCTGTTCGTCAGGCAGTGCGCCGCGCCCGCGGCACCGGACAGTCATCGCCGAGTCCCCGTACGGCGCAAGCCAGGGGAGCCGGGGACCCACCGCAGTCCCTGGGGTGAATCGGACGCCCGCGCGCAAGCGAGGGGGTCCGTAGGAGACCTTCCTGCTCCGAACCCGTCAGCTAACCCGGTAGGCGAGAGGGAAGGAAAGGACCAGCCAGTTCATGGCGTTCATCTGCGCCACCGGGAAGCACCGTCGTCCCAGCAGGATCAAGCGCGGCACCGTCCAGGCGGCCGGCGTCGCGGCCCTCGCCACCACCGGCATCGTCGGCGGTCTCGCCGCCCCCTCGTTCGCCGCGGAGAACTCTGCCGAGAACTCCGTCGAGCAGACCGGCCTCAACCCCGTCATCACCATCGGCAACACGATCGCAGCGAAGATCGACGCCCAGGCCGAGGCCCAGAAGAACGCCGCCGAGGAGGCCGCCCGCAAGAAGGCCGCCGAGGAGGCCGCGCGTCTGAAGGCCGCCGCGAAGGCCAAGGCGGAGCACGAGGCCAAGCAGCGCGCTGCCCGTGCCGCCGAGCGCAGGCGCCTGAACGGCTTCGTCGCCCCGATATCGAACTCGTACGTCTCGACGGGCTACAAGACCGGCGGCTCCCTGTGGTCCTCCGGCAGCCACACGGGCATCGACTTCCACGCCGCCAGCGGCACGACCGTCCACGCCGTCGGTGCCGGCACCGTCGTCCAGACCGGCTGGGGCGGCGCCTACGGCAACCAGATTGTCATCAAGATGCACGACGGCACGTACACCCAGTACGGCCACCTGTCGTCCATCGGTGTCTCGGTGGGCCAGACGGTCACCCCGGGGCAGCAGATAGGTCTCTCCGGTTCCACCGGCAACACCACCGGACCGCACCTGCACTTCGAGGCCCGCACGACGCCCGAGTACGGCTCGGACATCGACCCCGTCGCCTACCTGCGCTCGCACGGCGTCGACGTCTGACGCACCACCGCGCGATCTCCCCGAGGCCCCGGCTCCCGAGCCGGGGCCTTTCGGTGTTTCACCGGCCCCGTGTCCAAAAAATATGCATGGATTCCGGACCGCCGTCGGAAATTCCGGCCCGGTGCAATAGAGTCACCGGAACGCACGTCAATCATCGGCGTTTCGCGGGGATTAAGTCGGAGGTCCGTCATGCGTATTCCGGCGCACTCGGTGTGCACGGCGATCCGGGACGACATCGTCGCGGGTGTCTACGAGCGCGGCGGCCGGCTCACCGAGGAACTACTCGCCCGCCGCTACGGCGTCTCGCGCGTCCCCGTGCGTGAGGCGCTGCGCACCCTGGAGGCGGAGGGCTTCGTGGTGACCCGGCGGCACGCGGGCGCGTGCGTGGCGGAACCCAACGAGCAGGAGGCCGCCGACCTGCTGGAGATGCGCGTGCTCCTGGAGCCGCTCGCCGCCTCCCGTGCCGCGCAGCGGCGCACCGAGGCCCATCTCAAGGTCCTGCGCGGCCTGGTCAGGCTGGGGCAGGAGCGGGCCAGGCGCGGCAACAGCGAGGATCTGCGCTCCCTGGAGGGCTGGTTCCACGAGACGCTCGCCCAGGCCTCCGGCAGTCCCGCGCTGACCTCGATGCTGACCCAGCTGCGGCACAAGATCGCCTGGATGTACGCCGTGGAGGCGCCCGCCAGCCCCGTGGAGTCCTGGGCGGAGCACGGCGCGATCGTCGACGCCGTGGCCCGCGGCGACAGCGAGCGCGCGCGTGCGGTCACGACCCTGCACGCCGAGCGCTCCGGTGCGGTGCACCGGCCGCGGTTCGCCCTCGGCGGCGGTCGCACCGACCGTGTGAGGACCTCGCAACATGCCGTAAACGTGACGGGCCCGCGGCATTAACATGCGCGCCGTATACAAAGAGGGCGGAATTGGCCGGGGGGTTGTTTCCGCTGCCCGCGGCCGGGAATTCCACTGGTGTTGATCGGAATTTCTGCCTCCCTTGCGGAGGAAATGCGAAGGGCTCGCCCGGTAATTCGGACGAGCCCTTCGGTGGTGCCGTGATCAGACGGTCTCGGGGAGTTCCTCGAGGCCTTCGGAGACCAGCTTCGCCAGTCGGTCGAGGGCCGCGTCGGCGCCCTCGGCGCCGGAGGCGAGGACGATCTCCTCGCCACCCTGGGCGCCGAGGCCCAGGACGGCCAGCATGGAGGCCGCGTTGACGGCGTTGCCGTCGGCCTTGGCGATCGTCACCGGGATACCTGCGGCCGTGGCGGCCCGGACGAAGATGGAAGCGGGGCGGGCGTGGAGGCCCTCGGCCCAGCCGACGTTGACGCGGCGCTCAGCCATGTGATGCTGCCCTTCGGTGTTCAGGGTTGTCTAGACCAGTTTCCCACAACGTGAAGCATGTCCGGAGCGGTCCTTCGCTCCGTCCGAAGGTGGGTCGTCGAACCGCGGCCTCGGCCCGACTTGCGTCCTTCTTCTGTTCTCGGCGACTGCCGTCCTCCCCACAGACTGCCTCGCGCCGTTGTCGGACGCGAGCCGTACTCTGGGGCCCATGCAGACCTCGTCGGACCGGCATGAGTATCCCGCCCACTGGGAAGCCGACGTGGTGCTGCGCGACGGTGGCACCGCGCGCATCCGCCCCATCACCGTTGATGACGCCGAGCGCCTGGTCAGCTTCTACGAGCAGGTGTCGGACGAGTCCAAGTACTACCGCTTCTTCGCGCCGTACCCTCGTCTGTCCGCCAAGGACGTCCACCGCTTCACGCACCACGACTTTGTGGACCGGGTGGGACTCGCGGCCACGGTCGGCGGCGAGTTCATCGCCACCGTACGCTACGACCGCATCGGCGCCGACGGAATGCCCGCGTCCGCACCGGCCGACGAGGCCGAGGTCGCCTTCCTCGTCCAGGACGCCCACCAGGGGCGCGGCGTCGCCTCCACCCTGCTCGAGCACGTCGCCGCGGTCGCCCGTGAGCGGAACATCCGCCGCTTCACCGCCGAGGTGCTCCCCGCCAACGTCAAGATGATCAAGGTGTTCACGGACGCCGGGTACACCCAGAAGCGCAGCTTCGAGGACGGCGTCGTACACCTGGAGTTCGACATCGAGCCCACCGACCGGTCGCTCGCCGTGCAGCGCGCGCGGGAGCAGCGCGCGGAGGGGCGGTCCGTGCGGCGGCTGCTCCTGCCCGGCTCCGTCGCCGTCGTGGGCACCGGCCGCACGCCCGGCGGCGTCGGCCGCGGCATCCTCGACAACATCCGGGACGCCGGCTTCACCGGATCGCTCCACGCGGTGAACAAGGCGCTCCCCGAAGAGCTCAAGGAGCTCGACGGGGTGCCGGCGTACCGCTCGGTGCGGGACATCGACGGGCCCGTCGACCTCGCGGTGGTCGCCGTCCCGGCCGACCACGTGCCCGAGGTCGTCACCGAGTGCGGCGAGCACGGCGTGCAGGGACTCGTCGTCGTCTCCGCCGGATACGCCGAGAGCGGGCCGGAGGGACGCGAGCGCCAGCGCGAACTCGTGCGGCACGCGCGCACGTACGGCATGCGGATCATCGGGCCGAACGCCTTCGGCATCATCAACACCTCCCCCGGGATACGGCTGAACGCCTCGCTCGCACCCGAGATGCCCCGCGCCGGCCGGATCGGCCTGTTCGCCCAGTCCGGTGCCATCGGCATCGCGCTGCTGTCCCGGCTGCAGCGCCGCGGCGGCGGAGTCACCGGGGTCACGGGCGTCTCGACCTTCGTGTCGTCCGGCAACCGCGCGGACGTGTCGGGCAACGACGTGATCCAGTTCTGGTACGACGACCCGGACACCGACGTCGTCCTCATGTACCTGGAGTCCATCGGCAACCCGCGCAAGTTCACCCGCCTCGCCCGGCGGACCGCGGCCGCCAAGCCGCTGGTCGTGGTCCAGGGCGCCGGTTCCGCGCCCCAGGGGCACGCCGTACGGGCCACGCAACTGCCGCACGCCACGGTGTCCGCCCTGCTCCGGCAGGCCGGGGTCATCCGCGTGGACACGATCACCGAGCTGGTCGACGCGGGCCTGCTGCTCGCGCGCCAGCCACTGCCGACGGGACCGCGCGTGGCGATCCTGGGCAACTCCGAATCACTGGGCCTGCTCACCTACGACGCCTGCCTGTCCGAAGGGCTCCGGCCGCTGAGGCCGCTCGACCTGACGACGCAGGCCTCGGCGGGCGACTTCCACGCGGCACTGTCCCGCGCCCTGGCGGACGACTCCTGCGACGCGGTGGTGGTGACCGCGATCCCGGCGATCGGTGAGGGCTCGCCCGGTGACGCGGAGCTCGCGGAGGCGCTGCGCTCGGCGGCCGGACAGGTCCCGGGCAAGCCGGTGCTCGTGGTGCACGTGGAACTCGGCGGGCTCGCGGAAGCCCTGTCGGCCGCGACGAGCACCGCGCCCCGGCCGGACGCCAGGGCCTCCGGCACCCGCCGGCTCCGCCCGTCGCAGCAGCTTCCCCCGCCGGTGCGGACCCAGGAACCCGCCGCCCCCGGCACCGGCCCCCGGCTCATCCCCGCCTACCCCGCCGCCGAGCGCGCGGTCCGCGCCATCGCCGAGGCCGTGCACTACGCCCAGTGGCGGCGCGACGCGACCGAGCCCGGCAAGGTGCCCGAGTACGAGGACATCGACGAGAAGGGCGCCGCCCGGCTCATCGACGGGATGCTCTCGCGCGGCCAGGGGCTCACGCTCGGCACCGAGGAGACACGCGAGCTGCTCGGCCGGTACGGGATCGCCGTGCGCAAGGCCGTTCCCGCGTTCACCCCGGACGACGCCGCCCGGGCCGCCGGCGATCTCGGCTACCCCGTCGCCCTCAAGGCCACCGCCCCGCACCTGCGCCACCGCGCCGACCTGGGCGGCGTACGGCTGGACCTCGCCGACGAAGAGCAACTGCGGCGGGCGTACGCCGAGTTGACCGAGCTGTTCGGAAAGCCGGAGGAGCTGCGGCCGGTGGTGCAGCAGATGGCACCACGCGGCGTGGACACGGTCGTGCGCTCGGTCATCGACCCCGCGGCCGGTGCGGTCCTGTCCTTCGGGCTGGCCGGCGCCGCCTCCCAGCTGCTCGGCGACATGGCGCACCGGCTGGTTCCGGTCACCGACCGCGAGGCCACCTCGCTGATCCGCTCGATCCGGACGGCGCCGCTGCTGTTCGGCTGGCGCGGCTCGACGCCGGTGGACACGCCTGCGCTGGAGGAGCTGCTGCTGCGGGTGTCCCGGCTGGTCGACGATCACCCGGAGGTCGTGGCGGTGACCCTGGAGCCTGTGGTGGTCGCACCGCGTGGCCTGACCGTTCTCGGCGCCTCGGTCCGCCTCGCGCCGCCGCCCGTCCGCAACGACCTCGGTCCGCGCACGCTTCCCCTCTACTGAGACGTGTACGCGGACACCGCATGACCGGTGCCTCGCAGTCGGTGCACCCCCTTAAGATGGACGTCATGGCCAAGACCAGTACGACGACCCAGGGGCTGCGTGCGGCGATCGAGCGCAGCGGCTACTACCCGGCCCTCGTGGCCGAGGCGGTGGAGGCCGCCGTGGGCGGCGAGCCCATCCGGTCGTACCTGGTCCATCAGGAGACGACGTTCGACCAGAACGAGGTGCGGCGGCATGTGACCGTGCTCGTCCTGACCGGCAACCGCTTCATCGTCAGCCACACCGACGAGCAGGCGGCGGACGACACCTCCCCGACGCCGTACGCCACGACCTCGACGGAGTCGGTGAAGCTCGGCCGGATCTCGTCGGTCGTGGTCAGCCGCGTGGTCGCCAACCCGGAGCAGTACCAGCCGGGCACGCTGCCCCGCGAGGTCGTCCTCACCATCGGCTGGGGCGCCGTCTCCCGCATCGACCTCGAGCCGGCCGCCTGCGGCGACCCCAACTGCGAGGCGGACCACGGGTACACGGGCAACTCGACCGCGGACGACCTCAGCCTGCGCGTCAGCGAGGCCGGGGACGGTCCCGAGACGGTGCGCCAGGCGCTCACCTTCGCCCAGTCCCTCTCCGAGGCGACCGCGGACACCAGCCGCTGATGGTGCACGCCGCCTCCTGGGACGCCCACCCCGAGCCTCTCGCCGTCGACTCCGCGCCGCTTCCCGAATACGGCAGCGGCTCGCTCGCCGATCTGCTGCCCACGCTGGCCGCCGGCATGGGCGTACCGGAGACGACGGCCGCGATCACCGAGCTGACGCCCGCCGACCGCAACTGCGTCTTCCTGATCGACGGTCTCGGCTGGGAGCAGCTGAAGGCCCACCCGGACGAGGCCCCCTTCATGACCTCGCTCCTCGGCAGCTCGCGCGGTGGCACCGGGCGCCCTCTGACCACCGGCTACCCGGCGACCACCGCGACGTCCCTGGCCTCCGTCGGCACCGGCCTGCCGCCCGGCGCGCACGGCCTGCCCGGCTACACCGCGCGCAACCCCGAGACCGGCGAGCTGATGAACCAGCTGCGCTGGCAGCCGTGGACCAAGCCTCGCAAGTGGCAGCCGTACCCCACCGTCTTCCAGCGGGCCCATGACGCGGGCGTGCACGCCGCCCAGGTGTCCTCGCCAACGTTCGAGACCACCCCGCTGACCAAGGTCGCGCTCAGTGGCGGAACGTTCCACGGACGGCTGTCCGGCGAGGAGCGCATGGACCTCGCCGCCGAGCAACTGGCCGCCGGCGACCGCTCCTTGGTCTACACGTACTACGCCGAACTCGACGGCGCCGGCCACCGCTACGGCGTCGAGTCGGACACCTGGCGCGGCCAGCTCATGCACGTCGACCGGCTCGTCCAGCGCCTCGCCGAGCAACTGCCGCAGCGCACCGCGCTGTACGTCACCGCCGACCACGGCATGATCGACGTCCCCTTCGACGAGGAGCACCGCATCGACTTCGACGCGGACTGGGAGCTCCGGGCGGGCGTCGCCCTGCTGGGCGGCGAGGGCCGGGCCCGGCACGTGTACGCGGTCCCCGGCGCGCAGAACGACGTGCTCACGGTCTGGCGCGAGGTGCTCGGCGAGCAGTTCTGGGTGGCCTCACGGGACGAGGCGATCGCGGCGGGCTGGTTCGGCCCGCAGGTCGACGAGCGGGTGTACGCACGCATCGGCGACGTCGTCGCGGCCGCCCGTGACGACGTCCTGATCATCGCCACCGAGCGGGAGCCGAAGGAGTCGGCGATGGTCGGCAACCACGGTTCGATGACCCCTGCCGAGCAGCTGATCCCCCTGCTCGAAGTACGCTCCTGAAGCCCGATCCCCGATCCCGCACGCCGAAAGGTGCTCAACTCGCCATGCCCGAGCTGGTCTTCTTCTCCGGAACCATGGACTGCGGGAAGTCGACGCTGGCGCTGCAGATCGAGCACAACCGCTCGGCGCGCGGCCTGGCGGGCATGATCTTCACGCGCGACGACCGCGCGGGCGAGGGCAAGCTCTCCTCCCGCCTCGGCCTGGTCACGGACGCGGTGGAGGTCGAGGACGGGCAGGACCTGTACGCCTACCTCGTCGACCACCTCTCGCAGCGCGGCCGCGCGGACTACGTCATCGCGGACGAGGCGCAGTTCCTGGCGCCCGAGCAGATCGACCAACTCGCGCGTGTGGTCGACGACCTGGGCCTGGACGTCTACGCCTTCGGCATCACGACGGACTTCCGCACCAAGCTCTTCCCCGGCTCCCAGCGCCTGATCGAGCTGGCCGACCGCGTCGAGGTCCTCCAGGTGGAGGCCCTGTGCTGGTGCGGCGCCCGCGCCACGCACAACGCGCGCACGATAGGCGGCGCCATGGTCGTCGAGGGTGCCCAGGTCGTGGTGGGTGACGTCAATCAGCCGGAGGACATCGGCTACGAGGTCCTGTGCCGGCGCCACCACCGCCGCCGTATGACGGCGGCGACGTCCGGGGCGGCGGCGCTGTCCCCGGACGTGCTGCCGATGTCGCAGGTCTAGGATCCGGGCGGGCGCGGGCCGCCGCTCAGCGCGGGCTCTCGATCAAGGAGAAGCGGGCGCCCTCGGGGTCGGCCACCGTGGCCACGCGCCCGTGGGCGCCGTCCCTGGGCGGCGACAGGACATGGCCGCCGAGATCCACCAGGCGTTCCACCGTGCCGTCGGCGTCGGCGACCTCGAAGTACGTGATCCAGTGCGGGCCCCGGTCACGGGGGAGGGCGTGGCCCACGCCGCGGATGCCCGCGACCGGGCGGCCCTCGATCTGCAGCGTCAGATAGTCGAAGTCGGCGGAGACGACCGCCTCTTCCTCGTAGCCGAAGACTGTCTCGTAGAACTTGGCCACGCCCACCGACTCGAAGGTCAGCAGCTCGTTCCAGGCGGGGGTGCCGGGCACGCCCGTGATGCCCGTGCCCTGGTGTTCGGCCGCCTGCCAGATGCCGAAGACGGCGCCTGAGGGGTCCGAGCCGATCGCGAGCCGGCCGGCCTCGGCGGCGTCCAGCGGCCCCACGCCGATGGTGCCGCCGCACAGCCGTACCGTCTCGGCGGTCACGTCCACGTCGTCCGAGGCGAGGTAGGGCGTCCAGGCGATGGGCAGATGGCGGTCCGGCGGCAGCTGGCCGATGCCGGCCACCTCGGCCCCGTCGAGCAGCGCCCGCACGTAGGGGCCAAGCTGCTGCGGGCCCGGCTGGAACTCCCAGCCGAACAGCGAGCCGTAGAACTCCTGGGTGGTGGTCAGACCGTGCACCATCAGGCTCACCCAGCAGGGCGTGCCGGGCGTGTGCCGAGCGTGCATCCCGCCGTTCGGTCCGGCCGGTCCCCGTACCTCGGTCATCGTCGCTCTCTCCTGACCCCTCGCGGTGGCCTCGTAGCTCCGCTCTCCGGAATCTCCGTGCCGATGCTCGCACCACCGATGCCGGTGCGCGCTCCGGGCGCGCCGCCCTTCCCGGAGGATGCCCGGTGTGCGGTTTCCCATCCGTTTCTGTGCGATTGCCGCCGAATGTCGATCAGCTGTACAGCATGTGCTCGAACCCGTACGCCTCGTGATCGAGGCTGTCCGGCCGAGCAGAGTAGCCGGACATGGACGATGCGGCCACCCCGTACGCCAGGATGGTGGCCATGAACGCCATCATCTCCGCTTCCGAACTCGCGAGCGACCTGGCGGGGCAGCACCCGCCCGTCCTGCTCGACGTCCGCTGGCAGCTCAGTGTGGCCAAGGCGGCCGGTGAGCCACCCTTCGACGGACGGGCCGAGTACGCGGCCGGACACCTCCCCGGTGCCGTCTACGTCGATTTGGACGCCGAACTCGCCTCCGAGCCCGGTGAAGGCGGCCGTCACCCGCTGCCGGACCTCGAGGTCTTCGGCGCCGCGATGCGACGGGCGGGGGTGTCGGCCACGCGGCCGGTGGTCGTCTACGACGGCGGCCAGGGCTGGGCCGCGGCCCGTGCGTGGTGGCTGCTGCGCTGGACGGGTCACCCGGACGTACGGGTCCTCGACGGTGGGCTGCCGTCCTGGGAGGGCCGGTTGGAGACGTCCGCGCCCACGCCCGCCGAGGGCGACTTCGAGCCGGTGCCGGGCGCCGAGGGACTGCTGGACGCCGACGGCGCGGCGGCCCTGGCGCGGACCGGCGTGCTGTTCGACGCGCGGGCGGGGGAGCGGTACCGCGGCGAGGTGGAGCCGATCGACCGCGTCGGCGGGCACATCCCGGGTGCGGTGTCGGCGCCCACGAACGAGAACGTGGCGCACGGCGGGCGGTTCCTGCCCGCGGAGGAACTGGCCGGGCGCTTCAAGGCCCTTGGCGCGTCCGGCGGTTCACAGGTCGGCGTCTACTGCGGTTCGGGCGTCTCCGGGGCGCACGAGGTGCTCGCGCTGGCGGTCGCGGGCATCGACGCGGCGCTGTACGTGGGTTCGTGGTCGGAGTGGTCGACCGATCCGTCGCGTCCGGTGGCCGTGGGGCCCGACCCGCAGTAACACCCGGCAGCCGCGCGCGAGAACGGGAAGGGGCCGCGCCCGACGGGTGCGGCCCCTTCCCGTTCTCGTACGGCAGGCTAGTCCTGCTTCTTCCGCCGTGTCCCGAACACGATCTCGTCCCAGCTCGGGACCGCCGCGCGGCGGCCGGGACGGACGCCGTCCGCCTCGGCCTGGCGGTCGGTGGCGCCGACGAGACGGTCACGGTGGGCGCCGACGGAGCGCGGCATGAGGACGTCCGCGTAGGCGGAACCGGCCGAGGCCGCGGGGGCCGGCGGTTCCTCCGCCTCGGGTTCGGCGGGCGGCTCCTCCGCGGGCGGTGCGGCCGGCGGCGGGGTTTCCGGAGCCGGGCGCTCCGGTACCACCAGGTCACCGCGGAAGCTCGGAACGGCCTCCAACAGGCTGGTCAGCGAGTCCCGTTCACCCGTGCTCTCCTCGACGGGCTCGGACGCCTGCGCGGGCAGGCTCGGCCGGTCGAGGGCGCGGTCCAGCGGACGGTCGCGCGGCAGCCGTGCGATGCGCGGCACGAACGGGAAGCTGGGCTCCGGGGCCGCGAGGTCCTCGGACTCGCCGATGAGCGAGCGCGCCTCGTCGTCGACGGCCTGCACGAGCCGCCGGGGCGGGTCGTACGTCCAGCTCGCCGAGTGCGGTTCGCCGGCGACCAGGTAGACCAGCAGGACTTCCCAGGTGCCGTCGTCGCGGCGCCAGGAGTCCCACTGCACGGACTCCTTCTCGGCGCCGCGCAGCAACAGCCGCTCCTGGACGGCCTCGCCGAGCTGCGGACCGGCGTTCTCACCGGGGCGGCGGACGGGCGTCTTGCGGGCCCGCTCGGCCATGAACGCACGCTCCGCGAGCACAGGGCCCTCGAAACGGCGTACGCGGTCGACGGGGATGCCGGCGAGCTGGGCCACCTCTTCGGCGGTCGCACCGGCGCGTATACGTGCCTGGATGTCGCGGGGGCGGAGATGGCTCTCCACCTCGATCTCGATCTGGCCGAGGCGGGGCCGGTCGCCGCGCACCGCCGCGCGCAGGCGTTCGTCGATCGGAAGCGTGTACTCCGTAGAGTCGGCAGCCTTCAGCACCAGCCGTGTGCCGTCATTCGAGACGGCCACGACACGCAGTTCGGGCATGGGGACCTCCCGGGTGGTGCCTGCCGACGTCACGTGCGTCGCTGCTTCCGCTAGTCGAGTGTGGCCTGCCCGGGTGCAGCCTGCCACAACCTTGCCGAGTTGCCCGGCGTGTCGGGCACGGGCCCTGGGCCGCCGTTATGGCACGGTTACCTATCCGCAACGCTAAGTGACCAACTCCGTCACCCTGTGCAACTAGCCCCCTCACGGCGGTCCTTGAAGGTCGCGGACGCCCTGGCGGGAGCCCGGACCCAGGGCTCGCCACAGTACTCCATTCGGGCCACGTGCGTGGATGGCGCGCCGCTCAACTTCTGGCAAGGGACGTTACCCGGCCGCTCGTTGAGCGGATCCGGCGATCTTGAACGTGGCGTACTTCACGTAATCGCCGGAAACGGAACCAATGGTTACGAGCCCAACACCCGCCGCAGGTAGGCGTTCTGGAAACGCCGGTCCGGGTCGAGCCGGTCGCGCAGCGCGGTGAACTCGCCGAAGCGCGGGTAGACCCCGGAGAAGTACTCGGCGTCCCGTGTGTGCACCTTGCCCCAGTGTGGCCGGCCCTCGTGGGCGATGAAGATGCGCTCGGCGGCGGTGAAGTACGCCTGGTACGGCGTGCCCCTGAACATGTGGACGGCGATGTACGCGCTGTCGCGGTCCGACGCCGTGGACAGCGTGATGTCGTCGGCCGGGGCGGTGCGCACCTCGACCGGGAAGCTGATCCGCAGACCGGAGCGGTCCACCATGGTCCTGATCTCGCGCAGCGTCTCGGTCAGGGCCTCGCGCGGGACGGCGTACTCCATCTCCACGAAATGCACCCGGCGCGGGCTGGTGAAGACCTTGTACGGAATGTCGGTGTAACTGCGCGCGGACAGGGCCCTGCTGGAGATCCGGGCGATCGCCGGGACGGTCGCGGGCGCCGCGCGGCCGACCCACTGGGCCACCTGGAAGACGCCGTTGGACAGGAACTCGTCCTCGATCCAGCCCGCGACCGGGGACACCGGCTTCTCCGGACCGGCGCTGCGGTTGTTGCGCTTGGTGTTGGTGCTGCCGGTGTGCGGGAACCAGTAGAACTCGAAGTGCTCGTTCTCGGCCCACAGTTCGTCGAAGTCGGCGAGGACCCTGTCCAGCGGCATCGGCTCCTCGCGTGCGGTGAGCAGGAAGATCGGCTCCACGGCGAAGGTGATCGCGGTGACGATGCCGAGCGCGCCGAGGCCGATCCGGGCGGCCGCGAAGACGTCGGAATTCTCCTTCTCGGAGCAGGTGAGCACCGAGCCGTCGGCGGTGACCAGCTCAAGTCCCTTGATCTGGGCGGCGATCGACGCCGACTCACGGCCCGTGCCGTGCGTGCCGGTGCTGGTGGCGCCGGAGACCGTCTGCTCCATGATGTCGCCCATGTTCGTGAGCGACAGGCCCTCGCGGGCCAGGGCCATGTTGAGTCGCTTGAGCGGGGTGCCCGCCTCGACCGTGACCGTCATGGCATCGCGATCGATCTTGCGGATGCCGGTCAGCAGCTGGGGGCGGATCAACACACCGTCGGTGGCGGCGATGGACGTGAAGGAGTGCCCGCTGCCGACGGCCTTCACGGTCAGGCCGTCCTCCGCGGCCTTGCGCACCGCCGCGGACAGTTCCTCCACGGAGGCCGGCGCGACCTCTCGCGCCGGACGGGACGCGACGTTGCCGCCCCAGTTACGCCACGTGCCGTTCTTCGCGCTCGCTGTGCTGCTCAACGGTGCCTCCCCGTTGCGTAGCCGGCCTGCTCAGCCGGCGATACCCCAGAAAACCGACCGCCACCGCGACGGCCCCGGACACCACCGGGACCCCGTACCCGGCACGCGCGCCGACCGCGTCGATGACCCAGCCGGCCACCGAGGAGCCGAGCGCGACGCCGACCGCGAGCCCGGTGCTCACCCAGGTCATGCCCTCGGTCAGTTGCGTGCGCGGTACGTGCTCTTCGATGAGGGACATCGTCGTGATCATCGTGGGAGCGATGGACAGGCCCGCAACGAACAGCGCCACGGCCAGAAGCGGCAAGTTTCCGACCAGTAGGAGGGGGATCATACTCACGCCCATCGCACATACGCCCAGCAGCCAGCGGCGGGCGGGCGCCCCGGCGAAGCGCAGCAGCCCGAACACGACCCCCGCCACGCAGGAGCCCGCCGCGTACAGCGCGAGCACCAGGCTCGCGGCGGCCTTGTGCCCCCGCTCGTCGGCGAAGGCCACGGTGACCACGTCGACGGCGCCGAAGATCGCCCCGGTCGCCGCGAAGGTGGCCACCAGCACCTGCAGGCCGGGGGAGCGCAGGGCGCTGCCGCCGCCGTGCTGCTCGCGCGGGTGCGGTGCGGGCTCCGTGGCGCGCTGGGAGGTCAGCCAGAAGACGCCGGCCGCCAGGAAGCAGGCGGCGAGCAGCGGGCCGGCCTCGGGGAACCAGGCCGTGGACAGACCGATCGAGATGATCGGCCCGAAGATGAAGCACACCTCGTCGACCACGGACTCGAAGGAGTACGCGATGTGCAGCTTCGGAGTGCCCCGGTACAGGGCGGCCCAGCGGGCGCGGATCATCGCGCCGAGGCTCGGCACGGAGCCGATGCCCGCGGCGCAGACGAACAGCACCCAGTCCGGCCATCCGAAGTGCGCGGCGAGCAGCAGCCCGGCCGCCGCGGAGAGTGCGACGAGCGTCGCGGGGCGCAGCACCCTGCGCTGGCCGTGCTGGTCGACCAGCCGGGAGATCTGCGGCCCGATCGCCGCGGCCGCGAGCGCGATGGTGGCCGACAGGGCACCCGCGAGCCCGTAGCGCCCGGTGAGCTGGGAGATCATCGTGACCACGCCGATGCCCATCATCGACAGCGGCATCCGGCCGAGGAGGCCCGCGGCGGAGAAGCCCTTGCTGCCGGGGGCGGCGAACAGGGCGCGGTAGGGGCTGGGCACGGGGTCTCCGATGGGTACGGATCAGCAACCGGAAGGTACGGATCAGTAAGGTGCTACTGCAGCTGATACAGCTTACGAGTAAGGGCACCCTAATGCACCCTTGATTCCACCGGTGAAGGCCTGCGGACAGGGACCGAACCCCCTCCGGCCACCCCGTCGTTTCCCGGCCGTCGGTGCCGGGTGGGAGGATCGAGCCATGTCAGACGCGCTCGATGCCAGCCCCTACGACGCCCTGCTCCTGCTCTCGTTCGGCGGCCCGGAGGGCCCGGACGACGTGGTCCCGTTCCTGGAGAACGTGACGCGAGGGCGAGGCATCCCCAAGGAACGCCTGAAGGAGGTCGGGCAGCACTACTTCCTCTTCGGCGGCGTCAGCCCGATCAACGACCAGAACCGTGCCCTGCTGGACGCCCTGCGCAAGGACTTCGCGGAGCACGGCCTGGACCTGCCGGTCTACTGGGGCAACCGCAACTGGGCGCCCTATCTGACGGACACCCTGCGCGAGATGACCGCGGACGGCCACCGCCGCATCCTGGTCCTGGCCACCAGCGCGTACGCGTCGTACTCCGGCTGCCGCCAGTACCGCGAGAACCTCGCCGACTCGCTGGCCGCCCTGGAGGCCGAGGGCCTGGAGCCGCCGAAGATCGACAAGCTCCGGCACTACTTCAACCACGAGGGCTTCGTGGACCCGATGACCGACGGCGTGCTGCAGGCCCTGGCCGACCTTCCCGAGGACGTCCGCGCGGGTGCGCACATCGCGTTCTCGACCCACTCGATCCCGACCGCGTCGGCGGACACCTCCGGACCGGTCGAGGCCCATGGCGAGGGCGGGGCGTACGTCGAGCAGCACCTGGAGGTGGCGCAGCTGATCGCCGGCGCCGTGCGCGAGCGCACCGGCGCCGACCACCCCTGGCAGCTCGTCTACCAGTCGCGCTCCGGCGCCCCGCACATCCCGTGGCTCGAGCCCGACATCTGCGACCACCTCGAGGAGCGCCACGCGGCCGGCGTCCCGGCGGTCGTGATCGCCCCCATCGGCTTCGTCTCCGACCACATGGAGGTCCTCTACGACCTCGACACGGAGGCCAGGGCCAAGGCCGAGGAGCTCGGGCTGCCGATGCGCCGCTCGGCCACGGTCGGTGACGACCCGCGCTTCGCCGCCGCGGTCCGCGACCTCGTCCTGGAGCGCGCGTCCGTGGAGCGCGGCGAGGAGGTCACGCCCTGCGCCCTGGGCGCGCTCGGCGCGAGCCACAACCTCTGCCCGGCCGGCTGCTGCCCGGCCCGCGCACCCCGCGCGGCAGCCGCCGGCGCCGACAGCCCCTACGCGTGAGGAGCGCCGTGACCGACCCCCTGCACCAGGAACTGCTCGCGCTCGCCCAGGAGGCCGCCCGCCGCGCCGGGGAGCTGCTGCGGGACGGCCGCCCGGCCGACCTCGCGGTCGCCGCGACCAAGTCGAGCCCGATCGACGTGGTCACCGAGATGGACATCGCGGCGGAGAAGCTGATCACGGACCTGATCTCCGAGCGCCGCCCGGACGACGGCTTCCTCGGCGAGGAAGGCGCCTCCACCGAGGGCACGAGCGGGATCCGCTGGGTGATCGACCCGCTCGACGGCACGGTCAACTACCTCTACGGACTGCCCACTTGGTCCGTCTCGATCGCCGCCGAGCAGGACGGCGACGCCGTCGTCGGCGTGGTCGCCGCCCCCATGCGCGGCGAGACGTACCACGCGGTCCGCGGCGCCGGGGCCCACGCCACGGGCGCCTGGGAGGGCGAGCGGGAGCTGGCCTGCCGCCCCGCGCCGCCCCTCGAACAGGCCCTGGTCTCGACGGGTTTCAACTACGTCACCGAGGTCCGCGTCCACCAGGCCGAGGTCGCCCGGAAGCTGATCCCCCTCCTGCGCGACATCCGGCGCGGCGGCTCGGCCGCCGTCGACCTGTGCGACGTCGCCTCCGGCCGCCTCGACGGCTACTTCGAGCGCGGGCTCAACGCGTGGGACCTCGCGGCGGGCGACCTCATCGCGCGGGAAGCGGGCGCCCTGACCGGTGGGCGGCCCGGAGAGCGCCCCGGACGCGATCTCGCGATCGCCGGCACCCCGGGCGTCTTCGAGCCGCTCCAGCGCCTCCTGGAGGACTTCGGCGCCTGGCACGACTGACCGTGTCCGCCGGCCGGCCCCGCGACGAATAGCAGGTGAACGCGGCCGTGGCGCGACACAGCGGGCCCCCGGCGCTGGATTCGCCGGGGGCCCGCTGCCGCGCTGCCGAGCCGATCGGACGCTAGGCGCCGACCTCCACACCGTGTTCGGCGGCGAGACGGCGCAGGTCGTCGAGCTCGCCCTGCTCCACCTCGACGAGGAAGTCGTCGCCTTCGTCGCGAGCCCGCGTCAGGTCGGACTCGGTCGTCTTTATGCGCTGCAGAAGTCCTGCGGTGAAAGCGTCCATGCTGCGCCCCCTCGTCCTGGGTCGTGGGTCGATGGCACGGGGGTGTGCCGTTCGGAAGGGGCGATCACGTCTCCTGCGAGTGCCCGGCGCAGCCGTGCCGGGCGGCGACGGTGCCGGACACCCACGCCCACTCTGCGGTAAGCGGATTGCGCCGTGCCGCATGGTGCTGCGGCACTAGCAGAGCGTGATCGCGGGGTATGAACCGTCCTCCCCCCGCTCCCTTCCGTGGAAACCTCAACCCGACGACAAAATCTTTGATTCCCGGGTCTCACACCTGTGCTTCATCCGGTACTCATCTGCCGCCCACTCGTCTTACTGCCGACTTATGACCGAAAAGGGCAGGATGGAGGCACCAGCCCAGGACGAACCCCGCCCGCGTGTGCCTTCCGGCTACGCGGGTGGACACAGGAAGGACATGCGACGTGCGCGTACTCGTGGTCGAGGACGAGCAACTGCTCGCCGATGCCGTGGCCACCGGACTGCGCCGGGAGGCCATGGCCGTCGACGTCGTGTACGACGGTGCGGCCGCCCTGGAGCGCATCGGCGTCAACGACTACGACGTGGTCGTCCTCGACCGCGACCTCCCGCTCGTGCACGGCGACGACGTGTGCCGCAAGATCGTCGAGCTGGGCATGCCCACGCGCGTGCTGATGCTCACGGCCTCCGGTGACGTCAGCGACCGGGTCGAGGGCCTGGAGATCGGCGCCGACGACTACCTGCCCAAGCCCTTCGCGTTCAGCGAGCTGATCGCACGCGTGCGTGCCCTCGGCCGGCGCACCAGCGTGCCGCTGCCGCCGGTCCTGGAGCGTTCGGGCATCAAGCTGGACCCCAACCGCCGCGAGGTCTTCCGCGACGGCAAGGAGGTCCAGCTCGCGCCGAAGGAGTTCGCCGTCCTGGAGGTGCTGATGCGCTCCGAGGGCGCGGTCGTCTCCGCGGAGCAGCTCCTGGAGAAGGCCTGGGACGAGAACACCGACCCGTTCACGAACGTCGTGCGCGTGACCGTCATGACACTGCGCCGCAAGCTGGGCGAGCCTCCCGTCATCGTCACCGTGCCCGGCTCCGGATACCGGATCTGATACGCAATGGCCGCAACACCCGCTCTCCCCACCGCGCCGCCCAAGCCCACCTGGGACCCCAGGAAGCCCGAACCGCCGTTCCCATGGCTGCGCCCGACCATCCGCATAAGGCTCACCCTGCTGTACGGCGGCATGTTCCTGATCGCCGGCATCCTGCTGCTGTCGATCATCTATCTGCTGGCGGCCCAGGCCCTGCACGAGGGCAGTGGCCAGTCCTTCCAGGTGACCGGCTCCAACCTCGACATGACCAGCACCACCTGCCCCGCTCTGAACTCGGCCCCGCCGGGCGAGCTCAACTCGATCCTCAAGCAGTGCGACGCCGTCCAGCGCCAGCACGCGCTGGACGACCTCCTCAGCCGTTCGCTGCTGGCCCTGCTCGGCCTCGCCGTGATCGCCTTCGCCTTCGGCTACGCGATGGCGGGCCGCGTCCTGTCGCCGCTCGGCCGTATCCTGCGCACGGCGCGCGCGGTGGCCGGCTCCGACCTGTCCCGCCGGATCGAGCTGGACGGCCCGGACGACGAGATCAAGGAGCTGGCCGACACCTTCGACGACATGCTGGAGCGCCTCGAGCGTGCCTTCACCGCCCAGCAGCGCTTCGTCGGCAACGCCTCGCACGAACTGCGCACGCCCCTCGCGATCAACCGAACGCTCCTGGAGGTCCACCTCTCCGATCCGAAGGCGCCCATGGAGCTGCAGCAGCTCGGCAAGACGCTGCTGGCGACCAACGAGCGCAGCGAGCAGCTCGTCGAAGGCCTGCTGCTGCTCGCGCGCAGCGACAACCAGATCGTCGAGCGCAAGCCGGTGGACCTCGCCGAGGTCGCCGAGCAGGCCGTCGACCAGGTGCGCGCGGAGGCGGACGCCAAGGGCGTGGAGATCCGCGGCGAGCAGAAGCCCGCAGTCGTCCAGGGCAACGGCGTGCTGCTGGAGCGGATCGCCCTGAACCTCGTGCAGAACGCCGTGCGGTACAACGTGCCGGACGACGGCTGGGTCGAGGTCACCACCGACGTCCAGCACGGGCAGGCGGTCCTGGTCGTGACGAACACGGGACCCGTCGTACCGGCGTACGAGATCGACAATCTCTTCGAGCCGTTCCGGCGCCTGCGCACCGAGCGCACCGGCAGCGACAAGGGCGTGGGACTGGGCCTGTCCATCGTCCGGTCCGTGGCGCGGGCGCACGGCGGCCACATCTCGGCACGGCCGCGCGAGGGGGGTGGGCTCGTGATGCGGGTGACCCTGCCGATCTGAGATCATGTCCCGGACACGCGGGGATGTTCGCTTTGCGCGGAATTTTCTGGCCGCCGGATGGCCTATCCCGTGTGTGATCGATCACATGGGCGATTTTCCGGCCATCTACTCTCCGTGATCATGATGACTTCCGGAAAGCCGGGAAAATCCGGGTTTTCGGGTCACCTGATCACGGGAAGTACAGGGTGAGATGCCTTTGAACAGCGGCATGGGGACCGTGTACGGTCCCGTTCGCCATCCAAGCCGATCACTCTTGAGGGGTCCGGTTGGGTGTCGATTGAGTAACAGACCTTGATGTGAGGCAAAATCTCCGCCTCGGGTCGGGCACAAGTCCGGCCTCTCACGCGTTACGTGCGCTGGAGACACCGCAGACACCCAGAGGGGGAGAGCGACATGGCAACGGATTACGACACTCCACGCAAGACCGACGACGACGTCGACTCGGACAGCCTTGAAGAGCTGAAGGCCCGGCGGAACGACAAGTCGACGTCCGCCGTCGACGTCGACGAGTTCGAGGCCGCGGAAGGCCTGGAGCTGCCCGGCGCGGACCTCTCCAACGAGGAGCTGGCCGTCCGGGTGCTGCCGAAGCAGCAGGACGAGTTCACTTGCATGAGCTGCTTCCTGGTGCACCACCGCAGTCAGCTGGCCCGGGAGAAGAACGGTCAGCCGATCTGCCGCGACTGCGACTGAGGCCGGGTCGGCCGTGACTGGCTCGACCCCACCTTGGAAGCGCCGCTTCCCGAAGCCGGTAGCGGACCAAGGGCCTTACGACGGCCCTCACGGCGCGCGTGACGACGAGCGGGGCCCCTCCGGTGTGACGCCCGGTACGGACGGGGCCACAGGATCGGCCTCGCTCGAACCGGCGGCCGGCCGGGGTGACCTCCCGGCTCCGTCAGGGACCCCCGCGCCCGTCGCCCGGCGGCGGGCCGCGGTGATCCGTGACAAGGCGCGTCAGGGCGTGCGCAAGAGCGGCAGCGCCGCGAGAGCCGGTCTGGCGTACGTCGCCGACCGGATCATCGACATCGCCCCGCGGGTCCCCGTACGGGACCTCGCCGCGCTCCGCAAGCAGTTCCCGGGTCTCGGGCCCGAGCAGCTCGCGGACAAACTCGTGGCGGGCGCGGCGGCCGCCACCTCCACCGTCGGAGCGGGCATCGGAGCGGCGGCGATGCTGCCCGTGCCGCCCGCGATGCCGACGGAGATCGCCGCCGAGATCACCGGCGTCGCCGCGATCGAGCTCAAGCTGATCGCCGAACTCCACGAGGTCTACGGCGTACGCCCGCCCGGCAACCTCAAGCAGCGCAGCACCGCGTATCTGAACTCCTGGTCGGGGGAGCGCCGGATCGACGTGGCCAAGCCGGCGACCGTGACCACGGCGCTCAACAGCCATGCGAAGCAGCAGCTGCGTCAGCAGATCATGAAACGCACGGTGCGCGACCTGCCGAACCTGATGCCCTTCATGGTGGGCGCGGCGGTGGGCGCGGTCATGAACCGGCGGGACACCAAGAAGCTCGCCGGGCGCATCCGCAGAGACCTGCGCAAGGTCCAGGTGCCCTGGGACGCGCTGCCCGCGCTGCCTCCTCTGGAGGCGCCCGCCGATCCGCTGCAGCTGGACGACTGAGCCGCGGGCCGAGCCCCTACGCGGCAGCCTCCCGCGCCGCCTTCAGCACCTCCGCGAGCCGCTCGGGCTCCCGCGTCGACAGGTACAGGTACGGCGTCGGGTCCTCGGGGTCGGTGACCTCCACCCGCAGGGCCCTCGGGATGTAGGCGCGCAGCAGCAGGAAGGCGCGGGTGTCGGCCTTGTACGTGCGCCAGGCGCGCGCCTCCTCCGGGTCCAGGACCTCAGCCTCGCCCAGGGCCGTGACCGGGATCTTCGCCTCGCCCGCGATGAGCGAGCCGCCCACCACGCGGATCCGGACCGAGCCGTACGAACTCGCCACGACGGCCGCCGCCGCGGTGCCGCCGACCAGGCCGCCGAGCATCGGCAGGGTGCCGAACGGCAGCAGGATCAGGGCGAAGGAGACGCCCACCAGGAAAGAGATCAGCCACCACGAGCGCGGGGCCGTGAGGCGTTCTTCGTACGGGGCGGTGGAGAGCTGCATGGAGCCAAGCTTGGCACGGTGTCCGGAATCGACGGACGCGCGGGTAAGGTCTGCGGCTGTGAGTGGTACTTCCCCAGCTCTTCAGCCCCCCGCCGACGCGGTGCGACCCGTTCGGCACCCCGACGCTCCCGCACCCGGTGAGCCTCTCGGTGCCCACAACGAACAGTGTTTCGGGTGTGGCGGCGAGCAGCCCCACGGGCTGCACCTGGAGGCGCGGGCCGGCGAAGGCGTCACGATCACCGCCGAGTTCACCGTGCAGCCCGCCCACCAGGGGGCTCCCGGTCTCGCGCACGGCGGCGTGCTCGCGACCGCGCTCGACGAGACCCTCGGCTCGCTGAACTGGCTGCTGCGGACGATCGCCGTGACCGGACGGCTGGAGACCGACTTCGTCCGGCCGGTTCCGGTGGGCACCACCCTGCATCTGACGGCCGAGGTCACCGCGGTGGCGGGCCGCAAGATCTACTCGACCGCCACCGGGCGCATCGACCGCCCGGACGGGCCCGTCGCGGTCCGCGCGGACGCCCTGTTCATCGAGGTGAAGGTCGACCACTTCATCGACAACGGCCGCCCGGAGGAGATCCGCGTCGCCATGAGCGACCCCGATCAGCAAAGGCGCGCCCGCGCCTTCGAGGTGAACCCGTGAGCCCTGCCCCCCGTCGAGAGCTCGACGTGCAGATCCGTCGCGTCGATCCGGACGTACCGCTTCCGACGTACGAGCACCCCGGCGACGCGGGAGCCGATCTGCGGACCACCGAGGCGTGCGAACTGAGGCCCGGTGAACGGACGGTGCTGCCCACCGGGGTGTCTATCGCCCTCCCCGAGGGGTACGCGGCCTTCGTGCATCCTCGATCCGGTCTGGCCGCCCGGTGCGGTGTCGCCCTAGTGAATGCCCCGGGGACGGTTGATGCCGGGTACCGTGGGGAGATCAAGGTGATCGTGGTGAATCTCGACCCGCGCGAGGCCGTGCGGTTCGAGCGCTTCGACCGGATTGCCCAACTGGTCGTCCAGCAGATCGAGAGGGTCCGCTTCCAGGAGGTCGCGGAGCTTCCCGATTCGGCGCGGGCCGAAGGGGGCTTCGGGTCCACCGGGGGCCATGCCTCGGTGGCCGGAACCAGCAGCACGAACGGTCAGGCCGCCGAGGGCGGCCGGGCGGGTGGGAATCGATACGCATCGGTCGTATCCGACCGGGAAGGACAGTGACGTGTTCGGACGTCGCAATAAGAAGGGTGCCGCCGAGGACGCGGCCGGCGAGGCCGAGCAGGTCGTCGACAGCGTCGACACTGAGGCGGACGAGGAAGAGCGCGGGCACGTGCGGCTCGAACCCGGGCCGCGGCCCGACGGACCCTGGGACGACTCCGAGGTGCGCGACCCGGCCGAGGGCCGCGTGGACCTGGGCGGGATCTTCGTTCCCGGGGTCGACGGCATGGAGCTGCGGGTCGAGGTCGCGGGTGACGCGATCGTCGCGGCGACCGTCGTGCTGCGCGACAGCGCCATCCAGCTGCAGGCCTTCGCCGCTCCCAAGCGCGAGGGCATCTGGGGCGAGGTGCGCGAGGAGATCGGTTCGGGCATCACCCAGCAGGGTGGGATCATCGACGAGGTCGAGGGTCCGCTGGGCTGGGAGCTGCGGGCCCAGGTGCCGGTGCAACTGCCGGACGGCACGGGCGGTTTCCAGGTCGTGCGGTTCGTCGGTGTGGACGGTCCGCGCTGGTTCCTGCGCGGTGTGATCTCGGGGCAGGGCGCGGTGCAGCCGCAGGCGGCCGGCCTGCTCGAGCAGATCTTCCGGGACACGGTCGTGGTCCGCGGTGAGGGCCCCATGGCGCCCCGCGACCCGATCGTCCTGAAGCTGCCGGACGACGCGCAGATGGTGCCCGAGGGCGTGCAGCAGGAGGAGTCCTCGCGCTTCGCCGGCGGCATGGGACAGCTCCAGCGCGGGCCGGAGATCACCGAGGTCCGCTAGACGCTCCGCAAGGAGAACGATTCGAGAGCCGCACCCCCACGGGTGCGGCTCTTTCACGTGCGTGACCTCTTGACGGTGCATTGGTCTGTACCTACCGTTCCGGCCACACGCGTCTGTTCATAAAGGCGCTTCACGTTCATGTACGAGAACGGAAGGCCCCCCACTATGCGCCGTACCGCCCTCCTCGTCTCCACCTCCGCGCTTGTCGTGGGCATGCTCGCGTGGCCCAGCGCCCGGCATGCGGACGCCGCCCCCAGCGCCTTCGTCCACCCCGGAGTCACCGTCTCCAAGGCGCAACTGGACTTCGCGCGCACCAAGGTCGCCGCAGGCGCCCAGCCCTGGAAGGGCGCCTACGACCAGATGATGGCGAGCAAGTACGCGGACCTGAACCGCACGCCGAAGCCCCGCGCCACGGTCGAGTGCGGCTCGTACTCGAACCCCGACTACGGCTGCACGGACGAGCGCGAGGACGCGATCGCCGCGTACACCGACGCGCTCGCCTGGTACATCACCCGCGACGACCGCTACGCGAAGAAGTCCATCGAGCTGATGGACGCCTGGTCCGCGGTGATCAAGGACCACACCAACAGCAACGCGCCCCTGCAGACCGGCTGGGCCGGCTCCTCCTGGCCGAAGGCCGCCGAGATCATCAAGTACACGTACACCGGGACCTGGTCGAACTCCGGCCGCTTCGCGAGCATGCTCCGCGACGTCTACCTTCCCGAGGTCATCAACGGCTCCAACTCCAACGGCAATTGGGAGCTGACGATGACGGAGGCCGCCGTGGGCATCTCCGTCTTCCTGGACGACAAGACGTCGTACGACAAGGCCATGGCGACGTTCCGGACCCGGACGGCCGCCTATGTGTATCTGGCCTCCGACGGCGATCTGCCGAAGACCGTGCCGAGCCAGCACCTCGACACCAGGCAGAAGATCGTCGACTACTGGCAGGGGCAGTCCACCTTCGTCACCGGGCTCACCCAGGAGACCTGCCGCGACTTCACCCACACTGGTTACGGAATCTCCTCGATCTCCCACGTCGCCGAGACCAGCCGGATCCAGGGCCAGGACCTCTACGGCACCGACGTCGGCGAGCGGCTGCGGCAGGCGCTGGGGTTCCAGTCCAAGTACCAGCTGGGCACGGCCGCCCCGAGCTGGCTCTGCGGCGGATCGCCGAAGCTCGGGCTCGGACCGGTCACCGAGGTCGGCTACAACGCCCTGCACAACCGCCTCGGCATCGCGATGACCAACACCCAGACGCTGACCGAGCGACAGCGCCCGGCCGGCAGCAACAACCTCTTCGTCGCCTGGGAGACGCTCACCCACGGGGACAATCCGAGCTGACCGACCGTTGAAGGACCGGGCCCCGGGTGGCGATACTGGCGCCCGGCCGACGGCTGCACGGGGGAGGGCGCATGAGCCAGGTGGTCACCGAGACCATGGTGCGGGTCGAGAACGTCCACAAGTCCTACGGCCATGGGGCGGCCGCCGTGCACGCCCTGCGGGGCGTCTCCTTCGAGGTGCCGCGCGGCGAGCTCGTGGCCCTCAAGGGGCGCTCGGGATCGGGCAAGACGACGCTGCTGAACATCGTCGGCGGACTCGACGCACCCGACGGGGGCCGGGTCACCGTCGACGGCCTCGATCTGTCGGCGCTCGGCGAGGACGGGCTCCTCGCCCTGCGCCGCGACCGCGTCGGCTTCGTGTTCCAGTCCTTCGGGCTCATCCCGATCCTCACGGCCGCCGAGAACGTCGGCGTGCCCATGCGGCTGCGCCGGACGGAGGTCCGGGAGCGCGAGGAGCGCGTGGAGCTGCTGCTCGCCCTGGTCGGCCTCGCCGACCACGCCGCGCAGCGGCCCGGCGAGTTGTCCGGCGGCCAGCAGCAGCGCGTCGCCATCGCCCGCGCCCTCGCGAACAGCCCCTCTCTGCTGATCGCCGACGAACCGACCGGCCAGCTGGACGCGGAGACCGGGCACGCCGTCATGGAGTTGCTGCGGGCCGTCGTCCACAGCGAGCGGGTCACGGCGCTCGTCGCCACGCACGACGCGACCCTGCTGGACCTGGCCGACCGGGTCCTGGAGCTGAGCGACGGGGAGATCGTCGAGCACTGATCCGCCGGGCCCGTCAGGGATGCGTCAAAAACATCACTTGCCCCGGCTCTCGTCCCATTTGTCCAGAACGCTGGCCGTAAGGTCGACGCTGCGTGCGCAGCACGGAACGGGAAGACAATAGGGGCCATGGGACGCGGCAAGCTTCGGATCTACCTCGGTGCGGCACCGGGCGTCGGCAAGACGTACGCCATGCTCTCCGAGGCGCACCGGCGCGTGGAGCGGGGCACCGACTGCGTCGTGGGCTTCGTGGAGCACCACGGCCGGCCGCGCACCGAGGTGATGCTGCACGGCCTGGAGCAGGTGGCGCGCAAGGAGCTGGAGTACCGCGGCGCCGTCTTCACCGAGATGGACGTCGACGCCGTGCTCGGCCGGGGTCCCCAGGTCGCCCTGGTGGACGAACTCGCCCACACCAACATCCCCGGCTCCCGCAACGCCAAGCGCTGGCAGGACGTGGAGGAGCTGCTCGCCGCCGGCATCGACGTCGTCTCCACCGTCAACATCCAGCACCTCGAATCGCTCGGCGACGTCGTCGAGTCGATCACCGGGGTGCGGCAGCGGGAGACGGTGCCGGACGAGATGGTGCGGCGGGCGGACCAGATCGAGCTGGTCGACATGTCGCCCGAGGCGCTGCGCCGGCGCATGGCGCACGGCAACATCTACCAGCCGGACAAGGTCGACGCGGCCCTGTCCAACTACTTCCGGCCCGGCAACCTCACCGCCCTGCGGGAGCTGGCGCTGCTGTGGGTGGCCGACCGGGTCGACGAGTACCTGAAGCAGTACCGGAGCGAGCACCGGGTCTCGAAGATCTGGGGTTCGCGCGAGCGGATCGTGGTCGGCCTGACCGGCGGACCGGAGGGCCGGACGCTGATCCGCCGTGCCGCCCGCCTCGCGGAGAAGGGTGCGGGCGGCGAGGTGCTGGCCGTCTACATAGCCAGCAGCGACGGGCTGACGGCCGCCTCGCCGAAGGAGCTGGCCGTGCAGCGCACCCTCGTGGAGGACCTGGGCGGCACCTTCCACCACGTCGTCGGCGACGACATACCGGCGGCGCTGCTCGCCTTCGCGCGCGGGGCCAACGCGACCCAGATCGTGCTCGGCGTCTCGCGGCGCAAGAGCTGGCAGTACGTCTTCGGGCCCGGCGTCGGCGCGACGGTGGCCCGGGACTCCGGGCCCGACCTCGACGTCCACCTGATCAGCCACGGCCAGGCCGGCAAGGGGCGCGGACTGCCGGTGGCCCGCGGGGCACGGCTCGGCCGGTCCCGGATCATCGCCGGGTGGGCGGTCGGCGTGATCCTCCCGGCCGTCCTCGCCGTGCTGCTCAGCAGCGTCCACCTGGGGCTCGCCAACGACATGCTGCTGTTCCTCGCGGTGACGGTCGCGGCGGCGCTGCTCGGCGGGCTGCTGCCCGCGCTGGCCTCGGCCGCGGTGGGCTCCCTGCTGCTGAACTACTTCTACACACCGCCACTGCACCGCTTCACCATCGCCGACCCCAAGAACATCGTCGCGATCGTCATCTTCGTCGGCGTCGGCGCCTCGGTCGCCTCCGTCGTCGACCTCGCGGCCCGCCGCACCCACCAGGCGTCCCGGCTGCGCGCGGAGTCGGAGATCCTTTCCTTCCTCGCGGGCAACGTGCTGCGCGGCGAGACCGGCCTGGAGGACCTCCTCGAACGGGTCCGCGAGACCTTCGGCATGGAGTCGGCCGCCCTGCTGGAGCGGGCGAGCGACCACGACCCGTGGACCTGCGCGGGCCGCGCAGGACTCGGGCCGGCGGTCGGGCGCCCGGACGACGCCGACGTGGACGTGCCGGTCGGGGACCACCTGGCGCTGGCGCTCACCGGCCGGGTGCTGCCCGCCGAGGACCGCCGGGTGCTGGCCGCGTTCGCCGCCCAGGCCGCCGTCGTCCTGGACCGCACGCGCCTCCAGGAAGAGGCCGACCGGGCCCGTGCGCTGGCCGAGGGCAACCGCATCCGTACGGCGCTGCTGGCCGCCGTCAGCCATGACCTGCGCACCCCGCTCGCCGGGATCAAGGCGTCGGTGTCGTCGCTGCGCTCGGACGACGTGGCGTGGTCCGAGGAGGACCAGGCGGAGCTGCTGGAGGGCATCGAGGAGGGCGCAGACCGGCTCGACCACCTCGTGGGCAACCTCCTGGACATGTCCCGGCTGCAGACCGGCACGGTCACCCCGCTGATCCGCGAGGCCGACCTCGACGAGGTCGTACCGATGGCGCTGGTCGGGGTGCCCGAGGGCAGCGTCGGGCTGGACGTGCCGGAGACCCTGCCGATGGTCGCCGTCGACCCGGGGCTGCTGGAGCGGGCGATGGCCAACCTGGTCGAGAACGCCGTCAAGTACAGCCCGCAGGGCAAGGCGGTCCTGGTCGCCGCGAGCGCCATCGCCGACCGGGTGGAGGTACGGGTCGTCGACCGCGGCCCCGGCGTCCCCGACGAGGCCAAGGAGCGCATCTTCGAGCCCTTCCAGCGCTACGGCGACGCCCCGCGCGGGGCCGGCGTGGGCCTCGGTCTCGCCGTGGCGCGCGGCTTCACCGAGGCCATGGGCGGCACCCTCAACGCCGAGGACACCCCCGGCGGCGGCCTCACCATGGTCCTCACCCTGCGCGCGGCGGCGACGCACGCGCGGGATCTTCTCCACTCGGCGGAACCCGAAAGGCAGACCACATGGTGAGCCCGACCGGCGGTGCCCCCCAGGCCCCCACCAGGGTGCTCGTCATCGACGACGAGCCGCAGATCGTCCGCGCCCTCGTGATCAACCTCAAGGCGCGCAGGTACGAGGTCGACGCGGCCCACGACGGCGCGAGCGCCCTCCAGCTCGCCGCCGCCCGCCACCCCGACGTGGTCGTTCTCGACCTGGGCCTGCCCGACATGGACGGCGTCGAGGTGATCAAGGGGCTGCGCGGCTGGACCCGGGTGCCGATCCTGGTGCTCTCCGCGCGGCACACCTCCGACGAGAAGGTCGAGGCGCTGGACGCCGGCGCCGACGACTACGTCACCAAGCCCTTCGGCATGGACGAGCTGCTGGCCCGGCTGCGGGCCGCGGTCCGCCGGGCCGAGCCGGTCGGTGCCGGCGAGAACGACGTGACCAGCGTGGAGACCCCGGAGTTCACCGTCGACCTGGCCGCGAAGAAGGTCCACCGGGACGGCAGGGACGTACGGCTGACGCCCACGGAGTGGCATCTGCTGGAGGTGCTGGTGCGCAACACGGGACGCCTGGTGAGCCAGAAGCAGCTCCTGCAGGAAGTGTGGGGCCCGTCATACGGGACCGAGACGAACTACCTCAGGGTGTACATGGCGCAACTGCGCAGGAAACTCGAGGCCGACCCGTCCCACCCCAAGCACTTCATCACCGAGCCGGGCATGGGCTACCGGTTCGAGGGCTAGGGCCGCGGGTACGTAGCCGTCAGTGCACCCCGGTACGCTTCAAGACATGAGTGCTGTTCCTCGTTCCGAAAAGCCGGTGGGCCGGTTCCGGCGCATGCTTGACCGGCTCTCCTCTTCGCAGGAGGACCTGGAGTCCGAGGAGCTGCGGGAGGATACCGAGACCGCGGGCTGTACCCGGATCGGTGACTGCCACGACCGACAGATCGTCACGGTTACTGGTACCTTGCGCACGGTCACCCTGCGGCCGCGTGCGGGCGTCCCGGCCCTGGAGGCCGAACTGTTCGACGGCTCCGCCGCGCTCGACGTGGTGTGGCTCGGGCGGCGCTCCATCGTCGGGATAGAGCCGGGGCGCAGACTGATCGCATCAGGCCGGATCTCGCTGAGCCGGGGCCGCCGGGTGCTGTTCAATCCGAAATACGAACTGAGACCCCTCGGACGGGAGTAGCCGGTGACGTCGCTCGACAAGCCGACCGAAGACACTCAAGCCGACGACACGCGGACGGTGACGGAGGCCGCCCTGTTCGAGGCGTTCGGCGGTGTGCGGGGCATGGTCGAGACGGTGCTGCCCGGCCTCCTCTTCGTCACCATCTACACGATCAACAAGGACCTGCACTGGTCGGCCATCGCCGCCCTCGTGGTGTCCCTGGCGCTCGTGGTGGTCCGCCTGGTCATGCGGGACACCGTCAAGCACGCGTTCAGCGGGGTCTTCGGCGTCGCCTTCGGTGTCGTCTTCGCGATGATGACGGGCAACGCCAAGGACTTCTACCTGCCCGGCATGCTCTACACGCTGGGCCTGGCGCTGGCGTACATCGTCACGACGCTGTGCGGGGTCCCGCTCCTCGGGCTGATCCTCGGGCCCGTCTTCAAGGAGAACCTCTCCTGGCGCACGCGTAACCCGGGCCGCAAGAAGGCGTACTCCAAGGCCAGTTGGGCCTGGGGCCTGATCCTGCTCGGCAAGTGCGCGATCCTCTTCCCGCTGTACTGGTGGGCGAACACGGCTCAGCTTGGCTGGGTCCTGGTCGCCCTCAAGATCCCGCCGTTCCTGCTGGCCGTGTGGCTGACCTGGGTCTTCCTGGCGAAGGCGCCCGCGCCGATCGACGTCTTCGCGGAGATGGAGGCGGAGGAGCAGGCCGAGAAGGAGCGGGCCGCCGCGGAGGGGATCGAGGCGAGCGGCGGGCGGCACCGCCGGTAGGCGTAGTCCGGTCCTGGACGCGCCTCGTCCTCGAACGCCGGACAGGCTGAAAGAACGAACAAAGGGCGCCCCCCGTTCTCGGGGGGCGCCCTTCGCCGTCTAGGAACGCGGCGGCTAGCCCGCCGTGTCCTCCCTGCGCAGCGACAGCAGGTCCTCCAGCTGTTCCTCCCTGGCCTGGGCGGCCACGAAGAGGAGTTCGTCGCCCGGCTCGAGGGAGTCCTCGCGGGACGGGGTGAGGACGCGGGTGCCGCGGATGATGGTGACCAGGGAGGTGTCCTCGGGCCACTCCACGTCGCCGACCTGGGTGCCGGCCAGGGCCGACTCCTCCGGCAGCGTCAGCTCCACCAGGTTCGCGTCGCCGTGGCTGAAGCGGAGCAGGCGGACCAGGTCGCCGACGCTCACCGCCTCCTCGACCAGGGCGGACATCAGACGAGGGGTGGAGACGGCGACGTCGACGCCCCAGGACTCGTTGAAGAGCCACTCGTTCTTGGGGTTGTTGACACGGGCCACGACGCGCGGAACGCCGTACTCCGTCTTGGCGAGGAGCGAGACGACCAGGTTCACCTTGTCGTCGCCCGTCGCGGCGATCACCACGTTGCAGCGCTGCAGCGCCGCCTCGTCCAGCGACGTGATCTCGCAGGCGTCGGCCAGCAGCCACTCCGCCTGCGGGACGCGCTCGACCGAGATGGCGGTCGGCGTCTTGTCGATGAGCAGGATCTCGTGGCCGTTCTCCAGCAGCTCGCCCGCGATCGAGCGGCCTACCGCACCGGCACCGGCAATGGCGACCCTCATCAGTGCCCCCCCTCCTCGTCAGGACCCTTGGCGAAGGCCGCCTCGACCTTGTCGACCTCGTCGGTGCGCATCATCACGTGCACCAGGTCGCCCTCCTGCAGCACCGTCTGGGAGGTGGGCAGGATCGCCTCGCCGAGCCGGGTCAGGAACGCCACCCGGACGCCCGTCTCCTCCTGCAGCTTGCTGATCTTGTGACCGACCCAGGCGGCGGAGGCGTGCACCTCGGCGAGCTGGACGCCGCCGGTGGGGTCGCGCCACAGCGGCTCGGCGCCGGAGGGGAGCAGCCGGCGCAGCATCTGGTCGGCGGTCCAGCGGACCGTCGCGACGGTGGGGATGCCGAGGCGCTGGTAGACCTCGGCGCGGCGCGGGTCGTAGATGCGGGCGGCGACGTTCTCGACACCGAACATCTCGCGGGCCACGCGCGCGGAGATGATGTTCGAGTTGTCACCGCTGGACACGGCGGCGAAGGCACCCGCCTCTTCGATGCCGGCCTCGCGCAGGGTGTCCTGGTCGAAGCCGATGCCGGTGACCCGGCGGCCGCCGAATCCGGGGCCGAGGCGGCGGAAGGCCGTGGGGTCCTGGTCGATCACTGCGACCGTGTGCCCCTGCTGCTCCAGGGTCTGGGCAAGAGCGGAACCTACTCTTCCGCAGCCCATGATGACGATGTGCACGACCGTCCTTCCGGTGTCAAGAATCACTGCTCAGCCCGATCAGGGTCTCAGACCGACGCCCAAAGCTACACACCAGCGGTGGGCCGTAGGCACCCCTGTGCACGGTTGCCGCGCGGCTTGTGATGTCAGCGCCGGCTGATGCTGCGGACACTGGCGAGAGTCAGGATTCCGAGGCCGACGAGGGCCGCCGCGGCGCCGATCAACTCTGCGGTGGCGTGCATGGAACCTCCGTGGAACGACAACAGGGCGATGACAGCGGGGAGTAGAGCGGTGCTTGTCATATAGGCATGACGCGACGGCGGGCCGCGGAATCCGCAGCCGTGGCCTCGCTGTTTTCACCCGGAGGGCAGATCCGGGGACGGCGGTCCCCGGCTCGCGCAGGGCCAAGGGTGGGGGAGGTGGTTCACCGCCCGTTCGAACGCCTACGATTACCTGTTGTGTCCAAACTGACCGACGTGCCCAAACGGATTCTGATCGGGCGCGCACTGCGCAGCGACCGGCTCGGCGAAACGCTCCTGCCGAAGCGCATCGCCCTCCCCGTCTTCGCCTCCGACCCGTTGTCCTCGGTGGCGTACGCCCCCGGGGAAGTACTGCTGGTCCTTTCCATCGCAGGCGTGTCGGCGTACCACTTCAGCCCCTGGATCGCGCTCGCGGTCGTGGTGCTGATGTTCACGGTGGTCGCCTCCTACCGGCAGAACGTGCACGCCTACCCCAGCGGCGGCGGCGACTACGAGGTCGCCACCACCAACCTGGGTCCCAAGGCGGGCCTGACCGTGGCCAGCGCCCTGCTCGTCGACTACGTCCTGACCGTGGCCGTCTCGATCGCGTCCGGCATCGAGAACCTCGGCTCGGCGGTGCCCTTCGTGGTCGAGCACAAGGTCTTCTGCGCGGTCACCGTGATCGTGCTGCTGACGCTGATGAACCTGCGCGGCGTCAAGGAGTCCGGCAAGCTCTTCGCGATCCCGACGTACGTGTTCGTCGGCGGCGTGTTCATCATGATCGCGTGGGGCGCGTTCCGCGGCATGGTGCTCGGGGACACGATGCGGGCACCGACGGCGCACTACACCATCAAGGCCGAGCACCAGGGCCTCGCCGGATTCGCCCTGGTCTTCCTGATGCTCCGGGCCTTCTCCTCCGGCTGTGCCGCGCTCACCGGCGTCGAGGCGATCTCCAACGGCGTGCCGGCCTTCAGGAAGCCCAAGTCGAAGAACGCGGCGACCACGCTCGCGATGATGGGCCTGCTCGCCGTCACCATGTTCTGCGGCATCATCGTCCTCGCCCTGACGACCAAGGTCCGCATGGTCGAGAACCCGGCCACCGACCTGCTCAGGCACGGTGTGGGCGTCGGTTCCGGATATGTGCAGAACCCGGTGATCACACAGGTCGCCGAGGCCGTCTTCGGCAAGGGCAGCTTCTTCTTCGTGGTGCTCGCCGCGGCCACCGCGCTGGTGCTGTTCCTGGCCGCCAACACCGCCTACAACGGCTTCCCGGTGCTCGGCTCGATCCTCGCCCAGGACCGCTACCTGCCCCGCCAGCTGCACACCCGCGGCGACCGGCTCGCCTTCTCCAACGGCATCGTGCTGCTGGCCGGCGCGGCGACCCTGCTCGTCATCATCTACGGCGCCGACTCGACCCGGCTGATCCAGCTGTACATCGTCGGCGTGTTCATGTCCTTCACGCTCAGCCAGACCGGCATGGTCCGGCACTGGAACCGCCATCTGGCGGTCGAGAAGGACCCCGCCAAGCGCAGCCACATGGTCCGCTCGCGGGCCATCAACACCTTCGGCGCCTTCTTCACCGGTCTGGTGCTGGTCGTCGTCCTCGTCACCAAGTTCACGCACGGTGCCTGGGTGGCGCTGCTGGGCATGTGCATCTTCTACGCGACGATGACGGCCATCCGTAAGCACTACGACCGGGTCGCCTCCGAGATCGCGGCCCCCGAAGGCCCGAGCGACGACAGCGTACGGCCCTCCCGGGTGCACTCGGTGGTCCTGATCTCCAAGATCCACCGGCCCACGCTGCGCGCCCTCGCCTACGCCAAGCTGATGCGCTCGGACACCCTGGAGGCGCTGACCGTCAACGTCGACCCGGCGGAGACGAAGGCGCTGCGGCAGGAGTGGGAGCGGCGCGGCATCGACGTACCGCTGAAGGTGCTGGACTCGCCGTACCGCGAGATCACGCGGCCGATCATCGAGTACGTCAAGGGGCTGCGCAACCAGTCGCCGCGGGACGCGGTGTCCGTGATCATCCCCGAGTACGTCGTGGGCCACTGGTACGAGCACCTGCTGCACAACCAGAGCGCGCTCCGGCTCAAGGGCCGGCTGCTGTTCACACCCGGCGTCATGGTCACCTCGGTGCCCTACCAGCTGGAGTCCTCGGAGGCCGCGAAGATGCGGGCCCGCAGGCGGCAGGACTGGAGCGCGCCGGGCTCGGTGCGGCGCGGTCCGGCCCAGTCGGGCCGCTCGAAGGAGCACACCGGCAGCCAGGGCTGACGCTCGCCGGTCAACGGCCGGACGACACCCACGTAGACTGGTGGGCTGTTGTCCGGCCGTTTCGCATCCGACGTTGTGGAGTCACCCCGCCATGCAGGCAGAACCGAAGAAGTCGCTGGTGGGGGAGGAGTACGAGGTCGAGGTCGGGCCCGTCGCCCACGGCGGCCACTGCATCGCCCGTACCGCCGAGGGCCAGGTCCTGTTCGTCCGGCACGCACTGCCCGGCGAGCTGGTCGTGGCACGGGTGACCGAGGGGGAGGAGGGGGCCCGGTACCTGCGCGCTGACGCGGTCGAGATCCTCACCGCCGCCAAGGACCGCATCGAGGCGCCCTGTCCCTACGCCGGTCCCGGCCGCTGCGGCGGCTGCGACTGGCAGCACGCCAAGCCCGGTGCACAGCGCCGGCTCAAGGGCGAGGTCCTCGCCGAGCAGCTGCAGCGGCTCGCGGGTCTCACGCCCGAGGAGGCCGGCTGGGACGGCACGGTGATGCCGGCCGAGGGTGACAAGCTGCCCGCGGGCGAGGTGCCCGCCTGGCGCACGCGCGTGCAGTACGCGGTGGACGCCGACGGCCACGCCGGTCTGCGCCGCCACCGTTCGCACGAGGTCGAGCCGATCGACCACTGCATGATCGCCGCTCCCGGCGTGAGCGAGCTGGGCGTCGAGAAGCGCGACTGGAGCGGCATGGCCTCCGTCGACGCGATCGCGGCGACGGGTTCGCAGGACCGCCAGGTGATCCTGACGCCGCGTCCGGGCGCCCGCCTGCCGATCGTGGAGCTGGATAAGCCGGTGTCGGTGATGCGCGTCGAGGAGAAGGACGGCGGGGTGCACCGGGTGCACGGCCGTCCCTTCGTCCGCGAGCGCGCGGACGGGCGCACCTACCGGGTCGGCAGCGGCGGCTTCTGGCAGGTCCACCCGAAGTCGGCGGACACGCTGGTGACGGCCGTCATGCAGGGCCTGCTGCCGCGCAAGGGCGAGATGGCGCTCGACCTGTACTGCGGCGTCGGCCTGTTCGCGGGCGCGCTGGCCGACCGGCTCGGCGAGCAGGGCGCGGTGCTCGGCATCGAGTCCGGCAAGCGCGCGGTGGAGGACGCCCGGCACAACCTCGAAGGCTTCGACCGGGTGCGCATCGAGCAGGGCAAGGTGGACGCCGTGCTGCCGCGCACCGGCATCACCGAGGTCGACCTCATCGTCCTGGACCCGCCGCGGGCCGGCGCGGGCCGGAACACGGTGGCGCACCTGACCACGCTCGGCGCGCGCAGGATCGCCTACGTCGCCTGCGACCCGGCCGCGCTGGCCCGGGACCTGGCCTACTTCCGGGACGGCGGCTACCGGGTGCGGACGCTGCGGGCGTTCGACCTGTTCCCCATGACCCACCACCTGGAGTGCGTGGCCATCCTGGAGCCGGCGGACAAGGCCCGCTGACGGTCCGGGCAGGCGCCGGCCGAGTTCGGACACGCGGTGGTGGTGGTCGCTGGTGAACCGGGGCCGTGAGCGGCAGAGTTGACGGGAGTGGTGGAGAGGGTCGGGTTCAACCCCGTTTTCACCCGAGCGCGATAAAGATCACGCCTGGTGAGGCGGTATTGGCCATGTCCGCGACACGCGATACGGTCGATGCGATATCGACGAAGGCAAGACGGAAGCCGGTGGGAACCCGGCACGGTCGCGCCACTGTGTGTCGCAGCCCCGCAAGGGCGGCGGCGAGTCAGACCCGTAGCCCTCGTCCTGTGCACCATCGAAAAGGGACGCGAACTCCCGGAGAGGCACTGCCATGGCGCAGCATGTCGCCCAGCCGACAGCCACCACTCCCACCCTCCCCGCCAAGCTGCCGATCGGCGCGATCGCCCCGTGGGCGGTCTTCTTCGGCATCCTGATGCTTGTCCTGCTGTACTTCGTCGGCGCCGAGCAGGGCGCCACGTCCGTCGTCTCCGGTTCGGACGTCCACGAGTGGGTGCACGACGCCCGCCATCTGCTCGGTTTCCCCTGCCACTGACGCAAGGGACCCCGACACCCTCATGAACTCCGCAACGGTAAGAAACCTCCTTGTGCGGGGCATGCTCGCCGGTCTCGCGGCCGGCCTGCTCGCTCTGGTCGTCGCCTACTTCCTCGGCGAGCCGAACGTCGACAAGGCGATCGGCTTCGAGGAGGCGCACGCGCACGAACACGAGATGGAGATCGTCTCCCGCGGTCTCCAGTCCACCGCCGGCCTCGCCACCGGCGTACTGGTCTACGGTGTCGCCTTCGGCGGCATCGCAGCCCTCGCGTACTGCTTCGCGCTCGGCCGCGTCGGCCGCTTCGGCCCGCGGGCGACCGCGCTGCTGCTCTCCGGCTGCGCGCTCCTCGCGGTGTACGTCGTGCCCTTCCTGAAGTACCCGGCCAACCCGCCCGCCGTCGGCAACGCCGACACCATCGGCAAGCGGACCACCCTGTACTTCCTGATGATGGTGCTCAGCGTGCTCCTCGCGGTCGCCACGACCATCCTGGGCAAGCGGCTCGCCCCGAGACTGGGCAACTGGTACGCCACCGTCGCCGCGGTGGCCGCGTTCGCCCTGCTGATCGGCCTGGCATTCGCGTTCCTGCCGGTCGTCAACGAGGTGCCGCAGAACTTCCCGGCCACCGTGCTGTGGCGGTTCCGGCTCTCGGCACTGGCCATCCAGATCACCCTGTGGGGAGCATTCGGGCTCGCCTTCGGCGAGTTGGCCGAGCGGCAGCTGAACCCCAAACCGGCCAAGGCGGCCGCGCCGCCGGCGATCACCGCCGCGAGTCCACGGTGACCTGAACCGATCGAGTGAGAGGGCCCGCGGATCCGTCCGCGGGCCCTCTCGCGAGTGTGGGTCAGTCGCCGGCCGGTTCCGGCTGCAGCGGGTTCCCCAGCCGCAGGTTCCAGCGTCCCGCCCGTCCGCTGATCTCGGTCGCCGTCAGCGGCGGTACGTCCGCGCGCCAGAAGGACGCCGCGGGCGCTCCCAACACCCGTACCACCACGGCCCGTACGACGTCCGGCTCGACCACGGCGAGCGTGCGGCCGTCCGTCTGCGAGACGCCATCCAGCCAGCGGCCGACGCGCAGGCACAGGTCCTGCACCGACTCTCCGCCGTGGGGTGCGGAGTCCGGGTCGGTCAACCACCGGGCCACCCCCTCCGGTTCGGACCCGCCGACCTCGTCGAGCGTGCGGCCCTCCCAGCGCCCCGTCCGCAGACCGGCCAGTTCCGTCAGCGGCTCGGCGGCGGCGAGCCCGAGTGCCGTCGCGGTCTCGCGGCAGCGCGTGCTGGGGGAGACGACGACATGGGCGGCCGGGGGCACCGTCCCGGCCGCCGCACGGGCCCGCGCCGTGCCGCCGTCGTCGAGCGACGTCGTGCCGTCGTCGAAGCGCGCCTGGCGCAGCGACGGGCCCATGGCGGGCGAGATGAGGGTGACACGGCTGGTCACGGTGCTCCTGTCGTCCGGGGCGGGGAGTCCGCCGCTCGCCGGTGCGAGCGGGCGGTGCCGGCCGCCCCTCGGCACCGGCACCGCCCGTACAGCGTCCTACAACTCCGCGCGCACCGTCCGCGCGGCCGCCACGAGGTTCTCCAGCGAGGCCCGGGTCTCGGGCCAACCGCGCGTCTTCAGGCCGCAGTCGGGGTTGACCCACAGCCGTTCCGCGGGGATCGCCTTCAGCCCGGTCCGCAGGAGTCCGGCGGCCTCCTCCACGCTCGGGACGCGCGGGGAGTGGATGTCGTAGACACCGGGGCCGGCCTCGCGCGGGTAGCCGTGCGCGGCGAGTTCGCGGGCGACCTGCATATGGGAGCGGGCCGCCTCCAGGCTGATGACGTCGGCGTCGAGGTCGTCGATGGCCTGGACGACGTCGCCGAACTCGGCGTAGCACATGTGGGTGTGGATCTGGGTGTCCGGCCGCACGCCGCCGGTCGTGAGCCGGAACGCCTCGGTGGCCCACGCGAGATACGCCGGGCGGTCGGCGGCGCGCAGCGGCAGGGTCTCCCGCAGGGCCGGCTCGTCCACCTGGATCACCGAAGTCCCTGCCGCCTCGAGGTCGTCGACCTCGTCCCGAAGAGCGAGGGCGACCTGGCGGGCGGTGTCGGCCTGCGGCTGGTCGTCGCGGACGAAGGACCAGGCGAGCATCGTGACCGGACCGGTGAGCATGCCCTTGACCGGGCGGGAGGTCAGCGACCGGGCGTACGTCGTCCAGCGCACCGTCATCGGTTCGGGGCGGGAGATGTCGCCCGCGAGGATCGGCGGGCGGACGTGGCGGGTGCCGTAGGACTGGACCCAGCCGTGGCGGGTGGCGAGGTAGCCGGTGAGCTGCTCGGCGAAGTACTGGACCATGTCGCTCCGTTCGGCCTCGCCGTGCACCAGGACGTCGAGGCCGGCCTCCTCCTGGAAGGAGATCACCTCGCAGATCTCCGCCTTGACGCGCTCCTCGTAGCCGGCCGTGTCGATGCGCCCGGCCCGCAGGTCCGCGCGGGCGGTGCGCAGTTCGGCGGTCTGCGGGAACGACCCGATGGTCGTGGTCGGCAGCAGCGGCAGACCGAGGAGGGCGCGCTGCGCCGCGGAGCGTTCGGCGTACGGCTGGGAGCGGCGCGCGTCGGCCTCGGTGACCGCGGCGGCTCGGGCGCGGACGGCCGGGTCGTGGGTGATGGGGGAGTGGGCGCGGGACGCGAGAACGGCGCGGTTCGCGGCCAGTTCGGCGGCGATGGCGCCGGTGCCGCGGGTCAGGCCCTTGGTGAGGGTGACGATCTCGCCGGTCTTCTGCCGGGCGAAGGCCAGCCAGCGCAGAATCTGCGGATCGATGTCGCGCTCGGCGGCCGAGTCGAGCGGGACGTGCAGCAGGGAGCAGGAGGCCGCGACGTCGACGCGGTCGGCCAGGCCGAGCAGGGTGCCGAGCGCGCCCAGCGACTTCCCGAGGTCGTTCGCCCAGATGTTGCGGCCGTCGACCACGCCGGCCACCAGGCGCTTTCCGGACAGTCCGCCGGCTGCGGCCACCGCGTCCAGGTTGGCGGCGGCGGCCCCGGTGAAGTCCAGGCCGAGTCCTTCCACCGGGGCCTTGGCCAGCACGGGAAGGGCGTCCCCGAGGCGGTCGAAGTAGGAGGCGACCAGCAGCTTGGGCCGGTCCGTGCGGGCGCCGAGGTCGCGGTAGGCGCGGGCGGCGGCGTTCAGTTCGGCCGGCGTGCGGTCCTGGACGAGGGCGGGCTCGTCCAGCTGCACCCACGCGGCGCCGGCCGCGCGCAGGTCGGCCAGCACCTCGGCGTACACCGGCAGCAGACGGTCCAGCAGGGTGAGCGGGTCGAAGGCCGCGGACACGCCGGGCGCGGGCTTGGCCAGCAGCAGATAGGTGACGGGGCCGACCAGCGCGGGACGGGGTGCGAGGCCGAGGGCGAGGGCCTCCCCGAGCTCGGCCACCTGCTTGGCGGAGTCGGCGGCGAAGACCGTGTCCGGGCCCAACTCCGGCACCAGGTAGTGGTAGTTGGTGTCGAACCACTTCGTCATCTCCAGCGGCGCCACGTCCTGGGTGCCGCGGGCCATCGCGAAGTACCCGTCCAGGGCGCTCGCTTCCACGGCGTCCCGGTGACGCGCGGGGATCGCGCCGACCATGACGTTGGTGTCCAGTACGTGGTCGTAGTACGAGAAGTCGCCGGTCGGCACCTCGTCGATGCCGGCCCCGGCGAGCAACCGCCAGTTGCCGGCGCGGATTTGGGCGGCGGTGGCCTGAAGTTCCGCGGCGGTGACGCGGCCCTTCCAGTAGCTCTCGACCGCCTTCTTCAGTTCCCGGTCCGGGCCCTGGCGGGGGTAGCCGTACACGGTGGCCCGTGCTGCCGCGGCTGCGGTCCTGCTGGTCACGGAGATCTCCTTCGCGAGATGAATCCCTGAACTCCCGGACGACGGGACGAGGGCGCGAAGGGGTGACGGACCGGACGGCGGCCGTGGGCCGGTCCGTTCGGTGTGTACGCCGACCCGCCCTCGAGGTCACCGGGAGACCGCGCACGGGTGGTCCGCGCACGGGCAGTCGGCAGGTCTTCGGACTCACGGGCACACCCTCCTGACCGGAGGGCACCTACTGGCCGTCGCTTCCCAGGCCCGATGTCCCGGACCCAGTGCGTATGACGGCGGTCGTTCCCGCTCACCGCTGCGGGGCAGTCCCGGATTCCCACCGGGTTCCCTCTTACGACGCATCCCGCCTGGCGGACGGGGCGAACCAGCTGCACGGGCCACCCTACGGGTCCCCCCGCGCGGGCGTCGGAGGGCGTCCGGCATCCGGCCGGTGATGTGGCACACGCAGTGCCCGGTCCTGCGTCCGCCGCGCTCGCACGGCCCGCGCGTGGCATGGTGCTGACGATGGCCCCCGCGGGCGCGCGCGTCCGCGGCCGAGGAAAGGCAGGGCCGACGTGGCCGACTACTCCCTGACCCTCAGCGACTCGGAGATCCAGCGCTACCGGCTCATGGCGGACGCCGCCGAGCGGCGGGAGCGTGAGCTGTGGGCCGCGGCCGGGGCGGGTCCCGGTGCGCGGATCGCGGACGTCGGATGCGGGCCCGGCGCGGTCGCGGTGCGGCTGGCGCAGCTCGCGGCCCCGGACGGAGTGGTGTGGGCGGTCGACCGGGACGGGGACGCGCTGGCCGTCGCCTCGGCGCTCGCCGAGCGCTCGGGCGTGCCGGTGCACGTCGGGCCCGGGTCGGCCGAGCGCACGGGACTGGACGCCGGCACCTTCGACCTGGTGATGATGCGGCACGTGCTGGCGCACAACGGCGGACACGAGCAGGCGATCGTCGACCACCTCGCCACACTCGCCCGGCCCGGCGGCGGCACGGTGTACCTCGTCGACATCGACATCAGCTCCTCCGGTCTGCGCAACGCCCCGCCCGCCTTCGACGAGATGCACGAGCTGTACGGCGAACTGCACCGGCGCCGGGGCGACGACCTGAACATCGGCGCCCGGCTCGACGAACTGCTCGTCGCCGCCGGCCTGGACGTCGTGGCCTTCGAGGGGCACATCGACGTCGTCACGCCGCCGCCCGGGATGCGCGGCCCCGCCTGGGCCGCCCGGGAGGCCCTGGTCGCCGAGGGGCTGGCGGGCCCGGACGACATCGCCCGCTGGGACGCGGCCTTCCAGGAGGCCGAGAAGGAGGGGAGCGGGCGGCGGCGGTTTTTCGCCGCCAACTTCGTTGCCGTCGGGCGGCGTTCGTGAGTGTCTCCGGCCCGTGAAACGGCCAGGGCCGGCCCGAGGTGGGCCGGCCCTGGTGCGTGGTGCGGTGGGATCAGACGAGGTCGAACCGGTCCAGGTTCATGACCTTGACCCACGCCTTGACGAAGTCCGTCACGAACTTCTCCTTGGCGTCGTCGCTCGCGTAGACCTCCGCGAGGGCGCGCAGCTCGGAGTTGGAGCCGAAGACGAGGTCGGCACGGGTGCCGGTCCACTTGACCGCGCCGGAGGCGTCACGGGCCTCGAACGTGGTCTGGTCCTCGGACGTGGACTTCCAGGTCGTGCCCAGGTCGAGCAGGTTGACGAAGAAGTCGTTGGTCAGCCGGCCCGGCGTCTCGGTGAGAACGCCGTGCTTGGAACCGTCGTAGTTCGCGCCGAGGACACGCAGGCCACCGACGAGCGCGGTCATCTCGGGGGCGCTCAGGTCGAGCAGGTTCGCGCGGTCCAGCAGCAGGAACTCGGCCGGCAGGCGGGTGCCCTTGCCGACGTAGTTGCGGAAGCCGTCGTACATCGGCTCCAGCGCGGCGAACGACTCGGCGTCGGTGTGCTCGTCGGTCGCGTCGACACGGCCGGCCGCGAACGGCACCTCCACCGTGACGCCCGCGTCCTTGGCCGCCTTCTCCACGGCCGCGGTGCCGCCGAGGACGATCAGGTCGGCCACGGAGACCTTCTTGGCGCCGGAGTTGAACTCGCCCTGGATGTTCTCCAGGACGCGCAGGACCTGCGCGAGCTCGTCCGGGTTGTTGACCTCCCAGCCGCGCTGCGGCTCGAGGCGGATGCGGCCGCCGTTGGCGCCGCCGCGCTTGTCGGTGGCGCGGAACGTCGCGGCCGACGCCCAGGCGGCGCCGATCAGCTGCTGGACGGTCAGGCCGGAGTCGAGGATCTTGGCCTTGAGCGCCGCGACGTCCGCGGCGTCGACGGCCTGGCCCTCGGCCTCGGGCAGCGGGTCCTGCCACACCAGCGTCTCCGCCGGGACCTCCGGGCCGAGGTACAGGGACTTCGGGCCCATGTCACGGTGGGTCAGCTTGTACCAGGCGCGGGCGAACGCGTCCCGGAACTCCTCCGGGTTCTCGTAGAACCGGCGGGAGATGGGCTCGTAGATCGGGTCGAAGCGCAGCGACAGGTCGGTGGTGAGCATCGTCGGGCGGTGCTTCTTCTCCGCGTCGAAGGCGTCCGGAACGATCTCCGGGGCGTCCTTCGCCTCCCACTGGTTGGCGCCGGCCGGGCTCTGGACCAGCTCGTACTCGTACTCGAAGAGGTTCTTGAAGAACCCGTTGCTCCACTGGGTCGGGGTGGTGGTCCAGGTGACCTCCAGGCCGGACGTGATCGTGTCCTTGCCCACGCCCGTGCCGTACGTGCTCTTCCAGCCGAGGCCCATCTGCTCCATCGGGGCGGCCTCGGGGTCGTCGCCCACGTTGTCGGCCGGGCCGGCGCCGTGGGTCTTGCCGAAGGTGTGGCCACCGGCGATGAGGGCGACGGTCTCCTCGTCGTTCATCGCCATCCGGCGGAAGGTCTCGCGGATGTCGCGGGCCGCGGCGAGCGGGTCCGGGTTGCCGTTCGGGCCCTCGGGGTTGACGTAGATCAGGCCCATCTGGACGGCGCCGAGCGGGTTCTCCAGCTCACGGTCGCCGGAGTAGCGCTGGTCGTCCAGCCAGGTGGTCTCGGGACCCCAGTAGACGTCCTCCTCGGCCTCCCAGACGTCCTTGCGGCCACCGCCGAAGCCGAAGGGCGTGAAGCCCATCTGCTCCAGCGCGACGTTGCCGGTCAGGACCAGGAGGTCGGCCCAGGAGATGCTCTGGCCGTACTTCTTCTTGACCGGCCACAGCAGACGGCGCGCCTTGTCGAGGCTGACGTTGTCCGGCCAGCTGTTGAGCGGGGCGAAGCGCTGCTGGCCGGCGCCGGCGCCGCCGCGGCCGTCGCTGATGCGGTAGGTGCCCGCGCTGTGCCAGGCCATACGGATCATCAGCGGGCCGTAGTTGCCGAAGTCCGCGGGCCACCAGTCCTGCGAGGTGGTGAGGACCTCGGCGATGTCCTGTTTCACGGCCGCCAGGTCGAGGGCCTGGAAGGCGGCGGCGTAGTCGAAGTCCTTGCCGAGCGGGTTCGCCACGTCGGGGTTCTTGGCGAGGACCTTCAGGTTCAGCCGCTCCGGCCACCACTGACGGTTGCCACCACCCTGAGTCGGGTGCGCGGCACGCTCGTGCGCCACCGGGCAGCCGCCGGTGCCCTCCGCCTTGGGGTCGGTCACGATTGCATCGGGGTTCTCAGACATGACAGTCCTTCCGAACTGGGTGGATCAGGGTGCTGAAGTGGGGGCTTCGGTGGAACAGGCGGGGCACAGGCCCCAGTAGATGACCTCGGCCTCGTCGACCGCGAAGCCGCGGTCGTCGGAGGCGGTCAGACAGGGGGCGTGGCCCACCGCGCAGTCGACGTCGACGACGGTTCCGCACGATCGGCACACGAGGTGGTGATGGTTGTCGCCGACCCGTCCCTCGAACCGGACGGCACTGCCCGGAGGGTCGAGACGGCGGACGAGTCCTGCCGTGGTGAGCGCGTGGAGAGCCTCGTACACGGCCTGAAGGGATATGTGGCCCACCCGGTCGCGCACTCCCGACGCGATCGCTTCGACGCCGAGGTGGTCGCCCTCGCGGACGGTCTCGAGCAGCGCTACGCGGGCGGCCGTCACCCGCAGGCCGGCACCGCGCAGCTCAGAGGCGGTGTTCGGGGTCTGGGACGCGGTCATGGAATCAACCTAGCCGCATAAACACGAAGAGTTCAAGAAAACGAACTATCCAAGTTTTGTCGCGCCACCCTGAACGCCGGATGAAGCCCAGGGGTGGCGGGTGCGGGCCGGGGATTCGCACCGCCGTTCCTGCCTTGTTCATGCCTACGAGTGAATCGAGGAAAGGACGTCCGGTCCGCGGCGGCGCTCTGCGGTCTCCTGGTGGAACGTGCCGTGACGGGACGGAGGGGGGACGCGCGTGGGTGTCTTCGTACTGTGTGCGTGGCTGCTGACCGCGGGTCTGGGCGGCTATCTCGCGGCGGTGTGGATCCGCCACGGCGGCCTGCGGCAGCGCATGCCCGGTGTGACGCGGCTGCCGCTGTGGCTGGTGGTGGGCCATGTGCTGCTCGCCGTCGCCGGGCTGGCGAGCTGGACGGCGTACGTCGCGGGCGGGGTGCGGAGCACCGCCTGGGCGGCGTGCGCCGTGGTGCTGGTCGTCGCCACCTTCGGCTTCATGATGCTGCTGCGGTGGATGCCCAGCGCGGGGCGGCACTCGCGCGGCGGCAGGACCGCCGAGCGCCACTTCCCGCTGACCGCGGTCGTCGCGCACGGGATGTCCGCGGGCGCCACCGTGCTGCTGGTCGTGCTCGTGGTGCTGCGCCGGGTGTGAGGTGCCGGGGCGGTTGTGCCGGGTTCGGTCGCACCGGGTTCGGTCGTGCCGGGTTCGGTCGTGCCGGGTTCCGTGGTGCGGGGTTCGCCCGGCTCAGCGGTCGCTGTGCAGCTCCACGCAACAGGTGCTGCCGTGGGCGGTCAGCACGGCGGTGGTCCCGGTGTGGCCGGAGACGGCGAGGTAGCCGCACAGGAAGGCGTGGTTCATGCCGCAGATCAGCTCCGGTGCCTGCGCGGCGACCGGATGGAAGGGGCAGTTGTGCAGCACGGTGCGGCCGCCGCCCGCGTCGGCGGGCTCGAAGCCGAGTGACTCCAGGGTGGCGTTGAGGTCGCCGGCCCCGATCCCGGAGCCCAGGGCCTCGCCCCTCTCCCGGGCCACGCGCGCGGATGCCTCCTGCGCGCTCTCGCCTGGCTTCTGCGCCGTCAGTGCCGCGGTCAGCAGGGAGGCCAGCAGTTCGTGCCGGCGCGGGGGGAGGCTCAGCGAGAGGGTGTGGGGACTCGGTTCGTACACCTTCGGGGCGCGGCCCACCCGGCGCGGGGCGTGGCCGCCGTGCCGGGCCTGGAGCAGGCCCGACGCGACCAGCTTGTCGAGGTGGAAGGCCGCGAGCTTGCGGGAGATGCCGACCGCGGCCGACGCCTCCTCCCGGGTCACGGGGTGCCTGGCCCGCCGTACGAAGTCGAGCAGCCGCCTGCGGGACTCGTCGCCGAGGACGGCGAGCGCGGCGATGGGGTCGGACGGGTCGGGGCCGGTGGTCACGAGGCCACCGTAACTCCGGTCCGGACCCTTGACCCCGGCCCGAATAAGGCTAAAGCTTGTTGGTGAAACGCCTCACGGGCGAGGTGGGTCATGACGGTCGACGGTGCGCTGACGGGGCCTTGCGGGCCTGGTGCACATGACCCTCGGCCTCGCCGTGACCGCGGCGTGCGCCGCGGTTGCGCCTGACGGCAGGGCGGCGGCCATGCGGGAGGCAGAGCGTCGGTATCGGGCCCCGACGCTCTCCGCCGTCGCCCTCGCCTCCGGCGTTGCCGGCCGGGCGTGCTGAGGTCTCGCGCGCGGCGCCCTGGGTCTCACCGCCCGCGCTGCGGCCACCTGGGGCCCGTGCTTCTCGGTGGTGCGTCTTCGTCGTCGGCGCCTCCCCGGTGTTGCGGGCCGGGGGTGTCGTGCGCTCTCGGCTGCGGCGTCTTGCGGCTCACTGCCGCGCCGCCGGCCGTCCGGGGCCCGTGCTTCTAGGCCGTGGGTCTTCGTCGCCGGCGTCCGGTGTTGCCGGCCGGGGTGTCCGGCGGTCTCGCGGCCGCTCGCCGGCTCACCGCCCGCGCCGCCGGCCGTCCGGGGCCCGTGCTTCTCAGGGGTGCGGCGGTCCCGGCTCCCCGTGCCGCCCGCAGGGCAGCCCGCATCCGCCTTCGGACAACCCCCCTCTCACACCGCGCACCCCACCCCTGTGCGCCCGGTGTAACCCCCGCCGACCGGCTCAGGAGACACCCGTGTAATGGGCATTTCGTACCGTCGCGGGAGTCAGCCCGGACGGGACGATCAGCAGAGGCAGGGGGTGCCGTGGCCGCGTCGGACTCGGAGGACGCCGACACGAGGAAGGTGCGGACGGTCTGCTCGTACTGCGGTGTGGGCTGCGGGATCGTGCTGGACGTGGGAAGAGGGCCGGACGGGCGCCGTACGGTCCTGAAGACGTCCGGCGACAAGGAGCACCCGGCGAACTTCGGCCGGCTGTGCACCAAGGGTGCCACCACCGCCGACATGCTCGCCGCTCCCGGCCGGCTGACGACCGCCGTCGTCCGGCACGAACGCGGTGCGGAGCCCGTACCGGACGCCGTCGGCGCGGCGATCAGGCAGACGGCCCGGCGGCTGCGGGCCGTCGTCGACGAGCACGGACCCGACGCCGTCGCCTTCTACGTCTCCGGGCAGATGAGCCTGGAGGCGCAGTACTTGGCGAACAAGCTGGCCAAGGGGTTCGTCGGGACGAACCAGATCGAGTCCAACTCGCGCCTGTGCATGGCCAGTGCGGGCACCGGATACAAGCTCTCGCTCGGCGCCGACGGGCCGCCCGGCTCGTACCGGGATCTCGACCGCGCCGACCTCTTCCTCGTCATCGGCTCCAACATGGCCGACTGCCACCCGGTCCTGTTCCTGCGCATGATGGAGCGGGTCAAGGCGGGCGCCAGGCTGATCGTCGTCGACCCGCGCCGCACCTCCACCGCCGAGAAGGCCGACCTGTTCCTGCAGATCGAGCCGGGCACCGATCTGGCGCTGCTGAACGGGCTGTTGCACCTCCTGCACGAGAACGGGCACACGGACCCCGACTTCATCGCCCGGTACACCGAGGGCTGGGACGCCATGCCCGCCTTCCTCGCCGGCTACCCGCCCGCCACCGTCGCCCGGATCACCGGCCTCGCCGAGGACGACCTCCGCGAGGCCGCGCGCCTGATCGGCGAAGCCGCGGAATGGACCAGCTGCTGGACCATGGGCCTCAACCAGTCCACGCACGGCACCTGGAACACCAACGCCCTGATCGATCTGCACCTCGCCACGGGTGCCATCTGCCGTCCGGGCAGCGGCCCGTTCTCCCTCACCGGCCAGCCCAACGCCATGGGAGGACGGGAGATGGGGTACATGGGGCCCGGGCTCCCCGGTCAGCGATCCGTCCTCGTCGCCGAAGAGCGGGAGTTCACCGAGGAGTTGTGGGGAATCGAGCCCGGAACCCTGCGCGCCGACGGCGTCGGCAGGGGAACGGTCGAGATGTTCCGGAAGATGGCCGACGGCGACATCAGGGCCTGCTGGATCATCTGCACCAACCCGGTCGCCTCCGTCGGCAACCGCAGGACGGTCATCGAGGGCCTGGAGGCCGCCGAGTTCGTCGTCACGCAGGACGTCTTCGCCGACACCGAGACCAACGCCTACGCCGACGTCGTCCTGCCCGCCGCCCTGTGGACCGAGACCGAGGGCGTGCTCGTCAACAGCGAGCGCAACCTCACGCTCGCCCGCCCCGCCGCCGACCCGCCCGGCGAGGCCATGGCGGACTGGCGGATCATCGCGGCCGTCGCCCGGGAGATGGGCTACGAGAAGGGCTTCTCCTACGACGGCGCCGAGGACGTCTTCGAGGAGATCAAGCGGGCCTGGAACCCGAGGACCGGCTGGGACCTGCGCGGCGTGACGTACGAGCGGCTGCGCTCCACGCCCGTGCAGTGGCCCGCCGCGAGCGCGGACGGGCCCGACCGCAACCCCGTGCGGTACGTGAACGAGGACGGCTCGCTCACCTTCCCCACCGCGAGCGGGCGCGCCGTCTTCCACGCCCGGCCGCACCTCCCGGCCGCCGAAATGCCTGACGACGACTACCCGTTCGTCCTCAACACCGGTCGGCTGCAGCACCAGTGGCACACGCTGACCAAGACGGCCAAGGTGCCCAAGCTCAACAAGCTCGATCCGGGCCCCTTCGTCGAGATCCACCCGCGGGACGCCGCCGCGCTCGGCATGTCCGACGGCGACTCGGTGGAGGTCGCCTCGCGGCGCGGGCGGGCCGTGCTGCCCGCGGTGGTCACCGACCGCGTGCGGCCGGGGAGTTGCTTCGCGCCGTTCCACTGGAACGACCTGTTCGGCGAGTACCTCAGCGTCAACGCCGTGACGAACGACGCAGTCGATCCGCTCTCCTTCCAGCCCGAGCTGAAGGTGTGCGCGGTCTCGCTGACCAAGGTGTCCACGCCGGTGACGATCCGAACGCCGGTCGGGGAAAAGGCGGTTGAAGCGGTGCCCGCCGCCAACCCCTTCGGCCTCGCACCCGAACCGCCGCCCGTCCTCACGGCGCAGGAACGGCAGTACCTGGTGGGTTTCCTCGCCGGAATCCCCGCCGGTTCCCCGGGTGTTCCGGTGCTGCCGCCCTCCGCGCCCTTCAGCCCCGAGCACGCGCGGTGGGTCGACGGCGTGCTGGCGGGCATGTACTCGCGGGCCGCCCACAGCGCCGCGGCGGCGACGGCGCCCGGCCGTGAGGTCGTGATCCTGTGGGCCTCGCAGACCGGCAACGCCGAGGACTTCGCGGCGGCCGCCGCCGAGCGCCTGAAGACGGTCGGGCACGCCGCCTGCCTGCTCGGCATGGACGAGGCCGACCCCGCCGCGCTGCCGTCCGGCGCCGACATCCTCCTGATCACCAGCACCTTCGGCGACGGCGACGCCCCGGACAACGGCGCCAGCTTCTGGGAGACCCTCGCCGCACCCGACACCCCGCGCATGGACGGGCGGCGCTTCGCCGTCCTCGCCCTCGGGGACTCCTCCTACGACGACTTCTGCGGCCATGGCCGCCGCCTCGACCACCGCCTCGACGAACTCGGCGCACTGCGCCTCGCACCGCGTACCGACTGCGAACCCGACTACGAGGACACGGCACACGCCTGGCTCGACGGGATCCTCACCGCCCTGTCCGGCGCTCCGCAGGCCCCGGCCCCCGTCTCCGCCGCGGCCCCCGCCCCGGTCGCCCCGCGGCCGAAGAGCCCCGCGAGGAGACCCGCCCCTGTCACCGCCCGCCTCACCGGCAACCGCCTGCTGAGCCTGCCCGGCGCGGGCAAGGAGGTCCGCCGGTTCACCTTCGACACCCGCGACAGCGAGGTCCCGCTGCTGTACGAGGCGGGCGACGCGCTCGGTGTCCGCCCCCTCAACTCACCGGAGCTGGTGGCGGAATGGCTGGCCGCGACCGGCGTGGACGCCGCAACCGCGGTAGAGGTGGGCGGAGCGGGCGAGGTCCCGTTCGGCGAAGCCCTGCTGCGGCACCTGGACATCACCCGCATCACCCCGGGCCTGCTCCGCTTCGTCGCCGAACGGGCCGGTGAGCCGAGGGAGCTGAAGAAGCTGCTGCGTCCGGACAACAAGGGCGAACTGGCGCAGTGGTCCTGGGGCCGGCAGGCCGTGGACGTGGTCGCCGAGCACGGCACCCGGGCCGGGGCCGGCGAGTGGGCAGAGGTGCTGGGCCGCCTCCAGCCGCGGCTGTACTCCATATCGTCCAGCCCGCTGACCGACCCCCACCTCGTCTCCCTCACCGTCTCCGTCGTCCGCTACGAGAACCTGCACGGCCGGCCGCGGCAGGGCGTCTGCTCCCCGTTCCTGGCCGACGCCGGGCCGGGCACCGCCGTGCCGGTCCATGTGCGGCCCTCCCCCCACTTCCGGCCGCCCGCCGACCCGGCCACCCCGATGGTGATGGTCGGCCCCGGCACCGGCGTCGCCCCCTTCGTCGGCTTCCTCCAGCAGCGCCGCGCCCTCGGTCACCGGGGCCCCAACTGGCTGTTCTTCGGCGAGCAGCACCGGGCCACCGACTTCTACTACGAGGACGAGCTGACCGGCTTCCTCGCCGACGGCACCCTCGCCCGCCTGGACACCGCCTTCTCCCGCGACCAGCGCGCCAAGGTCTACGTCCAGGACCGGATGCGCGAGCACGGCCCGCTGCTGTGGTCCTGGCTCAAGGACGGCGCGCACTTCTACGTCTGCGGCGACGCCTCCCGCATGGCCAAGGACGTCGACCGGGCCCTGACGGACGTCGCCGTCCTGCACGGCGGCCTCGACGAGGCGGGCGCGGCGGCCTACGTCAAACAGCTCACCACCGACAGAAGGTACGTACGGGACGTGTACTGACTACGCTGGGGACATGCGTGAACTGGCGGAGACGGCACGGCAGTGGACGGCCCCCGGCCGCGGCGCGGCGGTCCTCGCGCGGCCGGTCACCGAGCGGGGGTTCGGGCCCAGGAGGCCGGCCGACGCGCTCCTGATCGACGCCGCCGGGACCTGCCACGGCACTCTCTACCAGGGCGCCTTCGACCGGCGGCTGGCCGAGGAGGCCGCCACGCTCGCGCCCGGGCACACCGCCCGCGTGTGCGCGGTGGCCGTCCACGAGGACGGGGTCAGGGAAGCAGGGCTGACCTGCGGCGGGCAGGCCGAGATCCTGCTCCAGCCGCTGCCCGCCGTACCGGCCCGCTGGTGGGAGGTGCTCGCGGCCGGCGGTGACGCCGCGCTGATCACCTGGCTCGACGAGCGGCGCACCCACGCCGTCAGTGCCGTGGTCACGCCGGGCCCGGGGCCGGACGACCCGGATCTGCCGCCGCAGGCCGCCGTCCGCGCCCGCGACCTGCTCGCCCGCCGTCGCGCGGGCCGCGAGGTGCAGGCCACCGACGCCGGGCTCGTCCTCATCGAGACCTGCCCGGCCGTCCCGCGTCTCGTCATCGTCGGCGGCGGTGAGCTCGCCGAACTCCTCGTCACCCAGGCGGAGTTGCTCGGCTGGCAGGCCGCCGTCACCGCTGCCGCGCGGGACGCCGCCGAGCTCCTGGCGGAGCGCCCCGCGGCCGCCTGTCTGATCATGCTCAGCCATGAGCCCGAGGTCGACGTGCCCACCCTGCGCACGGCACTCACCTCGGGCATCCCCTACGTGGGCGCGCTGGGCTCGCGCCACACGCAGGAGCGCCGGGCCGCGGGGCTGACCGAGGCGGGCCTGAACGAGCGGCTTCGCGGGCGCATCCACGGCCCGATCGGCCTGGACATCGGCGCCCGCACTCCGGCGGAGACGGCCATGGCCATCTGCGCGGAGGTCCTCACGGCGCTCGTCGACTAGGCGCAGATGCGAGGTGATCATCTATTGTCACTTCGCACAAGCGCGGGCGCACTCCCGTTCTGGCGCGCATGTGCGTCTGTGGGAAGCGGGCTCCCGGGTACGGTCATGCGGGAGGTGGTAGCCCGTGACTCAGCCCCTGACGCAGCCGGTCGCCGAGCTCGCCCTGACCGGTGACCTCGCCCGCCCGGCCCGGCTGACCGTGCCCGATCTGCTGGGCCGGCCGCAGCACGAGGTGCGGGTCGTGCGGCAGCACCATCTGGGGCCCGGCGCAATCGAGCGGGGTGTCGTCGATGGCGGCCGCGAGCAGCATCAGCGGGATCCTGGCGATCCGGGTGGACGGGGGATACCCGCGTCACGAAGCCTGAGCCACACCCGGTCCCGGGCCAGGCGGAGGGGGATCGGCACGAAGAAGCGCGTCACCGGCTGACCCCCGTCACCTGGCCTGGGTCACCCGCCAGAGCCGGTACGGCAGTTCGCCCTCCTCGAAGGCCTGCACGCCGTGCACGTGCCAGCCCCGGGCCAGGTCGTGCAGCAGGTCCGCGTCGAAGAACTGGACGGCGACGCCGCCGTGTTCGTAGATGTTCTCGCCGCGGTGGACCCCGGTGCGGAAGTGCGGGTCGCCGGTGTGGCGGACGGTGTAGACGAGCAGGCCGCGGGGGCGCAGCACGCGGCAGGTCTCGTCCACCGCCGCCCGGATCTCCCGTCTCGTCAGCGCCGCGCACAGCACCATCGGCGCGAACACGGCGTCCACGCAGGCGTCGGGCAGCGGCAGCAGGCCGCGTACGTCAGCCGTGTGCACCGTGAAGCCCGCGCGGGCGAGGAGCTGCACGTCCCGGGCGTGGCCGGCGCCGAGTGCGAGAACCGTACGGGCGCCGGCGGCACGAAAGGCGCCGGCGGCCCAAGTCGCGGACGCCGGGGCGGCGAAGCGGGCCCCGTCCTGACTGTCGTGCGGTTCCTGCTGACGCATGGTCGCCTCGCCGGTCGGTGAGTGGGACGGGAGCGCTGCGCAGACGGTCCGTGACGTGCGCCCGGTCAGCTCGGGCCGGCCGGCCGGGCGCTCCAGTCGACGTGCGGCGGCACGACCCGTGCGCACAGGGGGTGGCCGCGCCCGTCGGTCAGCCCGAGCCGCCCCACCAGCAGGCCTTCGCGGACCGCGGCGCCGAGCACGTCGGCGGGCACCGCTTCCAGGATCAGCTTGGCGCGCCGGAACATGACGAAGGCGCCGGTACCGTCGACCGTCCCCCACGACAGGTAGACGAACCGGTTGCCGGGACGCCCTTGAACGTAGGGCCCCTTGACGTCCGTACCGGTGACCGTGCACTCAAGTGTCCAGCTCGCACGGGCGGCGTCGCCGGGCTGCGGGTCGAGCAACTCGGCCGGCCGGTCCCGGCGCTGCACGGCCACGTGGATGTTCGTGTACGACGGGATGCGGTCGTCGGGCCCGCAGTTGCGGCCGGGCAGGTCCACGCCGTCGATCCGGATGCGCATCACGTCACCGCCTAGGCCGTCGGGTCCGTCGGTCTTCAGTGTGCACCGGTGCGCGCCCGCATCCGGCGGGCGGGGCCGAACCCGGGCATGGCAGTATCGGGCGCCATGAGGGCGGCTCCTTCGGTACGCGTGACACGCGCGGCGGTGTTCGCCGCGCTGTGCGTGCTGCTCGCCGCCGGGGGCCACGCTCTCGCGACCGGATCGGCGCCGCCCGTGTGGGTGCAGGCCGCGGGGTTCGGGCCGGTCTTCGCAGCCGGCTGTCTGCTGGCCGGCCGTGAGCGGTCGCTGGCCGCCATCGGCGCGGGCACGCTCGCGGCCCAGGGCGGGCTGCACCTCGCCTTCGACGCCCTGCGGCCGCACACCGTGATGACGATGCACGGCATGGGCGCCATGCAGGGCATGAGCGGCATGGGCATGGCCCACCAGCACGCCCTGACACCGCACGCCACCGTCGCCCATGCCGGTGCGGCCGTGGTGCTCACGTGGTGGCTGCGGCGCGGTGAGGCCGCGGTGTGGTCGCTGCTGCGCCGGGCCGCCTCGCTCGTGCCGGGCCTCGTGGCCTGGTGGCAGGTGCGCGGCGGGGCGTGGCGGGTGCCGGAGCCGCGGGACGCGGTACGCCCGGGAACAGGTGGCCCGCGGCCGCTGCGGCGGCTCCTGCTGCGGCACGCGGTGCAGCGGCGCGGTCCGCCGCCGGGGACGTCGTACGCGAACCGACCTCGACATCCCCCACCCAGTACGGAGTTCGACCCACTCATGTCCCACACACGCACCACCCTGCGCCGCGCCGGCGCCGTGACCGCCCTGGCCGCCGCCGGGGTCCTCGCCGCCGCGGGCGCGGCCTCCGCGCACGTGACCGTCCACCCCGACAGCTACGCGAAGGGCGCCACGGACGGCGTCCTGACCTTCCGGGTCCCCAACGAGGAGGACACGGCCAGTACCACCAAGGTGCAGGTCTTCCTGCCCACCGACCACCCCGTCCTCGGCGTGCTCGTCTCGCCGCCGCGGGACGGCTGGACGGCGAAGGTCACCAACACCAAGCTGAAGACGCCGGTCAAGACGGACGACGGCACCATCACGGACGCCGTCTCCGAGATCACCTGGACCGGTGGGGAGATCGGCCCCGGCCAGTACGAGGACTTCAATGTCGCCTTCGGTCAACTCCCCGGCAGCGGTGACCAGTTGGTCTTCAAGACTCTGCAGACCTACTCGGACGGCAAGACCGTCCGCTGGATCGAGGAGCCCCAGTCCGGCGGGGACGAGCCGGAGAACCCGGCGCCCGTCCTCAAGCTGACCGCGAAGGCCGCCGGGGACGACGGGGGCACCGGAGGCGACGGCTCGGGCGCCTCGGCCCCCGCGTCGAAGGCCGCCGGGAGCTCCGCGTCCGCCTCCTCGGACAGCAGCGACTCCACCGCCCGCGGACTCGCGATCGCCGGGCTGGTCGTGGGCGTACTTGGCCTGGCGGCGGCCGCGTTCGCCCTGCTGCGCGGCCGCTCCGGCAAGGCCTCCTGACGGCCGCTACCGCCGCAGCCCGCGGGTGACCCCCGCCGCGACGAGCGCCGCGCCCAGCCCGGCCCCGGCCAGGGCCAGGGTCCTGGCGCGTCGTCCCGGCGGGGCGGGCCGCACGTCCGGGCCCGTGGCGTACGCGCTGCCGTGGGCGCCCCCGGGCAGGCCCGAGGCCAGCAGCTCCGCCAGGTGCACGCCCTCATGGCCGCCGCTGTCGAACTCGTGGACCTGAGTTCGGCAGCTGAAGCCGTCGGCGAGGAGGACGGTCCCCTCGTCCTCCTCGCGCAGACGGGGCAGCAGGACACGTTCCGCGCAGGCCTCGCTGACCTCCAAGTGGCCGCGTTCGAAGCCGAAGTTGCCGGCCAGCCCGCAGCAGCCGGACGCCAGCTGCTCGGCGTCGACGCCGGCCCGCCTCAGCAGTTCCTGGTCGGCGTTCCAGCCGAGCACCGCGTGCTGGTGGCAGTGCACCTGGGCCAGCGCGCGCGCCGAACGGTCCGGCACCTGCGGCGGCTCGTAGCCGGGGGAGTGCTCGGTGAGCAGCTCCGCCAGTGTCACCGTCTGTTCGCACAGCCTGCGCACGTCCCGGTCGCCGGGGAAGAGCTCGCTCATGTCCGAACGGAACACGGTGGTGCAGCTCGGCTCCAGACCCACCACGAGCCCGCCGGCCCGGACATGCCCGGCCAGATGCCGCACGGTGCGGCTCAACACCCGCTCCGCCATGTCCAGTTGACCGGTGGAGATCCAGGTCAGCCCGCAGCACAGCGGCTCCTCGGGCAGTTCGACCCGCCATCCCGCGTGCTCCAGCACCGCCACGGCCGCCCGTCCGACGTGCGGGTGGAAGAAGTTGGTGAAGGTGTCCGGCCACAGCAGCACGCTGCCGCGCGACCCGTCGCCGTACGTCTCACGGCGGCCGGCGAACCACTGCTGCAGCGACTGCTCCGCGAACAGCGGCACCTCCCGGTCCTCGACCCCCGCGAGCGCGCGGGCCGCCTTCGACAGTGGCGGGGTGTGGGTGAGGGCGTTGACGAGCGGGCCGAGACGCGAGCGGCCGACGGCCTGGGCGACGAGCGGCAGCCAGCCCATGGAGAGGTCGGACCGCGGCCTGCGCCAGGGCCGCCCCTCGTAGTGGTGGGAGAGGAACTCCGCCTTGTAGGTGGCCATGTCGACGTCGGCCGGGCAGTCCTTCTTGCACCCCTTGCAGGACAGGCACAGGTCGAGCGCGTCGCGCACCGCCTCGGAACGCCAGCCGTCCTGGACAGCGCTGTCGCCGTGTCCGTCGAGCATCTCGAAGAGCAGCCGCGCCCGCCCGCGCGTGGAGTCCTCCTCCTCGCGCGTCACCTGGTACGAGGGGCACATCACCGAACCGCCGTCGGTGCTCAGCTGCCGGCATTTGCCCACGCCCACGCACCGGTTGGCGGCCTCGGCGAACGACCCGCCGTCGTCGGGGAACTGGAAGTGCAGGTCACGGGGCGCGTACGGGGCCCAGCCGGCGCCGAGACGGAGGTTCTCGTCCAGCCCGTACGGCGCTACGACCTTCCCGGGGTTCATCCGGTCCAGCGGGTCGAACACGGCCTTCAACCGCCCGAAGGCCTCGACCAGTTCGTCCCCGAACATCCGCGGCAGCAGCTCGCCCCGGCTCTGTCCGTCCCCGTGCTCCCCGGAGAAGGACCCGCCGAACTCGGCGACCAGGTCCGCCGCCCGCTCCATGAACCGCCGGTAGGTCGCCACCCCGGCGGCCGAGTAGAGGTCGAAGGGGATACGGGTGTGCACGCAGCCCTGCCCGAAGTGGCCGTAGAGACTGGGCCCGGTGTCGCTGAGGTAGCCGAACTCCTCGTACAGCTTGTTCAGCCGACGCAGGTAGTCCCCCAGCTTCTCCGGTGCGACCGCCGAGTCCTCCCAGCCCTCGAAGGTGTCGGCGTGCTCCGGGACGTGCGCGGTGGCGCCGAGCCCGGCCTCGCGCACCTGCCACAACTCGTCCTCGTGGGAGGGGTCGTCGAGGAAGGCGACCTCGGCGTCGTGCTCGGACTCGTGCAGGCCCTGCAGCATCCGGTGTGCCCGCTCGTCGGCCTCGTCAACGGTGTCCCCGCCGAACTGCACCATCAGGAAGGCGTTCCCGTCGGGCATCTGCTCCCGCGCCTTCGGATTGAGGCCCTTGATCCGCTCGTCCCTGAGCAGCCGCGCGTCCAGACCCTCCAGCGCGATCGGCTCGTACGGCAGGATCGCCGGTACGGCGTCGGCGGCCACGGCGATCTCCGGGAAGCCGAGGACGACCAGCGTCCGTTCCTTGACCACCGGCACCAGCTCCAGCTCGGCCCGCACCACGGTGACCAGGGTCGACTCGCTGCCGACGAGCAGCCCGGCGACGTCGAAGCCGTGCTCCGGCAGCAGCGAGTCCAGGTTGTAGCCGGAGACCCGGCGCGGGATGTCGGGGTAGCGGCGGCGCACCTCGTCGCCGTAGCGGTCGCGCAGGGCGCGCAGCTGTCGGTAGATCGTGGCCCGCAGGTCGCCCTGCCGCTCGATCTCGGCGTACTCCTCGTCGCCGGTCTCGCCGCACCAGAAGCGGGTGCCGTCGTAGAGCAGCACCTCCAGGCGGGCGATGTTGTCGACGACCTTGCCGGTAGCCTGAGCCGTGGCGCCGCAGGAGTTGTTGCCGATCATGCCGCCGATGCAGCAGTTGGCGTGCGTGGCGGGCTCGGGGCCGTAGCGCAGGCCGGTGGGCGCGAGCTGCCGGTTGAGCTCGTCGAGGACGATGCCGGGCTGGACGACGCAGGTGCGCGCCTCCTCGTCCACGGACTCCAGCCGGTTGCAGTACTTCGACCAGTCGATGACCACGCCCGCGTTGGTGCACTGCCCGGCCAGGCTGGTCCCGCCGCCGCGCGACAGGACGGGGGCGTCGTGCTCGCGCGCGACGGCCACCGCCTCGGCGGCCGCCTCGGGGGTGCGGGGCACGACCACGCCGATCGGGGTCTGCCGGAAGTTCGAGGCGTCGGTGGAGTACGCGGCCCGGCTGCCGGGGTCGAAGCGGATCTCGCCGTCGACGCGTTCGCGCAGCGCGGCCTCCAGGCGCGCCGCGTCCACAGGCGGCGCGGCCCCGTTGCGGACGACGGGTTCGGGCAGGTCGAGTGCGCCCATGGAGGCCCTCCTACGGTCGACGAACGGCACGAGAACGGGGACCGCCGGGTACCCGTGCGCGGCCGCGCCATCCGTTCTGCCGGCTACTGCGCCTCGGGTTCCTCGGCGAGCTGCGGCAGCAGACCGCACATCGCCTCGTGCTGGTCCGGTCCCATCACGCGGGAGAGGGCACCGGTGACCGTCGCGGACAGCGTGGCGGAGGCGTCCTCCAGGAGCCTGCGGGCCTTGTCGGTGAGGGCTACCTCGATGCCTCGCTTGTCGCCGCAGACCGACCTCCGGGTGACCAGACCGCCGTGCTGGAGACAGGCGATCTGATAGGTGAGCCGGGTCTTCGGACGGCCGAGGAGCTCCGCGACGCGCGTCATGCGCAGGCCGTCCCTGGGCGACTCCGCGAGCAGGCACAGGATCAGGAACTCGTCGTGCGAGACGTCGAGCCGGTCCTTCACCACGGACCGCAGCTCCTGCTCCACCGCCCCCATGGCCGCCCGCATCACCATCCACGCCCGCAGCTCCTTGGGCAGCAGTCCGCCACCCTGCGCGGACAGGCATTCGGGCAGGTCGCCGGTGTGCTCCTCGGGGTCGGCCATGGTGTCGAGTCTAACCGTTGTCCATTTTTGGACGAGACGGTTGTCCAGATTTGGATAACGAGCTAGCGTGGGGTCATCCAAATTTGAACCAACCGCTCCGTCCCCTGGGAGAAGCTCATGACCGTCGCCGTCGAAACCGGTGTGTGGCAGCTCGACGCGACCGCCTCCACCGTCGCCGTACGCCACCGGACGATGTGGGGTCTCGTCACCGTCAAGGGAGCCTTCGGCGCCGTCGCAGGACAGGGCGAGGTGGGCCCCGACGGCTCCGCCACCGGCACCCTGACCGTGGACGCCGCCACCCTCGACACCAAGAACAAGAAGCGCGACGAACACCTGCGCTCCGCCGACTTCTTCGACGTGGCGAACCACCCCGAGATCACCTTCGCCGTACGGGGCGCGAAGGCCGGGGCCGGCGACACCGTCGAGGTCTCCGGTCAGCTCACCGTGCGCGGTGTCAGCCGTCCGCAGACGCTCACCGCGCGGCTGGCCGGCGCGGACGCCGACGCGCTGACCCTGGAGACGGAATACACCGTGGACCGGGCCGAGTTCGGCCTCACCTGGAACCAGCTGGGCATGATCCGCGGCCTGACCACGGTCACGGCCGCACTCCGCTTCGTGCGCGGCCCCGCGGCCTGACGCGGGTCAACGGCCCCGGTGCGTACGGGAACCGGTGTGCCCCTTCAGCCGGATGTAGGTGCTCGACAGCGTCTGCGGCGTCGCCGTGAAGGCCCGCAGACGCAGGCGGGTGCTCGGCTTGGTGGGCAGGACGAACTTCCCGGCGGCCGGGCGGATCTCCATCCGCGCGCTGCTGTGGGCGGGCACCGTGGCCGGACCCCGCACCAGCGACCAGTACTTGCCGGAGCCCTGGTTCGTCGTGACCATGAAGTGCGGCGTCAGGGCGCTGCCGCTCACGTTCGTGACCTGGAGCGTCAGCCGCGAGACGACGTCCGCCGACAGGCGCCGCACCGCCGCGACGCGCATGCGCAGCGGCGGCGTCCCGGTGGCCGCCACGGCCGCGCTCGCCAGCGCGGGGGCGACCAGGAGCACACACGTCGCGATCAGCGCCGTACGGCGGTGCGGGCCGCGCAGCGGACGCGGGCGCGGTTGCCAGGCGCGGGCGAACTCCGCCGGGGGAGCGGTGACCGCGGCCGCCAGCCACAGCGGGGTCATCATCAGGTAGTAGCCGTCCTGGGAGCGGGTCGCCAGGTAGAAGGCGCACCAGGGCAGGACGGTGGCCGCGGGTCCCAGACGGCGCATGAACAGCACCAGCAGCGCGAGCAGGGCCGCGGCAAGCAGCAGGCTGGCGTGCCCGTACCAGTCGAGCCGGTCGCTGCCGTCCGTGAAGTACAGGGAGATGTCCCCGAGGCCCTGCCCGTGCAGGGTCGCCCCCTGGGTCAGCGGCAGCGCGATGCCGGTGATCCAGGTGCCCGGCTCGCTCACGATGAAGTAGGTGTTGATCAGCAGCCACACGGTGGCGGCGATGCCGACGATCCGCAGGGTCACCGGTGCCGCGGCGCGCCGGCCCAGCTCGCCCCGGCGCACGGCGTAGATCCCGGCCAGCAGGAACGGCGCCAGGAACCAAGGCAGTTGCTGCGTCGCGCACGCGGCGCCCAGGCACATGGCCCGGGCGACACCTGCCGCTCCCAGGTGGCCGCCCCGTCCGATCCGCGGCCAGTACATCACCACCGGGATCAGCAGGGCCAGGGCCGTGATCGCCGGATAGCCGAGCCGGGCGTAGGTCGGCAGGAAGCCGAAGCCGAGGCAGGCCATGGTGGCCGCCGACCGCCACGGCGTGGGGAGCATCCGCCACAGCACGACGGTGCCGGCGACGAGGGCGGCGGTGCTCACCGCCGTCGCCGGGGCGCCGCCGTGGCCCAGCCACAGCAGGGGCGCGGTGAGCAGGGGGGCCAGGGGCGGATAGCCGTAGGTGAAGTCGTAGCCGCCGGTCACGGTCGGGGTGAGCGCGACGCCGTGGCCGAAGAGCCAGGGCCAGGGCTGCCCGTAGACGGCGTGGCCCGCGACGATCTCCCGGGCGGCCTGGGTGGTCAGGATCGCCTCGTCGGAGCCGCCGTGGTTCATGACCCAGGTGCACAGGGCGAGCGTCACCGCGGTGACCAGGACGGCCAGGTCCAGCCGCGCCAGCGAACGGGCCCGGCGCACCACCAGCGTCAGCACGCCGCAGACCAGGATCGAGGCGTAGCAGACCGAGATCACCGCGGCCACGGGCAGCCGGTGGCTGGCCCCCTGGACCCAGACGGACCGGGTGCCGATGAAGAGGCTGACATCCGCGAGGAGGGTCAGGATGCGATGCCACTGCGCGGGCGGCTGCGGGTCGGCGGACACCGCCGACTGCGTCCGCCGACCGCGTGCCACCAGCTGAGTTTCTGCCAAGTGCACGTCAGGTGACGCTAGCCGCGCCCGGTGAGCGGGGCGTGGCGGGAGGTGAAGAGTCCGGTGTGAGACCGGTAAGAAGCCTCGATCGGGCAGGAACCGGTCATTCCAGGCCTGGCAGTTGGGCTTTCCCGGAAGGGCTGGGGTGGTCGCGGACCGTGTCGCTGTTGGGCCGAACGGGTGACTTGGCGTAAGAATTGGCCGGTACAGGCATGGAGTGCGAGTGAGTTGGGGGAACCGGTGAACAGCCACGACGTCACCGATGAGCAGTGGGCGGGCCTTGCGCAGGTCGTGCCGCTGCGGGGGCGCGACGCCTGGCCGTCCGCGGTGGGCCACCGCTCGCTGCCCGAGGCGGAGACGGAGATGCGCCGCCGCTTCGTGGTGCTCCGGGTGAACGTCTTCGCCGACGCCCGCGACGTCGCCGAGACCCTGATGGCAGGCGTTCCCGTCCTCCTCGACCTCACCGGCGCGGAGTCCGAAGTCGCCAAGCGGGTCCTGGACTTCAGTACCGGGGTCGTCTTCGGCCTGGCGAGCGGCATGCACCGCGTCGACCGCAACGTCTTCCTGCTCACCCCCGCCGACACCGAGGTCACCGACCTGATGGAGGGTGCCGGGATGTCCGGCGTCTGACCGCGGTCCCCCGATCGTAGGAAGCTCCCGACGCCGTAACGGTTCACCTCGAGAACCGGATCTACGGTCCGGAACATGACCGTGTCATCCGCGGACCGCCAAGGCCCCGTCCGCCCCTGTCTCACCGAGTTGCGGCTGTCCGCCTTCGCCGGGCACCGGGGGACCGGTTTCGGGCTCGGGCCGGTCACCGTGCTCGCCGGGGGCAGCGGGCGCGGGAAGACGACCGCGTTACGGGCGTACGAGGCGCTCGCCCGGCTCGGTGGGGGTGCCGAGGTGGCGGAGGTCTTCCCGGACCCGGGCGCGTATGTGCCGGACCGGGCGCGGCCCGACGCCCAGCGGCGGCGGGGCTTCCGCATCGGCTGCACCGCCGACGGGCCCGCGGGGCCGGTCCGGCTCGACGTGGCCGTGCAGGCCGAGCCCGAACTGCGCGTCGTGGGCGAGCGGTTGACCGCCGGCGGGCTGGTGCTGCTGGAGACCGCCCTGCGTGACCCCTCCCGCCGCACCGTGCAGGCCGCCTGGCACACCGCGGGCTCCGCGCCCGTCACCCGCGCCCCGCTGCCCGACGACCGGCTCGGCACCGCGCTGCTGCCCCTGCGCGTGGCCGGCAAGACCGACGGGCAGCGCCGGGTGCTGGCCGCCGCCGAGCAGATGGTCGTCGCCCTGCGGTCCGTGTACGCCTGCGATCCGCGCCCGGGCCGGATGCGGGCCCCCGTGCCGGTGGGCTCGGGCCGGCTCCTCGGCGGCTGCGACAACCTTGCCGACGTCCTGTGGCGCACCCGCGCCGAGTGCGGCCGGCGGCACGCCCTGCTCGTCGACGCGGTGCGCGCCGGATGCCCGGGGCCGGTGGCCGACGTGCTCGCCGAGCCGCTGGGCGACGGCACCGTGCGGGCCCTGCTCGACCGTGGCGACGGCTTCCGTACGGCCCTGCGGCGCCTGGGCGACGGCGAGTTGAGGTATCTGGCGCTCGCCCTGGTTCTGCTCACCGGCCCGGGCGTGCTGGAGGTGGACGCCGCCCGCGAGGTGCCCGCGGCGATGCAGACGCTCACCGTCCTCGCCGACGGCTTCGACCGCTCCCTCGACCCGCGGCAGCGACGGGAACTGCTGCGGCTGGCCGGACGGATGGGCGTACGCGGCCACATCCGCGTCGTGGCCGCGGTGAGCGACGCGTCGTGGATCACGGGGGCGGACGGTGCCGAGGGGGACCGGGAGGACGGGAGGAAGGGGGAGGGGCTCGGCGGGAGGAAGGGGGTGGGGCTCGGCGGGGAGGCGGGTGTCACGGTGGTACACCTGAAGCCGTGAACGATCCCCAGGGCCCCAGGGGCGGCCCCCCGCACGAACCCCTCGGCGTGGCGGGACTGCAGCGCAGGCTGGCCGACTTCGCGGCCGCCCGCAACTGGCAGCCGTACCACACGCCGAAGAACCTCGTCGCCGCGCTCAGCGTGGAGGCGTCCGAACTGGTCGAGATCTTCCAGTGGTTGACGCCGGAGGAGTCGGCCCACGTGATGGACGAGCCGGACAGCGCCCACCGCGTGACGGACGAAGTCGCCGACGTCCTCGCCTACTTGCTCCAGCTGTGCGAGGTGCTGGGCATCGATCCGCTCGCGGCGCTGGACGCGAAGATCGACCGCAACGAACGGAGATTCCCCGCGCCGTAATGCGGTTGTGAGGAGTGGTTCAGTCCACTTTTACTCTCCGGAGTCAAATTCCGGCCTGATATCGATTTGTTGTCCGCAGATTTCCGTCTTCCTCTGGCTTTTCGTCCCACACACCCTCACTCTGGGTAGTGGACAACGGAGTTCGGGCAGACGTGTGGGCAGCGCGTCGGGACGGACGGGGGCAGCGCATGGACGCTGTGCGGCTCATCGTGACGAGCAGACGTGCCCTGATAGCGAGCAGGGGCACTCCGGAGACCATGACGGAGGTGTGGCAGGCACAGGCCCTGGCACAGGCGATAGGCAGTCGCCTCGCGGTGACCGGCCCGCCCGAACTACGCGGTGAGGCACTGGGGTTGACCGAGCTGGCGGGCCGCGGCTGCGGCGTCCTGGACACCCCCCGCCTCACCATCGAGGAACTGCGCGCGGCCCGGCTCACCGAGCTGGGCGACGCCCGCCAGGCGCTTCTGTGCCTGGGCGGCCTGCTCGGCGAGGTGAGCATCGCCCTGGTGGGCGTCGCCTGCGCCGCGGACGACGAGAGCACCTACTGGCAGTGCATGGAGGCCATCGACGCGGCGGACGAGTCCAGGGACCGGGTGCGGGAGATGCTGCGCAGGCTGGCGGACCGGGAGGAGGTGTTACCGGAGAAGGAGGCGGGCTAGGGGGCCTGGCGCCGGGCTGAGCCGGAACGAAAGGCGGGCCCGGGCCGGGAGCGGCCGGTGTCAGCCGGTCTCCCCTTCCTCCGTACCCCGCCCCGCCGACTGCAGATCCGCGTCCAGTGCCGACAGGTCCGCGTTCAGCGCCGCCATCAGCTCCTCCATCTGCTGCAGCAGTCCCTTGGGCCGGCCGGTGCCCTCGCCCTGCTGCGGAACGGACTCTTCGGACATGACGGCCTCCTCGACCCCGGGCCCCGGGCGAGGCCCATGCGGGTGACACACCGGCGAAGACCGGCCGGTGCGGGCGCCGGGCGGTCCGGCTCCGCACGCCCAACGATCGCCATAAGGCCCGGTCACTGGCGCGTGCGTGCCCCGCGCACGGCGTTGACGGATTTCACCCGACCGGGGACGGAGGCCCGGCAGGACGCCGGTGAGGCCGGCCGGCCCCGGGGCGTGCAGGATGGTCGTATGGATCTTCGCATCTTCACCGAGCCCCAGCAGGGGGCCTCCTACGACACGCTTCTCACCGTGGCGAAGGCCACCGAGGACCTCGGGTTCGACGCCTTCTTCCGTTCCGACCACTATCTGCGCATGGGTTCCGGGGACGGTCTGCCCGGCCCCACCGACGCCTGGATCACGCTCGCCGGCCTGGCCCGCGAGACCCGGCGCATCCGCCTCGGCACGCTGATGACGGCCGGCACCTTCCGCCTGCCAGGCGTGCTCGCCATCCAGGTCGCGCAGGTCGACCGGATGTCCGGCGGCCGCGTCGAACTCGGCCTGGGCGCGGGTTGGTTCGAGGAGGAGCACAAGGCGTACGGCATCCCCTTCCCGAAGGAGAAGATCGGCCGCCTGGAGGAGCAGCTCGAGATTGTCACGGGCCTGTGGCGGACGAAGCTCGGCGAGACCTTCGACTTCCACGGCACCTTCTACGACCTCACGGACTCGCCCGCGCTGCCCAAGCCCGCCCAGGACCGGATCCCGGTGCTGATCGGCGGCCACGGCGCGACCCGCACTCCGCGCCTCGCGGCCCGGTTCGCCGACGAGTTCAACATGCCTTTCGCCGGCGTCGAGGACAGCGAGCGCCAGTTCGCCCGCGTCCGCGCCGCCGCCGTGGAGGCCGGCCGGGGCCAGGACGACCTCGTCCTCTCCAACGCCCTGGTCGTCTGCGTCGGCAAGGACGACCAGGAGGTCGCCCGCCGTGCCGCCGCGATCGGCCGCGAGGTCGGCGAGCTGAAGGCCAACGGCCTCGCGGGCACGCCGTCCGAGGTCGTCGACAAGATCGGCCGCTACGCGGAGATCGGCTCCCGGCGCATCTACCTCCAGATCCTGGACCTCTCCGACCTGGACCACCTGGAGCAGATCTCCTCCCACGTGCAGTCGCAGCTGTCGTAGGAGTGCCGGTCGCAGGAGTGCCGTAGGAATATACAAAGGCGCCGGTCGGCAGCCGTGTGCGAAGGTGGGACGGTCGTCCTGCCGAGCCCCCAGGATCACCACCCCTGGGGGCTTTCGCGCGCACGGCCACGGAAAACCGTCCACCGGCCGGAGAGGCCCTGCCCATGTTCCTGACCATCACCACCACCGGTACGCCGGAACGCCCCGCCACCGACCTCGGGTACCTGCTCCACAAGCATCCCGACAAGGCGCAGGCGTTCTCCACCTCCTACGGGACGGCGCACGTCGTCTACCCCGAGGCGGAGGATCAGCGCTGCACGGCGGCGCTGCTGCTGGAGGTCGACGCGGTGGCGCTGGTGAAGCGGGGGAAGGGCAAGGGACGCGGCGGCGCGCCCGACGCGGCACTCGCGCAGTACGTCAACGACCGCCCGTACGCGGCCTCCTCGCTGCTCGCCGTGGCGCTGAGCAGCGTGTTCTCCAGTGCGATCAAGGGCACCTGCCACGCCAGGCCCGAGCTGCCGGCGCAGCCGCGCCCGCTCCGCATCGAGGTGCCCGCGCTGCCCGCCCGCGGCGGCCTGGAGCTCGTACGGCGGCTGTTCGAGCCGCTGGGCTGGACGGTGGCCGTCGAACCGGTGGCCCTGGACAGCGAGTTCCCGGAGTGGGGCGACTCACGGTACGTGCGCCTGGTCCTCGAATCGGAGGCGCTGACCCTGGCCGAGGCGCTGCGGCACCTCTATGTGCTGCTCCCCGTCCTCGACGACGCCAAGCACTACTGGGTCGCGCCCGACGAGGTCGACAAGCTGCTGCGCGCCGGCGAGGGCTGGCTCCCTGTGCACCCGGAGCAGAAGCTGATCACCAGCCGCTATCTCTCGCGCCGCTGGTCGCTGACCCGGCAGGCGATGGAGCGCCTCGAGCTGGTGCGGCTCGCGGAGGCCGACGACAGCGAGGTCGAGGAGCTCGACAACGCGGTCGGCGCCGAGACCGAGGACGAGGAGAAGCCGGCCCCGCTCGCCGTGCAGCGGCGGGACGCGATCATCGAGTCCCTGCGCGGGTCCGGCGCGGCCCGGGTGCTCGATCTCGGCTGCGGACAGGGCCAGTTGGTGCAGGCCCTGCTCAAGGAACCGCGGTTCACCGAGGTCGTCGGGGTCGACGTGTCGATGCGCGCGCTGACCATCGCCTCCCGGCGGCTGAAGCTGGACCGCATGGGCGAGCGCCAGGCCTCGCGCGTCAGGCTCTTCCAGGGCTCGCTCGCCTACACCGACAACCGCCTCAAGGGCTACGACGCCGCCGTGCTCAGCGAGGTGATCGAGCACCTCGACCTGCCGCGGCTGCCCGCCCTGGAGTACGCGGTGTTCGGCGCGGCCCGTCCGCGCACGGTCCTGGTGACCACCCCGAACGTGGAGTACAACGTCCGCTGGGAGTCCCTCCCGGCCGGCCACGTCCGGCACGGCGACCACCGCTTCGAGTGGACCCGCGAGGAGTTCCGCACATGGGCGGAGGCGGTGGCCGAACGGCACGGCTACGGCGTGGAGTTCGTACCCGTCGGGCCGGACGACCCGGAGGTCGGCCCGCCCACCCAGATGGCCGTGTTCCGGATGAGGACCGAGCAGACCGAGAAGTCCGGCAACAGTGAGCAAACCGGCAAGAGCGAGAAGTCCGGCGAGACCGAGAAGTCCGGCAAGAGCGAGAAGTCCGGCAAGAGCGAGAAGGAGGCGAAGGCGGCATGACCGAAGCAGCAGAGCGCAAGGGACGGGCCCTCCCCGTCACCGACCTCTCCCTCGTCGTGCTCGTCGGCGCCTCCGGCTCCGGCAAGTCGACCTTCGCCCACCGGCACTTCAGGCCGACCGAGGTGATCTCCTCCGACTTCTGCCGCGGCCTGGTCTCCGACGACGAGAACGACCAGAGCGCGACCAGGGACGCCTTCGACGTCCTGCACTACATCGCGGGCAAGCGCCTGGCCGCCGGCCGCCGTACGGTCGTCGACGCCACCAGCGTGCAGTCGGACGCCCGCCGGCAACTGATCGAGCTGGCCAGGCAGTACGACGTGCTGCCCATCGCCATCGTCCTGGACGTCCCGGAGGAGGTGTGCGCCGAGCGCAACGCGGGCCGCACCGACCGCGCCGACATGCCGCGCCGGGTCATCCAGCGCCACATCCGCGAACTGCGCCGCTCCGTACGGCACCTGGAGCGCGAGGGCTTCCGCAAGGTGCATGTCCTGCGGGGCGTGGAGGACGTCGAGAGCGCCACGGTCGTCACCGAGAAGCGCTTCAACGACCTGACGCACCTCACCGGCCCGTTCGACATCGTCGGCGACATCCACGGCTGCGCCTTCGAACTGGAGACTCTGCTCGGCAAGTTGGGCTACACCGACGGCGTCCACCCGGACGGCCGTACCGCCGTCTTCGTCGGCGACCTCGTCGACCGCGGCCCCGACAGCCCGGGCGTCCTGCGCCGCGTGATGTCGATGGTGAAGTCGGGCAACGCGCTGTGCGTGCCCGGCAACCACGAGAACAAGTACGGCCGGTATCTCAAGGGCCGCAACGTCCAGCACACCCACGGACTCGCCGAGACCATCGCGCAGATGGACGGCGAGAGCGAGGAGTTCACCCGGGAGGTACGGGAGTTCATCGACGGGCTCGTCAGCCACTACGTCCTGGACGGCGGCCGGCTGGTGGTCTGCCACGCCGGGCTGCCGGAGAAGTACCACGGCCGCACCTCCGGCCGGGTCCGCTCGCACGCGCTGTACGGCGACACCACCGGCGAGACCGACGAGTTCGGGCTGCCGGTGCGCTACCCGTGGGCGGAGGACTACCGCGGCCGGGCCGCGGTAGTCTACGGCCACACGCCCGTCCCCGAGGCCACCTGGCTCAACAACACCATCTGCCTGGACACCGGCGCCGTCTTCGGCGGCAAGCTGACCGCGCTGCGCTGGCCGGAGCGCGAGCTGGTCGACGTACCGGCCGAGCAGGTCTGGTACGAGCCGGCGCGTCCGCTGCGCACCGAGGCGCCCGGCGGCAACGACGGCCGGCCGCTCGACCTGAACGACGTGCACGGCCGCCGGGTCGTGGAGACCCGGCACCAGGGCCGCGTCGCGGTCCGCGAGGAGAACGCGGCCGCGGCCCTGGAGGTCATGAGCCGCTTCGCGGTCGACCCGCGCCTGCTGCCGTACCTGCCGCCGACCATGGCCCCGACGGCCACCTCGAAGGCGGACGGCTATCTGGAGCACCCGGTGGAGGCGTTCGCGCAGTACGCCCAGGACGGCGTCGCGCGGGTCGTGTGCGAGGAGAAGCACATGGGCTCGCGGGCGGTGGCACTGGTGTGCCGGGACGCCGAGGCCGCGCGCAGGCGGTTCGGCGTCGACGGCCCCACCGGGTCCCTCTACACCCGTACCGGACGGCCGTTCTTCGACGACGAGGCGGTGACGGAGGAGATCCTCGGCCGGGTCCGCACGGCGGTCGGCGAGGCGGGCCTGTGGGACGAACTCGACACGGACTGGCTCCTGCTGGACGCCGAGCTGATGCCGTGGTCGCTGAAGGCGTCCGGGCTGCTGCGGTCGCAGTACGCGGCCGTCGGCGCCGCCTCCGGCGCGGTGTTCCCGGGCGTGCTCGCCGCGCTTCAGGGTGCCGCGGCGCGGGGCGTCGAGGTGACGGACCTGCTGGCCCGCCAGCGTGAACGCGCGGCGAACGCGGCCGCGTTCACGGACGCCTACCGCCGATACTGCTGGACGACCGAGGGCCTGGACGGCGTGCGCCTGGCGCCGTTCCAGATCCTCGCCGTCCAGGGCCGCAGCCTCACCGGGCTGCCGCACGACGGGCAACTGGCCCTGCTCGACCGGCTGGTGGAGCACGACACCAGCGGGCTGCTGCAGACCACCCGGCGGCTCTACGTCGACACCGGCGACCCGGAGTCGGTGCAGGCCGGCGTCGACTGGTGGCTGGAGATGACCGGCCGCGGCGGCGAGGGCATGGTCGTCAAGCCGGTGGGCGCGCTGGTGCGCAGCACCGAGGGGCGGCTCGTGCAGCCGGGCATCAAGTGCCGGGGCCGCGAGTACCTGCGGATCATCTACGGTCCGGAGTACACGCGAACCGACAACCTGACCCGGCTGCGCACCCGGTTCCTCAACCACAAGCGGTCGCTGGCGACCCGCGAGTACGCCCTCGGCCTGGAGGCCCTGGACCGGCTGGCGGAGGGCGAGCCGCTGTGGCGGGTGCACGAGGCCGTGTTCGGGGTGCTGGCGCTGGAGTCGGAGCCGGTGGACCCGCGGCTTTGAGCCATTCGTGAGCCGTGCTCACGTACCGCTTGTGCCTCTCACGCCCCCCGCCTAACTTGAACACCCGTACGAATCAGGGGAGTTCGAGAAGGGCGGGGGCAGGCGTGGAGATCAAGAAGGTCGTCGTCCGCGAGGAAGAGAAGACCAACCGGCAGCCGCGCATCGTGGAGAAACGGCCGACCCGCTGACCGGGCGGCGCGGCCTGCGCGTCCAGCTCGTGACGATGCCCTGGCATCCGATCGATCTGCCGTCGCTCCAGGTGGGCCTGTTGCACACCCTGCTCTCGCGCACCCGCCCGCACGACGAGGTGCGCGAGTTCCACGGCTCCCTGCGCTGGGCGGAGTTCATGCTGGGGCGCTCCGGCGGCCGGCTGCGGCCCGGCGACTACGTACGGGTCGGCAGCGACTCGATCTTCCACGGTCTGGGCGACTGGGTCTTCTCCGGCGCGCTGTACGACGACCCGGTCTGGGGGAGCGAGCGGCTGCGGGACTACGCCGAGCGGCACTCGCTCACCGTCGGCACGGCGCGTGAAATGCGGTCGTACGCCGCCGAGTTCATCGCCGACTGCACACAGGCCGTGCTCGCGGACGAGCCCGACGTCGTCGGCTTCACCACCACGTTCATGCAGAACGTCTCCTCGCTCGCGCTGGCCCGCGAACTCAAGTCCCGGCGACCGCAGTTGAGGGTCGTTTTCGGCGGCAGCAACTGCGACGGCCCGATGGGCCACGCCCTGCACCGCAACCATCCCTTCGTCGACCATGTGGTGCGCGGCGAGGGGGAGTACGCCTTCCCGGCCCTGCTGCACCACATCGAGGAGGGCACACCGCCCGCGGACGTCCCCGGCCTGTGCTGGTGGGACGGCGAGAGCTCCCGCGCCAACGAGGAGTCCCGGCGCACCGTGGCGCCCGCCGACATCCCCTCGCCCGACTACGACCAGTGGCAGCGGGCGCTGGACGCCTCCCCGGTCGCCGAGTACGTGCACCCCAAGCTCGTCGTCGAGGGCGCGCGCGGCTGCTGGTGGGGCGAGAAGCACCACTGCACCTTCTGCGGGCTCAACGGCTCGGCGATGGCCTTCCGCGCCAAGCCGGGCGAGCGTCTGTGGGACGAGATCGGCCGGCTGGTGCGCCGGCACCGCATCCTGGACGTCGTCACCGTCGACAACATCATCGACATGGCGTACTTCAGGGACTTCCTGCCGCGCGCCGCCGCCGGCGGCTGGGACCTGCGCATGCACTACGAGGTCAAGTCCAACCTCACGCCCGCCCAGTTGGCGCTGCTCGCCGAGGCGGGTGCCGTGCACATCCAGCCCGGCATCGAGAGCCTCGGCAGCAGGGTCCTGGACCTGATGGACAAGGGCGTCACCGGCGCCCGCAACATCCGCACGCTGCGCGAGTGCGAGAACCACTCCCTGACCTGCTCCTGGAACCTCCTCTACGGCTTCCCGGGCGAGACCGCCGACGACTACGCCCCCGTCGTCGACCAGCTCCCGGCCCTGGTCCACCTGCAGCCCCCGGGCGGCGCCCACCGTATCCAGCTGGAGCGCTTCAGCCCTCACTTCGACGACCCCGGTCTCGGCTTCGCCAAGCGCCGCCCCGCCGAGATGTACCAGCACGTCTACGACCTGCCCGCGGCCGAACTGGCCGATCTGGTCTACCTGTTCGACACGGAGGACGCGGGCATCGGGGGAGCGGTGGAGGCCCGGCTCAGGGAGGGCGTCGAACGCTGGCTGCTGGGGCACCCCGGCTCCCGGCTGACCTTCGCCGAGGACGGCGACGCCCTGCTCGTCCACGACCACCGCCACGGCTGGCCGCGGCGCGCGCACCGGTTCACGGGGTGGCAGAAGGCCGCCCTGCGCAGGCTGGAGGACGGTCGGAGCGCGGCCGCCCTGCACCGCCTGCTGACCGAGGACGGCCACCGGATGCCGGCCGAGGCGGAGTTGTCCGAGTGGCTCCGGAAGGCCCTCGCGCTCGGGCTGCTCTTCCGCGACGGGCGGACCTACGTCTCCCTGCCCACCTGGCGGGTGCCGGTGCGGGTGGACGGGCCCGGGTATGAGTACGGGATGTTCTACCACCGGCGCGGTCCCGGCTTCGTCACCGTCATGGACCGCAGGGACAAGGGGGCGGCGGCCCGCTACACGCTCGACGACCCCGACCTGCTCGCGACCTTCGACCTGCTGCAAAGACCCACCCCGATACGGGAGTTGACCGACGTCCAGCGCGAGGCCGTCGCCCTGCTGGCGGGCGAGGGGCTGGCGCTGGTCGGTGACGACGGCCGGGCGGTGGTCCTGCCACCGCGGATAGGACGCTGGCCCGTGCCCTGCACGGGCATCTGACGGTGACCGTCCCGCCGGACGGTCGCCCCCTGCGGCGCCACCGCCCCTTCGTCCTGCTCTGCGCGGAGCAGACGGCCGGCTCCGTGGGCCGCCAGATCACCGCGCTCGCCCTCACCCTGCTGGCCGTGACCGATCTGCGCGCGGGGCCCTTCGACGCGTCCGTGATCCTGGCGCTGACGTATCTGCCGGGAGCCGTGCTCAGCCCGTTCGCCGGAGTGCTGGCCGACCGGGTGCGGCTGCGCCGTCTGCTCGTGCTCGCCACCGCCTTGCAGGCCGTGGTCGTCGGCTCCGTCCCGCTCGCCCGCACGGCGGGACAGCTCACCTGGCCGCACCTCTACGCGGTCGCCGCCGTCTCCGGAACCCTGACCTTCACCCTGTCCGTCAGCCTCCAGGCCGCGCTGCCCCGGGTCGTCGGCGCGGCCCGCCTGCTCGCCGCGAACTCCGTGCTGACCGGCGCCCGTACCGTCGGCCAGATCGGGGGCCCCGCCGTGGGCGGCGTCCTCGTCGGCCTCGTGGGCACCGGCCCGGCGCTGACGGCGGGCTGCGCCGCGTACGCCGTGGAGGCGCTGGTGCTGTTCGCCCTGCCGGCGGCCCTGGACAGCCCCGCCGCACCCGGGGATGCCGGCCGCCCCTCGCCGGCCGCCGCGCTGCGGGCGGGCCTCGACGTCGTCCGCCGGGAACGGCGTCTGTGCCGGATGACGGCGGCGGGCGCCGGCCTCAACCTCGGCAGCGGTGCGGCGGCCGCCCTCTACGTGCTGTACGCGACCCGGGAACTCGGCCTGTCACCCTGGCAGTTGGGGGCGACGTACGCCGTCTTCAGCGGGGCCACGGTTCTCGGGATCATGGTGTCCAAGCGGTTCGGCGAGCGCGCCGGGGTCTGGCGGGCGACCAGGATCTGCGGGCTGCTCGCGGGCGCCGCGATGTTCCTGGTCCCGGCGGCGGCCCTGGGCGCGCCCTTCCCGCTCCTGCTCGCGTACCAGCTCGGCTACGGCCTCGCCGTCACCGTCTGGTCGATCTCGATGACCACGCTTCAGCAGCTGACCGCGCCGCCCGGGCTCCAGGGCCGCGTCGCCGGCGTCACCCAGGCGGTGCTCCTGGTGACGGTGCCGGTCGGGGCCCTGGGCGGCGGGGCGCTGGCGGCGGCGCTGGGCAGCGCACCGGTGCTGGTGGCGTCGGCGGCGGTCGCGCTGGTGTCGGGGGCGACGCTGTGGGCGCCGGTGCGCGAGGAGCACCGGGAGAAGAAGGCCGCGCTAGCCGACCAGGCGCAGTGACGCCGCCGCCACACCGACGCGCACCGACTGCCCCCACGTCAGGTGCAGCGCGTCCGTCTCCATGCCGTCCCCGAAGGCGACGAGCCGCTCCGACTCGACGGTGACGCGCAGCCCACCGGACGCGGTGAGCTCGCCCGCGACCAGCGACGTACCGGTCGCCGGGGACGGCCACGCCTCCCGCACGAACCAGAGCAGACGGCTCTCGGTGGGGCCCGGCAGGGGCAGGGCGCCGCCCCGCTCCTGCCACACCGACCGGATCCAGCCGGTCGCCCCGGTCCCGGTCCCCACCAGCACCCCGGAGGATGCCTGGGCCTCGACGGCACCCCCGTCGTCCTCGAGGCCCAGGCGGTATCTGGCCGTCTGATGTCCGACGGCGCCGAGGTAGATCTCGTTGAGGGCCACCAGCCGCTGGGTGTCGTCGGCGACGGCCTCGACCATGGTGAGTTCGTCCGCGCCGGTGGCGAGCGCCGCGGGCAGCAGCGTGGGCGCGTCCGCGGGGCGGTGCCGTACCAGCACACCGGGGTTGCGGCCGGGGTCGGTGTCGATGCCGATCACCGGCTGCCCGGCCAGGTACTTGGCGACGTTCGCCACCAGTCCGTCCTGCCCCACCACGACCACGACGTCCTCGGGCGCGAACAGGAAGCGGTCCAGGTCGGCGCGCTCCACCGTCGCCTGACGCCAGGTCAGCGGGATCGCGGCCGTCACCTCCGCCAGCGCGCGGCGGGTGCGGCGGTGGCGGTCCGCGACCTCCTCGATGTCCCGGCCCCTGCTGGAGAGGAAGAAGGCGGCCTGTCCGTGGGTGCCGTGGTGGGCCACCAGCTCCTCGTACTCCGTGGTGCGGTGGACCAGGACGGCACGTGGCGCGAGGCTCACGCCGGCTCACCGCTGCCGAGCCGGGAGAGCAGCCCCGTCAACACGTCCGGCGAGATGGTCACGCTGTCGATGTGCGGCAGGTTCTCCGCCAGCCGGGTCCCGGTGAGGGCGTGCAGGGTCGTCACGTCCACCTCGGCGTGCGCCCGCAGCCAGGCCGCCTGCGCCTGGGCCCGTGCCTCGCCCACCTCGCGTGCGCCCTCGGCCTCCGCGCGGGCGAGCCGTACGGCCTTGGTGGCCTCCGCCTCCGCCAGCCGCACCGTCCGCGCCGCCTCCGCGTCGGCCCGCACCGCGTCCGCCGCCGCGTGCTCCTCGGCCTCGCGGCGGCTGTTGGTGCCGCGCTGCTCGACCAACTGCTCCTCGCGGCGGGCGAGTTCGATCTGGCTGGCCAGTTCGTTCTCGGCGATGGTCCGCTCCCGCTCGACGGCCACCGCCCGGCGCTCGTAGGTCGCCCGGTCGGCCTCCTGCTGGATCTGCTCACGGGCCGGGGTGCGCAGAGCGCGCTCCACCTCGGGTTCGGGCCGCAGCGCGACCACGCGCACGGCGACCACCTCGATGCCGGTCGCGGGCAGCCGCGGCTCCGCGCCGAGCCCCGCCGCGACCCGCTCCCGCACCGCCGCGACGCCGTCGACCAGCGCCGACGACAGCGGCGTCCGGGCCAGCACGTCCAGCGCGTGCTGCTGCGCCGTCTCGGTCAGCAGCGTGCCCAGCTGCTCCAGCGGCGCACCCCGCCACACGCCCGTGTCGGGGTCGACGGAGAAGTCCAGCCGGGCGGCGGCGAGCGCCGGGTCGCTGATCCGGTAGGTCACCGTCGCCTGCACCGCCACGTCCTGGAAGTCGGACGTACGGGCATGGAAGGTCATCGCCAACTCCCGGTCGTCGACCGGTACTTCCGACAGCGCCGCGGTCAGCGCGCGGAACCAGAAGCTGAGCCCCGGCCCGTCGTGCAGCAGGTGCCCGTCGCGGTGATGCCGGATGTGCGCCGTCGGCGCCCCGCGCAGGTGGCGCCAGCCCAGGCGCCGGGTGATGTCGGCCATCGGATCCCCCTCTTTTTCGTCTCTTGGACGATAAGCGGAGCAGTCGTTTATCGTCAAGGGGACGAAAACAAGACGTCGCAGAAACCGCACAGCTGCGGGTCAAGACGCCCGCCGATGGTCAGGATGGAGGCATGGCATTCCATGTCGACTCCGAGGCCGGGCGGCTGCGCCGCGTCATACTCCACCGGCCGGATCTCGAGCTCAAAAGGCTCACGCCCAGCAACAAGGACGCCCTGCTCTTCGACGACGTGCTCTGGGTGCGCCGGGCGCGCGCCGAACACGACGGATTCGCGGACGTCCTGCGCGACCGCGGCGTCGCCGTCCACCTCTTCGGCGACCTGCTCACCGAGGCCCTGGAGATCCCGGCGGCCCGCACCCTCGTCCTGGACCGGGTCTTCGACGAGAAGGAGTACGGCGTCCTCGCCACCGACCACCTCAGGGCCGCCTTCGAGAACCTCCCCGCGCCGGAGCTCGCCGAGGCGCTCGTCGGCGGCATGACCAAGCGCGAGTTCCTGGAGGCGCACCCGGAGCCGACCTCCGTGCGCTTCCACGTCATGGACCTCGACGACTTCCTCCTCGCCCCGCTCCCCAACCACCTCTTCACCCGCGACACCTCCGCCTGGATCTACGACGGCGTCTGCGTCAACGCCATGCGCTGGCCGGCCCGGCAGCGCGAGACGGTCCACTTCGAGGCGATCTACCGCCACCACCCGCTGTTCCGCGCCGAGACGTTCCGCGTCTGGTCCGAGGGGCAGGCCGACTATCCCTCCACCATCGAGGGCGGGGACGTGCTGGTCATCGGTAACGGCGCCGTCCTGATCGGCATGAGCGAGCGGACGACCCCGCAGGCGGTGGAGATGCTGGCGCACAAGCTGTTCGACGCGGGCTCCGCGCAGACGATCGTGGCTCTCGACATGCCGAAGCGGCGGGCCTTCATGCACCTCGACACCGTGATGACGATGGTCGACGGCGACACCTTCACCCAGTACGCGGGCCTCGGCATGCTGCGCTCGTACACCATCGAACCGGGAGCGGCCGAGAAGGAGCTCAAGGTCACCGACCATCCGCCGGAGCACATGCACCGCGCGATCGCCGCCGCCCTCGGGCTGAGCGAGATCCGGGTGCTGACCGCGACGCAGGACGTGCACGCGGCCGAGCGCGAGCAGTGGGACGACGGCTGCAACGTGCTGGCCGTCGAGCCGGGCGTCGTCGTCGCCTACGAGCGCAACTCCACCACCAACACCCATCTGCGCAAGCAGGGCATCGAGGTCATCGAGATCCCCGGCAGCGAACTGGGCCGGGGCAGGGGCGGTCCGCGCTGCATGAGCTGTCCGGTCGAACGCGAGGCTGTATAGACATGCAATTCTTCGTATAGACTTCCAAGGGTAGACGTTCCCGCATTCTGGAGTGCCACCATGGCGACAGTCCCGACCGCCCTCGCAGGCCGCCACTTCCTCAAGGAGCTCGACCTCTCCGGGCAGGAGTTCCTCGGCCTGATCGAGCTGGCCGCCGAGCTGAAGGCCGCCAAGAAGGCGGGGGCCGAGACGCGGTACCTGAGCGGGAAGAACATCGCGCTCGTCTTCGAGAAGACCTCGACGCGCACGCGCTGCGCGTTCGAGGTCGCGGCGGCCGACCAGGGGGCCTCGACGACGTATCTCGACCCGTCGGGCTCGCAGATCGGGCACAAGGAGTCCGTGAAGGACACCGCGCGTGTGCTCGGGCGGATGTTCGACGGGATCGAGTACCGCGGACACGGCCAGGGCGTCGTCGAGGAGCTGGCCGCGCATGCCGGGGTCCCGGTCTACAACGGGCTCACCGACGAGTGGCACCCCACCCAGATGCTGGCCGACGTGCTCACCATGACCGAGCACAGCGACAAGCCGCTGACCGCGACGGCCTTCGCCTACCTCGGCGACGCCCGCTACAACATGGGCAACTCCTACCTGGTCACCGGCGCCCTGCTCGGCATGGACGTCCGCATCGTCGCACCCCGGCTGCTGTGGCCGGACGAGACGATCGTGGAGGTCGCCCAGCAGCTCGCCGCAGCCTCGGGGGCCCGCATCACGCTCACCGACGACGTGAAGGAGGGCGTGCGCGGCGCCGACTTCATCGCCACCGACGTATGGGTGTCGATGGGGGAGCCCAAGGAGGTCTGGGACGAGCGCATAGCGCTCCTGGGTCCCTACGCCGTGACCATGGACGTCCTTCGCGCCACCGGCAATCCCGACGTGAAGTTCCTGCACTGCCTGCCGGCCTTCCACGACCTCGGAACCGACGTCGGCCGCGAGATCCACGCGCGCCACGGGCTCACCGAGCTGGAGGTCAGCGACGAGGTGTTCGAGTCCGAGCACTCCGTGGTCTTCGACGAGGCCGAGAACCGGATGCACACCATCAAGGCGGTCCTGGTCGCGACCCTGGCCTGACCCGCGCCGGCGGCGGTCAGACGGGGCGCCGCTGCTGCGGCACCGTCGGCAGCCGGAACCACACGGCCTTGCCCGAGGTGGTCGGCCGGTGCCCGCAGGACGAGCTGAGCGCCCGGATCAGCAGCAGCCCGCGCCCGCCCTCGTCCCAGACGTCGGGCTCCTTGTCGCTGGGCCAGGTCAGTTCGTACGGCGGCATCGGGTCCGGGTCGTGCACCTCGACCTGGCAGCCGCCGGGCAGCAGCTCCACCACGAGCTCTATCGGGGAGTCCCCGACGGTGTGCTCCACGGCGTTCGCGACCAGCTCGGCCGTGAGCAGTTCCGCGGTGTCGCAGTCGGCCCCGTGGTCCAGCTCGGCCAGCGCGCTGCGCACCAGCGCACGGGCCACCGGCACGGCCGCGGTGTTGTGCGGCAGCGCGATGCGCCAGGAGGCGGAGGCGGAGGGGCGTTCGTACAAAGCGGGTCCGTTCATAGCAGGCTGTCCTGCTTTCAACCGTACGAATGGTACGGCGCCGTCCGTCAGAGTCGTCCGGCGGGCGCCGCACGGGACCTTCGGCCCCGATGACGAGCGGCTTACCCGTAACAACGCCTCGCCTCGCACGTCTGATCCTGCCGTAGCGCGTCTGTCGACGATCCGTGACGGATGTGACCCGACCGGGTCGGATCCGGTCAGCCTTATCGCGCCCTCCTGACGACAGTCACAGAAGAGTGATAACTTCGAAGACCAGAGCTCAGTACGGCAGTGCCCCGCCCCCGAGGAGGCCGCACGTCATGAGTCCCTTCACCGGCTCCGCCGCCCGCACCCCGAGCTGGGAACACCTGCGCGTCGAGCTCGCCGACGGGGTCGCCACGGTCACGCTCGCGCGCCCCGACAAGCTCAACGCGCTCACCTTCGGCGCCTACGCCGACCTGCGCGACCTGCTCGCCGAGCTGTCCCGGGAGCGCGCCGTACGGGCCCTGGTGCTGGCCGGTGAGGGCCGCGGCTTCTGCTCGGGCGGCGACGTCGACGAGATCATCGGCGCCACCCTGTCCATGGACACCGCCCAGCTGCTCGACTTCAACCGGATGACCGGGCAGACGGTGCGGGCGATCCGGGAGTGCCCGTTCCCGGTGATCGCGGCCGTGCACGGGGTGGCGGCGGGCGCCGGCGCCGTCCTGGCCCTGGCGGCGGACTTCCGGGTGGCCGACCCGACCGCCCGCTTCGCCTTCCTGTTCACCCGGGTCGGCCTGTCCGGCGGCGACATGGGCGCGGCCTATCTGCTGCCCCGGGTGGTCGGACTCGGCCATGCCACCCGTCTGCTCATGCTGGGCGAACCGGTACGCGCCCCCGAGGCGGAGCGCATCGGCCTGATCAGCGAGCTGACCGAGGAGGGCCGGGCCGACGAGGCCGCCCAGACGCTGGCCCACCGCCTGGCCGAGGGCCCGGCCCTGGCGTACGCCCAGACCAAGGCCCTGCTGACGGCCGAGCTGGACATGCCCCTGGCGGCCTCGGTCGAACTGGACGCCTCGACGCAGGCGCTGCTGATGAACGGCGACGACTACGCCGAGTTCCACGCCGCGTTCACGGAGAAGCGGCCGCCCAAGTGGCAGGGGAGGTGAGGTCGCGATGCGCGTCGCGATCATCGGCGGCGGTCCCGGCGGTCTCTACGCCGCGGCACTGCTGAAACGGCTGGACCCCACCCGCGAGATCACCGTCTGGGAGCGCAACGCCCCGGACGACACCTTCGGGTTCGGCGTCGTCCTGTCCGACGAGACGCTCGGCGGTATCGAGCACGCCGACCCCGTGGTCTACCAGGCCATGTGTGCCGAATTCGTCCGCTGGGACGACATCGACATCGTGCACCGGGGCGCACGGCACACCTCCGGCGGCCACGGTTTCGCCGCCCTCGGCCGGAAACGCCTCCTGGAGATCCTGCACGACCGCTGCCGCGCCCTCGGTGTGGAGCTCCGCTTCCGCTCCGAGGCCCCGCACCCCGACGAGCTGGCGCGGACGCACGACCTCGTCGTCGCCGCCGACGGCATCAACAGCACCGTCCGCGAGACGTACGCCGACGTCTTCGGCCCTCGCGTGACCAGCCACCGCTGCCGCTACATCTGGCTCGCCGCCGACTTCGCCTTCGACGCCTTCCGCTTCGACATCGCCGAGACCGAACACGGCGTGATGCAGCTGCACGGCTACCCCTATGCGTCCGACGCCTCGACGGTCATCGTCGAGATGCGCGAAGAGGTGTGGCAGGCGGCCGGGTTCGCCGAACTCGACGAGGCCGGGTCCGTCGAGCGGTGCGCCAAGATCTTCGCGGAGGCGCTCCGCGGCCGGCCGCTGCGCTCCAACAAGTCGGCGTGGACCACCTTCCGCACGGTGACCAACGAGCACTGGTCGCACGGCACCACCGTGCTGCTCGGCGACGCCGCGCACACCGCCCACTTCTCCATCGGCTCCGGCACCAAGCTCGCCGTCGAGGACGCGCTCGCCCTCGCCGCCTGTCTGGAGGAACAGCCCTCCCTGGACAAGGCGCTCGCGGCCTACGAGGAGGAGCGCAGGCCCGTCGTCGCCTCCACGCAGCGTGCCGCGCGCGCCAGCCTGGAGTGGTTCGAGAACCTGGGCCTCTATCTCGGCCAGCCGCCGCGCCAGTTCGCCTTCAACCTGCTCACCCGCAGCCGGCGGGTCACACACGACAACCTCCGCCTGCGCGACGCCCGCTTCACCGGTGCCGTGGAGCGCGAGTTCGGCTGCCCGGACGGTACGCCGCCGATGTTCACGCCGTTCCGGCTGCGCGGGCTGACCCTGCGCAACCGGGTCGTGGTCTCGCCGATGGACATGTACTCCGCCGTCGACGGCCTCCCCGGCGACTTCCACCTCGTGCATCTGGGCGCACGGGCGCTCGGCGGGGCCGGCCTGGTGATGACCGAGATGGTGTGCGTCAGCGAGGAGGGCCGGATCACGCCCGGCTGCACCGGCCTGTACACCACGGAGCAGGCGGACTCCTGGAGGCGGATCACCGACTTCGTGCACGCGCAGTCCCCGGGCACCGCGGTCGGTGTGCAGCTCGGCCACTCCGGCCGCAAGGGCTCCACCAAGCTGATGTGGGAGGGCATGGACGAGCCGCTCGAGGACGGCAACTGGCCGCTGGCGGCCGCCTCCGCGCTGCCGTACAAACCGGGCAGCCAGACCCCGCGCGAGCTGACCCGCACCCAACTCGCCGAGCTGCGCGAGCAGTTCACCGCCGCCGCCCGGCGTGCCGCCGGCGCCGGCTTCGACCTCCTCGAACTGCACTGCGCCCACGGCTATCTGCTCTCCGGCTTCCTCTCCCCGCTGACCAACCGCCGTACCGACGCCTACGGCGGCTCGCCGGCGAATCGTCTCCGCTTCCCGCTGGAGGTCTTCGACGCGGTGCGCGAGGTCTGGCCCGCCGAGAACCCGATGACCGTCCGCATCTCCGCCACCGACTGGGCCGAGGGCGGCACGACCGCCGAGGACGCCGTCGAGATCGCCCGCGCCTTCGCCGCGCACGGCGCCGACGCGATCGACGTGTCGACCGGGCAGGTCGTCTCCGACGAACGCCCGGCCTTCGGCCGCTCCTACCAGACCCCGTACGCCGACCGTATCCGCCACCGCGTCGGTGTCCCGGTGATCGCGGTCGGTGCGATCTCCTCCTGGGACGACGTCAACTCCCTGATCCTGGCGGGCCGCACAGACCTGTGCGCCCTGGCCCGCCCGCACCTCTACGACCCCCACTGGACCCTCCACGCGGCAGCCGAACAGGGCTACGACGGCCCGGGCGTCGTCTGGCCGGAGCCGTACCGCGCGGGCAGCCGCCGCCCCCGGACGGGCCGCACGGACACCCCCAAACAGCGACTCACACTGGGGAGTTGACGTTCGCCGTCCCCGCGGTGAGGGTCGCGCCGTCCGCCGGGTCGATCAGGATGAAGGCGCCGGTGCGGCGGGAGGCGGTGTAGTCGTCGAGGGGGAGCGGGTCGGCAGTGTGCGGTCCCGGTATTCCAAGACCTCGGGGAAGTTGTGTCCGGTGTCCACGTGCAGCAGCGAGAAGGGAACCGGCGCCGGGGCGAAGGCCTTCAGCGCCAGGTGCAGCATGAGGATGGATTCCTTGCCGCCGGAGAAGAGGATCACCGGCCGCTCGAACTCACCCGCCACCTCACGGAAGATGTGCACCGCCTCGGACTCCAGCGCGTCCAGGTGGGAGAGGGTGATGCCCCGCACCGCCGCGCTCACACCAGCCCCCGCTCCGCCAGCACGGCGTGCACCGCGTCCGCCGACTCCCGCGGTGTCTGGTCCTGCGTCGGCAGCACGAGATCCGGGTCCAAAGGCGGCTCGTACGGGTCGTCGACGCCCGTCAGACCCACCAACTGCCCCGCGGCCTGCCGGGCGTAGAGCCCCTTCACGTCCCGCTCGCTGCACACCTGGACCGGTGTGGCGACATGCACCTCGATGTACGGCGTGGCACTGGCGTCGTGCCGTGTGCGCACCGCCTCGCGGCTGTCCGCGTACGGCGCGATGACCGGGACCACGCAGAGCACGCCGTTGCGCGCGAGGACCTCGGAGACGAGGCCGATGCGCTGCACGTTGGAGTTGCGGTCCTCCCGCGAGAAGCCGAGGCCCGCGGAGAGGAAGCGGCGTATCTCGTCGCCGTCGAGGACTTCCACACGATGTCCCTCGGCCTTCAGGCGTTCGCCGAGGAGGCGGGCGATCGTCGTCTTGCCCGCGCTCGGCAGTCCGGTGAGCCAGACGGTGGCTCCCTGAACCCGTGCCGTGGTGGTCATGCGCAACTTCCTCTTTTCTTGCCTTGGGGGCTCCGAGGCACCCTAGGTAAGAAACTTGAGAAGAGTGAGAGAAGAAGCTGAGGGTTCCGTGAGTGACGCAAGTTGTGGCTGGGATCACACGCCCGCGAACTCGGCCCCCGCGTCCCTGAGCCGCGCGTGCAGGCCACGGAAGACCGCCGCCGAGCGGACCCCCGGCCAGCCCCCGGGCAGCAGGCGGGCCGGCAGACCCGGGTCGATGTAGGGGAGATGGCGCCAGGAGTCCAGGGCGAGGAGGTAGTCGCGGTACGCGTCCTCCGGCGAGGTGTCCGTCCGGTGCTCCCATCCCTGGAGCACGGGCCCGTGACGGTCGAGGAACGCCTCGTGCTCCTTGGCGATCGCGGCCAGGTCCCACCAGCGGGCCACCGCCTCCGCGGTCGCCGCGAACCCGAGGTGCTCGCCGCGGAAGAGGTCGACGTACGGGTCCAGGCGCAGCCGCTGGAGCGTGTGCCGGGTCTCCTCGTACAGCCCCGCGGGCGCGATCCACACCCCCGGCGTCGCCGTGCCGAAGCCGAGCCCGGCCAGCCGGGACCGCAGCACGTGCCGCTTCTGCCGCTCCGACTCCGGCACGGAGAACACGGCGAGCACCCAGCCCTCGTCCTCGGGCGGCGTCGTGGCGTAGATGCGCCGGTCGCCGTCGTCGAGCAACTGGCGGGCGTCCGGCGAGAGTTCGTAGCCGGCCGAGCCCTGGGCCGTGCGGGCCGGCACCAGCAGCCCGCGGCGTTTGAGCCGGGACACCGACGAGCGGACCGAGGGGGCGTCCACGCCGACCGCGGCCAGCAGCCGGATCAGTTCGGCCACGGGCACGGGGCCCTCGGCGAAACGGCCGTAGGCGCCGTAGAGCGTGACGATGAGAGACCGTGGTGCATGCTGGTCGGACACGTTGATCATCTTAGGTCGTCGGCATCAGTGCTGGTCACCATCGGTTTCACGTTCGACGTCCGGTTCGCTGCGCAGCCGGAAGCGCTGGAGCTTGCCGGTCGCGGTGCGCGGCAGCGCGTCCAGGAAGACGATCTCGCGGGGGCATTTGTACGGCGCCAGCTCGGACTTGACGAAGGCGCGCAGGGATTCGACGTCCCGCCCGGCACCCTCCTTGAGCACGGCGTACGCCACGACCACCTGCCCGCGCGCCTCGTCGGGCCGCCCCACGACGGCCGCCTCCACCACGTCCCGGTGGCGCAGCAAGGCGTCCTCGACCTCGGGTCCGGCGATGTTGTACCCGGCCGAGATGATCATGTCGTCGGCGCGGGCGACGTAGCGGAAGTAGCCGTCGCCGTCGCGGACATATGTGTCACCGGTGATGTTCCAGCCGCCGCGCACATAGACGTGCTGCCGCGGGTCGGTGAGGTAGCGGCAGCCGACCGGGCCGCGCACGGCGAGCAGTCCCGGCTCGCCGTCGGGCACGGGGTTGCCGTCCTCGTCCTGCACCCGCGCCTGCCAGCCGGGTACGGCCGTGCCGGTCGTCCCGGGTCTGATGTGCTCGTCGGCCGCGGAGATGAAGATGTGCAACAGCTCGGTGGCGCCTATGCCGTTGATGATGCGCAGCCCGGTCCGGTCGTACCAGGCCTGCCAGGTGGCGGCGGGCAGGTTCTCGCCGGCCGAGACGCAGCGGCGCAGTGACGCGATGGCATGGGCGTCGAGTTCCTCCAGCATCGCGCGGTAGGCGGTCGGTGCGGTGAACACCACCGAGACCCGGTGCTCGGCGATCGCCGCCAGCAGCTGCTTGGGATGGGCCTGTTCCAGAAGGAGCGAACTCGCGCCGGCCCGCATCGGGAAGACCACGAGACCGCCGAGCCCGAAGGTGAAGCCGAGCGGTGGGCTGCCCGCGAAGACGTCGTCCGCACGGGGCCGCAGCACGTACCGGGAGAAGGTGTCGGCGATCGCGAGCACGTCCCGGTGGAAGTGCATGCAGCCCTTGGGGCGGCCGGTCGTGCCCGAGGTGAACGCGATGAGTGCGACGTCGTCGGCCGCGGTGTCGACGGCCGGGTACGGGGTGCCGGGCGCCGGCCGGTGCAGCAGGTCGTCGGGGGCGTCACCGCCGTACGTCGTGATCCGCAGGCCGGGTATCTCGGCCTTCGCCAGGTCGTCCACGGCCCGTATGTCGCACAGCGCGTGCGTCACCTCGGCGATCCCGCACACCGTGCTCAGCTCGTGCGGGCGCTGCTGGGCGAGCACGGTGACCGCGACCGCGCCCGCCTTCAGCACCGCCAGCCAGCAGGCCGCGAGCCAGGGCGTGGTCGGGCCGCGCAGCAGGACGCGGTTGCCGGGGACGACGCCGAGATCGCCGGTCAGCACGTGCGCGATGCGGTCGACACGGGCGCGGAGCTCGCCGTACGTCCAGGACGGGCCCGCGGGGGTGTGGAACACCGGGCGCGCGGGGTCGGCGTGCTCCAGCAGCTCGGCGGCACAGTTCAGCCGATCGGGGTAACGCAGCCCCGGCAGGTCGAAGCACAGTTCGGGCCAGTCCTCGCGCGGCGGGAGGTGGTCGCGCGCGAAGGTGTCGACGTGGGCCGAGACGTTCATGGCGGTGCGCCCCCTTGCCGTTCTGGCCGTCGTGGTGGGCTCGCACTTGGAGCGTATCGTGTTGGTGACGACAGTCAACGGTACGCGATACGGTCGGGGTGAGGCGCTGAGGAGAGGGGACCGGCAATGCCCGCATTCTCGCTCGAACCGGAACAGATCGCCTGGTGTGGCGAGCTGCGCACCCTGGCCGCGGAGCAGTTGCGCCCGCTCGCCGAGAAGGGCGAACCGGGGCACGTCAACCGCGCGCTCGTCGCGGAACTGGGCCGGCTCGGGCTCCTGGGGCGGCTGTTCACCGCGGGCGCCCTGGACCTCTGCCTGATGCGGGAGTCACTGGCGTACGCCTGCACGGAGGCCGAGACCGCCCTCGCCCTGCAGGGCCTCGGCGCGCATCCGGTGCACGCCTGCGGCACCCCGGCCCAGCGCGACCGCTGGCTGCCGAAGGTCGCCGACGGCACGGCGGTCGCGGCCTTCGCGCTGACGGAACCGGGGGCGGGCTCGGACGCCGGGGCGCTGGCGCTGCGCGCGGAGCCGGAGCCCGACGGGTCGGTCACGGCCGAACCCGACGGCCGGGCCGGCTGGCGGCTCACCGGTGAGAAGTGCTGGATCTCCAACGCGCCCCAGGCCGACTTCTACACCGTCTTCGCCCGGACCACCCCCGGCGCCGGCGCGCGGGGCGTGACCGCCTTCCTCGTCCCGGCCGACCGGCCCGGGCTCACCGGCACGGCCCTCGACATGCTCTCGCCGCATCCCATCGGCGCCCTCGACTTCGACGCCGTACCCGTCACGGCGGACGACGTGCTCGGTGAGGTGGACCGCGGGTTCCGGGTCGCGATGGGGACGCTCAACCAGTTCCGTCCCAGCGTCGGCGCGTTCGCGGTCGGCATGGCGCAGGCCGCGCTCGACGCGACCCTCGCGCACACGTCCCGACGGGACGCCTTCGGCGGCAAGTTGAAGGATCTGCAGGCCGTCGCCCACCAGGTCGCCGAGATGGCGCTGCGCACCGACGCGGCCCGCCTCATGGTCCACGCTGCCGCGGCGGCGTACGACGAAGGCGCCCCCGGCGTCCCCAAGCGCGCGGCGATGGCGAAACTGCTCGCCACCGAGACCGCGCAGTATGTGGTCGACAGCGCCGTCCAGTTGCACGGCGCCCGCGCCTTGCGCCGCGGCCACCTCCTGGAGCACCTGTACCGGGAGGTGCGCGCCCCGCGTATCTACGAGGGGGCGAGCGAGGTCCAACGCGGCATCATCGCCAAGGAGTTGTACGCCGACGTGGAGACAGTGGAGGAATCGCAGTGAGTACCGAGCGCGTCAATCCACCCGAACTCTCCCCGGCGACCGGCTTCTCCCACGCCGTGGTCGCCACCGGCTCCCGCGTGGTCCTCCTGGCCGGCCAGACCGCTCTAGACGCCGACGGAAAGGTCGTCGGCGACACCCTTCCCGAGCAGTTCGGGCGGGCCCTGGCCAATCTGCTCACGGCCCTGCGCGCGGCGGGCGGTACCCCGGCCGATCTCGCCCGGGTCACCGTCTACGCCACCGATGTCGCCGCCTATCGCGTCCACGCGCCCGAACTGGGCCGTATCTGGCGGGAGTCGGCGGGCCGTGACTATCCGGCGATGGCCGTCGTCGGGGTCGTGCGCCTGTGGGACGAGCAGGCGATGGTGGAGCTCGACGGGTTCGCCGTGCTGCCGTAGGCGGCGGCGTACGGCTGCGGTGTGCTCAGGCCGCGACGGCCAGCCGCTCGACGGGCACCCGGTGCGGCGCGACGGCCCGGCCGTCGGACGTGAGCTCACCGGTGTCGTCGAAGACGATCGCGCCGTCGCACAGCAGGCTCCAGCCCTGCTCGGGGTGGGCGGCGACGACGTGCGCGGCGTTGCCGTCGAAGGAAGGGCACGAAGACTGGTGGGAACACATGGCGCACCTCCACGTCGGTCGGGACCGTCCGTCCGGTCCCTACGTACAGACCATGCTCCCCTCGTGAACTCATCGGAACGGCCCGCCGTGAAGCGTGACAACACGCGGACAACCCCCGGACGGTTCCACGACGGTCGGTGCGGACTCGCCACCGAAGGGGTGACGGTCACGGCCGCCGGCGTTCTCGCCGGGTACCAGTGGAAGCCCCACCTACAGGAGGTTTCCCATGACCAAGCGTCCCGCCCTGGCCCTCGCCGCCGGTGCCGCGCTGTTCCTGCTCGCCGCTCCGGCCGCCCCGGCGACGGCGGCCCCGCAGCGGACCACGGACGTGCAGGAGACGGTGACCGTCGACCCGACGGGCCACATCGCCGAGGACGGCGCCGTCACGCTCTCCGGCACGTATCGCTGCGTGGGCGGCGACGGAGCCGCCTTCGTCAGTTCCAACGTACGGAAAAGCTCCACGACCTCCGACGGCGGCACCACGACCATGATCCAGGGCATCGGCGGCACGGCGGCCGTCTGCGACGGCGAGACGCACCGCTGGGAGAACAGCAGCGTGCCCTCCATGGAGGTCGCGCCGGGCAAGGTGACCGTCGAGGCCACCGTCACGGAGCTCAGCTTCCACGGCATCCTGCCCCTGCCCCGCTTCCACGCCATGGAGCGGCACGAGGTCACCCTGAGCAAGGCCTGACAGCCGCCCCGTCGCGCCGCCGGCCCGAAAGGCCGGCGGCGCGCGGCGTTCCGGGAACGGACCGGCCGGACCGAAACGCTCTACTTATCCCTCGTGCAACGACAAGATATTGTGCAAGTACGGCATCGGAAGACCGGCGGCGAGGGGTGTGACGGACATGGCCAAGGACGCCTCCTCGCGGCCGGTGGTCAGCAGGCGCCGCGAAGTCGGTGACACGAGCGCCCGTTCGCTGCTGATGACCATGCTCGGCGAGTACGTCCTGCCGCGCGGCCGGCCCGTCTGGACGTCCGCGCTGGTGGAGGCGCTCGCGCTGTTCGGCGTCGAGGAGAAGTCGGCCCGCCAGTCCCTGGCCCGTACCGCCGCCGAGGGGTGGCTGGCCTCGGAACGGGTGGGCCGCCGGGTGCGCTGGGCGCTGACCCCGCCGGGACGCCGCCTGCTGACCGAGGGCGCGCAGCGCATCTACGACTTCGGGCGCGAGGAGCGCGCCTGGGACGGCACCTGGCTGGTCGTCCTGGTCTCGGTGCCGGAGTCCAAGCGCGACCTGCGCCACCGTGTCCGCACCCGGCTGAGCTGGGCCGGCTTCGGCTCCCCGGAGCCCGGCGTGTGGATCACGCCCCGCGCCGACCGGGAGGCGGAGGCGCTCGCCGTGCTGAAGGAACTCGGCCTGGCCGACGACGCGATGTCCTTCACCGCCTCCTACGGCGACGTGGGCAGCGAGCCGGCGATGGTCGCCCGCGCCTGGGACCTGAGCGAGGTGGAGGAGCGCTACGAGTCCTTCATCGACGAGTTCACGGGCCTGCGCCCGGCGGACGGCGACGCCGTCCTGCGCGACCTCACCGCACTCGTCCACGAATGGCGCCGCTTCCCCTTCCTGGACCCGCGCCTGCCCGCGAGACTCCTCCCCACGGGCTGGAGCGGAGCGCGGGCGGTGGACCTCTTCCACGGCAGGCACGCGGACTGGAGCGCGGCGGCGCAGCGGCGCTGGGAGGAACTCGAGGGCCCGGCCGGCTAGACCCCCAGCCCCGGGAAGACCTTCGCCGCGTTGCCCGACAGCACGCCGCGCAGCGTCTCCTCCGGCAGGCCCAGCTCCCGTAGCGCGGTGACGTTGTCCGACGTTCCCGGCACCCCCGGCCAGTCCGTGCCGAAGATCCAGCGGCCCGCCAGCCTCAGCAGGTCGAAGCGGGCGTAGTAGCCGGGGAGTTTGTGCGGGGGCAGCCCGGCGAGGTCGAGCCAGACGTTCGGGCGGGCCAGCGCCAGGAAGGCGGCGGTGTCATACCACCAGCCCCGGCCGCCGTGGGCGAACACGAACTGGACGTCCGGGAAGTCCTCCACGGCGTCGAGCAGCAGCTGCGGGTCGCCGTAGCGGGCCCGGGCGCCGGGGAAGGTGGAGGTGCCGGAGTGCACGATCACCGGGACGCCGCGCTCGGCGCACAGGCCGTACAGCGGGTACAGCTCCTTGTCGCCGGGGTCGAAACCGGCGTGCACGGGATGGAGCTTGACCGCGACCGCGCCCAGGTCCAGCTGGCGCTCGGCCTCCGCCGGCAGCGGGTGGTGCAGATGCGGGTTGACGTTCGCGACCAGCCGGAAGCGGACCGGGTTGTACGCGACGACCGGCAGCAGGTCCTCGATCGGCTGGATGCCGGTGGCCCGCGGGCTGTACTCGCAGAACAGCAGCGCACGGTCCACGCCTTCGGACTCCAGCAGGGCGTCCAGCCGCTCCGGCACGGGGTCACCCTGATCGTCGTAGGCGTCGCGCCACGGGTGTCCGCGGGAGAACGTCCGCGCCCACTCGAACCAGGCCGGCTTGAGCGTGGACAGCCGCGGCACGTGGACGTGCGCGTCCACCACCGTCTCACCGCCGATCACGGCGTCTCCTCGGAGCGGACCATCTCCCGCAGTACGTTGCGGCGGATCTTCCCCGTCGGCGTGCGCGGCAGCTCGGCCAGGCCGACGACCGCGCGCGGCCGCTTGAACGCGGCCAGGCCCTCCCGGCACCAGGCGACCAGCGCCTCCGCATCGACCTCGCGCCCGGCCCTCGGCACCACGCACGCCACCGGCTTGTCCAGCCCGTCCGGGTCGCGCGCGCCGACGACGGCGACCTCCGCCACGTCCGGATGGGCCAGCAGCCGCTCCTCGACCTCGGCGGGCGAGACCCAGATGCCGCCCGCCTTCAGCAGGTCGTTGGTGCGGCCCATGCAGGTGTACGTGCCGTCGCCGTTGCGGACGTACGTGTCGCCGGTGCGCACCCGGTCGCCGAGGAAGACCTGACGGGTGGTCGCGGCCCGGCACCAGTAACCGGTGGCGGCCGACGCCCCGCGCACATACAGCTCTCCGGGCACGCCCTCGCCGGCCACCACCCGGTCCTCCGCGTCCCGCAGCTCCACGGCGTACCCCGGAACAGGCTCGCCGGAGGAACCGAGGTGGACCCGTCCCTGCCGGTTGGAGATGAAGATGTGCAGCATCTCGGTCGACCCGATCCCGTCGAGCACCTCGACGCCGAACCGCTGCCGCATCCCCTGGCAGATCCGCGCCGGCAGCGCCTCACCGGCCGAGACGCCCACGCGTACGGTCCCGAAGGCGTCGTCGGGGATGTCGAAGCTCGCGAGCAGCGCCCCGAGGAAGCCGGGCACGCCGAACAGGACCGTGGCCCGGTCGGCCGCCGCCCGTTTGGCGAACAGTGCGGGCGAGGGCCGGGCCGGCTCCAGCAGAGCGGTGGCGCCGGCCGACAGCGGGAAGAACATCGAGTTGCCGAGGCCGTAGGCGAAGAACAGCTTCGCCACCGAAAGGCAGCGGTCCTCGGGGCCGATGCCGAGCACCCGGCGCCCGTAGTTCTCCGCGACGAGCCTGATGCCGTCGTGCCGGTGCATCGCCGCCTTGGGCGTGCCCGTCGTACCGGACGTGTAGAGCCACAGGGCAGGGGAGTCCGACCAGGTGGGATACGGCCCCTCGTCCGCGCCGGCGGCCCGCAGCCGCTGCCACTCGTCGCCGAGGACGACGTGCTCGACCTCCGGAGCCTCCTGTACGGCGGCCCGCACCAGGGGCGCGAACTCGGCCGATCCCAGCACCAATCGCGTACGGCAGTCCGCCATCAGCCTGCCCAGTTCCGCCCCGGTGAGCATGGTCGAGGCGGGCACGGCCACCGCGCCGATGCGGAAGGCGGCGAGGATGCCGGTGAACAGCTCGACGTCGTCCGCCATGCAGAACAGGACGCGCTCCTCGGGCCGCACCCCGAGGGCCCGCAGCCCGGCCGCCACCCGGCCGACCTCGCCGGACAGCTCTTCGTAGGTCAGGGCACGGGTGGGCGTCACGACGGCCGTGCGACCGCCGTTGCCGCCTCTCACCTGCCGGTCGACCAGCCACTCGGCCGCGTTGAACAGCTCGGGCATGACGGCCGCCTCACACCAGTCGGACGTACTCGTAGTCGAACGGTTTGCCGTTGATGCCGTTCACCGGCGGTGCCACCCAGCTCGCGATCTTCCCGCGCTCGTACACCGGTTGCATCAACGACCGTACGAACGCCAGGTCTTCGGCCGTCGGCAGCCAGTGCCCGCGGTTCGCCTCCCAGGTCTCCTCGTCGACGATCGTGCCGTCGGGCGTGACGCGGTGGCCCGCGGCGAGACCGACGTGGCGGTTGAAGCCGGGGTGCGGGAGCGTCAGCCGGAAGTCGACGCCGTGCTCGTCGAGGATGCGGTTCCAGCGCTTGACGCCGGTCCTGCAGTCGGCGATGTACTCGTCGCGCAGGTCGAGGTTGAGCGCGAGCAGCGCGGGGACCTCGTCCACGCCCCAACTCCCGTCCCCGGCAGGCTTGTCCAGCCGTACGCCGTCCTCGGTGAGCAGGTGGTCGTCGCCCCGCCGCTCCTCCTGCCAGCGGCCCTTCAGCCCGGCGGTGTAGTAGTTGGCCGCGTTGGTGGAGGTCTCGCTGCCGAACAGGTCGAGGGAGACCGTGTAGTGGAAGTTGATGTACTTCTGGACGATGTCGAGTGGGATGCCGCCGCAGGCCGCGATGTCCAGCGTGTCGTTCTCGCGCACCAGTTGGGCGCTCCGGGTCACCACACGGTCGACACCCGTGGTGCCGACCATCATGTGGTGCGCCTCCTCCTTCAGCATGAAGACGCAGGTCCGCGACAGCGGGTCGAAGGCGCTCTCCTTGAGCGAGCCCAGCTGGTACTTGCCGTCCCGGTCGGTGAAGTAGGTGAACATGTAGAAGGCCAGCCAGTCGGCGGTCTCCTCGTTGAACGCGCCCAGGATGCGCGGCGAGTCGGGGCTGCCGGAGTTGCGGTAGAGCAGGGCCTCGGCCTCCTCACGTCCTTCGCGGCCGAAGTAGGCGTGCAGGAGGTAGACCATCGCCCACAGGTGGCGCCCCTCCTCCACGTTGACCTGGAAGAGGTTGCGCAGGTCGTACAGGCTCGGCGCGCTCAGCCCGAGCAGGCGCTGCTGCTCGACCGAGGCGGGCTCGGTGTCGCCCTGGACGACGATCAGCCGCTGCAGGTCGGCGCGGTACTCGCCGGGCACCTGCTGCCAGACCGGCTCGCCCTTGTGCTCGCCGAAGGCGACCCGGCGGTCCGGGGTGGGTTCGGCGAGGAAGATGCCCCAGCGGTAGTCGGGCACGTTGACATGGCCGAAGTGCGCCCAGCCGTCGCGGCCCACCGACACGGCCGTACGCAGGTAGACGCCGTGGTTCTCCAGGGACGGGCCCATCTCGCCCCACCAGCCGAGGAACTTGGGCTGCCAGCCCTCCAGCGCCCGTTGCAGCCGGCGGTCGTCGGCGAGTCCGACGTTGTTGGGGATCTTGGAGTCGTAGTCGATGTCCGTGGGCATCGGGTCACACCCGCTTCCGGTCGTAGACCGCCCGCCGCCCGGTGCCGTAGCGGCGCAGCGCGCCCTCCGGACCCGAGGCGCCCGGGCGTACGAAGATCCAGTTCTGCCAGGCGCTGAGGCGGCCGAAGATCTTGGACTCCATGGTCTCCGGGCCGACGAACCGGTGGTTGGCCTCCATCCCGGTCAGTGCGTCCGGGCTCAGCGCGGCCCGGTTCTCCAGGACGAGACGGATCTCGTCCTCCCAGTCGAGGTCGTCGGGCGCGTCGGTGACGAGCCCGAGCTCACGCGCCTGGGCGGCGGTCAGTGAGTGCCCCGCCTCCCGGTGCAGCCAGTCGAGATGGTCGTCCTGGCGGTAGAAACGAGACTGCAGACGCGACAGTCCGTTGCCCATCGGAAAGATGCCGAAGTTGGCCTCCGACACGACGAGTCGAGCCCGCTCCTCGCTGTCCGGGTCCTCGATCGGCGGCCCGTCCAGCATGTACTGCACGTCGCAGGCCAGGGCGAGCTCCAGCAGCAGTCCCGCGAAGCAGCCGCCCGGCTCGATCAGCGCGACGAGGCTGCGGCTGGTGACGTCGAGACGCTTCAGGGTGCGCTTCCAGTAGTGCAGCACCTCGTTCGCCAGCCAGTCGTCCTTCGCGCCCAACAGCCGCTGTTCGTGGGCGAGTACGCGTTCCGGGTCGCCCTCGGTGCGCAGCACCCAGGTGCCCAGCTCGGGCTCGTTCGTCCGCAGCCGCAGGATCAGATCGTCGAGTTCACGGGTGAGGCCGAGCAGCCAGCCGTCCTCCTCGTCCGGCCCTCGTACGGTGATCCGGACAAGCCCGCCCGGGCGGTCGAACTCGGCGCGCACGTACCGGTAGAAGATCCCGTTCCCGGTCACCTCCCGCTGCAGCGGCCCGAGTCGAACGCCCCGGACGTCGTCGGGACGGGGATTCAGCGCCGCCGCCTCCCGCGCCCGCTGCTCCACGATCGCCCGGAACTCCCGCCGCGGCACCACCTCGTCCACCAGCCGCCAGTCGACGGCCGTCTTCCCCCGTACGCCGTCGCTGCGGGTGGCGAAGACGTCGGCGAGGTCCTTGCGCACCCGGCGCTTGTCCGTGAGCCGGGTCAGCCCGCCCGTGCCGGGCAGCACGCCCAGCAGCGAGACCTCGGGCAGGGCGACCGCCGAGGAGTTGTCGTCGATCAGCAGAATGCGGTCGCAGGCGAGCGCGAGCTCGTAACCGCCGCCGGCGCAGGAGCCGTTGACCGCGGCGATGAAGGTGAGGCCCGAGTGCGCGGAGGCGTCTTCCATGCCGTTGCGGGTCTCGTTGGTGAACTTGCAGAAGTTGACCTTCCACTCGTGCGGGGAGCCCGCGAGCATCCGGATGTTCGCGCCCGCGCAGAAGACCTTCTCCTTGGCGCTGGTCAGCACCACGGCCCGCACCTCGGGGTGCTCGAACCGCAGCCGCTGGAGCGCGTCGTACAGCTCGATGTCCACACCGAGGTCGTACGAGTTGAGCTTGAGCTCGTAGCCCGGCACCAGTCCGCCCTGCTCGTCGACGTCCAGCTCCAGCCAGGCGACCGGCCCGTCCGTACGCAGCCTCCAGTGCCGGTACGTCTGCGGGCTCCGGTCGAAGGACACCTCCACCATGCCGAGCGCCTCCTCGCGCCGGTGCGGGTACCGATACCTCGATCGTCTACAGAAGAGCGGCAGGGCGTCAAGGTTCTGTAGAACAAAAAGCGGCCGGAACGAGGTGTGGCGCCGGGCCCGCGAGGGGTGCCCGGCGCCACGGAGGCGGGGTGAGCCGCGCGGACGCCCCGGAAGGAGCCGGGCGTCCGCGAAGAGCTAGATGTCCCGGAAGATCTCGATCTGCGCCCCGACCGAGTTCAGGCGCTCGGCGAGGTCCTCGTAACCGCGGTTGATGACGTAGACGTTGCGCAGCACGGAGGTGCCGTCGGCCGCCATCATCGCCAGCAGGACGACCACGGCGGGCCGCAGGGCCGGCGGGCACATCATCTCGGCGGCGCGCCAGCGGGTCGGGCCCTCCACCAGGACCCGGTGCGGGTCGAGGAGCTGGAGGCGGCCGCCGAGGCGGTTGAGGTCCGTCAGATAGATGGCCCGGTTGTCGTAGACCCAGTCGTGGATCAGCGTCTGGCCCTGCGCGACGGCGGCGATGGCCGCGAAGAACGGGACGTTGTCGATGTTCAGGCCCGGGAAGGGCATGGGGTGGATCTTGTCGATCGGGGCCTCGAGCTTGGAGGGACGGACCGTCAGGTCGATCAGCCGGGTGCGGCCGTTGTCCGCGTAGTACTCCGGCGAGCGGTCGTGGTCGAGTCCCATCTCCTCCAGGACCGCCAGCTCGATCTCCAGGAACTCGATGGGCACCCGGCGCACCGTCAGCTCCGACTCGGTCACCACGGCCGCGGCGAGCAGGCTCATCGCCTCGACCGGGTCCTCGGAGGGGGAGTAGTCCACGTCGACGTCGATGTCCGGGACGCCGTGCACGGTGAGCGTCGTGGTGCCGATGCCCTCGACCCGGACGCCGAGCGTCTCCAGGAAGAAGCACAGGTCCTGGACCATGTAGTTGGACGAGGCGTTGCGGATGACGGTGACTCCGTCGGAACGGGCCGCGGCGAGCAGCGCGTTCTCCGTGACGGTGTCCCCGCGCTCGGTCAGCACGATCGGCCGGTCGGGCCGGATCGCCTGGTCCACCTGGGCGTGGTACTGGCCCTCGGTGGCGGTGATGTCCAGCCCGAACCGGCGCAGCGCGATCATGTGCGGCTCGATGGTCCGCGTGCCCAGGTCGCAGCCGCCCGCGTACGGCAGCTTGAAGCGGTCCATACGGTGCAGCAGCGGGCCGAAGAACATGATGATGGACCGCGTCCGCACGGCCGCGTCGGAGTCGATCGCCGCCATGTTCAGCTCGGCGGGCGGCATGATCTCCAGGTCCACGCCGTCGTTGACCCAGCGGGTGCGCACGCCGATGGAGTTGAGGACCTCGAGCAGGCGGTACACCTCCTCGATCCGCGCGACCCGGCGCAGCACCGTGCGTCCCTTGTTGAGCAGGGACGCGCACAGCAGTGCGACGCAGGCGTTCTTGCTCGTCTTGACGTCGATGGCGCCGGAGAGCCGGCGGCCGCCGACCACGCGCAGATGCATCGGGCCCGAGTAGCCCAGCGAGACGATTTCGCTGTCCAGGGCCTCACCGATTCGAGCGATCATCTCAAGGCTGATGTTCTGGTTGCCGCGCTCGATGCGGTTGACGGCGCTCTGGCTGGTACCGAGCGCCTCCGCGAGCTGTGCCTGCGTCCAGCCGCGGTGTTGCCGGGCGTCACGGATGAGCCTGCCGATGCGTACGAGGTAGTCGTCTGCCATGAGGTTGAGGTTATCTCATATATGAGATGGGGCCCGTTGAGGGGTCCGTTCGGGTGACGGGCCGTCAACGTCGCCTTGCGGTACGGGTGCGCCTCCATCCGAAAGGTCCGGGCAAATCCATCGATGTCGTGCGACGTCCCGTGCTGCTGTGCGTATGCCGCGGGCCGTGGCTGCCGCCGGTGGTGATGGACCAGGAGTGCCGGTTGATGTTCAGACGCACCCCCGGCAGGATCCGGAAGCTCTTGCGGAAGGTGAGCGACATGTATGCCTCCTTCTTGGGTTCTGGATCTGAGTGCCGCTCAGGTCGGATACCCCGTGTGCGCGTACTGATGGGCGCAAAGGAGAGACGGCTCGAACGCCGCGGCCCGCACCGGCTCTCCGCCGCCGACCGGCCGGACGGGCGCGAGTGTGTAGCGCACCCGGGTGGCGCCGCCGTGCTCGTCGCGCAGTTCCAGAACGCCGGCGGTCGGGCAGTTCCAGGTGATGTGCGAGGTCTCGTCGCCCGCGAGGTTCGCGATCGTCGTGCTTCCCGTGCCGTCGTCGCGCGGCTCGAGTTGCGACGACTCCATGACGCCCAGCTCGAAGGGGGTGCTGCTCCAGCGGCCGATCGGTGCGGGGTCGAGGTGTGCGGGGTGGTCTCCGGCAGGCATGCGCCGATCCTGGCGTGCCCCGTGTGGCCGACGCCACCGCGTCGCGGCATGCCGGAGGCGGTCCGGACATGACCTGTCGACGGGCATGTACTAGAGTTATCTCGACATCGAGATATCTGCCCAGGAGCACCGCAGTCGCCAGCCTGGTAAGGGTTACCTAACTTAGCCTTACCTTAGTGGATCGGCCAAGTTGCCGTGGCGGCAGGATCGTGGTGAGTACGCGCACATCAATGAAGGAGACTGTCGTGTCGGCGAACAGCTTCGACGCCCGCAGCACGCTGCAGGTGGGCGACGAGTCGTACGAGATCTTCCGGCTGGACAAGGTGGAAGGCTCGGCTCGCCTTCCGTACAGCCTCAAGGTCCTGCTGGAGAACCTGCTCCGCACCGAGGACGGCGCGAACATCACCGCCGACCACATCCGTGCCCTCGGCGGATGGGACTCGCAGGCCCAGCCCAGCCAGGAGATCCAGTTCACGCCGGCCCGCGTGATCATGCAGGACTTCACCGGCGTGCCCTGCGTCGTGGACCTCGCCACCATGCGTGAGGCCGTCAAGGAGCTCGGCGGCGACGCGGACAAGATCAATCCGCTGGCCCCGGCCGAGCTGGTCATCGACCACTCCGTCATCGCCGACAAGTTCGGCACCAACGACGCCTTCAAGCAGAACGTCGAGCTGGAGTACGGCCGCAACAAGGAGCGCTACCAGTTCCTGCGCTGGGGCCAGACCGCCTTCGACGAGTTCAAGGTCGTCCCGCCCGGCACCGGCATCGTCCACCAGGTCAACATCGAGAAGCTGGCCCGCGTCGTCATGGTCCGTGACGGCAAGGCCTACCCCGACACCCTGGTCGGCACCGACTCGCACACCACGATGGTCAACGGCCTGGGTGTCCTGGGCTGGGGCGTCGGCGGCATCGAGGCCGAGGCCGCGATGCTCGGCCAGCCGGTCTCGATGCTCATCCCGCGCGTCGTCGGCTTCAAGCTCACGGGTGAGCTCAAGCCCGGCACCACCGCCACCGACCTGGTGCTCACCATCACCGAGATGCTGCGCAAGCACGGCGTCGTCGGCAAGTTCGTCGAGTTCTACGGCGAGGGTGTCGCGGCCACGAGCCTCGCCAACCGCGCCACCATCGGCAACATGTCGCCGGAGTTCGGCTCCACCGCCGCGATCTTCCCGATCGACGACGAGACCCTGAACTACATGCGCCTGACCGGCCGCACCGACCAGCAGGTCGCGCTCGTCGAGGCGTACGCCAAGCAGCAGGGCCTCTGGCTGGACCCGAAGGCCGAGCCCGACTTCTCCGAGAAGCTCGAGCTGGACCTCTCCACGGTCGTCCCCTCCATCGCCGGCCCGAAGCGCCCGCAGGACCGAATCGTCCTCGCCAACGCCGCCGAGCAGTTCAAGAGCGACGTGCGCAACTACGTCGCCGACGACGACGAGGCGGGCAAGGAGTCCTTCCCGGCCTCCGACGCCCCGGCCTCCGCCAACGGCGTGCCGAGCAACCCGGTCCAGGTCACCGCCCCCGACGGCTCGACCTACACGATCGACCACGGCGCGGTCACCGTCGCGGCCATCACCTCCTGCACCAACACCTCGAACCCGTACGTCATGGTCGCCGCCGCGCTCGTCGCGAAGAAGGCCGTGGAGAAGGGCCTGACCCGCAAGCCGTGGGTCAAGACCACCCTCGCCCCGGGCTCCAAGGTCGTCACCGACTACTTCGACAAGTCGGGCCTGACGCCGTACCTCGACAAGGTCGGCTTCAACCTGGTCGGTTACGGCTGCACCACCTGCATCGGCAACTCCGGCCCGCTGCCGGAGGAGGTCTCCAAGGCCGTCAACGACCATGACCTCGCCGTGACTTCGGTCCTCTCCGGCAACCGGAACTTCGAGGGCCGCATCAACCCCGACGTCAAGATGAACTACCTGGCCTCCCCGCCGCTGGTCGTCGCGTACGCGCTCGCGGGCTCCATGAAGGTGGACATCACCCGTGACGCCCTGGGCACCGACCAGGACGGCAACCCGGTCTTCCTGAAGGACATCTGGCCCTCCGAGGCCGAGGTCAACGACGTCGTGGCGAACGCCATCGGCGAGGACATGTTCAACAAGTCCTACCAGGACGTCTTCGCGGGCGACGCCCAGTGGCAGGCGCTGCCGATCCCGACCGGCAACACCTTCGAGTGGGACGCCGAGTCGACCTACGTCCGCAAGCCCCCGTACTTCGAGGGCATGGAGATGGAGCCGGCCCCGGTCTCCGACATCGCCGGCGCCCGTGTGCTGGCCAAGCTGGGCGACTCGGTCACCACCGACCACATCTCCCCGGCCGGTGCCATCAAGGCCGACACCCCCGCCGGCAAGTACCTCACGGAGCACGGCGTCGAGCGCCGCGACTTCAACTCCTACGGCTCGCGCCGAGGCAACCACGAGGTCATGATCCGCGGCACGTTCGCCAACATCCGCCTGCGCAACCAGATCGCGCCGGGCACCGAGGGCGGCTACACCCGCGACTTCACGCAGGCAGACGCGCCGGTGTCGTTCATCTACGACGCCTCGCGCAACTACATCGAGCAGGGCATCCCGCTGGTCGTCCTGGCCGGCAAGGAGTACGGCTCCGGTTCGTCCCGCGACTGGGCGGCCAAGGGCACCGCGCTCCTGGGCGTCAAGGCCGTCATCGCCGAGTCGTACGAGCGCATCCACCGCTCGAACCTCATCGGCATGGGCGTCCTGCCGCTGCAGTTCCCGGAGGGCCGGACCGCCGAGTCCCTCGGCCTGACCGGCGAGGAGACCTTCTCCTTCACCGGCGTCGAGGAGCTCAACAACGGCACCACGCCGCGCACGGTCAAGGTCACCACCGACACCGGTGTCGAGTTCGACGCGGTCGTCCGCATCGACACCCCCGGTGAGGCCGACTACTACCGCAACGGCGGCATCATGCAGTACGTGCTGCGCTCGCTGATCCGCAAGTAAGCGGCGCTGCAAGGCAGTTGAAGGCCGCGTTCCCGGTTCGCCGGGGACGCGGCCTTCGCCGTGTCCGTGCCGGACGCCCCAGGTCATCACCCACCCTCAGGTGGAACACAGCGTTCCCTCAGCGGACCGGGACAGGATCGAGACATGTCAGGCATCTCCGCGCCACCCGGGCGCTCGATCGGACCGGCAGGGGACGGCAGATGACCGCCCGCCCGCGCGGACGCTCCCTAAGCACACGCCTGCTGCTGTTCACCGGCGCCGTACTCGTCGTCGTGTGCGCCGCCATGGCGTTCACCAGTGCGTTCGTCCAACGCGCCTGTCTCATGCGCGACTTGGACGACCGGGTCACCGCCGCCGCGGCGGACAGCCTGGAGGATGCCGGTCCTGAGCCGGAGAGCCGGACGGACCTCTCCTTCCTGACCGGGAACGGCCGCCAGGCCGGCCTGCTCGCCGGCCGGCTCGGCGAGGACGGCACGGTCGTCGCCGCGGCGGTCGTCCGCCGGGACGCACCGCCGCGGAACCTGACCACGGCCCAGCGCGCGGCGCTGCACGGCATGTCGGCGGAGGGGGCACGGCACACGGTCACCGTCCCGGGCCTGGGCACCTACCGGATCACCGCACTCGACTCGGACGGGACCCACGTCCTCGCCGGTCTGCCGATGGACGGCGTGCAGCACATGATCGGCGAACTGGTCGAGGCCGAGGCGGTGGTGGCCGCGGTGGGCCTGGCGGCCGCGGGCATCGTCTGCGCGGTGGTGATACGACGCCAGCTGCGCCCCCTGGGCAGGGTCGCGGCCACCGCGGTGGAGGTCTCCCGGACTCCGCTGGACCGCGGCGAGGTCACCGGCCTCACCCGCGTCCGCGCCGGGGACACCGACCCCGGCACCGAAGCCGGCCAGGTCGGCGCCGCGCTCAACCGGATGATCGAGCACGTGGAGACCTCCCTCGCCGAACGCCGCCGCGGTGAGGAGCGGGTGCGGCGCAGCGAGGAACGCATGCGCCGCTTCCTCGCCGACGCGAGCCACGAACTCCGCACCCCGCTCGCCTCGATCGCCGGGTACGCGGAACTGATGAACCACGGCACGGCCCGCATGGAACCGGTCCTCGCCTGGCGCCGCATATCGACGGAATCGGCCCGTCTGACCGCCCTGGTGGAGGACCTGCTGCTCCTGGCCCGCCTGGACGAGGGACGCCCCCTGGAGTCCACGGAGGTCGACCTCGCGGCGGTGGTCGCGGAGGCGGTGCGGCAGACGAGGCGAACGGCCCCCGACCACCATTGGCACCTCCAACTCCCGCTCGACGAGCGGGCATTGATCCCCGGCGACGAGACACACCTCCACCAGGCGGTGGCCAACCTGCTGACCAACGCCCGCATGCACACCCCTGCCGGCACGACGGTGACGGCCGAGGTGAGGTCGACGGGGGAGCACCACACGATCCGCGTCCGCGACAACGGCCCGGGCATCCCCCCGGACCTGCTGCCCGAACTGTTCGACCGCTTCACCCGCGCCGACGCCTCACGCTCCCGCACACCGTCCACGGGAGGCGGCGCGGGCCTCGGCCTCGCCATCGCGGCGGCGATCGTGGAGGCACACGGGGGGCGTATCCGCGTGAACAGCGTTCCGGGGAACACGGAGTTCACGGTCCTGCTGCCGGTGGCCGCGCCGGCCGCCAGACCGTGGCCCGCCGGAGAAACGGCCGCTCGTGCCAGGCCGGCATCGGTCTGACCGGCCCTCCGCTGCGCCGGCCGTTTACAACCGGCCCAAGCGGCGCTATTTTTCCCCGCAAGCGGGGTGGGAGCGCTCCCATACTCAGGGGCGGCGGACCGGAACCCGCCGCCCCCGAACCGCACCCACCCCGCTCTCGCCGCGCTTCCGCCGTCCGTGCACCGCCACGCCGTCGCACCCGAAGGAATTACTGTCATGCCCCCGACGAAAGCATCGGCAACGGACCCGCGCCGCCCACCGCGCCGATTAACCACCCGCGCCCTCTTCCTCATCCTCGTCTCGCTCCTCGCCACCCTCCCCGCGTTTCGCCCTCGTCGTCCCGGCAGGCGGCAAGGCGCAGGCGCACGGGGCGCCCATGAAGCCCGGCAGCCGTACCTTTCTGTGCCGGCAGGACGGCCTCACCGACACCGGGAGATCAAGCCCGTCAATCCGGCCTGCAAAGCGGCTCAACAGGTCAGCGGGACCACGCCGTTCTACAACTGGTTCTCCGTGCTGCGCTCCGACGGCGCCGGCCGCACCCGCGGGTTCGTCCCGGACGGGGAGCTGTGCAGCGGCGGCAACCCCCAGCTTCACGGGCTTCAACCGCCCGCGCGCCGACTGGCCGTTGACCCACCTCACCTCGGGCGCGACCGTCGACCTCTCCTACAACGCCTGGGCCGCGCACCCGGGTTGGTTCCACGTCTACATCACCAAGGACGGCTTCGACCCGACCAAGCCGCTCACCTGGGACGACATTGAGGACACCCCGTTCCTCACGGTCGACCACCCGCCGCTCAACGGCACCCCGGGCACCGTCGAGGCCAACTACTCCTGGACCGGCAAGCTCCCCGAGAACAAGTCGGGGCGCCACATCGTCCACATGGTCTGGCAGCGCTCGGACAGCGCCGAGACCTTTCTACTCCTGCTCCGACGTCGTCTTCGACGGCGGCAACGGCGAGGTCACGGGCATCCACGACCCGGGCAACCCGACCGATCCGGTGCCGGGCAAGTGCGAAGCCACCCGCGGGACGACCGGCAGTTGGAGCGGCGGGTACCAGTCCGAGGTGACCGTCACCAACACCGGCGACGTCCCGATGCTGGGCTGGATGGTCGACTGGACGCTGCCCGCGGGACAGCAGGTCGACAGCCTCTGGAACGGCAACGCCACCTACAACGGCCAGGACGTGATGGTCCACAACGCCGACTGGAACGGCTCACTGGCCCCGGGGAGGAGCACGACCTTCGGATACGTGGTCAAGGGCGACGTCGGTGACACGGCGACCGGCCTGCCCTGCCAGGTCGGCTGGAGGCGCGCGCCGAAACCGGCGCGCGGCTCCGCTCAGGGCGGACCCGGTGGGTAGGACGGGCCACCGGGTCCGCGAGCCGGGCAGGCCGGGGGAGTACCTGTTCCGGATGGTGCTGGCTTGTGGCGACGCTGCGGTGCGACAACGTTGTCTGATGATCTGCATACAACTTTACCTCCTCAACAGACAACGATGTCAAGCCAGTTGGTCGACCAAGCCCGTCCGGGCGGCCGTCCCGTGAGCCCTCGCGTCCCTACGCGCTCTTCCGTGGTACGCGTGGCGCACGCTACTGTCCCTGCGGCTTGTGCGACCTGTGGTGCGCGACCCGTCCGAAGGAGGAGGGGCCGCCCCATGCGTTTCCGTCCTACGTCATTGCTGCTGGCCGCGGTGCTCGCGGTCGGCGGAGCCACACCGGCCCTCGCGGCGACCACCGCACCACCGGATCTGGTCAAGGATCCGGCCACGTACGTCGATCCGCTCATCGGCACCCGGAACGGCGGCAACGTCTTCCCGGGCGCCGTCACGCCGTTCGGCATGCTCTCCTGGAGCCCGGAGAACACCAGAGGCGACGCGACCAGAACCGCCGCGCCCGGCGGTTACCAGTACGACGCCACCCGCATCCGCGGCTTCAGCCTCACCCACATGTCCGGCACCGGCTGCGCGGGCGGCAGCGGAGACATCCCGTTCTTCCCGTACGCGGGCGAGGTGACCTCCTCGCCCGCGAGCGACACCAAGGACGCCGTGTACGCGTCCGGCTTCAGCCACTCCGACGAGACGGCGGAGCCCGGCCACTACAAGGTGGGGCTCGCGTCCGGGGTCACCGCCGATCTCACGGCGACGCCGCGGACGGGCTCCGGCCGCTTCACCTACCCGTCCGGCAAGCCCGCCTCCCTCCTCATCCGCACCGCCAACTCCGAGGTGGGCTCCACCGATTCGTCGGTCCACATCGACCCGGCGACCCGCACGGTGTCCGGCTCCGTCACCTCCGGCAACTTCTGCGGCTATCTGGATCCCGAGGGCCAACGCCCGTACTACACCGTCTACTTCACCGCCCGCTTCGACCGCGACTTCAAGGCGACCGGCACCTGGCAGGACGACCGGCTGAGCCCGGGGTCGACGACGGCGAGCGGCGGCACCGGCGGCTTCACCGGCGGCGGGCGGCCCGTCGCGGGCAAGGGAGCCGGCGGCTACGTCGAGTTCGAGCCCGGCTCCGGCCCCGTGAACGTCAAGGTCGGCATCTCCTACGTCAGCCAGGCCGGCGCCGCCGCCAATCTCGCGGCCGAGAACCCGCCGCACCGCTCCTTCGACGCGGTACGGGACGCCGCCCACCGGGCCTGGCGCGAACGCCTCGGCGCCATCCGGGTCGGCGGCGGCACGGACGCCGAGCGCACCACCTTCTACACCGCGCTGTACCACGCCATGATGCACCCCAACGTCATCAGTGACGTCGACGGCAGATACAGCGGCGGCGACGGCAAGGTGCACAAGGTCGCGCGTGGCCACGCGGCCCAGTACGGGACGTTCTCCGGCTGGGACGTCTACCGGGACCAGGTGCAGCTGCTGACGCTCCTCAGCCCGCGCACGGGCTCCGACGTGGCGCAGTCGCTGTACGAGCTCGCCCGGCAGAACGGCGGCGTCTGGGACCGCTGGCTGCACGGCGCGAGCGGCACGCACGTCATGAACGGCGACCCCTCACCCACCGCCCTGGCCGGCATCCGGGCCTTCGGCGGCACCGACTTCGACCTGCGCGGCGCGCTGGCCTCGCTCGTCAAGGCGGCCACGGTCCCCACCGAGCAGGACCTGTCGTCCTCCGGGAAGCCGGTGCTCTCGGTCGGCCAACGCCCCTCGCTCGACAAGTACTTGAAGCTGCACTACATGACGTCGGTGTCCAACGCCTGGGGCGGCGCCGCCGAGACGCTGGAGATGTCCGGCGCGGACTTCTCCCTCTCCCAGCTCGCCACCGCGGCGGGGCAGAAGAAGACGGCCGCCAGCTTCGCCGAGCGCGCCCAGTGGTGGCAGAACAACTTCAACATCGCCGCCGATCCGAGCGGCGGCTACATCGCCAACCGCAAGGCCGACGGCAGCTGGGTCACCGGGTTCACCCCGTCGACGGGCAACGGCTTCGTCGAGGGCACGGCGGCCCAGTACACCTGGATGGTGCAGCACAACCCGGCCGGCCTGTTCGCCGCGATGGGCGGCAAGGACAAGGCGCTCGCCCGGCTCGACGCCTTCTTCCACGGCAGTGACGGCGGCTGGGTCTTCACCGGCGGCGGTGGGGACAAGTCCGAGCTGGACAACGAGCCGTCGATCAACGTGCCCTACCTGTACGACTACGCGGGCACCCCGTACAAGGCGCAGGAGACCGTCCGTGCGGCGATGAAGCAGCTCTGGTCGACACAGCCGGAGGGCATCCCCGGCAACGACGACCTCGGCGCGATGTCGTCGTGGTACGTCTTCTCCGCGCTCGGCATGTATCCGCAGGTGCCCTCGCGCGCCGAACTCGCCCTCGCCTCACCGCTGTTCCCGCGCATCGAGATCGACAGGCCGCAGGGCAACGACATCTCCATCCGGGCATCCGGCGCCGCCGCGGACGCACCGTACATCCAGTCCCTCGAAGTCAACGGCCGCACCAGTGAGCGCCCTTGGCTGTCGTCCTCCCTCGTGCGCGACGGCGGCAGGCTCGACTACACGCTCTCCGCAACCCCGGACAAGGAGTGGGGGAGCGCCCCCTCCGACGCGCCGCCCTCCTTCCGGGCGGGCGAGCAGCCGTACCAGATCGGGGTCGGTCCGACCGCGGCGACGATCGCGCCGGGTGAGAGCGCGAAGGTCGGCATCCGCGCCCTGTCGATGAGCGGCGGCAGCGGGCCCGAGGTGCGCTTCAAGGTCGACGTGCCCGACGGGGTCACCGCGACCCCGGCCGAGGGGACCGTCCCGGACGGCTCGCAGGAGATCACCCTCTCCGCCGCCAAGGACGTCGAACAGGGCTTCTACGACGCCAAGGTCACGGTGACCTCGGGCGACACGTCGTACCAGCAGCCCGTGGCCCTGACGGTGGCCGCGCCCGGCACGCTCCTCGCCGCCTACGACAACACCGGCGTCTCGGACGACGAGGGCGAGCACGACGAGGCCGACTTCGACGGCGGCGGCTGGAGCTACTCCCGCCAGGCCCTCGCGGCGGCCGGTCTCACGCCGGGCGGGCAGGGCACGGTCGAGGGGCTGACCTTCGGCTGGCCGAACTCGCCGGCCGCCCGCCCGGACAACGTCTCGGCGTCCGGGCAGAGCATCGAACTCACGCGCCCGGCGGCCGAGTTGTCGTTCATCGGCAGCGCGGTCAACGGCAACCAGGCGGCCAAGGCCACCGTCACCTACTCCGACGGCAGCACCGACGCGATCGACCTCTCCTTCACCGACTGGACCGTCGGCGGAGGCGGCGGGACCGTGCAGTACGGCAACGAGGTCGTCGCCAGGACCGCGTACCGGAACGTCGCGGGCGCGGACAAGGACCCGGTGGCCACGTACGTCTTCGCCACCAAGCCGTTCGCGGCGCCGGCGGGGAGGACCATCACCAAGGTGACGCTGCCGCAGAACACGGACCTGCACGTGTTCACCCTCGCGACCGGCTGACGTCCGGCCGGCACGGCAAGGGGGCCGCGTCGCGTGCGACGCGGCCCCCGTCCCGTTCGGTGCCGGTGGTCGACCCACCCGCTCACGCGAGCAGTTCGACCTCCGAGATCACCGCCTCACCGTCGAACACCAGGCGGTACTTCGCGTACGAGCCCGGAGAGTTCACGCTGAACGCGCGTGTCTGCTTGTCCCACCTGAAGGACTCCCCGGACCGCTTGTCCAGCGTCTTCCACGTGGTCCCGTCGGCGGATCCCTGGAGCGTCCAGCCGGTCGGTGCCTTGGTGTGGTCGCCGGACGACGTCACCGTGTACTGCAGGCCCTTGACCGGCCCGGAGACCGGCAGGTCCACGGAGGTGACGGTCGCGTCGGTCGCCGAGGTGTTGTCGAACAGCGCCCCGTCGCCCTTCAGCACGTCCGCACGCGGCGTCGGCACCTTGTCGTCCTGGGTGATCGACACGGGCGCGGCGTCCTTGCCGGTGCCCCACGAGGAGGGCTTCGACCCCATGTCGAAGTCGAGCATCCCGCCCTTCTGGAGCAGCTCGCTCGGCAGCGAGGTCTTGGACCAGGTACGGCCGTTGACCTTCAACCCCTGCACGTAGACGTTCTTCGCGCTGTTCTTCGGCGCCCGGACGACCAGGTCGTGGCCGTTCTCCAGGTGGACCGTCGCCTTCTTGAACAGCGGGGAGCCGATGGCGTACTCGCCGCTGCCCATCACCAGCGGGTAGAAGCCGAGCGAGGAGAAGAGGTACCAGGCCGACTGCTCGCCGTTGTCCTCGTCGCCGTGGTAGCCCTGCCCGATCTCGCTGCCGGTGTAGAGGCGGGACATCACCTCACGGACGTTCTTCTGCGCCTTCGAGGGTTCGCCGGCCGCGTCGTACATGTAGATGACGTGGTGGGCGACCTGGTTGGAGTGCCCGTACATGCCCAGCCGGACGTCCCGCGCCTCCGTCATCTCGTGGATGACGCCGCCGTAGGAGCCGACGAACTCCGGGGACGCCGTCTCGGGCGTCGCGAAGTACTCGTCCAGCTTGTCGCCGAGAGCCCCCCGGCCGCCGTAGAGGTTGGCGAGTCCCCGGCTGTCCTGCGGGGCGGTGAAGGCGTAGCCCCAGCCGTTGGTCTCCGTGTAGTCGTAACCCCACACGCGCGGGTCGTACTTGGCGGAGTCCACGCGCCAGTTCCCCTGGGCGTCCTTGCCCTGGAAGAAGCCGGCCTTGGAGTCGTAGAGGTTGACGTAGTCCTGGGCGCGGTTGAGGAAGTACTGGGACTCCTCCTGGTAGCGCTTCTCGCCCGTCTTCTTGTAGAGGGCCTCGCCCATCTTGGCGATGCCGTAGTCGTTGACGTAGCCCTCCATCGCCCACGAGAAGCCCTCGCCGGTGGAGGTGGTGGTGTAGCCGAGGAAGGGCGAGGTGGCCATGCCCTTGCGGCCCACGCCGGAGGACGGCGGGACGACGGTCGCGTTCTTCACGGCCGCGTCGTACGCCGCCTTCGCGTCGAACTTCACGCCCTTGACGTACGCGTCCGCGAACGCCACGTCCGAGGATGTGCCGGTCATCAGGTCCGCGTAGCCGGGGGAGGACCAGCGCGAGGTCCAGCCGCCGTCCTTGTACTGCTGCACGAACCCGTCGACCATCTCGCCCGCCTTGGAGGGCGTGAGGAAGGAGTACGCCGGCCAGGTCGTCCGATAGGTGTCCCAGAAGCCGTTGTTGACGTACACCTTGCCGTCGACGATCTTCGCGCCGGTGTGCGTCGGGCTGTCGGGCCCGGGCATCGGCGAGAACGGCGAGGCGTACTGGTACTTCGAACCCACCTTCTCGAAGCCGGAGTTGGGGTACAGGTACAGCCGGTACATGCTGGAGTACAGCGTGGTCAGCTGGTCCGGCGTCGCGCCCTCGACCTCGACCTTGCCGAGCAGCTTGTCCCAGGCGGTGCGGGCGTGGCTCTTGACCGCGTCGAAGGACATGCCGTCCGGGATCTCCTGGCGCAGGTTGTCCTTGGCCTGGTCGACGCTGATGAGCGAGGTGGCCAGGCGCAGGGTGACCGTGTGGTCGGAGCCCGCGTCGAAGCGCATGTAGCCCTTGACGCCGCTGGAGGAGGCGTCCGTCACGGACTTGTCGAAGACGCCGTAGACGAAGAGCCGGGTGGCACCGGTCGACAGTCCGGACTTCACGTCCGAGTAGCCGGTGACGACGCCGTGCTCCTTGTCGAGCGTGAGCCCGGCCTGCTCGGTGACGTTGTCGAAGACCACGCTCGCGTCGTCGCCCGGGTAGGTGAAGCGCAGCGACGCGGCATGGTCGGTCGGCGCCATCTCGGCCTTCAGGCCGTTCTCGAACTTCACGCCGTAGTAGTACGGCCGCGCGGTCTCGTTCTCGTGCCGGAACGCCAGCTCGCGGGCTTCGCGGGCGGTGTCCGGGGTCCCCGCGGCGGCGGACGGCATCAGCTGGAAGGTCTGCCGGTCGCCCATCCACGGGCTGGGCTCGTGGCTCGCGCTGAACGCCTGGATCGTCGGCAGGTTGTCGTCGTTGTTCGCCCGCGCGTAGTCGTACAGCCAGCTCAGCGAGGACGCGTTGGTGACGGGCGTCCAGAAGTTGAAGCCGTGCGGCATGGCCGTCGCGGGGAAGTTGTTGCCGCGCGAGAAGCTGCCGCTGGAGTTCGTGCCGCGGGTGGTCAGCGCGTAGTCGGCCAGATGCGCCTTGGGCTTCTCCGGCGCCGCGCGCCTGAGCGCGATGTCGTCCAGCCAGCCGCGGAACTTCGCCGGGCCCTTGGCGGAGTCGTACGCCACCAGGATGCGGTCGACGGTCTTGCCGGCCGCGACCGAGCCGATCCGCGAGAGCACGTTGTTCCACTGGTTGACGTAGAGGATCTTGGCGGCGCCCTGCGCCTGCGGCGACATCCCGAAGCCGTGCTGGTCGGTCGCGCCCAGGCCGCTCAGATACGTGCCGTCGGTGAAGGCCAGGTCGACCGAGACGTTGGTGGCGTCGTAGTCCCGGTCCTTGTCCGCCATCTGCGGGAAGATCCGGTACGAGAGCTGGGTGTCGCGGCCGACGGCCACGTTCACGTCGAAGACCTTGTTGTACGAGTACGCCCGGCCGTCGGCGGTGTGCCGTCCGGCGTAACGCAGGGCCTTCTTTCCGGTGAAGCCGGCGGCCGCCTTCGCGGTCGGGGAGCCGCTCGGGCCGTGGTCGACCAGCGAGAGCATGTCCTGCGGGACCGGGGTGCCGCTGTCACCGGTGGACAGCTGGAGGTCGGCGAGCTGCAGGATGTCGTCGGCGCCGTTGTTCTTCGTGATGTCGAGCCGGAAGTGCTGGTACTCGGCCGGCTCGGCCAGGTCGTAGGACTTGGTCTGGAACCGCTCGGAGAAGGACTCACCGGTGCGGGAGTCGAGGGTCTTCCAGTCCTTGCCGTCGGTGGAGCCCTGCAGCGTCCAGTCCTTCGGGTCGCGCTCGGCGAAGTCGTTGGCCGAGGTGAGCGCGTAGTTCGTGATCTTCAGCGGCTTGTCGAGGTCGAACTCGACCCAGCCGGTCGGGTCGAAGGTCAGCCACTTGGTGGCCGACTCGCCGTCGACGAGGTTCTCCTTCACCTTCCCGCCGCCGGTGTTCTCGGCGCTCGCCCGCACGTCGGTGACATGGTCGTTGACGTTTCCGGGAATGCCGCTGCTGTATCCGCCGTCGACACCGGAGGCCCGCTTGCTCCCGTCAGCCTTGGTGTCGACCGTGTTGAGCCAGTCCGGCGCAGGATCGCCCGCCTCGAACGAGGAGGCGAACGCCTGGTCGGCGGCCGGTGCCTTCGCGGGCAGTGCGGTCGCCGCCCCCTGGGTGCCCACCGCCAAAGCAAAGGCGGCCGTCAGCACGACCGCCGGTCCCCATCTGTGCCGAGTTCTGTGCCCCATACGCCAGACCCTCCCTGGGCTGTGGACAACGTTGTCAACTTAGCCACGCAGAGACCAGTAGTGGGCCAAGTGGTCAGTGATGTCAAGGGTGTTGCGTGTGGCATTCGAGGTTTATGTCGTGGATTTTTCCGGCAAGGGGGCCACAGGGGACTCATATTTCCGCGAGGTCTCAACTCGGATAAGACCATCGGCCAACCTTGCATTCGATCTTGCTCCGTTGGCGGGAAGTGGACTATACCTGTCGGCGATTCACCCGATCCGTACTGCACGACGCGCACGACCGCACGACCCTGCTTGACCTGACCGCGGTGCCGGGAAGGATCCGGTTCACCGCCTGAGTCCTGGAGAAGGCGAGGACTTGAGCATGGGATCCACTTCCGCCGAGAACAACGGCGCGGCGACCACTGGCGCACCCGGTGTCGGCCGCCGCGATCTGATCAAGCGGTCCGCCGCGCTCGGCCTGATCTCCGTACCCACGATGAGCTTCCTGTCGGCCTGTGCAAGCGGTGGCGGCAGCGACAACGGCGACAAGGCCAAGGCGGGCAAGAAGACCGCCAAGAACCCGCTCGGCGTGAACGAGACGGCGGGGATGGAGTTCGTCCTCTTCGACGGCGGCTTCGGCAAGGAGTACGCCCAGGACGCCGTCAAGATCTACGAGCAGAACTTCCCCAAGGTGAAGGTGAAGTTCTCCGCCACCCAGAAGATCCAGTCCACGCTCCAGCCCCGCTTCAACCAGGGCACCCCGCCGGACCTGATCGACAACTCCGGTGCCGAGCAGATGGACATGGGCGTCCTGGTCGGCAAGAGCCAGCTCTCCGACCTCACCCCGCTGCTGGACGCGGCGTCCTACGACGACCCGAACAAGAAGGTCCGCGACACGCTGCGCCCCGGCATCGTCGAGATGGGCCAGTTCGACGGCAAGCCCGTCTGGATCATGTACTACGCCTACACGGTCTACGGCGTCTGGTACTCGCAGAAGGCCCTCGACTCCCTCGACGCGGAGTACCCGAAGACCTGGGACGAGATGCTCGCCGTGTGCGAGAAGGCCAAGAAGAAGGGCATGGCCGGCTGGACGTACGCGGGCAAGTACCCGTACTACGTCCCCTTCTCGCTGTACCCGATGATCGGCAAGGTCGGCGGCCGCGAGGTCCTGGACGCCATCGACAACCTCGAGCCGAACGCCTGGAAGCACCCGGCCGTCAAGGCCTGCTTCGACGCCTACTACGAGCTCTACAAGAAGGGCTACATCCTCAAGGGCACCCCGGGCCTGGACCACATCCAGTCGCAGACCGCGTGGGCCAAGGGCAAGGCGCTGTTCATCCCGAACGGCTCCTGGGTGGAGAACGAGTCGGCGAACGTCATCCCGTCCGACTTCAACCTCGCCGTCTCCGCGCCCACCGGCATCGACAGCTCCGACAAGCTGCCGTTCGGCACCATCTGGGCCTCCGGCGGTGAGCCCTTCATCGTGCCGGCCAAGGCGAAGAACCCCGAGGGCGGCATGGAGCAGCTGCGCATCATGCTCAGCGAGGCGTCCTCGAAGAACTTCACCAGCAAGGTGAAGTCGCTGACCGCGTACAACGGCGGCACCACCGGCATCACCCTGACCCCGGGCCTCAAGTCCGGTGTCGCGGCGCTGGACCTGGCCAAGGACAACGTCCTGAACCCGCGTCTCCAGGACTGGTACGTGCAGCTCCAGAAGGAGCAGATTGGTGTGGCGGGCCTCGGCGAGATGATGGCCGGCCGCGCCACCCCGGCAGAGACCATCAAGAAGATCCAGGGCTTCGCCGACGCGGCGGCCAAGGACAGTTCGATCAAGCACTACAAGCACCAGTGAGAGTCCGTCACCAGCGGCGGCACCCGCTCCCAGAACGGGGTAGGTAGTAATGCAGCACGGCAAGTACCGTTTCATCGTGGGGTTCCTGGCGGTTCCCCTCGGGCTGTACGCGCTCTTCGTCGTCTGGCCGTTCATCCAGTCCATCTACTACTCGTTCACGGACTGGACCGGCCTGAGCCCCGAATTCAAGATGGTGGGCTTCGACAACTACAGAAGGATGTTCCACGACGAGATCTTCTGGAAGTCGTTGTGGCACAGCCTGCTGTTCGCGTTGCTGCTGCCGCTGGTGACGATCAGTCTGGCGCTGTTCCTCTCCTTCATGATCAATGTGGGCGGGCGGAACAAGCGCGGCGGCCCGGTCATCTCCGGTGTCCGCGGATCCTCGTTCTACAAGATCGTCTATTTCTTCCCGCAGGTGCTCTCGATCGCGATCGTCGCCCTGCTGTTCGCTTTCGCGTACAACCCGGACAGCGGCGCGATCAACGCGCTGCTGCGCGGGATCGGGCTCGGCAGCATCCAGCCGCTGTGGCTGGGTGATCCGAACCTGGCCCTGTGGTGCGTGATGGGGGTGCTCGTCTGGTCCACGGTCGGCTTCTTCGTGGTCCTCTTCTCCGCCGGAATGGCCTCCATCCCGGTGGACCTGTACGAGGCAGCGCTGCTGGACGGCGCGAACCGCTTCTCCACGTTCTTCCGGATCACCCTGCCGCTGCTCTGGGACACCGTGCAGTCCGGCTGGGTGTACATGGGCATCCTCGCCCTGGGCGCAGAGTCGTTCGCGGTCGTACAGATCATGACGACCGGACCCGGCGGTCCCGACTACTCGACCACCGTCATGGTCCTGTACGTGTACCAGAAGGCGTTCCGTGACGGACAGGCCGCCTACGCGACCACCATCGGCGTCGCCCTGCTCGTCGTCACGCTGGCCTTCGCGGCGATCGTGATGCGTCTTGGCCGGCGCGAGCGGCTGGAGTACTGATCAATGAAGACGACCGAGACCCCCGCCCCCGTGCCGGCCGAGTCCGGCGCCACCGTCAGCAAGGTCGACACCCCGGCCCGCCCGCAGAAGAAGCCGAAGAAGGAGGGGCGCGTCCTCAACGTCTTCTCCCACGGCTTCCTCGTCCTGTGGGCGTTCATGGTCGTCATGCCGCTGCTGTGGGCCGTGATGACGTCCTTCAAGGACGACAGCGCCATCTTCTCCTCGCCCTGGTCGCTGCCGGACAAGCTGCACTTCGACAACTGGGCGCGGGCCTGGACCGACGCCAACATGAGCGACTACTTCCTCAACACCATCCTGGTGGTGGGCGGTTCGCTGATCGGCACGCTGGTGCTGGGCTCGATGGCGGCGTACGTGCTGGCCCGGTTCGACTTCCCGGGCAACCGCTTCATCTACTTCCTCTTCATCGGCGGCATGAGCTTCCCGATCATGCTGGCGCTGGTCCCGTTGTTCTACGTCGTGAACAACATGGGCCTGCTGAACACCATCCACGGGCTGATCCTGGTCTACATCGCCTACTCGCTTCCATTCACGGTGTTCTTCCTGCACGCGTTCTTCCGGACCCTGCCGAGCTCGGTCGCGGAGGCGGCCTTCGTCGACGGGGCCTCACACAGCCGGACGTTCTTCCAGATCATGCTGCCGATGGCGAAGCCCGGCCTGATCAGCGTCGGGATCTTCAACTTCCTCGGGCAGTGGAACCAGTACATGCTGCCGACGGTGCTCAACACCGACCCGGACAAACGGGTGCTGACGCAGGGCCTGGTGCAGCTCGCGGCCAGCCAGGGGTACAAGGGCGACTGGTCCGGCCTGTTCGCCGGTCTGGTGATGGCCATGCTGCCGGTGCTGGCGGCCTACATCATCTTCCAGCGGCAGGTGGTCCAGGGACTGACCGCGGGGGCGCTCAAGTAACGGTTCGACGGCTTGCGAACGCGCCGCCCCCGGTGTGGGGGCGGCGCGCCACTGTGTGTGCAAGAACCCGGATGCGGTTCAACCTCTTGACGGGAGGGGACCCGAACGGCTCAGCTTAGAGTTCACTAGTTGGACATAGTCGGGGCCTCATTGAAGCGGTCCCGCGCGCAGGAGGTCGTCGTGGAGACTCCGGGGTCGCAGTCGTCGCTGCACCGAGCCAACCTGGAGCGGGTCGTACGTGCCGTGCGGCTGGCCGGGTCGCTCACGCAGGCGGAGATCGCACGGACCACGGGACTGTCGGCGGCGACGGTCTCCAACATCGTCCGCGAGCTCAAGGACGGCGGAACGGTCGAGGTCACGCCCACCTCGGCGGGGGGCCGCAGGGCCCGCAGCGTCTCGCTGAGCGGGGACGCCGGCATCGTCATCGGGGTCGACTTCGGGCATACGCATCTGCGGGTCGCGGTCGGCAACCTCGCCCATCAGGTGCTGGCCGAGGAGTCCGAGCCGCTGGATGTGGACGCCTCTTCGGCGCAGGGCTTCGACCGGGCGGAAGAGCTGGTCAACCGCCTGATCGCGGCGACCGGCGTCGACCGTTCGAAGATCGCCGGGGTGGGCCTCGGCGTGCCCGGCCCGATCGACGTCGAGTCCGGCACCCTGGGCTCCACCGCGATCCTGCCGGGCTGGACGGGCACCAGGCCCGCGGAGGAGCTGCGGGGGCGGCTCGGCGTGCCGGTGCACGTGGACAACGACGCCAACCTCGGCGCCCTCGGAGAGCTGGTCTGGGGCAGTGGCCGGGGGGTCAGGGACCTGGCGTACATCAAGGTCGCGAGCGGTGTCGGCGCCGGTCTGGTGATCAACGGGAAGATCTACCGGGGGCCCGGCGGCACTGCGGGTGAAATCGGACATATTACACTCGACGAATCCGGTCCCGTCTGCCGCTGCGGGAACCGGGGATGTCTGGAGACCTTCGCCGCGGCGCGCTACGTGCTTCCGTTGCTCCAGTCGAGCCACGGCACGGACCTGACCATGGAAGGCGTCGTCCGGCTGGCCAGGGACGGAGACCCGGGCTGCCGTCGGGTGATCGCCGACGTCGGCCGTCACATCGGCAGTGGAGTCGCCAATCTCTGCAATCTGCTGAACCCGAGCAGGGTGGTCCTCGGTGGTGATCTCGCCGAGGCCGGTGAGCTGGTGCTCGGGCCGATCAGGGAGTCCGTCGGCCGCTACGCCATCCCCAGCGCCGCGCGTCAACTGTCCGTTCTCCCGGGGGCACTTGGGGGCCGTGCGGAGGTGCTCGGAGCACTCGCTCTCGCGCTCAGCGAGATGGGCGATTCGACCCTTTTGGATGGCTCGCTCTCAGCAGTGACCCCTGCCTTCACTTAGAGAACGGATGGCACCGTTGCCATCTCGTTAAGGATTTACTTCTTGACGTCGCACGCGCGGCCGAGTTGACTTCCAGCCACCTCGGCCGCAGTGTCGCGGCCTCGTCAGGGAGGTTTCTGAAGTGAACACGCGTATGCGTAGTGCCGCGTTTGCCGTTGCCGCGGGTGCGATGGCCGTTTCCCTCGCCGCTTGTGGAAGCGCGAAGGAATCCGGCGGTGGCTCCTCCTCGTCGTCCGCCAAGAAGGGCGACAACATCAAGGTCGGTCTGCTCCTCCCGGAGAACCAGACGGCCCGCTACGAGAAGTTCGACAAGCCCCTGATCGAGAAGAAGATCAAGGAGCTCACGAACGACAAGGCGACGCTGGTGTACGCCAACGCCAAGCAGGACGCCAGCACGCAGAACCAGCAGGTCGACACGATGATCACCAACAAGGTGGACGTCCTCATCGTGGACGCGGTCGACTCCGCCGCGATCAAGAACTCGGTCCAGAAGGCCAAGGACGCGGGCATCCCGGTCGTCGCCTACGACCGCCTGGCGCAGGGCCCCATCGACGGGTACACCTCGTTCGACAACGAGACCGTCGGCAAGACCCAGGGCGAGGCCCTCCTCAAGGCCCTCGGCTCCAAGGCCAAGTCCGGCAAGATCGTCATGATGAACGGGTCCTCCACCGACCCGAACGCCGCCCAGTTCAAGAAGGGCGCCCTCGAGGTCCTCCAGGGCAAGGTGAACATCGGCAAGTCCTACGACACCAAGGACTGGAAGCCGGAGAACGCCAACGCCAACATGGAGGGCGCGATCTCGGCGATCGGCAAGAAGAACCTGATCGGCGTCTACTCCGCCAACGACGGCATGGCCGGCGGTATCATCACCGCCCTCAAGGCCGCCGGCATCACCAACATCCCGGTCACCGGCCAGGACGCGGAGCTCGCGGGCGTCCAGCGCATCGTCGCCGGTACCCAGTACATGAGCGTCTACAAGCCCTACGCGCCGGAGGCCGACGCCGCCGCCGAGATGGCTGTGAACCTCGCCCAGGGCAAGTCGCTCGACTCGGTCGCCAAGGACAAGGTCGACAGCCCGACCACCAAGCAGGTTCCGTCCGTCCTGGTCCCGGTCACCGCGCTGACCAAGGCGAACATCCAGGACACCGTCATCAAGGACGGCGTCTACACCGTCGCCGACATCTGCACGGCCCAGTACAAGGCCGCCTGCGACAAGATCGGTCTGAAGTAAGCAACGGCGCGTCCCTTCCCAGGTAGGGGAATTCGCTCTTGAATTCCCCTACGGGACGCCCACCCCCGAAGGCTCCTCCGGCGCCCCGCGCATAAACAGCCCCGCAAGCTCGTCGCGGGGTGCCGGACGGATCAGCCCCCCAAACTTTCTGCACAACCTCCCGCCGGGTCAGGCGGCGAAGGAGATGGTTCACGTGTCCGCTACGCCCGTGCTGGCGTTGCGCGGGGTCTCCAAGCGATTCGGTGCCGTCCAGGCGCTCACCGACGTAGAGCTTGAGGTCCACGCCGGTGAGGTGGTCGCCCTGGTCGGCGACAACGGAGCCGGAAAGTCCACGCTGGTCAAGACGATCGCCGGCGTGCATCCCATCGATGAGGGCGTCATCGAGTGGGAAGGCCGGTCGGTCAACATCAACCGGCCCCACGACGCCCAGCACCTGGGCATCGCGACGGTGTACCAGGACCTCGCGCTGTGCGACAACATCGACGTCGTCGGCAACCTGTACCTGGGCCGTGAGGTCATCAAGTACGGCGTGCTGGACGAGGTCGAGATGGAGCGCCGCTCCCGCGAGCTGCTGGACCAGCTGTCGATCCGCATCCCCAGCGTCCGCATCCCGATCGCCTCGCTCTCCGGCGGTCAGCGCCAGACCGTGGCCATCGCCCGCTCCATGCTCGGCGAGCCCAGGCTGGTCATCCTCGACGAGCCCACCGCCGCGCTCGGTGTCGAGCAGACCGCCCAGGTCCTCGACCTGGTCGAGCGGCTGCGCGAGCGCAACCACGCCGTGATCCTCATCAGCCACAACATGGCTGACGTGAAGGCCGTCGCCGACAAGGTGGCGGTGCTGCGTCTGGGTCGTAACAACGGCGTCTTCGAGGTCAAGTCGACCTCGCAGGAAGAGATCATCTCCGCCATCACCGGTGCCACGGAAAACGCCGTGACCCGTCGTGCGGCGCGCACCACTGGGGAGATCAAGAAGTGAGTATCGACAAGACCTCCGCGTCTCCCGAGGACCACGTGGTGGAGAACCCCGAGGCCGCGACCGGTGCCGCAACCGTCGTCGACCCCCGGCTGCTGGTCCGCGAACAGGGCTTCGCGGGCTACATCACCGAGTTCAAGCGCAAGATGAAGGCCGGCGACCTGGGTTCCATCCCGGTCGTCATCGGTCTGGCGATCATCTGGATCATCTTCCAGAGCCTGAACTCCAACTTCCTCACCGCGAACAACCTCTCCGACATCTCGATCGCGATGGTCGGCACGGGCATGATCGCCGTCGGCATCGTCTTCGTGCTGCTGCTCGGTGAGATCGACCTGTCGGTCGGTTCGGTCTCCGGTGTCGCGGGTGCCTCCTTCGCCGTGCTGAACATCAACCACGGCATGAACGAGTGGCTGGCCTTCGTGCTGGCCATCCTCACCGGCACCGTCGCCGGCGCGATCCACGGCTTCGTCTTCGCGAAGATCGGCGTGCCCGCGTTCGCGGTCACCCTGGCCGGCCTGCTCTTCTGGAACGGCTTGATGCTCCAGATCCTGGGCAGCAACGGCACGATCAACCTGAACAGCGACGGCATGGTCGCCAAGCTGACGACGTACTACTTCTCCGACGTGGCGGCCGCGTACAGCCTCGCCGTCGTGGTGACCGCGCTGTACTTCGTCAGCTCCTTCGTCGGCAACCGCCGCCGCGAGGCCGCCGGTGTGCCGTCGAGGCCGCTGAGCGAAACCATCCTGCGCACGGTGCTGCTCGGGGTCCTCTCGATCGCCGTGGCCGTCGTCTACAACCAGTACAAGGGCCTGCCGCTGGCCGTCGTGATCTTCATCGGCACCCTGCTGCTCACGGACTTCGTGCTGCGCCGCACGTCGTACGGCCGCAAGATCTTCGCGCTCGGCGGCAGCGTCGAGGCCTCCCGGCGTGCCGGTATCAACGTGGAGCTGATCCGGATCTCGGTCTTCGCGATCTCCGGCACCTTCGCCGCGATCGGCGGTCTGTTCATCGCCTCGAAGATCGCCTCCGCCAACCAGGGCGCCGGCGCCGGCGACCTGCTGATGAACGCCATCGCGGCGGCCGTCATCGGCGGTACGTCCCTGTTCGGTGGCCGTGGCCGGACCTGGAACGCGCTGCTCGGCGTGCTGGTCATCGTCTCGATCCAGTACGGCCTGGCGCTGGAGGGCATCGCCTCCCCGGTCCAGTACATGATCACCGGTGGCGTTCTGCTGGCGACCGTCGTCATCGACGCCGTCACCCGCAAGACGCAGAAGACGGCGGGCCGCGCGTAGCGCTCCGCGGGAAGAGCGGTCTCTCGCCCTAGGGGCGCGGGTCGACTGTGTGAGCTGGTCCGTCGTGGCCGGCCGCGCGGTTCCCCGCGCCCCTTGGCGCGTGCCTCGCGGGGGAACATTAGACTCGGGCGAGCCCGGCGAAAGCTGATCAGCTCTACTGCAAGGAGGCACGGGTGCCGCTGCTGACCCGCATCAGGGGACCGCGCGATCTGGACCGGCTCAGCCTGGAGGAGCTGGACCAGCTGGCGGAGGAGATCCGTGGCTTCCTCGTCGACGCGGTCTCCAAGACCGGCGGCCACCTCGGCCCGAACCTCGGTGTGGTGGAGCTGACCATCGCCCTGCACCGCGTCTTCGAGTCCCCCAGGGACAGGGTCCTGTGGGACACGGGCCACCAGTCCTACGTGCACAAGCTGCTCACCGGCCGCCAGGACTTCTCCCGGCTGAAGAAGAAGGGCGGCCTGTCCGGCTACCCCTCGCAGGCCGAGTCCGAGCACGACGTCATCGAGAACAGCCACGCCTCCACGGTGCTCGGCTGGGCCGACGGCCTCGCCAAGGCCAACCAGGTCCTCGAGCGCGACGACCACGTGGTCGCCGTGATCGGTGACGGCGCCCTGACGGGCGGCATGGCCTGGGAGGCGCTCAACAACATCGCCGACGGCGACCGCCCGCTGGTCATCGTCGTCAACGACAACGAGCGGTCGTACGCGCCGACGATCGGCGGCCTCGCCAACCACCTCGCGACCCTGCGCACGACGGACGGCTACGAGCGCTTCCTGGCCCGTGGGAAGGACCTGCTGGAGCGCACCCCGGTCGTCGGCAGGCCCCTCTACGAGACCCTGCACGGGGCCAAGAAGGGCCTCAAGGACTTCATCGCGCCCCAGGGCATGTTCGAGGACCTCGGACTCAAGTACGTCGGCCCCATCGACGGCCACGACATCGAGGCCCTGGAGTCCGCCCTCGCGCGCGCCAAGCGGTTCCGCGGCCCCGTCATCGTGCACTGCCTCACCGAGAAGGGCCGCGGCTACCAGCCCGCCCTCCAGGACGAGGCCGACCGCTTCCACGGCATCGGCCCCATCCACCCCGACACCGGACTGCCCATCAAGGCCTCGGGCGCCGACTGGACCTCCGTCTTCGGCGACGAGATGGTCAAGCTCGGCAAGGAGCGCGACGACATCGTCGCGATCACCGCCGCGATGCTCCAGCCGGTCGGCCTGAAGAAGTTCGCGGACACCTTCCCGGAGCGGATCTACGACGTCGGCATCGCCGAGCAGCACGGCGCCGTGTCCGCCGCGGGCCTCGCGACCGGCGGGCTGCACCCCGTCTTCGCCGTCTACGCCACCTTCCTCAACCGCGCCTTCGACCAGGTCCTGATGGACGTCGCGCTGCACAGGTGCGGCGTCACCTTCGTGCTGGACCGGGCCGGCGTCACCGGCACCGACGGCGCCTCCCACAACGGCATGTGGGACATGTCGATCCTCCAAGTCGTCCCCGGCCTCAGGCTCGCCGCGCCGCGCGACGCCGACCAGGTCCGCGCCCAGCTGCGCGAGGCCGTCCAGGTCGAGGACGCGCCGACCGTGGTGCGCTTCTCCAAGGGCGCCGTCGGCCCCGCCGTACCCGCCGTGGGACGGGTGGGCGGCATGGACGTCCTGCGCGAGCCGGGGACCGAGACGCCCGACGTGCTGCTCGTCTCCGTGGGCGCGCTGGCCCCGATGTGCCTGGAGATCGCCGCCCTGCTCGACAAGCAGGGCATCACCACCACCGTCGTCGACCCGCGCTGGGTCAAGCCCGTCGACGAGGCCATGGCGCCGCTGGCGGAGCGGCACCGCGTCGTCGTCACCGTCGAGGACAACTCGCGGGTCGGCGGTGTCGGTTCGACGATCGCGCAGGCCCTGCGCGACGCGGGCGTCGACGTGCCGCTGCGCGACTTCGGCATCCCGCCGCGCTTCCTGGACCACGCCGCGCGCGCCGAGGTCATGGCGGAGATCGGGCTCACCGCCCCCGACATCGCCCGCCAGGTCACCGGGCTGGTCTCCAAGCTGGACGGCCGGTTCGACCGTACGGCGACCGGGGTTGACTCGGTGGAGCCCGCGCGCGACTAGAGCAGAGCGCCCCCACGGGCCGGTTCCTCCACTCCTACAGGTGGCGGAACCGGCCCGTCTGCGTGAACCTGCCTTTGCCGGGGCATACGCACAGCCGGACCTCTCGATCATGTTGAGCCATATCGAGGTCTCACAAGCGTGGGAGGTAGGTACGTGAGCAGCACGCTCTTCAGGACGAAGAACATCGAACAGTCCATCAAGGACACCGAAGAACCGGAACACGCGCTCAGGAAGTCACTGTCGGCCCTCGATCTGACGGTGTTCGGCGTCGGCGTCATCATCGGCACCGGCATCTTCGTCCTGACCGGCACGGCGGCGAAGAACACCGCGGGCCCCGCCGTGTCCCTGTCCTTCGTCGTCGCCGGCGTCGTCTGCGGGCTCGCCGCCCTGTGCTACGCCGAGTTCGCCTCCACGGTCCCGGTCGCGGGCTCCGCGTACACCTTCTCGTACGCCTCCCTCGGTGAGTTCCCCGCCTGGATCATCGGCTGGGACCTGGTGCTGGAGCTGGCGCTGGGCACGGCGGTGGTGGCCGTCGGCTGGTCCGGCTACATCCACTCGCTGCTCGACAACGCCGGCTGGCACCTGCCCGCGGCGCTGAGCGGCCGGGACGGCGCGTCCGGCTTCGGCTTCGACATCCTGGCCGCCGCGCTGGTCCTGGTGCTGACCGCCATCCTCGTGCTCGGCATGAAGCTCTCCGCGCGGGTCACCTCGGTCGTCGTCGCCATCAAGGTGGCCGTCGTCCTCGTCGTCATCATCGCGGGCGCCTTCTTCGTCAACGGCGACAACTACCACCCCTTCGTCCCGCCGAAGCAGGCCGTGGAGGCGGGCGGCAACCTCAAGGCGCCACTGATCCAGCTGATGTTCGGCTGGGCGCCGTCCAACTTCGGCGTCATGGGCATCTTCACCGCCGCGTCCGTCGTCTTCTTCGCCTTCATCGGCTTCGACGTCGTGGCCACCGCGGCCGAGGAGACCCGCAACCCGCAGCGTGACGTGCCGCGCGGCATCATCGGCTCCCTGATCATCTGCACCACGCTCTACGTCGCCGTGTCGATCGTGGTGACCGGCATGCAGAAGTACAGCAAGCTGTCCGTGGACGCGCCGCTCGCCGACGCGTTCAAGGCCACCGGCCATCCCTGGTTCGCGGGCCTGATCAGCTTCGGCGCCGCCGTCGGCCTGACCACGGTGTGCATGATCCTGCTCCTGGGGCAGTCCCGGGTGTTCTTCGCGATGAGCCGGGACGGGCTGCTGCCCCGGTTCTTCTCGCACACCCACCCCAAGTTCCGCACCCCGTACCGGCCGACGATCCTGCTCGGCGTCATCATCGCGATCGTCGCCGGCTTCACCAGCCTCAGCGAGCTCGCCGAACTGGTGAACATCGGCACGCTCTTCGCCTTCATCGTCGTCGCGATCAGCGTGATCATCCTGCGCCGGAACCGTCCCGACCTCGAGCGGTCCTTCCGCACCCCGTGGGTGCCGTTCCTGCCGATCGTGTCGGTGCTGGCCTCGCTGTGGCTGATGCTGAACCTGCCCGCCGAGACCTGGCTGCGGTTCGGCATCTGGATGGTGATCGGCCTCGTCGTGTACTTCCTCTACAGCCGCACCCACAGCCGGCTCGCACAGTCCCAGCAGGAGGCCACGGCGGCCAAGCCGTAGCCGTGGCCCGCACACCCGCGGCCCCGCCGTCCTCCTCGTGGAGAGGACGGCGGGGCCGCGCCGCGTCCACGGCCGGCCGTTAGACGGGCCTGACGGTGCGCGGTCCCGTCACCTCCGCGCCCAGCTCCTGCACGCGCCGCCGCAGCTCCCGGTCCGCCGTCACCACCAGGACGGGCCGTTCGCCCGCACCCGCCACCAGGCCCACCATGTGGTCGTCCCCGCTGCCCGGCGCCGACTCCACCCGTACGCCGGGCACGGACTCCACGCCACGTGCCGCTCCCTCCACCACGAGGACGATCTCCACGCGGCCGGCGTGGCCCGGGAGACCGTCGGCCGCCAGCCGGTCGCGCAGGCGCTCCGCGGCCCCGCGCCGGTCCCGCCACCACCCGTCGGGGACGGACCCGACGACGTTCGCGGCGTCGACGATCAGGAGCAGCGGCGAGCCGCCTCGGTCATCGGCCTCCATGGGGTCAGCCGCCCTGCTTCTCGTTCTCGTTCCCGTCGAAGCTGGCGAAGTACGCGGCGGCCATGTCCTCGTCGGCGTGGCCCTGCGCGGCGGCCCGCTCCATGCGTTCCGCGCTCGCTTCGGCAACGTCCAGCCGCACGCCGTGGCGCCGTCCGGCCTCGACGATCAGGCGGGCGTCCTTGGCCGCGGTGTCCACCGCGAAACTGGCGGGGGAGAGCCTGTCCTCCAGCACCAGTGCCGCCTTGGCCTTCAGATAGCCCATGTCGAGCGGGCCGCCGGCGATGAGGTCGAAGAAGTTCTCCGGGTCGACGTCGAGGGCCTGCGCCAGCGCCAGGACCTCGCCGGTCGCCGCGGTGGCGGCGAGCACCCAGCTGTTGGCCACCAGCTTCAGCCGGCTCGCACTGCCCGCCGCACCGTCCTCGCCGGTCCACACGGTACGGACGCCGACCGCGTCGAACACCGGCTCCACGGTGCTACGGCCCTCGACGGGCCCGGCGGCCAGCACGGTCAGCTGACCGGCCTCGGCGGGCTGGCGGGTGCCGAGCACGGGAGCGTCGTAGAAGACGAGTCCGTGCTCCCGGGCGAAGGCCGCGAGGTCGGCGATCGCCTCGATCCCGGCGGTGGTCGACTGCACCCAGACGGTGCCGGGGCGCAGCGCGGGGGCGGCCTCGCGCAGGACGGCCAGGGCGGCCGGGCCGTCGTAGAGGATGGTCAGGACCACGTCGGCGCCCCGGACCGCGTCGGCGGGGGAGGCGCACACCTGGGCCCCGTCGGCGGCGAGCGGTTCGGCCTTGGCGGCGGTGCGGTTCCAGACGCGGACGGTGTGTCCGGCGCGGGCGATGTTGCGGGCCATCGCGGCACCCATGATGCCCGTGCCCAGGACGCTCACGGTGAGGTGGTCGGTCATGAGGTCGGCTTCCTTACTCGTACGGGGTTCGCACTCGTGCGGTGGTTGCTGGGAACAGCCTGCCCGCCGAGTGCCCCACCGCGCGCACGGGACCCGGAGCCGCGCGCCACCCGGGGGCCGGGACGCGGTCCGTGTACCCGCCCGCTTAAGGTGAACCGGTGAACGGCGACTGGCTCATACGCGGCCGCGACGGCCGGCTCAGTGTCTATCTGCCGACGGACGACGCCGTCCTGTGCCGCGCGGAGCGCGGACCCGGCGGCCCGTGGGCGCCCGCGCACAGGGTCGGCGGCGACCAGAAGCTGCTCCCCTCCCACGCCGTGGGCCAGGGCCCGGACGAGTACGCCCATCTGGTCTCCTGGCGGCCCACCGTCCCCGGCGAGTCCGGTCTCGTCCACTCCACCCACTTCCGGCCCCGGCTCGCCGCCCTCGACTGGAGCCCGATCGGGCATCCCAACAAGAAGGGCGAGGAGACCGGCACTCCCGCCGTCGCGGTCGACGCCGAGGGCCGCGCCCATGTCTTCGTCCGCAACAGGGGCGGCGGGGTGAGCATGCTCGCGCAGAAGGAGAAGGGCGGCTGGGATCCCTGGCGCGACCTCAAGGGGCGTGAGGTGCAAGGGGAGTTGGCGGCCGTGACGGGGGAGTCCGGACGCGTCGAGCTGTACGCGGCCGTCCCCGGCGGCATCCTGCACTGGCGGCAGGAGGAGCCGGGAGCGCAGCCTGCCCTGGAGGAGGCGATGGAGGCCCCGGTCCGCCCGGGCACCCTGCGTGCCCTCGCCACCTCCGCGGAGAGCACCACCCTCTTCTACACCAACGGTTCGGGCGACCTGTGCGCCTGGCGCCCCGGTGGCAAGCCGGTCGTCCTCCTCCCGTCCACCGGCCCGGGCCCGGTCGCGGCGATCCGGTGCGAACTCGACGGCCACGACTGCACGTTGCTCGCCCAGCGCTCGTCGAGCGGCCGCGTGGCCTTCGCCGCGTACCCCACGGAGCAGGAGTCGGCGGGAGCGTGGTGGACGGAGTCGGGACCTCAACTGCCCGCGGACGCGGGGGTGTCGCTGGCGGTGGACGAGAACGGGCGGGTGGTGGCGGCAACGTTGTCCCCTTCGACCGGGCAGCTGCTGCTCACCCGGCGCAAGGACGAGGCGGGTCTGGCCCTGGAGGCCTGGCGGGAGGTCTGACGGGTCCCGGGGGCGGGTGACGGCCGTCCACATGTCGGTCACACCGTGTTCGCGCAATGTTCGACCTATGATGGGGCGCGCTCGGCCTCCCCTGCGACAGGTGTTCGGGGATCGGCACATCGGCCGCGCCGGGCGGGAAGGAAGGGGCGGGCCACGTCATGCGGACCGGATCCGGGCGCGGCGCCGCCCGACGAAGAACTGCCGACCGCGTCGTCGTACACCAGGAGACTGGGCGGCACGCGCCGGAGGCGACCGTGGACGGCCGCCGGCTGGTACTGGGCAAGGACGGGCGGCTCACCGCCTACGGCCGGACCCGCGGCGGGCTGCTGCGGTGGACCGAGAACCGGCCGGGGGGTCCGCAGTGGACGGGCCCCGAGTTCTTCCCCGTCGCGGACCTGACCCATCTGTCGGTGGTCCAGGGCGCGGACACCTACGTCCACTTCCTGGGCCGGCGCGAGGTGCGCAAGGGCGACGGGCCGCCGGCCGTGGACATCGTGCACGCCATCCAGTACCAGACGGGGCGGCCGGTCACCGAGTGGCGTTCGCTGGGCAATCCGCACACGGACCGGGAGAAGGCCGCGCGGTTCGGCATACCCGTGGGTGCGGTGAGCGGGTCGGGGCGGGTGCACGTCTTCGTGCGCAACGCGGGGCGCGGTCTGATGCTGCGCCGCGAGGGGCCGACCGGGAAGTGGCAGGCCTGGGAGGACCTCAAGGGCAGCGGGGTGCAGGACGGACTCGCCGTGGTCGCCCACGCGTCCGGGCGCATCGAGGTGCTGGCGGGCGGCGGACAGGACGCCATGTGGTGGCGGCAGGCCGAGGCCGACGGGGACTTCCGGCAGGAGCCGAGCATCGCGCTGCAGGTGACGCCGGGCACGGCGGCGGCGCTGGAGACGGCGCCGGACCGGGCGACGTACTACTGGACCGACCGGGACACGCGCCAGCTGATCGCCCACCGCCCGGGCGGCTGGCTGATCCCGCTCGGGGGAGCTCCGGCCGACGAGCCCCTCGCCGTGCTGCGGGCGGTCCTCGACGGCTACGACTGCACCGTCCTGGCCCACCGCGGCCCCGACGGCCAGGTGTTGCTGACCGCCTGCGGCACGGAGAACGAACAGGCGGGCCTGTGGTGGTCGCCCACCGGCGAACACTCCACCACGGCCCCCGCGCTGTCCCTGGACGCCCTCGGCCGCGTCGTCCTGGCCACCGTCGCCGAGGACGGCGCCCTGCACATAGCCCGCCAGTCGAACGGCCCGGGCTTGGCCTTGTCACCGTCGGTACGGGTCTGAGAGCGGGCGGGGACGCGGTTTCGTCCGACAGAGTCCCTGCCTGCCGCCCGGCGGGCGCTGACGGGCGGCGCGGGTGGGTGGCGCCGGCTTGCGGTACCGCTCGGCGCCTGAACGTCCCGGCGACCGGCCGGACCAGTCGGACCACGACCGGGCCGGACCAGTCGGACCAGTCGGACCGACCCTCAGGAGCTGGCCTCCGTCCCCCCGCCCCGTGCCGGTGACTTCTTGGCCGACTCAGGGATTTGCGCGTCCTTGCGCAGGGCCTGCCAGAGTCGGCCCGCCTGGGGCTCGGCGGCCACCACGCGGTTGGGGTCCTGGGTGTCGTACTTCACCGGGAGCATGATCGTCTCCATGGTGCCGGGGTCGATGCCGTTCATGCTGCGGGCGAACCCCGCGAGCTTGGTGAGCGAGGCGAGGCCGGAGTCGGTGGTGAGGGACTCGGTGAGACTGTCGGCGATCTTGAACGTCTTGGTGGGGCTGCCCAGCAGGTCCTGCTTCTTGATCTCGCTCAGCAGCGCGATCAGGAACTGCTGCTGAAGGCCTATCCGCCCGAGGTCGCTGCCGTCCCCGATGCCGTGCCGCGTGCGCACGAACTGCAGCGCCTGCGTACCGTCGAGCCGGTGCTCGCCCGCCGTCAGGTTCAGGCCGCTGGACTTGTCGTGGATCTCCTGGTCGACGGTGATGTCGACCCCGCCTATCGCGTCGACCAGCCCCTTGAAGCCCGCGAAGTCGATCTCCACGAAGTGGTCCATCCGGACCCCCGACATCTGCTCGACCGTCTTCACGACGCAGGCCGGACCGGCCACCGAGTAGACCGAGTTGAACATCACGCGCTTCGCGGACGGCAGCTCGGAGCCGTCCTTCGCCGTGCACGCGGGGCGCGTCACCAGCGTGTCGCGCGGAATGCTCACAGCGACCGCTTTCCGTCGTCCCTCGGGCACGTGGATCACCAGGGCGGTGTCGGACCGCGCCCCGGAGACGTCGCCCGTGCCCAGCGACGCGTTGGCGCCCGAGCGCGAGTCCGAGCCGAGGACCAGCAGGTTCTGCCCCGACGTGGGCAGCTTCTCGGGACGGTTGTCGCCGATCGCCTTGTCGAGGTCGACACCCTTGAGGTTGCCGTTCAGGTCGCTGTACAGCCAGTAGCCGACACCCCCCGCGGCCAGCACGAGCAGGACCAGACTCAGGGCGATCCAGCGCCAGACCCGACGGCGCCGCCGCGGCGGCCTGGCCCGGCGGCGCGACGGTGCGTGCCGTGATTCCCGGGTGCCCGTCTCCGTCTGGGCGTGCGTCATGTGCGTCGGTCCTCTCTCACTCAGGTGGCTCGGGGCACGAGTGGGGGGAGAGGCCGGGCCCGTCAGCGGTGGCGGACGGTCGTCCACCAGTCATCAGACCTTCAGAGTTGGTTAAGGGTTGTATGTGTTTTCTGTCATTTCTGACTGGTGTTGACATTGGAGTACGCGCTTGCTGATGATGTGCCGGTCCTGTGAAGGTTAAGTTTTCGGTATGAACCGGTGACGGCTTCTCGTCGTCGCCTTACGTGGTCGCACATCGAGCCGGGGGGCGCGAAGGCGAGCGGCCACCTGCACTCACTTCGGCCCTGCCGGGGTGAGGAGAGGGAGGGGTGGCTGTGCTGGTGCGTGCGTCGGCCCGTGGGGGGCGAGCGGCGTGACGACCGTTTCCGATCATGCTGTCGGCCAGGTGCCGGACGCAGCCGGGGGCCGCACGGCCCGAGTCGGTGCCGCATCGCGGCCCACCGCCCAGGCCGCGCCCACCACGGTCACGGCGGAGCACGGCGACGTCTACGTCGAGCCCGGTCTGACACCGTTGTCGGCCCGTGAGGCGAACCGTTCCGCTCTCACCGCCCTGCTCGACGCGGCCGGCGTGCCCCACTTCGCCGTCCGCGGCACCGCCGACCACGGCACGGTCGTGGCCGTGGCGGAGGAGCACCGGGAGCGGGTCCTGGGCGTGGTGTTCCGCGGGCTGAGCCAGTACCCGGGGCACCTGGGCGTGGTCGATCCCGACGCGCCCCGCCCGTCCAAGCCGGTCTCCTCCCGCGACCCCAAGGCCTGGCGCGAGGTCGCCACGGCGCGCGTCGTGCAGGTCAGCTGGTACCGCACCGACCCGGGCCGGCACCTGCTGCTCGGCCACGAGTACGGCTGCGCGATCGAGTTCTGGCAGCGCAACGGCACCTACCTTGTCGCACCCCGGGCCAACCGTGCCACGTGGGCCGTCGCGGCCGACGGCCCGAACGTCCTCGGCGCCGCCAGACTGTTCAGCCGGTTCGTATCGGACTGGACCCCGCGGCATCTGGCGCCGGCCCTCGCCACCCGCTCCGAGTTCCTGGTGAACTGCGCGGACGACATCACCTTCCCGGTCGACGCGGTCTACACCTGGGTCGACGGCAACGACCCGGCCTGGAAGCAGCGCAAGGCGCAGGCCAAGGGCGAGGTCTACCACGCCGAGTCGGCGAGCGACGCCCGCTTCATCAGCCGCGACGAGCTTCGCTACTCGGTGCGCTCGCTGCACCTGTTCGCGCCCTGGATCCGCAACGTGTACATCGTCACCGACGACCAGGTCCCGCCGTGGCTGCGCGAGGAGCTGCCCGGGGTGCGCATCGCCACCCACCGCGAGATCTTCCGCGACCGGTCGGTGCTGCCGGTGTTCAACTCGCACGCCATCGAATCGCAGCTGCACCACATCGAGGGCCTCGCCGAGCACTTCCTGTACTTCAACGACGACATGTTCATGGGCCGCCCGGTGGCCCCGCACGCCTTCTTCACGCCGAGCGGCACCGCCCGCTACTTCCCCTCGCGCAACCGCATCCCGCAGGGCCCGGTCGTGGAGACCGACACCCCCGTCGACGCGGCCTGCAAGAACAACCGGGCTTTGCTGATGGAACGTTTCGGCAGAGTGATCACCCAGCCGATGGAACACATCCCGTACGCGCTGCGCCGCACCGCGATGGAGGAGGCCGAACGGGACTTCCCCGAGGCCTGGGCCCGTACGGCGGCCAGCCGCTTCCGCGCGATGACCGACCTGTCGCCCACGTCGTCCTTCGCGCTGTACTACGCGGCGCTGACCGGCCGGGCGCAGCCGGGATCGATGCCCTTCACCTACCTCCAGCTGGCGGTGCCGGACCTCGCGGACCGGCTGCAACGGCTGCTCGACGGCCGTGACCAGGACTCCTTCTGCCTCAACGACGCCTTCTCGACACCCGAGGACATCGAGGCGCAGCAGGAGCTGCTGGACGGCTTCCTCAACGCCTACTTCCCCACCCCCAGCCCCCACGAGAGATGAAACGGAGTTCATGACGTGTCGGACCCGACGTCCATGAGCTCCGCGGCCAACGTCTACAAACGCCTCGTCCCCCAGCCCGTACGCTCCGCCGCCGCGACCACCGTCCCGGTGGGCGTACGGCGCAAGGTCAAACGCCGGCTCGCGCGCACCCTCGGCCGGCGCGAGGCCCGGCTGCACCGGCGCGCCCTGCGCCGGGTGCGCAAGGCGGGGCTCGGCACCTCCGAGCGCCGTACCCAGGCACCCGACGGCAGGGTCGCCCACGTGCACGCCGGCCTCACCGCCGACCTGGCGCGGCGGCTCGACCACGACCTGGTCGCCCAGGCCCTGGACGCGGCCGAGATCCCCTGGTTCGCGGTGCCGGCGCTCGACGACCGGCGGATCTGCCTGGCCGTCGACCACAAGGACAAGAAGGCCGTCCGCCGGGTGCTACGCGCGTTGCTGGAGGAACACACCGGCTACGTCGTCTCCGTCTCGCCCGCCCACAACGACACCCGCGAGCTCCCGGGCAGCCACGTCAAGGCGTGGAGGAACTACGGCAAGGCCAAGGTGATCCGCCTGACCTGGCTGCGCACCGAACCCACCGAGAACCTCTGGGTGGGCGAGGACCAGGGCATCGAGATCGAGTTCTGGACCGCCAACACCGACCTGTCCGCGGAGCGGCTGATCGGCCCGCGCCCCAACCGCGTGCAGCGCTCGGTGCCCAGTGACGCGCCGGGCGTCGAGATCGGCCTGGACCGGCTCTCCGGCTACTCCGACATCGACGGCGACCTGGAGCCGACGATCACGCTGGAGAACTTCGACGTCCTGCGGCTCGAGGAGGTCACCTTCCCGGTCGACGCGGTCCTGCTGTGGCAGCACGCGACCCCGTGGGGCGAACAGCTGCTGCGGGCCGCGCTGCGCTCGCTGCACCAGTACGCGCCGTGGGTGGACGTCGTGCACGTGGTCGCCGAGGCGGAACCGCCGGCCTGGCTGCGCGCCGACGACCGGCTCACCCTCGTCCGCGCGCGGCCCGGCTCCGAGTGGCACCTGCACCTGTTGCCCGACCTCGCCGACCACTTCCTGCTGCTGCGCCCCGGCGCCCTGCTCGGCCGGCCGGTCCGTCCCTTCGACTACTTCACCCCGAACGGCGCGACCCGCCCCCGGCGCGGCCCCTGGAACGCCCAGGAGTCGTTCGCCCCGTGGACCCGCACCGCGTACTCGGCCACCGGCCGGGTCGCCGCCCACGGCTATGCACCGGGCCCCCAGCCGCACCGCGTCGAGACGCTCGCCCGGCTCGCGGAGACCGGGACCGCGCCGCTGCCGCTGGACGACGCGCAATGGTTGCCTGGGGTACCCGGCACGCATCCGCTGGACGGAGTGGTCCACCACTTCGGTCACACCTCCGGCCTGGCCGACCCCTCCGGCGAGGCCACCGTGGCGCTGCACGCCGCGCTGCCCGGTATCGGCAACCACCTGGAGCGGCTGCTGGTCCGCCGGGACAGCCAGCAGATCCAGCTGCTCGGCCTCGGCACCGACGAGGCGCGCGCCCGCGGCGGCACCAAGGCCGTCCTGGGTTTCCTGCACCGCTACTTCCCCGTCCCGAGCGTCTTCGAGGACGGCCGGAGCACCGACAGACACGAGGCGGTCAACCAGCCGTGAGCATGGGCAATCCCGAGGCCTCCGCGGCGGTCGGCGCGTACCGCACCCTGGTACCGGCAGGTCTCAGACGACGTATCGCGCGCCGCGTCCCGCTGCGGCTGCGCGCGGGACTCAAGCAGCTGCTGCGCCGGCTGCACACCGTGAACCTGTTCGCCCGGGTCGTCCGCGGCGCGCGGGCCCGCCGCCGCTGGCCGCACCTGTTCGGCGCGGGGGAGCGGCTGGCCGCCCTCGCCGGGCACGGCGCGCGGATCGCGCTGGTCCGCCCGACCGTGTCGCCGCTCGGCCTGCGCGAGGCCAACCTCGAACTGGTCGTCACCGCTCTGGAGGAGACCGGGGTCGACTACTTCGCGGTGCGCGGCAGTTCCGACTTCCGCTCCTGCCTCGCCGTCGCCGAGGCCGACCGTGAGCGGGTCGGCGAGGTGCTTCAGCGGTGCGCCGAGCGCAGCCCCGTCTATCTGCGGCCCTGCCGGGGCGAGGCCGCGCAGGGCCGCATCGTGCTGGCGGGCTCCCGGGCCGGCCGTCAACTGGCGCGTCAGGCAGCGGTGTTGCGCGTCGGCATGGTGTGGAGCGACCCGGCCGGCTCCCTGGTCCTCGGTCTGGAGCACGGCTGCGACATCGAGTTCTGGCGGCCCGAGGACGGGCGGCTGCACGCGCCGCGCCCCAACCGGGTCACCGAGGACGTGGCCCTCGACGCGCCACGTGTCACCGTCCCGATCAGCCGGCTCACCGGCTTCGCCGCCCTGCACACCCGCCGCACCCGCTCGGTGCGCACCATCCGGCCCTGCGCCGACCCGCTGCCCGAGGACGTGCGCTTCCCGGTCGACGTCGTCTACACCTGGGTAGACGGGAGCGACCCCGAGTGGCAGCGGCGGCGCGGCGCGTACGGCGACCACGGCTACCACACCGAGTCGGCCAACGCCGCCCGCTACATCAGCCGCGACGAACTGCGCTACTCCCTGCGGGCGCTGGAGCAGAACGCCCCCTGGGTGCGCCACGTCTACGTGGTGACGGACCGGCAGCGCCCGGCCTGGCTGAACGACGCCCACCACCGCATCACGGTCGTCGACCACTCGGAGATCTTCGACGACCCGGCCGCGCTGCCCACCTTCAACTCGCACGCCATCGAGAGCCGGCTGCACCACATCAAGGGCCTGTCCGAGCACTTCCTGTACTTCAACGACGACATGTTCCTGGGCAGCCCCGTCACCCCGCAGGACTTCTTCCTGTCCAACGGCATGACCCGCACCTTCTTCTCCCCGTCCCAGGTGCCCCGCTGGGACCTGACCCCCGTGGACCGGCCGGTCGACGCGGCCGGCAAGAACAACCGCCGCCTGCTGCAGGACCACTTCGGCAGCGCCATCGTGCAGAAGCTCCGGCACGCCCCCTACGCGCTGCGGTGCAGCGTGCTGGCGGAGATCGAGCGGGAGTTCGCCGATGAGCACCGGCGCACCTCGCAGAGCCGGTTCCGCAGCGCGAGCGACATCTCCATCCCGTCCTCGCTGTACCACTACTACGCCTACTTCACCGGCCGCGCCGTGCCCTCGAACATCACGTTCGCCTACCTCGACCTCGCCAGGCCGGAGATCCAGCGGCGGCTCGGCATTCTGCTCGCCCGCCGCGACCGCCAGGCGTTCTGCATCAACGACACCCTGTCCGACGGCCACGACGTGGAGCGCCAGACGGCGATGCTCAGCCGCTTCCTGCGGACCTACTACCCGGTGCCGTCCCCCTTCGAGAAGAAGGAGAGTCACGAGAAGAAAGAGCCCCAGGTCCGGTGAAGATCTCCTTCCTGATCAACAACATCTACGGCATCGGCGGCACCAACCGCACGGTCATCAACCTGGCCGAGGCACTCTCCGTCCACCACGACGTGGAGATCGTCTCCGTGTTCCGGCGCACCACCGCCACCAAGTTCGAGATCTCCCCGCGCATCACCGTCCGCGCCCTGGTCGACCTGCGCCCCGGCTCCGCCGACAAGGGCGCCGCCGGCAGTGACGAACCGAGTGAAGTGGTGCCGCGCCAGGAGGAGTTCTACGCGCAGTACAGCCGGTTCACCGACGCGCGCATCATCCGCGACCTGCAGCGCACGTCCGCCGACGTCGTCGTCGGCACCCGCCCGAGCCTCAACCTCTTCGTCGCCGCCCACACCCGCGACGGCGCCCTGCGCGTGGCCCAGGAGCACATGACGCACCTGGCGATCCCGCCCGCGGTACGCGCCGAGATGGCCCGCGTCTACCCGCGGCTCGACGCCATCACGACGGTCACCGATGCCGACGCCCGCTCCTTCATGGAGAACACGCCGATCCCCGGCATCCCCGTCGTGGGCATCCCCAACAGCGTGCCCGAACCGGCCGTCACGCCCTCCGACTGCTCGCACAAGGTCGTCGTCAGCGCCGGCCGCATGCACCAGATCAAGCGCTACGACCTGCTCATCCGCGCCTTCGGCCACCTGGCCCAGGACTTCCCCGACTGGCAGCTGCGCATCTACGGCGACGGCGGCGAGGCCGGCAAGCTGCGCGCGCTCGTCACCGAACTCGCGCTCACCGGACGGGTGTTGCTCATGGGCGGCTTCTCGCCCATCGAGTCCGAGTGGGCCAAGGGCTCCATCGCCGCGGTCACCTCGAGCGCCGAGTCCTTCGGCATGACGCTCGTCGAGGCGATGCGCTGCGGACTGCCCGTGGTCTCCACCGACTGCCCCGTCGGCCCCCGCGAGATCCTGCGCCACGGCGAGGACGGCTTCCTCGTGCCCAACGGCGAGGTCGACGGCATCGTCCAGGGCCTGCGCCGCCTCATGGCCGACGAACCCGTGCGCCGCGCCATGGGCGCCGCCGCCCTGCGCAACGCCACCCGCTTCGACCCGGCGGCCGTGGCCGACCGCTACGCCGAACTCTTCGAGGACGCCGCCCGCCGCCGCGCCGCCGCCGAGCGCGGCTACCGGACCCCGGCCGGCCCCCGCACGGCCGGCACCGACCAGCTCACCGTGCCGCCCGTCTCCCTCGGCGCGGCCACCGTGGACGTCACCGCCGACGACGCGGGCTGGCTGCGGTTCTCGGCCGACGGGCCCGACGAGGGACGCCGCCGCTGGCGGTTCGTGCTGCGCCACAAGCCCTCGGACGGCGACGCCCGCCCGGACCTGCCGCTGCGCACCTCGCGCAAGGACCTGGACAACGGCGGCACCCGGTACACCGCCGTCCTCACCCCCTCCGCCCTCGACGACCTCGGCGACGGACGCTGGCAGGTGACGATGAGCGCCCCCAAGTCCTCGCCCGTCCACATGAAGGCGGGCGTCCGCGACACCCGCGCCCTCATCGACGCCCGCGCCCGCCTCATCGCCCGGCCCCCGGCCGGCCCGATCGGCTGGAACCTGCCCTACGCCCAGCCCAACGGCAGGCTGATGCTGCGCACCGTCGTACGCGAGGAACACGCCGAGTGCACCCAGGTCGAGTCGGCGGACGGCGCCATCACCGTGCGCGGCGTGCTGACCGGCACACGCCGGATCGAGCCCGGCGCGCTGTTCATCGTCAGCCGCCGGGGCCGCCACAGCGGCACCTTCACCGTGCCCGTGGAGGTCCTCGGCCGCCAGGCGTTCCGTGCCCAGGCCCCGCTGCGCCACGTCGTCGACCACCGCCTCGAGCGCTGGGAGGACTGGGACTGGTGGCTGCAGCCCGACCCGTACCACCGGGGCAAGGTGCGCGTCTGCCATCTGCTGGAGGACTTCCCCGACGTCAAGGGCGCCTACGTCTACCCGTCCGTCCCGCTCGTCGGCGACGAGGTCTCGCAGTACGCCGTAGTCCACCCGGCCCGCCCGGTGTGGGTGCGGCCCTACTGCTCCGCCTCGGGCGCCATGGCCATGAACGTGGTGGACCGATGAGCCTGCTCAACCCGACGGCCGAGGAGGGCCGATGACCGAACCCACCCGCTCCATTCTGCACATCGTCGCCCACCAGGACGACGACCTGTACTTCATGAACCCCGACCTGGTGCGCTCCCTCCAGGACGGCGACCGGATCACCACGGTGATCGTCACCGCGGGCGAGGGCGACGGCATCAACGTCGACACCAACGAGCCCCAACGCGCCGCGGTGCAGCCGGACTTCACCCGCTACAGCACCGAGCGCGGCTGCGGGCTGCGCTCGGCGTACGCCCGTATGGCGACCGGCAACCGTGACCACCCGTGGCGGCGCGAACCCGTCGACCTGGTGCCCGGACTGGCCGCCGAGCGGTTCACCCTCGTCGACCACGACGGGGTATCGCTGTACTTCCTCCAACTGCACCAGGGCGCCCCCACCGACCGCGGCACCCGCACCCGGCTGCACGACCTGTGGGAGGGCGCCCTGCGCACCCAGCCCACGCTGCCGGTGCACGGCTGCACCGTCGGCGGGGTCCAGCACATCACCCGCGACCAGCTGATCGCCGCCCTGACCGCCCTCCTCGGCCAGGTCCGGCCCACCACGGTGCGCACCATGGACCCGGACCCCGAACACGACGGCGGGCGGCAGGAGTTCGTCTGCTCCGACCACGTCGACCACACGACCACCACCCAGTTCGCGCTCGCCGCCCTCGCGCGCCACCGGGAGGGCGGCCACAACCCGGTCGTCGAGCACTACCGCGCCTACGCCAACCGCTTCTGGGGCTTCAACCTCGACTCCGCCACGATCACCGAGAAGGCCGAGTACCTGGCGACCTACGGTGGCATCGACGCCCCCGCGGTCTGTCCGCACGGCACCTGCCAGACCTGCGGTGACCGCCAGCTGGGGCCCAACCCGTTCCGCAGCACGCACATGAACAGCGCCGCGTACCGCTACTCGCCGACCACGAACTGGCTGCGGCTCGGCCCGGGCGGACGGCTCAACGCCTTCGGCGTGCTGGCCGGACGGCTCGCCTTCTGGACGGAGACCGGCCCGGCGAGCGGCGAGTGGAAGGGCCCCTTCGTGCTCGGCGACGGCTGGATCGCGCCCACGCTCGCCGTCTCGGGCCTGCCCGGCGGCCCGGCCGAACTCGCCGGTCTGCGCCGCCAGAACGTAGTCGGCGGCGGGGTCACCGTCGACGTCGTGCACACCGCGCAGGACCCGGGCGGCAACGGCTTCAGCGGCTGGCAGACCCTGGAGAACCCCGACTGGGCACAGGGCGACGGCCGCAGGCAGCGCGAGGCGGGCGTCCCGTCGGCCGCGATGGACGCCGCCGGCCGGCTCTACGTCTTCATCCGCACCTTCGGCCAGGGCATCGCCTGCCGCCGCCGGGAGGCCGACGGCACCTGGCTGCCGTGGGAGGACCTCGGCGGCAGCTTCGTCCAGGACGCGGGCTGCGCCCTCGCCACCGAGCGCGGCACCGTGGAGCTGTACGTGCCGGGCAAGAACACCGTCTGGCGCTGGCACCAGGCCGAACCCGGCGGCCCCCTCCTCCTCGACGACACCCTGAAGACGGGCCGCCCGGCCACCGGCGGGGTCACCGCCGTCGACTCCGGCGGCAACCGCACCTGTCTCTACTTCCGCGAGTCCGGCACCCAGCAGGTCATGGCCTACCGCCAGCACGCGGACGGCCGCTGGCCCGGCTCCGGCGCGGGCGTCGGCGGCCACGGCGGCACCGGCGCCGTCGCCGCGCTGTGGGCCCCCGAACGCGGCGCCCGCGAGGCCTTCCTGGCCCACCGGGGCAGCCGCGGTCGCCTCGTCACCTCCCTGCCCGACCGGGACAAGAACGTCTCGGGTACCCACTGGCAGGAGTCCGGCGAGATGGTCGCGCAGGCCCCGGCCCTGGCGTACGACGCGACCGGCGCGCTCGCCGTCGCGGTCATCGGCACGGACGGCCGCCTGCACACCCGCCGCCAGCTGTCCGCGACGGCCGGCAGTCCCCTCGGGCCCTGGTCGGCCGCCTGAGCACAGCGAAAGAGGGCCTCCGCCACAACGGCGGAGGCCCTCTTCACGTACGGCCGGTCGTTACGCCGGGACGCTCGCGAGACCCGGAGCCAGGAACGTCTTGCCGTTCACGCGCTCCGAGACACCCTCGCGGTCCAGGTACGGCGTGATGCCGCCCAGGTGGAAGGGCCAGCCGGCGCCCGTGATGAGGCAGAGGTCGATGTCCTGGGCCTCGGCTACGACGCCCTCGTCGAGCATCAGGCCGATCTCCTGGGCCACCGCGTCCAGGACGCGGTCGCGGACCTGCTCCTCGGTGAGGACGGAGTCGCCCTGCTTCAGCAGCGCGGCGACCTCCGGGTCCAGCTCGGGCTTGCCGGAGTCGTACACGTAGAACCCTCGCTTGCCCGCCTTGACGACGGCGGCGAGGTTCGGGGAGACCGTGAAGCGGTCCGGGAAGGCCCGGTTGAGAGTCTCCGAGACGTGCAGGCCGATCGCGGGACCGACCAGTTCCAGCAGGACCAGCGGGGACATCGGCAGGCCGAGCGGTTCGATCGCCTTCTCGGCGACCTCGACCGGGGTGCCCTCGTCGATGACGTTCTGGATCTCGCCCATGAAGCGGGTGAGGATGCGGTTCACCACGAACGCCGGGGCGTCCTTGGTGAGGACCGCGGTCTTCTTCAGCTTCTTGGCGACGGCGAAGGCCGTGGCCAGCGAGGCGTCGTCGGTCTGCTCGCCGCGGACGATCTCCAGCAGCGGGAGGATCGCGACCGGGTTGAAGAAGTGGAAGCCGACGACCCGCTCGGGGTTCTTCAGCTTCGACGCCATCTCGGAGACCGACAGCGAGGAGGTGTTGGTGGCGAGGATCGCGTGCGCCGGGGCGACGGCCTCGACCTCCGCGAACACCTGCTGCTTGACGCCGATCTCCTCGAAGACGGCCTCGATGATGAAGTCGGCGTCTGCGAAGCCCTCGGCCTTGTCCAGCACACCGGTGACCAGGGCCTTGAGGCGGTTGGCCTTGTCCTGGTTGATACGGCCCTTGCCGAGCAGCTTGTCGATCTCGGCGTGGACGTAGCCCACGCCCTTGTCGACGCGCTCCTGGTCGATGTCGGTCAGCACGACCGGCACCTCGAGGCGGCGCAGGAACAGCAGGGCGAGCTGCGAGGCCATCAGGCCCGCGCCGACCACGCCGACCTTGGTGACCGGGCGCGCCAGGTTCTTGTCCGGGGCGCCGGCCGGGCGCTTGCCGCGCTTCTGCACCAGGTTGAACGCGTAGATGCCGGAGCGCAGTTCGCCGCCCATGATCAGGTCGGCGAGCGCCTTGTCCTCGGCGTCGAAGCCCTGCTGCAGGTCGCCGTTCTTGGCGGCGGCGATGATGTCGAGGGCGCGGTAGGCGGCCGGAGCGGCGCCGTGCACCTTGCCGTCCGCGATGAAGCGGCCCTTGGCGACGGCCGCGTCCCAGGCCTCACCGCGGTCGACGACCGGGCGCTCGACCTCGACGTCGCCCTTCAGGACGGACGCCGTCCACAGCAGCGACTGCTCCAGGAAGTCGGCACCCTCGAAGAGGGCGTCGGCGATGCCGAGGTCGAAGACCTGCTTGCCCTTGAGCTGCTTGTTCTGGTTCAGGCTGTTCTCGATGATCACCGAGACGGCCTTGTCGGCGCCGATCAGGTTCGGCAGCAGCGTGCAGCCGCCCCAGCCGGGGACCAGCCCGAGGAAGACCTCGGGCAGCGAGAAGGCCGGCAGGGACTTCGAGACGGTCCGGTAGGTGCAGTGCAGACCGACCTCGACGCCACCGCCCATCGCCGCGCCGTTGTAGTAGGCGAAGGTCGGCGCCGCGAGAGTCGCGAGGCGCTTGAAGACCTCGTGGCCGCCCTTGCCGATGGCCAGCGCGTCCTGGTGCTCCTTCAGCAGCTCGACGCCCTTGAGGTCGGCGCCGACGGCGAAGATGAACGGCTTGCCGGTGATGCCGACACCGACGATCTCGCCGGCCGCGGCCTCCTTCTCCACCTGGTCGATCGCGGTGTTGAGGTTCGCGAGCGAGCCGGGACCGAAGGTGGTCGGCTTGGTGTGGTCGAAGCCGTTGTCCAGCGTGATGAGCGCGAAGCGCCCGGCGCCGTACGGCAGGTCGAGGTGGCGTACGTGCGCCGACGTCACGACCTCGTCGGGGAACAGCTCGGCCGCACCCTTCAAAAGCTCAGCGGTGGTGCTCACTTGTCCCCCTCGAAGCGCGGGTTCTCCCAGATGACCGTCGCGCCCATGCCGAAGCCGACGCACATGGTGGTCAGGCCGTAGCGGACGTTCGGGTGCTCCTCGAACTGGCGGGCCAGCTGCGTCATCAGGCGGACGCCCGAGGAGGCCAGCGGGTGGCCGAAGGCGATGGCGCCGCCGTACTGGTTGACGCGCTCGTCGTCGTCGGCGATGCCGTAGTGGTCCAGGAAGGCCAGGACCTGGACGGCGAAGGCCTCGTTGACCTCGAAGAGGTCGATGTCCTCGATCGAGAGGCCCGCCTTGGCGAGGGCCTTCTCGGTGGCCGGGATCGGGCCGTAGCCCATGACCTCCGGCTCGACGCCGGCGAAGGCGTACGAGACGAGGCGCATCCTGACCGGCAGGTCGTGCTCGCGGGCGAAGTCCTCGGACGCGATGATCGAGGCGGTCGCACCGTCGTTCAGACCGGCCGCGTTACCGGCGGTGACCCGGCCGTGCACACGGAACGGGGTCTTGAGACCGGAGAGGTTCTCCAGGGTCGTGCCCGGGCGCATCGGCTCGTCGGCGGTGACCAGGCCCCAGCCCGTCTCACCGACCTCCGCGTTGGTGTTGCGCACCGAGATCGGCACCAGGTCCTGCTGGATCTTGCCGTTGGCGTACGCCTTGGCGGCCTTCTCCTGCGAGCGCACGGCGTACTCGTCGGCGCGCTGCTTGGTGATGTGCGGGTAGCGGTCGTGCAGGTTCTCCGCGGTCATGCCCATGAACAGGGCGGACTCGTCGACCAGCTTCTCGCTCACGAAGCGCGGGTTCGGGTCCACGCCCTCGCCCATCGGGTGGCGGCCCATGTGCTCGACACCGCCCGCGATGACGGCGTCGTAGGCGCCGAAGGCGATGGAGCCGGCGGTCGTGGTGACGGCCGTGAGTGCGCCGGCGCACATGCGGTCGATCGAGTAACCGGGCACCGACTGCGGGAGGCCCGCGAGGATGCCGGCCGTACGGCCGATGGTGAGGCCCTGGTCACCGATCTGCGTGGTCGCGGCGATGGCGACCTCGTCGATCAGCGCGGGGTCCAGTCCGGGGTTGCGGCGCAGCAGCTCCCGGATCGCCTTCACGACGAGGTCGTCGGCACGGGTCTCGTGGTAGATGCCCTTCGGGCCCGCCTTGCCGAACGGGGTGCGGACGCCGTCGACGAAGACGACGTCCCTGACGGTACGAGGCACGATGGCTCTCCTCCAGAGGTGCGGGATCTGCACTGCTGCGGCACGCAAGCGCTGAGCGCGCGCTCAGGCCCATGCTACTTATGAGTAACGTAGCTGCACAGTCCCGACGGCCCAAGCGGCGAAGGTCACACCGTGCAGGAGCCGCCGTCCCAGGATCTTGGCGTGATCTCGACGTCCCTGTTCCGCTTCCTCCACCTCTGGAGGCCGCGTCCACGGCGCTCAGGCCGAGAGCGCGGCCACCAGAACCGGCGTCACCTGCTCGACCTGCCACGGCCGGGCCCCGTACCCCGCCAGCGCCGCCGCGACGGCCTCCGTGTCGACGACCTTCGGCGGCTCCCAGCAGACCCGCCGCACCGTATCCGGAGTGATCAGGTTCTCCTGAGGCATGTTCAGCCGCTCGGCCACCGCGGACACGGCGGCCCGGGCCGCCGAGAGCCGCGCGGCCGCCGCGGGATCCTTGTCCGCCCAGGCCCGCGGCGGCGGAGGCCCGGTGACCAGCTGCCCCGGTGCCGGCAACTGCGCCTCCGTCAGGGCCTTCGCACGATCCACCGCCGCCTGCCACTGCTCCAGCTGCCGCCGGCCCATCCGGTTCCCGAAGCCGTTCAGCGCGGCGAGGGCCTGCACGTCGGCCGGCAGGGAGAGGGCGGCCTCGACGATGGCGGCGTCACCGAGCACCTTCCCCGGCGACACGTCCCGCCGCTGGGCGATCCGGTCCCGCGTCTGCCACAGCTCCCGCACCACGGCGAGCTGCCGGCGCCGGCGCACCTTGTGCATCCCGGACGTACGACGCCAGGGATCCCTGCGGGGCTCCGCGGGCGGGGCCGAGGCGATCGCGTCGAACTCCTGGTGGGCCCACTCGAGCTTGCCCTGCCGGTCGAGCTCCTTCTCCAGCGCGTCACGCAGATCGACGAGCAGCTCCACGTCCAGCGCCGCGTACCGCAGCCACGGATCGGGCAGCGGACGGGTCGACCAGTCGACCGCGGAGTGGCCCTTCTCGAGTGAGAACCCGAGGACGTTCTCGACCATGGCGCCGAGACCCACCCGGGGGAACCCGGCGAGGCGGCCGGCGAGCTCGGTGTCGAACAGCTGCGTAGGCACCATGCCTATCTCGCGCAGACACGGCAGATCCTGCGTGGCGGCGTGCAGGTCCCACTCGACGCCGGTGAGTGCCTCGCCGAGCGCGGACAGATCAGGACAGGCCACGGGATCGATCAGCGCGGTGCCGGCGCCGTCGCGGCGCAGCTGCACGAGGTAGGCGCGCTGGCCGTAGCGGTAGCCGGACGCGCGTTCGGCGTCCACGGCCACGGGGCCCGCGCCGGCCGCGAAGGCGGCGACCACGTCGGCCAGCGAGCTCGCGTCGGCGATCACGGGCGGAATGCCTTCGCGCGGCTCCAGCAAAGGGATCGGCTCTGGTTTCGGCGCCCCGGTAACAGATGTTCCGCCGTCTTCCGGAGGGGCGCCTCCGGTGGTTCGCAGTGAGCTGTCTGCTGCGGTCTCTTGGGCGTCGGTCACCTGTCAAGAGTATCTGTGTATGGACAGCGCCCGCCGACGTAACGTTCCGTCGACGGGCGCCTGGGGGTCGTAAACCAGTCAGGTCGGTGAAAGATCCGGTTCACGACAGGTGGGACACGGGCGGGGGAATCAGCGGCCGATTCGGTTCACGTCCGTGAATGGGTGTGATGTACGGGGAGGAGGAGGCGAGACGTACAGGCAGGTGGGGCGGGGCGTTCGGGTCAGTGGATGATGCCGGTCCGCAGGGCGACCGCGACCATGCCGGCACGGTCGCCCGTGCCGAGCTTGCGGGCGATCCGGGCGAGGTGGCTCTTGACGGTCAGTGCGGACAGGCCCATCGAGACGCCGATCGCCTTGTTCGACTGGCCCTCCGCGACCAGCCGCAGCACCTCGACCTCACGGCCGGAGAGCTCGCGGTAGCCACCCGGATGGCTCGGGGTACCCGGGGGGCGGCGGTGCATACGGGCGGCGGCCGAGCCGATGGGGGCGGCGCCGGGCCGGGTGGGGAGCCCGACGTTGGTGCGGGTGCCGGTGACGACGTAGCCCTTCACGCCGCCCGCGAGGGCGTTGCGTACGGCGCCGATGTCATCGGCGGCGGACAGGGCGAGGCCGTTGGGCCAGCCCGCCGCGCGGGTCTCCGAGAGGATGGTCAGGCCGGAGCCGTCGGGCAGATGGACGTCGGCGACGCAGATGTCGCGGGGGTTGCCGATGCGCGGACGTGCCTCCGCGATGGACGAGGCTTCGATGACGTCGCGCACACCGAGGGCCCACAGGTGGCGGGTGACGGTGGAGCGGACGCGCGGGTCGGCCACGACCACCATTGCGGTCGGCTTGTTCGGACGGTAGGCGACCAGGCTTGCGGGCTGCTCGAGGAGAACGGACACCAGGCCTCCTGGGGTGCGGGACGGCTTTCAAGGTCACAGTCGTCTTCGGCACCAAACCCAAAGTCCTTTAGGGAAAGATCACGATTTAGTGAGTAACAATCTGTGCAATTCGGACAAGCGATCGATCACTTGTTGAACGAATCGGTTCGTCGGGGAACCCGGTCGTGACTGAAAGTGGCCGAATCGACAAAGTGACGGTCAACGAAATGGCACGCAGGCACTCCATGAGAGGGGGGTCAACGTGACTGAGGGTCCCGCCGCTGCGGCAGCGTCACGATCGACGCGTCGCCGGGACCGGCCGGCGGCAGGCCCGCGACCTGGGCCAGCAGATCGCACCAGGCGGCGAGGTGGGCCGCCGTGTCGGGGACGCCGCCCAAGCCCTCGCGGGGCGTCCAGGAGGCGCGGATCTCGATCTGCGAGGCGGCCGGGCGCTCCGCCAGCCCGCCGAAGTAGTGCGAGCTCGCGCGTGTGACGGTGCCGCTCGGTTCGCCGCACGACAGCCCGCGCGCCTGCAGCGCTCCGGTCAGCCATGTCCAGCACACGTCGGGCAGCAGCGGGTCGGCGGCCATCTCCGGCTCCAGTTCCGCCCGCACCAGCGTCACCAGGCGGAAGGCGCCCCGCCAGGCGTCGTGCCCGTCCGGTTCGTGCAGCAGCACCAGTCGGCCGTCGGCCAGGTCCTGGTCGTCGTCGACGACCGTCGCCTCCAGCGCGTACGCGAAAGCGGCGAGCCGCTGCGGCGCGCGGGTCGCCTCCACCTCGATCTGCGGCCGCAGCCGCGCGGATCTCAGCGCGTCGACCGCGGCCCTGAAAGGCAGCGGTGCCGTACTGCCCGCATTCCGGTCCCCCTCCGTGTCGTCCATTCCGTCAGCGCCGTCCGACAGTCGTCCCTGAGCCGCAGCCATGCGGGGAAGGTTAAGGGGAACGGAGCCGTCGCGCAGGGAGGGACACCCGTGCGAGCGCCGCCTGTCCGGATCGGGCCCCGCCGCCCCCGGCCTTCGGCGCGTCGCCGCCGTGCGAGACTTGCCGTCGTGAGTGCGAACGAGAACCCCGCGGGCCAGGCCAGGACGCTGCCGACAGCCACACCCGACACCGTCCAGGAGTCCGCCTTCCTGAAGGCGTGCAGGCGCGAACCCGTGCCGCACACGCCGGTGTGGTTCATGCGTCAGGCGGGGCGTTCGCTGCCCGAGTACCGCAAGGTCCGCGAGGGCGTCCCGATGCTCGAGTCGTGCACGCGACCGGAGCTGGTCACCGAGATCACCCTCCAGCCGGTGCGCCGGCACGGCGTGGACGCGGCGATCTACTACAGCGACATCGTCGTTCCGCTCAAGGCCATCGGCATCGACCTCGACATCAAGCCGGGCGTCGGCCCGGTCGTCGCACACCCCCTCCGCACCCGCGCCGACCTGGCCCAGCTCAGGGATCTCACGCCCGAGGACGTCTGGTACGTCACCGAGGCGATCGGCCTGCTCACCCGCGAACTCGGCGCCACCCCGCTCATCGGCTTCGCCGGCGCACCTTTCACCCTCGCGAGTTACCTGGTCGAGGGCGGTCCGTCGCGCACGTACGAGAACGCCAAGGCGATGATGTACGGCGACCCCGAGCTGTGGGCCGACCTGCTCGACCGCCTTGCCGAGATCACGGCCGCGTTCCTGAAGGTGCAGATCGAGGCCGGCGCCTCGGCCGTCCAGCTCTTCGACTCGTGGGCCGGCGCCCTCTCCCCGGTCGACTACCGCCGCTCGGTGCTGCCCGCCTCCGCCAAGGTCTTCGAGGCCGTCGCCGGATACGGCGTCCCGCGCATCCACTTCGGCGTCGGCACCGGCGAGCTGCTCGGCCTCATGGGCGAGGCCGGCGCGGACGTCGTCGGCGTCGACTGGCGCGTGCCGCTCGACGAGGCGGCCCGCCGGGTCGGCCCCGGCAAGGCGCTGCAGGGCAACCTCGACCCGACCGTGCTGTTCGCCTCCACGGAGGCCGTCGAGGCCAAGACCCGCGAGGTCCTCGACTCGGCGGCCGGCCTGGAGGGCCACGTCTTCAACCTCGGCCACGGCGTCATGCCGTCCATCGACCCGGACGCGCTGACCAGGCTCGTGGAGTACGTGCACACGCAGACCGCCCGCTGACTCACCACGTGTGCCGGGGCCGTGCCCTCCTGCCGAACAGCAGGCCGCGCGGTTCCGGCGGCGGAGGTGTGCCCGGCTTGAGCGGCCAGGCGAGAGCCATGCCGACCAGGAAGCCGACGACGTGCGCGGCGTACGCCACCGTGCCCGCGGAGGAGACGCCCTCGCCGGACGAGTAGACGGCCTGGAGCGCGAACCAGAAGCCCAGCACCAGCCAGGCCGGCAGCCTCAGCGGCAGGAAGATCAGGAACGGCACCAGGACCCAGACCCTGGCCTTCGGATACAGCACCAGATAGGCGCCCAGGACACCGGCGATGGCTCCTGACGCGCCGATCAGCGGGTCGGCGGAGTCGGCGTTGAGGAGGGCGAAGCCGTATCCCGCCGCGTAGCCGCAGACGACGTAGAAGAGCGCGTACCGGATGTGGCCAATGCGGTCCTCGACGTTGTCGCCGAAGATCAGCAGGAAGAGCATGTTGCCGAGCAGGTGCAGCCAGCCGCCGTGCAGGAACATCGCGGTGAGGACGGACAGCGCGGGGGACTTGTCGTAGGACGGCGGGCCCACCAAGCAGCCCGCGCCGTGCGCACCCACGCCGACGCCGCCCGTGGGCACGAGGCGCGGCATCTGATGGTGGATCAACTCCCGTGGTACGGCCGCGTAGTGGTCCAAAAACGCCTGGAGATGGCATGTCTGCGCCAGGGTGCTGTCTCCCACCACGGAACCCGCGAGGCCGGGCGTGGACAGGAAGACGAGGAAGTTCGCGGCGATCAGCGCGTACGTCACCCAGGGGGTGCGCCGCACCGGGTTCACGTCATGGACGGGGATGACCACAAGGAATTAGTGCCCCCGGCCGACGGAATTAGTGCCTCGCTGTGCGCCGGGTGAGTCGGTGAACACCGGCACGCGCGCGTGCGTATGACTCGTCAACCGCCCGCGGCACGGGGAAGGCGGGTCGCGGGGACGACGTGAGGAACAGGCGATGAACGACCGAGTTACTCCTCCGATGCATGCCACGCCCGACGGTGAGGCGGAGATCTCCCTGGTGGTGAAGTTGCCCTGGGAGGACGTCGCCCGGCTCGGCCAGGAGGCGGGGCGGCTCGCTTCGCAGATGCAGCGGCCGGTGACCCTCGACGAGGCGGTGAGTCACCGGCTGCGATCCGTGCGGAGTGCTGCGCACGCGAAGCCGGCCGGGGAGCAGCCGGCCGCTGTGGCTTCCACGGCGTCCGTGTCGTCGTTGCCGCCGCGGCCTCCGGCGGAGCAGGCGCGGCAGGCGATCGAGCGGATCAACGGGTCGGCTTAGGCGCGTTGGCGGGTGCGGGTTTGTCGTGGTTGCTCGCGCAGTTCCCCGCGCCCCCAAAAGCTAGAAGCCCTGCGCCACCGCCTTCGATGCCTTGCGGGCTGCTACCAGGATCGGGTCCCAGACCGGGCTGAAGGGTGGGGCGTAGCCCAGGTCCAGGGCTGTCATCTGGTCCACCGTCATGCGGGCCGTGAGGGCGACGGCTGCGATGTCGACCCGCTTGCCCGCGCCCTCGCGACCGACGATCTGCACGCCGAGCAGGCGGCCCGTCCGTCGTTCGGCGAGCATTTTGACCGTCATGAGGGAGGAGTCCGGGTAGTAGCCCGCGCGGCTCGTCGACTCGATGGTGACGGCCTCGAACTGGAGGCCCGCCCTGCGCGCGTCCTTCTCGCGCAGACCGGTGCGGGCGATCTCCAGGTCGCAGACCTTGGAGACGGCGGTGCCGACGACGCCGGGGAAGGTGGCGTAGCCGCCGCCGACGTTGGTGCCGATGATCTGCCCGTGCTTGTTGGCGTGGGTGCCGAGGGCGATGTGGCGCTCCTGGCCGGAGACCAGGTCGAGGACCTCCACGCAGTCGCCGCCGGCCCAGATGTTCGCGTGCCCGCGCACCCGCATGGCCAGGTCGGTGAGCAGGCCGCCGTGGGCGCCGACGGGAAGGCCGGCCGCCTGGGCGAGCGTCGTCTCCGGGCGTACTCCGATGCCCAGGACGACCACGTCCGCGGGGTACTCGGCGTCCTCCGTGGCCACCGCGCGTACCCGGCCGTCCTCGCCGGTGTGCAGCTTGGTCACCTCGGTGTCGTTGACCATGGTGATGCCCAGGCCCTCCATGGCCTCGTGCACCAGGTGGCCCATGTCCGCGTCGAGGGTGGACATCGGCTCGCTGCCGCGGTTGACGACCGTCACCTCGTAGCCGCGGTTCAGGAGCGCCTCGGCCATCTCCACGCCGATGTAACCCGCCCCGACGACCACCGCGCGGCGGCCACGCGTGTGTGCCAGCGAGTCGAGCAGTGCCTGGCCGTCGTCCAGCGTCTGCACGCCGTGCACACCGAGGGCGTCGGCGCCCGGCATGTCCGGGCGGATGGGGCGGGCGCCGGTCGCGATCACGAGCTTGTCGTACGACGTCCAGGACTCGACCCCGGAATCGACGTCACGCGCGCGTACCCGGCCGCCCGCCACGTCGATCTCCGTGACCTCCGTCCGCATGCGCAGATCGATGTCCCGCGCGCGGTGCTCCTCGGGGGTACGGGCGATCAGCTCGTCGCGCTCGTCGACGTCCCCGCCGACCCAGTACGGGATGCCGCACGCCGAGTAGGACGTGAAGTGGCCGCGCTCGAAGGCGACGATCTCCAGTTCCCCGGCGCCCTTCAGCCGGCGCGCCTGCGACGCCGCGGACATCCCCGCGGCGTCGCCGCCGATCACCACCAGTCGTTCCCGCGCAGCGCTCATGTTCATGTGAACACGCTACGGCGGCAGGTCATTTCAGTGCTCGTCGCCGTCCGGTCGCGGGTTGTTCCCGGGCACGGGACGGGCCGACGGCAGCGGGCCGAGCGCGCTCGTCGCGGGCGCGGGGTCCGGGCGGCGTGGCATCCGGGGCCGGATCAGCCGCAGCCACGCCAGCACGATCAGGGCCGCAACCGCGGCGAACGGCAGCACCGCGCCGATCGCCACCGCCAGCCAGCGCAGCATCGTCACGAACGCGTCCCAGCCGCCCGCCAGCGCGTCCAGGAACCCGGGGCTCTCGTCCTTGGCGGCCGCCTTCACCGGGGTCTCCGACAGGGAGAGGGTGATCGTGGCGAGGCTCGTGCGGTCCTTCAGCGACGCCTGCTGGGCGAGCAGCGCCTCCAGGTCGGCCTCCCGGCTGCTCAACTCGCCCTCCAGCTCCACCACGTCGCTGAGCTTGGTGGCCTCGTCCATCAGCTCACGGACCCGGGCCACGCTCGCGCGCTGCGACTTGATGCGACTGTCGACGTCGACGACCTGATCCGTGACGTCCTCGGCCTTCGCGGTCCGGTCGAGCAGCTTGCCCGCACCCTGGAGGTCGGCGAGGACGTCGTCGTACTTCTCGACCGGCACGCGCAGCACGACACGGGTGCGCTCGTGGCCCTTCTCGTCCCGGGTGGTGGTCTCGTTGCCGACGAAACCGCCCGCGTTCTCGGTGGTGGTGCGGGCCTCGTCGAGGGCCTTCGGCACGTCCTTGACCTGCACCGTCAGCGACGCGGTGCGGATGATGCTGCTGGTGAGCCGGGGCGCCGTGGCGGCCTTGGCGCCGCTCGCGCCCTTCTCGCCGCCCGGGACGGCCCCCTTCGCGTCGCTCTGGGCGGCGGGCTTGTCGTTGGCCGCGCTGCCTCCTGAGTCGGTGTCGTTCGCGCTGCACCCGGTCAGCGCGAGCGCCGCGGTGAGCAGGAGCGCGGCCAGGGCCGGGACAGGTCGTACGGGATGCCGTGAGCGCATGTGCTTAACCCCCGAGGGTCGTGACGACTGACGCTTCTTCGACGCCCGGAGGGGCCCGGACGTTGGACCCGGACGGTCCCGATGCGGTCACGGTCGGGACTCGTGCCGGACACCGGGGTGCGGACGGTCTGTCAGCGGGGTCTGAGAGGCTGGGGACATGCGCGAAGAGGAGAGCCGTACGGGTGCCGGGCAGGTCGTCGTCGTCGGAGCCGGGATCGCCGGGCTGGCCGCGGCCCACCGGCTGCTCGGGCGCGGAGCGCGGGTGACCGTGCTGGAGGCGTCCGACCGGGTCGGCGGCAAGCTGCTGCCCGGCGAGATCGCGGGCACGCGCGTGGACCTCGGTGCCGAGTCCATGCTGGCCCGCAGGCCGGAAGCGGTGGCCCTCGCCCGCGAGGTGGGCCTCGACGACCGCCTCCGGCCGCCGGCCACCGCCACGGCCTCCATCTGGACCCGGGGCGCCCTGCGCCCCATGCCCAAGGGCCACGTCATGGGTGTCCCCGGGACCGCCGCCGCCCTGGCCGGCGTCCTGTCCGACGAGGGCCTGGCCCGTATCGAGCGCGACGCCGACCTGCCCCGCACGGAGGTCGGCGACGACGTGGCGGTCGGGGAGTACGTGGCGGCGCGGCTCGGCCGGGAGGTCGTCGACCGCCTGGTGGAACCCCTGCTCGGCGGTGTCTACGCGGGCGACGCGTACCGCATCTCGATGCGTTCGGCGGTCCCGCAGCTCTACCAGGCGGCGCTGACGCACGACTCGCTCACCGAGGCGGTCCGCGAGATCCAGGCCAGGGCCGCCGCGGCCCAGCAGACCGGCCCCGTGTTCATGGGCATCGAGGGCGGCGTGGGGAGCCTGCCGCTCGCGGTCGCCGAGTCGGTGCGGGCCCGGGGCGGCGAGATCGTCACCGGGACGCCGGTTACCGAGCTGCGCCGCGAGGAGGGCGGGACCTGGCGCGTAGTCGCCGGCGACCGTGTGCTGCGCGCCGACGCCGTGATCGTCGCCGTGCCCGCCCCGGCCGCCGCCGCGCTCCTGCGTGCCGAGGCCCCGGGGGCCGCGACCGAGCTCGCCGCCGTGGAGTACGCCTCCATGGCCCTGATCACTCTGGCCTACCGCCGCGCGGAGACCGCCCTCCCCGAGGGCAGCGGGTTCCTCGTGCCGCCGGTCGACGGGCGCACCATCAAGGCGTCGACGTTCGCCTCCCGGAAGTGGGGCTGGATCGCGGACGACAACCCCGACCTGCTGGTCCTGCGCACCTCGGTCGGGCGGTACGGCGAGACGGAGATCCTCGGACGCGAGGACGCCGACCTGGTGGAGCTCTCCCGCCACGACCTGCGCGAGGCCACCGGCCTCGACGCCGATCCCGTCGAAACGCGCGTCACGCGCTGGACCGACGGCCTGCCGCAGTACCCCGTAGGTCACCACGCGCGCGTGGCCCGCATCCGCGAGCACGTCGCCAAGCTGCCTGGTCTCGCCCTGTGCGGCGCGCAGTTCGACGGCGTCGGCATCCCGGCGTGCGTCGCGAGCGCGTACGCGGCGGTGGATCAGCTGGAAGGCGACCTGAGCCGTGTGCAGGAGCTCACCGCCAACCCGGTGCAGAGCCTGCACGGCGGAGCGGGAGAATAGGGGACATGAGCGACGACGCCCCCACCACCGAGCCCGGCAGGATCCCCAACAAGGGCAAGCTGGCCAAGGACCTCAACGAGGTCATCCGCTACACGCTGTGGTCCGTCTTCAAGCTGAAGGACGTGCTGCCCGAGGACCGCGCGGGCTACGCCGACGAGGTCCAGGAGCTGTTCGACCAGCTCGCGGCCAAGGACGTGGCGATCCGTGGCACGTACGACCTCTCGGGCCTGCGTGCCGACGCCGACCTCATGATCTGGTGGCACGCGGAGACCGCCGACCAGCTGCAGGAGGCGTACAACCTCTTCCGCCGCACCAAGCTGGGCCGCGCGCTCGAGCCGGTCTGGTCGAACATGGCGCTGCACCGTCCCGCCGAGTTCAACCGCTCGCACATCCCCGCGTTCCTCGCCGACGAGACGCCGCGCAACTACGTGAGCGTGTACCCCTTCGTGCGCTCCTACGAGTGGTACCTGCTGGCCGACGAGGACCGTCGCCGCATGCTCGCCGACCACGGCAAGATGGCCCGCGGCTACCCGGACGTGCGCGCCAACACGGTCGCCTCGTTCTCCCTCGGCGACTACGAGTGGGTGCTGGCCTTCGAGGCCGACGAACTGCACCGCATCGTCGACCTCATGCGCCACCTCCGCGGCTCGGAGGCCCGCCGCCACGTCCGCGAGGAGATCCCGTTCTTCACGGGTCGCCGCAAGGATGTCGCGGAACTGATTGCGGGCCTGGCCTAGTCGGCCAGGCCCGAGTGCGGGCCCGGTTTCGAGGCTGGGTCCGCTGGCGGCGTCAGCCCCTGGGGGCCTTGCCCTTCAGGGAGTCCTTCAGGGGTGACCGGTGGGCGCGGTCGCCGGTCGACGGCCTGGGCTCGGTGTGCGGGGCGCAGGACGCGCGCTGCTCCGGCGTGCGGCCCTCCAGCAGGTAGGCGTCGAGGTAGCCGTTGACGCACTTGTTGGGACCGCCGGCGATGCCGTGCGTGCCCGCGTCCCGCTCGGTCACCAGGACCGAGCCGGACAGCCGCCGCTGCATCTCCAGGGCGCCGTCGTACGGCGTCGCCGCGTCCCGCTCCGCGGCCAGGATCAGCGTCGTCGGCAGCTCACCCGGCCCGGTCCGCACGTCGAGCGGCTGCTGCCGGGACGTCGGCCAGTAGGCGCACGGCAGGTTCATCCACGCGTTGTCCCAGGTCTCGAACGGCGCCACGCGCGCGAGCCGCGTGTTGTCGCGGTCCCAGACCTTGAAGTCGGTCGGCCAGGCGGCGTCGTTGCACTCGACGGCCGTGTAGACCGCGTTGGAGTTCTCCGCCTCGGCCGCCGCCTCGGTGGCCGGCCCCGCCTGCTCGACGAGGGGCTTCGGGTCGCCCTTCAGATACGCCGACAGCGCCTGCGCCCGCTTGGGCCAGTAGTCGTCGTAGTAGCCGGCCGACAGGAACGCGGCCTGGAGCTCCGCGGGGCCCACCTTGCCGCCGGCCGGCCGGGCCGCCAGCTGCGCGCTCGCCTTGGTGTAGTTGTGCTGGACCGTGGCCACGGTCCTGCCCAGCCTGTACACGTCGTCGTGCCGGGCGATCCACTGCCGGAAGTCCGTCCAGCGGCTCTCGAACGCGGCCGACTGGTCGAGGTTGTTGCGGTACCAGATCTGCTCGGGGGCCGGGTTCACCGCCGAGTCGAACACCATCCGCCGCACGTGCGAGGGGAACAGCGTCGCGTAGAGAGCCCCGAAGTAGGTGCCGTACGACGCCCCCATGAACGTCAGCTTCTGCTCGCCCAGCGCCGCCCTCAGCACGTCCAGGTCACGGGCGTTGTTGAGGGAGTTGAACTGCTTCAGCCCACTGCCCGACCGCTTGGCGCAGCCCTGCGCGTAGGCCTTCGCCTGCGCGATGCGCTCCTGCTTGTACGAGTCCGAGGGGTGCGTGGGCGCCTGCGAGGGCGCCTTGAAGAAGCGCCCCGGGTCCTCGCAGGACAGCGGCGCGGACCGGCCGACGCCGCGCGGGGAGTAGCCGATCAGGTCGTAGGCCGACGCGATGCGCTTCCACTCCGGGAGCAGGCCGACGAGCGGGAAGTACTGGCCGTCGCCGCCCGGGCCGCCGGGGTTGTAGACCAGCGCGCCCTGCCGCCGTACCCGGCGCTTGCTGTTGTGCGGGTCCTTGTGCGTGGCGGCCACCCGCGTGACGGTCAGTTTGATCTGCTTGCCGCCGGGCTGGGCGTAGTCGAGCGGGACGGACACCGTGCCGCACTGCATGGCGCCGGGCATGTCCTTGAGGTCGGAGCACTTCCCGAAGTCGATGCCGGCCGCCCGGGCCCGCGCGGCCGCCACTGCCGTGCCCTGCCGCTCGGCCGCGCCGGGGGCGGCCGGTGCGCCCGGCGCGGCCGATGCGGCCGGTGCGCTGCCGGCCGGTGCGAGCGCCAGGGCGGTCAGGAGCAAGGATCCGGCGGCCGAGTAGAGGGCGGCAGCTCTCATGACGTATCCCTTCGGTGCATGGCAGCGACAAAAGGGATGTTTCGTTCGGTGTATGGAGAAGGCAAGCACCTAGCGCCGGTGTCGGCGCCAATGCCCCCTATGCGCCCCCGATGTGCGGTTCGCGCCAGGTCTGGTCGCGGTGCTCGAAGGCCGCGCGCAGGTCCGGTTCGCCGATGGCGCGCACGCCCCGTACAGCGACGGTGGTGAGGTACGTACGGTCGTCGCCGCCGGCGGCGCGACGGGTGAGGGCGCCCAGCAGCCGCTGCCCGGCCGGGGAGGCCCAGCGCGAGTACGGGTGGACCTCGACCCGGGCGATGGCCAGGCAGCTCAGCGTCAGCGCGAGCGGCAGCGCGAACCACAGGGCGACCAGCGCGCGCGGCATGTCCGGCTGGGCGGGCACCAGCAGCGCGGTCGCACCCAGGGCGAGCACCGCGAGCGCGGCGAGCTGCACCTGGCGCACGCCGGCCGCGACGGTGGTCCGGGCGCCCGCGGGCACGGCCAGGCCCGCGTCGACGAGCCGGTCGGCGAGACCGGCGACGGCGTCGGTGGAGGCTGCGGCGGCCCGTACGGGTGCGATGCGGTTCTGCCCATCGGGCCCGATGGCCCCTATGACGGACCGCTCCATGTCGTCCCGGCCGCGCGGGTCGACGACCGTCGCCCAGCCGGTGTGGGCGAGCAGCAGCCGCCGCTGCCTGGCCATCGAGACCATGGTCAGATCGGCGACCCGGCCGGGCCCGCCGGACAGGAAGGCGGCCTCGTACAGGGTCAGCTCATGACGCCGGGCGTCCCCTCGGACGTCCGCGTCGCCGGCCGCCGCGCGTACGGCGGCCAGGCACAGACGTGTGCACGCGGTGCCGGCTGCGGCCCAGGCCAGCAGCAGGAGAAGGACCCAGAACATGCCGCGTTTCTATGCCAGATGCTCTGGGGAACGCCATGCCCTGTTCACAATACGGACAAGGCGTTGCCGGTATGTGACGTTCCGTTTGGTCCGGCCGTCACGGCGGCGGGCTGGAGGCGGGCGGCGGGAGCGGGTAGGTCGGGGAGGGCGAGGCGGTGACGGGGGCGGCCGGGCCGGGGTCCGCCGTCGGGCCGGGCGGGGCCGGGGAGTCGGTGAGCGGGGGAGTGCTCGCGGAGGCCATGTCCCGGGCGAGCGCGTTCCAGTCCACGTACCCCGTGGCCTCCAGGACCCTGATGTGGTCCAGCACCGTCGTGTTGGCGTCGTCGGCGAGCGACCGCACCAGCGAGTTGCGGGTGGTCGCGCGCACCTGGGCGACGAGGGAGAACACCTTGCCGTGCGCCAGCCGCGCGATGTTCACGAACCGGCGGTCGTAGTCCGTACCCTGGGCCGCGGTCAGCGTCGCGAGCCACTGCCGCTGCTGGGCGTTGGGTTCGTTGGGCAGCTGGAGCCCGAGCTCGGCGGCGACGTCGCGCACCCGCTGGTCCAGGAAGGTGTGGCCCTGGACCAGGTGCTGCCCCGCCGTGCGCACGGCCTGGGTGGTGCCCTTCTGCTCGGCCTCCTGCCCGGCGGGCAGCTCCCAGAGCCCGGCCAGCCGGACCCTGGTGACGAAGTCGCGGTCGAGAGCGGACAGCGGCCCGTACCGGGTCGGCACGGTCTGGGCGCTCAGCGTGCTCGCGCCGGTGCCCGACCGGTCGGCGTACGACCAGATCGGGAAGATCAGCGCGAGCAGGGTGGCCATCAGGCCGATGACGATGATCCCCGTGCCGCTGAATATGCCTCGGCCCTTGACGGGTGGTCGCGGTCGCATGGTGCCTCCTGTACGGCACCGCATATTACTTCGGGGTTCGACCGCCCCCTCAGCGGTGCAGCAGCACCCGCCTGGCCGCCCTCGCCACGCGTACGGCCGGCCGCCGGGACCGCGGCACGGAGCCCGACCGCTCCAGCCACCACTCCCTGAGCTCCCGCCGGGCCTGGCCCTCCTCCAGGTGCCCGTCGAGCAGCAGATGCCCGGCGAAGTCGAGAGCGTCCCTGCGGTAGCCGCCGGTCATCGGGTGCCCGTGGGCGTACGTGAGAAAGGCGGGCCGGTACGTCCCGCCGAGGATCTCCGGCAGTTCGGGCGCCACCTTGGCCACGACGTCCGCCCGCTTCCCGGCGAGCGCCCGCGCCTGCACCCCCAGCCGCACCCGGTCGAACCCCTCCGGCACGGGCGTCCCGGCGACGAGCGCCGACAGCAGCGCGGTCTGGGCGAGCGCGAGCCGCTGACGGGCGGCGTCGGTGGAGGGGGAAGGGGCTGCCAGGGCGCCGGTGCCGGCGACGGCCGCACCCTGGGCCCGTAGGACCTGTCCCTTCTCCACGGCCGTCCGGATCGCCGTCAACTCCCCCTCCAGCTCAGCCGGTTCGGGGAAGTTCTCGTCCCGCTCCAGCAGCACGCCGGGCGGCGAGATCCGGGAGGCGAGGTCGGTCAGGATGTCGAGGACCGGCCGCGGGACCGGGTGGGCGTGGCTGTCGTGCCAGACGCCGTCGCGTTCGAAGCCGCCCGCGACATGGACGTAGGCGATGGCCTCCAGAGGGAGTTCGGCGAGCGCCTTGGCCGGGTCCTCGCCGCGGTTGACGTGGTTGGTGTGCAGGTTGGCAACGTCGATCAGGAGCCGTACGCCGGTCCGGTCGGCGAGCTCGTACAGGAACTGCCCCTCGGTCATCTCCTCGCCCGGCCAGGAGATCAGCGCGGCGATGTTCTCGACGGCCAGCGGCACCGGGAGCGCGTCCTGCGCGATGCGGATGTTCTCGCACAGCACGTCGAGGGCGTCCCGGGTGCGCGGTACGGGCAGCAGGTGCCCGGCCTCCAGGAGCGGGGAGGCGGTCAGCGGGCCGCCCGCACGTACGAACGCGATGTGCTCGGTGACCAGCGGCGATCCCAGGGCCCCGGCCCGCTCGGCGAGTGCGGCGAGCCGTCCGGCGTCCGGCCGGTCGGCGCCGCCGAGGCCGAGCGAGACGCCGTGCGGGACCACCGTGACGCCACGGGCGCGCAGCCGCTGAAGCGATTCGGAGAGGTGCCCGGGGCACACGTTCTCGGACACGGCCTCGACCCAGTCGATGCCCGGCATGCGCTCCACGGCGTCGGCGATCTCCGGCCGCCACCCGATGCCCGTTCCCAGTCGCTCCATGGTCCGTCCCCCTCCTCGGCTGTCCCGATCCACGCGTCCGCGGTGATACGTCTCCTTCGGTACGTCGACCTTGACGTGACGGAGGTATGGCCCCGCCGCCCGGGCCCGAATCCCTCACCTCCCACCTTCAGAGCAAGATTTGAGGTTCGCGGCTCACTCCAGGAGGCTCTGCGGGTCCACCGGATCGGACCGGTCAGCGGAGCGCCGGGTGGTCGGCCACCACCGTGCAGGAGCCGGGAGCGATCTCCGTGAAGCCCGCGTCGCGCACCAACGGCAGTCCGCTGGAGGTCAGTTCGTCCCAGCGCGCCGGGTCCGCGGTGCGTACGGCGAGCGCGAATCCGCTGTCACGCCAGGCCGCCCGCTCCTCGTCCGGCAGTTCCCACCAGGCCAGCTGGGCGGCGTGGCCCGTCTGGGCCATCTCCTTGACCGCGGACATGTCGAGGCCGGGGTTCAGCCACAGGACGGGCAGGGCCGGGTCCGCCGCGACCGGCGGCTCCGGGTCGTCGAGATCGGTGCCGGACACCTGCAACTTGGCCAGGTCCTTGGGCCACCCGTCGAGCGGCACGGGCGGGAACACCCGCAGCTCGGCCGACTTCCCGCTCACGGTGATGCCGGGCAGGGCCCCGGCCCGCCGCCACTCGGCACCGCGGGCCCGCCGCACCACCTTGCGGATCCGGGCGTCCTCCCAGTCCCGCACGGCCTCGGCCCACTCGCCGTCCCCGAGGGACCGCTCGTCGCTGAGCATCACCAGCACGGCGCGGGCGGCGGTCTCCAGCGCGTCGGTGCGGGCGGGCGGCGCCGCCTTCTCGATGTGCACGACGAGGGGCAGCACGTACTGCGGTGCCTGGTCGCGCTCGCTGGGCTCGGAACGGAACGGGTTGTCGGCGGAGGACGTCACTTCATGGCTCACACCAGCCAACTTTAAGGGGGCGCGGGACGGTGCCCCTTTGGGAGGATGCCCGCATGCGACGCGATCTACGGCTGGCCGACGTCGGCCGCCGCTACGGCCTCCGCGGCCCCTGGGTGCTGCGAGGCGTCCACCTCGCCCTCGCACCGGGCACGCTGACCCGCGTCGAGGGCGCGAACGGCACCGGAAAGTCCACGCTGCTCCGGCTCCTGGCCGGCATCGACGCCCCCACCGAGGGCCGGATCACCGGTCGCCCCCGCACCGCCTACGTCCCCGAGCGCTTCCCGTCGGCCCTGCCCTTCACCCCGCACGGCTATCTCGCCCACCTCGGCACGATCCACGGCCTGTCCCGCCCGGCCGCGATCCGCGCCGCCGGGGAGTGGCTGGAGCGTTTCGGCGCCGCCGCCTACGCCCGCACCCCCATGGCCCAGCTGTCCAAGGGCAGCAGCCAGAAGGTGGCCGTGGCGCAGGCGCTGCTCGCCGAGCCGGAGCTGCTCGTCCTCGACGAGGCCTGGACGGGCCTGGACACCGCGGCCCGCGGGGAGTTGGAGCGTGCGGTCGCCGAGCGCACCGCGGCCGGCGGGGCCGTCGTGTTCGTGGACCATGACCCGGGCCGCCTCGCGGGGGCGCCGGACACGACGTGCACCGTGCGCGACGGCGCGCTGGAGAGCCGTACGCGAGAGGCCGCCGCACCGGACGACGGACCGCAGGTCGTGGTCGAGGCGCAGGGCCCGCGGGGCGCTCGGCCGCCCACGGGCGCGCTGGGTGCCGCCGTCTCGGCCGAGGAGACCGCGCCCGGCCGCCACCGCCTCACCGTCCCCGTGTCCCACTCGGACGTGGTGCTGCGCACCCTGCTGACGGCCCGCCCGCCATGGCACGTGGCAGCCGTGCGGCCCCTCGCCCCGGACACCCATGACCCGGCCGACAACGACCCGGACAGTCACGACAAGGACAGCCGCCGATGACCGCCCTCCTGCGCTACCAGGCCGCCCTCCTGCTGCGCTCGCAGCGCTGGCTGCCGCCGGTCATCCTCTACACGGCCTTCCTCGGCATCGGGCTCCAGGGCGGGCAGCCGGTGCTCGACTCGCTCGGCTACGCGGCCGCAGCCCTGCTGCCCGTCGCGGCCTGGCTGGTGCGGATCTGCGTGACGGTCGAACCGCCGGCGGCCCGCGCGTGCGTGGCCGCGGCGTCCGGGTCCGGGCGGGCCCATCTGGCCCGGCTGCTGGTGGCGTTGACCGCCGCGGCCGTGCTCGGCACGGTGACGACCCTCGTCGTGACGCTGATCAGCGATCCGGTGAGCACCGACCACCACACCCGGGTGCCGCTGCTTGCGGCGGGTGCGGCCGGACTGCTCGCCGCGCTGGCCTGCGCGCTGCTCGGCACGGCCGTCGGCGCGCTCACCAACTGGCCGGTGCTGCGCTCGCCCGGCCGCGCGGTCCCGGCGATGCTCCTCGCGGCGCTGCTGTCGGTGGTGGCCACGGGCTCTCCCGCGCAGGCGGCGGTCAGCGGCCTGGTCACCGGCTCGCAGTCGGGCACGATCCCCGTGCCCCTGCTCCCGCTGGCGGCGGCCGCCGTCCTCGCGGCAGCGGCGACCGCGGTGGCCTGCGCGCTCTCGTCCCGCCGCTCGGCCTGAACCGGCCGATCACCCCGAGCAGGCCGTGCGCTGCGCCTCCTGCCACTCGCAGACCGGGCAGAGCGTGATGCCCTTGTACGACTCCGGATACTCGGTCGGCTCGCGGCACTGCACGCACTCGGCGTACGGCGGCCCGTCGGCCTTCGGCGGCCTGGCGGCGTCGACCAGGCAGTAGCTGTCGTCGCTGTCGTCGCTGTCGTCGCTCATTCCTCCAGCGTAAGCCGGTCACCCGTGGCCGCTGGTGGCCCCGATCAGCTGGGACACCTTCACGAACCGGAAGCCCTTCTTGCGCAGCTCGGGCACGACCGTGCGGACCGCCTGCTCGGTGACGGGGGCCGCGCTGCGCGTGCAGTGCATCACGACGACCGAGCCCGGCCGCACCCCGTCCAGCACCTGCCGCGCCACCGCGTCGGCGTCCGTCGCGAACGCGTCCCCGCTCACCACGTCCCACTGCACCGGGGTGACGCCGGTCGGGGCCAGCGCCTTCAGCGTCCGCCGGTCGTAACACCCGCCCGGGAAGCGGAAGTACGGCATCGCGTCCGGCACCCCCGCCCTGCGGAACGCCGCGTACGCCCGCTCCACGTCCGACCGCATCCGGTCCGGGGACATGGTCGGCAGGCCGTAGCAGTTCGCGGTGAAGGCGTAGTGGCTGTAGGAGTGGTTGGCCACCTCGAACAGCGGGTCGCGGCCGATGGAGCGCGCCTCTTGCGGGTACTCGTCGGCCCACCGTCCGGTCATGAACAGGGTCGCCGGCACCTTCAGCGCCCGCAGTGTCGCGATCAGCTGCGGATTGTCGAACCGCTCACCGGCCGCGGCCCGCGGGCCCTCGTCCGCGGTCATGTCGGCGTCGAAGGTGAGCGCGACCGTCTTGCCCTGCGTGCGCGGGCCGTTCTCGAAGACGCGGGCGAGCCCGGCGGGACCGGGCGCGAGCGTCGGCGGCCGGGACGGAGCGGCGGAGGTGGCGGAGGGTGCCGGGCGGGCGGCACGGGGCGCCCCGGGGGCGCCGCAGGCGGTGAGTACGGCGCCGGCTGCGCAGGCGAGTGCACAGGTGGCGGCCACTTGTCGTACTTGAATGATCACCGCACGAACATAACGGCGTAAAACGGGCAAACGGCGGATCGGCGCGCTCAGCGGCCGTAGAGTCCGGTCAGGCGTCCGGAGGCGAGGGCGTGGCCGGTCAGCGCGCGCTTCACGGCGTCGGCCGAGGCGCCGGACGGCAGGTCGAGGGTGCGGTCGGCGGCGTACGCGGAGAAGACGTAGTGGTGCCGTTGGCCCGTGGGCGGGCAGGGGCCTCCGTAGAAGTTCTTCTTGAAGCCGTTGCGGCCCTGGGCCGCGCCCCGCGGGACCTGCCCGGCCGCCCAACTGACCCGCGACGGGGGCGCGTTCCACACCACCCAGTGGGTGAAGGTGCCGTGCGGGGCGTCGGGGTCCTCGACCAGGACGGCCAGCCCCTTCGTGCCGGACGGCACCCCGGAGAAGGACAGCGGGGGCGAGACGTTCTCGCCGTCGCAGGTGTAGCGGCGCGGGATCGTGCCGCCGTCGGTGAACGCCGTACTGGACACGGTGATCCGCTGCGCGGCGCTGGGTGCGGGGGCGGATGAGTCACCGCCGTCGTCCCCGCACCCCGAAACCAGCCCCACTGCCGCCGCGGCGGCGACGATCACGAGCCTGCGCCGCATGGACGGAACGCTAGTCGCGCCCCTGCACGGCCGCTACCTGCGCCACGGGCCGGTGACCGCGAACGTCGTGCCGGGCGTGTAGCAGTCGACGTACATCGTGCCGCCGTCGGGGAGAAGGCGACGCCGGCGAACTCGCCCCACTCGGGGGCGTCGGGCGTGCCGATGTTCCGCCGTCCGCGGGCCGTCGCGTACAGCTGGCCGGGTCGACCTCGAGGACGAAGCCGTGGTCCTTGGTGCAGCCGCTGGTGCCGGCCTTGTCGTCGGTCTCCTCGCAGGTGAGCCAGGTGCCCAAGGGGTGGGCCCGCTCGCGCAGTTGACGGCGGTGCAGGCGATGGCGACCCGCTCGGGCAGGACGTCGTCGTGCCGGTCCAGCGTCAGGGCCGTACAGCCGCCCTTGCCCGCGGGGTCGTAGGTGAGGCCCTCGACCGTCGGGACGGCGAACTTCGCCGTGGGGCCGTTCTCATGATTGCGGACCAGGTGGACACGGCCGTGTCCGGCGGGCAGGGCGGTCATGCCGTCGTGGTTGGAGCGGACGGTGCCCTCGCCGGAGCGGAGCCGGTCGCCCTCGCGGGAGAGGACCTTGTGGCGGAAGCCCTTCGGAAGGTCGAGGAGGCCGTCCGGATCGGGGCCCAGGGGCCGTATCCGGTGTGGCCGAGTCCGTGCGCGGCCGCGGTTCCGGCGAACAGTGACCCCGCTCTGCGTCTATCACCCGGTGTGCGGCTCCGTAACCACGCGCGTGGCACGTGTCACTCGCCGAGCTCCCGTGGCGGCTGATGGTTCTGCGGATGTTCCTGCGCCTTCTCCAGGAAGCGCAGCAGCTCCACCGGGAAGGGCAGGACCAGCGTCGAGTTCTTCTCGGCGGCGACCGCCGTCACTGTCTGGAGCAGCCGCAGTTGCAGCGCGGCGGGGGTGTCCGCCATCTGCTTCGCGGCATCGGCCAGCTTCTTCGAGGCCTGCAGTTCGGCGTCCGCGTTGATGATGCGGGCCCGGCGGTCGCGGTCGGCCTCGGCCTGCCGTGCCATGGAGCGCTTCATGGCCTCGGGCAGGGAGACGTCCTTGATCTCGACGCGGTCGATGGTGACGCCCCATTCCACCGCCGGGCTGTCGATCATCAGCTCGAGGCCCTGGTTGAGTTTCTCGCGGTTGGAGAGCAGGTCGTCGAGGTCGCTCTTGCCGATGATCGAGCGCAGGGACGTCTGTGCCATCTGGGAGACCGCGAACTTGTAGTCCTCGACGTTGACCAGTGCGGCCGACGCGTCGACGACCTTGAAGTAGACGACGGCGTCCACGCGCACGGTCACGTTGTCCCGGGTGATGCCCTCCTGGGCCGGGACCGGCATCGTCACGATCTGCATGTTGACCTTGCTCATGCGATCCGCGAACGGGACGATCATGGTGAAGCCGGGTGCCCGCACCTCACCGGCCAGCCGCCCGAGCCGGAACACCACCCCGCGCTCGTACTGCTTGACGACCTTGGCCGCCGCCGCGAAGTAGACGACCCCCGCGGAGCAGGCCGCCACGATCGCCGTCACCACCTCAGGGCCCATGCCGACCCCCTCTGTCAGAGGTCTCGTACGTCTGCTCCTGTAACGATATGCCCGGTTACCGGTCCCGGGCCACGACTGGCTCCGGGACCGGCGATCGGGATCCCTACGGCGCTGTCACCCGCGCCGGCTCGGCGGCCCTGGCCGTCACCCGCACCGGCTCGGTGCCGGCCGCGCTGTGCCGCTCGGCCCAGTTCTCCAGCGCCGTACGGCAGGCGTGGTCCAGGTGGTGCAGGCCGGACAGGTCCAGCTCCACCGGGCGGTCCTGGGGCAGCGCCTCCAGGCTGTCGAGGATCTTCGGCAGCCGGAGGAAGGTCGCGTTGCCCGAGAGGTACGCCTGCACGGGACCGGCGCCCTTGTCGACGATCTCCAGCTTGAGGTGCGAGGCCTCCCAGGCCGTTTTGACGACGGACAGCGCCAGGCCGATCAGGACGCCCTCGAACATGCTGACCGCGACGATGGACACGGCCGTCACCACGAGGATGAGCGCCTCGCCACGGTGCTCGCGCCACAGCGTCACGAGCCCGCGTACGGGGATCAGCTTGGCGCCGGAGTGGACGAGGACGCCCGCGAGCGCGGGGATCGGGATGTAGGCGAGGACGCCCGGCAGCAGGGCCGCGAACAGCAGCAGCCACACACCGTGCAGCACACGGGACGCCTTGGTGCGGGCGCCCGCCTGGACGTTCGCCGCGCTGCGCACGATCACGGCGGTCATCGGCAGCGCACCGAGGACACCGCAGAGCGCGTTGCCCGCGCCCTGCGCGACCAGTTCCTTGTTGTACCGGGTGCGCGGACCGTCGTGCAGCCGGTCCACCGCGGCCGCGCTGAACAGCGACTCGGCGGAGGCGATCAGCGTGAACGCCACGATCGTGCCGAGCAGTCCGACGCCGGCGAGTTCACCGAAGGAACTCGGCGGCGGCTGGATCGAGCCCAGCAGGCCCTTCACCTCGACCGTCGCGATTCGCAGCGGCAGCACCGTCGCGACGACGGTCGCGAGGCCGACCGCGGCGAGCGGCCCGGGGATCGCGCGCAGCCGCTTCGGCATCCGCTTCCACAGCACCAGGACGGCGATGGTGCCGGCGCCCACGAGGAGCGAGGCGAGCGCCTGGGTGTTCCCGAGGGTGTCGACGAGCGCCCCCGGGAGCCGGGCTATCTTCTCCAGGCCGGAGACGGGCGCCTTGGCGTCCGCCATCGAGTAGAGCTGTCCGGCGATCAGTACGAGCCCGATGCCGGCGAGCATGCCCTCGACGACCGAGACCGAGATGGCCCGGAACCAGCGCCCCAGCTTCAGGACGCCCATGAGGATCTGGAGCACACCGGTGGCGAGCACGATCACGCCGAGGGCCGCCAGGCCGAACTCCCGCACGGCCTCGAAGACCAGCACGGTCAGGCCCGCCGCGGGTCCGGACACCTGCAGGCTGCTGCCGCGCATGAGGCCGGTGACGATGCCGCCCACGATGCCGGTGACCAGGCCCAGTTCGGCCGGGACACCGGAGGCGACGGCGACGCCCACGCACAACGGGAGCGCGACCAGGAAGACGACCAGCGAGGCGGCGAAGTCCTGCCTCAGGTGGGGGTATTTGGTCATCATCGCGGCGCTCACAGGGCCTTGAAGGTGTCGGTCTGCGGGTCGTGTGTCAGCACGGCGCCGGTGTGGACCTCGTAGAACCAGGCGTGCAGGGACAGCCGGCGGTCCGCCAGCCGCCGCTCGATGTACGGGTACGAGCGCAGCCGCAGCAGTTGTGTCAGGACGTGGCTCTGCACGCCCTCGGTGACGGTCGGGTCCTCGACCGTGCCGGACGGGCGCGGGGTGGCGTGCGTCAGCCAGTCGCGCACGGCGGGAACGGCGGTCAGGTCGTCACCGCGCACCAGGGCGCCGACGGCGCCGCAGTGCGAGTGCCCGCAGACCACGATGTCGCGCACGCCGAGCACCTCCACCGCGTACTCGACGGTGCACGCCTCGCTGGTGGGGTGCTCGGAGGCGTACGGCGGGACGATGTTGCCCGCGGTGCGCAGCTCGAAGAGCTCGCCCGGGCGGGCGCCGGTGATCAGGGCCGGGACGACCCGGGAATCGGAGCAGGTGATGAACAGCACCTGGGGGGACTGGCCTTCGGCGAGTCCGGCGAACTCCTCAGGGCGCTGTCCGAACAGACGGGCGTTGTCGATGAGGGGCTGCATGATGAATTACTCCTCCTGGCGCGCCGCGACGGCGCGTCGGTGTGGGCAGGACAGAGGTGGGGGGAACCGCTTCGCTGTCAGCAGCGGAAGACCTGAAGTGCTGCCGGAGTGTGGGCTGTCGAGGATCTCGACGTGCCGGGTGCCCGGATCACGGCCGGTTGGTGAGCGGCCGCCGGGCCCTGGGCCGTATGTCCGCGCTCGGGGCCCTCGGGTGCGAAGTCGGCGGCGCGGGTCCGGTCGCGGGTGCGCAGGGGGACGGTCGGGCCCCCTGAAGGGTCGCAGTGGCGGTGCGTGACCGTCTCGCTGCGCTGGGCCGTGCCGGGCAGGGTGATTCCGGTCTGGGCTTTGGCCTCTGCATGACTGGCCGTATGCGCGGGTGCGAAGGAAGCGGCGGGAGCGAAGAACGGGAGCGCGACCAGAAAGGCGACGAGGAGCGCCAGCGCGCTCCGGCCCGCGGTGATGCGGAACATGCGCCCCCCTCCAGGTGGTTCGCGCCGTCGTGCGTGCCAATCACGGCTCAACCATTGATCAACGGAAGGTCTGCAACGGGTCAACGGCAGGTCAAGAAACAGGTTAACCCTGCAACGTTGTTTGCAGGGTTAACTTTACGTTTCCAACTGAAGAGAGCCTGAAATGCTCTCTGGGGTGGCGGGAACTAGTCGCTCTCGGTGAGCCCCTTGGCGTCGCGTGCCAGCGCGGTGAGCCGGGAGATCGCCCGGAAGTACTTCTTGCGGTAGCCGCCGTTCAGCATCTCCTCGCTGAACAGCCGGTCGAAGGGCAACCCGGAGGCCAGGACCGGCACTTCACGGTCGTAGAGCCGGTCGGCGAGCACGACGAGCCTGAGGGCCGTCGACTGGTCGGGGACGGGCTGCACATCGGTGAGGCAGACCGCCCGTACGCCGTCGGTCAGGGCGCCGTAGCGGCTGGGGTGGACCTTGGCGAGGTGGTCGAGCAGCTCCGGGAAGCCGTCGAGCGAGGCGCCGGGGGTGGCGTGGGCGGTCCTCGTCACCTGCTCCTTCGGGAAGGGCGCCGGTGCCTCGGGCAGACCGCGGTGACGGTAGTCCTCGCCGTCGATGCGCAGGGGGCGGAAGCGGGCGGACAGGCCCTGGATCTCGCGCAGGAAGTCGGCCGCCGCGAAACGGCCCTCGCCGAGCTTGCCCGGGAGGGTGTTGGAGGTGGCGGCCAGTGCCACGCCGGCGTCGACGAGCTTGCCGAGCAGGGTCGACACCAGGACCGTGTCGCCGGGGTCGTCGAGCTCGAACTCGTCGATGCACAGCAGCCGGTGGCCGGAGAGGGTCTGGACGGTCTGCTGGAAGCCCAGGGCGCCGACCAGGTTGGTGAGCTCGACGAACGTGCCGAACGCCTTCAGCGCGGGCTCGGCCGGGGTGGCGTGCCAGAGGGAGGCGAGCAGGTGGGTCTTTCCGACGCCGTAGCCGCCGTCGAGGTAGACGCCGCGGGGGCCGGCCGGGGTCCTGGCCGCCTTCGCCTTGCCGAACCCGAGGAAGCCGCGCCTGCCGCCGCCGACGGCGTGCGCCCCGCCGAGCCCGGCCGCGAAGCTCTCGAGGATCTGGACGGCCTCGGTCTGGCTGGGCTGGTTCGGGTCAGGTATGTAGGTGCTGAAGCGCACCGAGTCGAAGCGCGGCGGCGGCACCATCTCGGCGACCAGCCGGTCGGCGGGGACATGCGGCATACGGGCGCACAGGGACAGCGGCGCCGGGTCTGCTATCGGGCTGCTGTCGGTGGCGGAAGGGGAGGACGACACGGTTCACCATGCTAAGCGTCGTGCCACACTGCACGACATGCGACGCCTGTTCCCTGTGACCGACGAGACAGCGCCGAACCCGCCGGACGTGGGCGAGTGGAGCCTCGCCGAGCTCGCCGCCGCCTACGCCTATCCCGAGCCGACCGCGGGCGGCCTGCCCGTGCCCTGGCTGCGGGCCAACATGGTGTCCACGCTCGACGGCGCCGCTCAGCACGACGGGCGCTCGCAGCCGATCTCCAGCGCGACCGACATGCGGATCTTCGGCACCCTGCGGCAGCTCGCGGACGTCGTGATCGTCGGTGCCGAAACGGTACGCCAGGAGGGGTACCGGCCCGCACGCGCGCGTGCGGAGTTCGCGGAGGCACGCCGCGCCGCCGGGCAGGGGCCGGCACCGGCGATCGCGGTGGTCAGCGCGAGCCTCGACCTGGACTTCACCCTCCCCCTGTTCGCCTCGCCGCTGGTGCCCACGCTGGTGCTCACCGGCGCCGCGGCGCCCCCCGACCGCGTCGCCGCCGCCGAGAAGGCGGGTGCCGAGGTGGTGGTCGCCGGGGACGGCGTGGGCGTGCAGCCCGACCGTCTCGTACGGGCTCTGGGTGAGCTGGGGCACATCCGGCTGCTGACCGAGGGCGGGCCGCGGCTGCTCGGCCAGCTGGTGGCCGCCGGGGTGCTGGACGAGCTGTGTCTCGCCGTGTCCCCGACGCTCACCGCCGGTGACGCGCAGCGCATCGCGGGCGGGCCCTCGGTCGCGGTTCCGCAACGCTTCGTACTCTCGTCGGTTCTCGAGGAGGAGGGGTTTCTCTTCACCCGCTACCGGCGGGCCTGATATTCGATCAGCGGTGCCCCCGGTCCCGAAAACGGCGGAATCAGCCGTTCCGCTTGGTGTCGGGCGGGCACACTGAATTTCGCAGTCCCCGTGACGCCACGGGGCAGGATGGTTTCCGCAGAAGGGGCGCCCGGTGTTCACAAGCGTATTGATGATCGAGAAGGCACTGACGTCCGCAGACGTGGAGTTCGTCACCGGTCTGCACGGTGATGAGAGCGTCTTCTTCCACGTGCTGCTCCAGCCCCGCGGCGACCAGGCGGACCGCCTGCTGCGGGCCATCGACGACGTGGCGCTCGGTGAGCTGGACGAGGTGGCGAAGGAGCGCGAGGTGCCCGAGGGGGACGCCGCGAAGGACTTCGGGACGCGGGCCCTGGAGGTGTCCCTGCAGGCGCTGCGGGGCGCCGGGAGCGAGGCCGAGGGCAGGCTGATCGAGGACCATCCGCTGGACGCCCTCAAGGCGCTGGTCGCCGAGATCGACGCGGACGAGGTCATCGTGCTGACCGATCCCCACTACGTGGAGGAGTTCTTCCACCGGGACTGGGCGTCGCGTGCCCGGCACAAGGTGGGGGTCCCTGTGCTGAAGCTGTTCTCGCACAGCAAGGTGTAGTTCCGCGGGTGGGGCGCCGGTCGATCCGGCCCCGCGCCCCCAGGGCCTTGCAGGCTCCCGGACCGCATAGGCTGGGCGGCCGAACGTTCCGCCGTACGCACCACGCACAGGAGAAACGCATGGCACCCGGCCTTCCCCCCGCCATGGACCGACCGCACTTCATCGGCATCGGCGGCGCCGGGATGTCGGGCATCGCGAAGATCCTCGCGCAGCGCGGGGCCAAGGTGGCGGGGAGCGACGCGAAGGAGTCCGCGACCGCCGAGGCGCTGCGGGCCCTGGGCGCGACGGTGCACATCGGGCACGCCGCGGAGCACCTCGCCGACGACGCGAGCTGCGTGGTCGTGTCGTCGGCGATCCGCAAGGACAACCCCGAGCTGGCCCGCGCGGCCGAGCTGGGCATCCCGGTGGTCCACCGCTCCGACGCCCTCGCCGCGCTGATGGACGGCCTGCGCCCGATCGCGGTCGCCGGCACCCACGGCAAGACCACGACGACGTCGATGCTGGCGGTGTCGCTGAGCGCGCTCGGCCTGAACCCGTCGTACGCGATCGGCGGCGACCTGGACGCGCCCGGCTCCAACGCCCTGCACGGCGAGGGCGAGATCTTCGTCGCCGAGGCGGACGAGTCGGACCGCAGCTTCCACAAGTACGCGCCCGAGGTCGCGATCGTCCTCAACGTCGAGCTCGACCACCACGCCAACTACGCCTCGATGGACGAGATCTACGAGTCCTTCGAGACCTTCGCGGGCCGGATCGTCCCCGGCGGCACGCTGGTGATCAACGCGGACCACGGGGGCGCGCGCGAGCTGACCCGGCGACTGGCCGGTGCCGTCAGGACGGTGACGTACGGCGACGCGGAGGACGCCGACGTACGGGTGCTGTCCGTCGTGCCCCAGGGCCTGAAGAGCGAGGTGACGGTTCTTCTGGAGGGGCGGCAACTCACCTTCACGGTGTCGGTCCCCGGCCGCCACTACGCGCACAACGCGGTGGCCGCGCTGGCCGCGGGCGTCGCGCTGGGCGTCCCGGCGGCGGAGCTGGCGTCCGCCCTGGCCGCGTACACGGGCGTCAAGCGCCGCCTGCAGCTGAAGGGCGAGGCCGCCGGAGTCCAGGTGATCGACTCCTACGCCCACCACCCCACCGAGATGACGGCCGACCTGGAGGCGATGCGCGCCGCCGCGGGCGAGTCCCGGATCCTGGTCGTCTTCCAGCCGCACCTGTTCTCCCGTACGCAGGAGCTCGGCAAGGAGATGGGCCAGGCGCTCGCCCTCGCGGACGCCTCGGTCGTCCTCGACATCTACCCGGCCCGCGAGGACCCGATTCCCGGCGTCACGAGCGAGCTGATCATCGAGGCGGCGCAGGCCGCGGGCGCGGACGTGACGGCGGTCCACGACAAGGCGGACGTGCCGTCCGTGGTCGCGGGAATGGCCAAGCCCCGTGATCTCGTTCTCACCATGGGCGCGGGCGACGTCACCGACCTCGGACCGCGCATCCTGGACCGTCTTTCGCAGTGAGGGGCTGAGGCTCATGTCGTACGACGTCGAAAAGCCGGACGAGCAGTGGCGGGCGGAGCTGACCCCCTCCGAGTACGCGGTGCTGCGCCAGGCCGCCACGGAGCCCGCGTTCACCGGTGAGTACACCAACACCAAGACGGAGGGCGTCTACTCCTGCCGTGCCTGCGGCGCCGAACTGTTCACCTCGGAGACGAAGTTCGACTCCCACTGCGGCTGGCCGTCCTTCTTCGACCCGAAGGACACCGACGCGGTGGAAGTCATCGAGGACCGCTCGCACGGGATGGTGCGCACGGAGGTGCGGTGCGCCCGCTGCGGGTCGCATCTCGGGCACGTCTTCGAGGGCGAGGGGTACGGGACGCCCACCGACCAGCGGTACTGCATCAACAGCATCTCGCTGCGGCTGACCGAGAACGAGGGCTGACGCGGGCTGCGAGGGGCCGGCGCGGGCTTCACAGCACCTTCCGCTGCACCAGTGCCGACAGGACCAGTGCGCCCGGCAGGAGCGGTAGCCAGACCGTCAGTACGCGGTAGCCGATGACGGCCGTCGTCGCGATGTCCATGGGTGCGCCGAGGGCGTTCATGGTGAGGACGACGGCCGCGTCCACGGGGCCGATCCCGCCCGGTGCGGGCACGGCCCCGACGGCTGTGCTCGCGGCCAGGAACGCGAACGTGACCTGCACCCAGGTCAGGGGCGAGCCGAGTGCCGCCCCGACCGCGAAGATCACGCTCGCCTGAAGGACCGGGGCCGCGGCCGCTCCGCCCCAGAGGGCCAGGACCCGGGCGGGGCGGGTGTGCAGCAGGCGTACGTCGGTGAGGGCGCAGCGCAGGGCGTCGAGAAGAGGGCGGCGCAGCGGGCGTACGGTCGCCACCAGGAGGGCCGCCAGGCCCAGGCCGAGCGTCGCTCCTCCGGCGATCAGGAGCAGCGTCCAGCCTTCCGGCACCAGGGCGCCCGTCAGCAGTACGTCGGGGAACGCCACCAGGAAGACGAGCAGGACGAGCGTCTTCGCGATCGGCCTGACCACCGAGTACAGGGCGAGCGAGGCGGTGGCGCGGGGCAGGGGGATGTCGCGGTTCTGCAGGAAGCGCAGGGTGACGGCGTGTGCGCCGAGGCTGGCCGGCAGCGCGTGGTTGGCGGCGCCGGCGGCGAACTGCGACGCGATCAGCAGGCCCGTGGGGAGCTTCTCCGGCAGGGCGCCCTGCCGGACGCAGGCCGCCGTCAGCCAGCCCAGGCAGGTGAAGAGCAGCGCGAGCAGCAGCCACCAGGGGTCGGCGGAGGCGAGGCGGGCGGAGCCGTCGTAGAGGGTGCGCCAGTCGATCGCGACCCAGAGGCCGATCAGCAGCAGGGGCAGCAGCACCAGCGTCCGGCGCAGCAGGCGGGCGGCGGAGGCGAACCGCGGGGAAGGGGCGGCGGAGGGGCCCGCGGCGGGGAGGGGTCCGCGGACTTCTTCGAGCGGGAGCAGAGACACGGCGCACGTCGTCCTTTCACGTCGGCCCGGGCGACGGGGTGCGGCGCATGGCAGCAGGGGACGGCGGAACCGTTCCCGCCCGGCGTGACGGCCTGGTGTCCGGGAGCCGAAGGGGCGCGGGCGGGCGGACGACGTGGCAGCCTCCCCATTTTTGCCCCGCGCGGCGGCCGGTGAATCATTCATCCAGCGAAGTGTTGACTTCCGGATGAACAAACCAGCTCCATCCTTGGGTGACCTCCGAGCACGTGTATGCGGGCACGGCCCTGTCCTCCGTCTCCTCCGAGCTGGACGAGGCGGTCCACCGTTGCCTCGTCGCCGGCTTCGAGGGCACCACGACGTTCCCCGACACGCTCAAGCGGCTCGTCGACCGCGGTCTGGGCGGCGTCATCCTGTTCACCCGCAACGTCCGGGACGCCGAGCAGGTCCGTGAGCTCACCGACGCCCTGCGGGCGATCCGCCCCGATCTGCTGGTGGCCATCGACAACGAGGGCGGCGGCATCGGCCACCTCGTCGGTGCGGGCGCCCCCGAGGTCCCCGGCTCCTACGCCCTCGGCGTCGCCGACGACCCGGAGCTGACCGCCCGCTGCGCCGACGCGCTCGCCGGTCATCTCGCCACGCTCGGCATCACCGCCACGTACGCCCCCGTCGCCGACCTCCAGCAGCGCGCGGACAACCCGATCGTGCGCACCCGTTCCTTCGGCGCCCGACCCGACCTGGCCGCCCGCCACCTGCGCGCCTGGATCGCCGCCACCGAGGCGCGCGGCATCGCCTCCTGCGCCAAGCACTTCCCCGGCCACGGCGGTACCACGGCCGACAGCCACTACGAGCTGCCGGTCGACCCGCGGCCGTACGACGAACTGCGCGTCGACCTCGAACCCTTCCGCGCGGCCGTCGCTTCGGGCGTGCCGATGCTGATGAGCGCGCACGTCGTCTTCCCGGCGCTGGACGCCAACCGCCCGGCCACCCTCAGCCGCCGCATCCTGGGCGACCTGCTCCGCCATGATCTCGGCTTCGACGGCGTGCTGGTCGGCGACGCCCTGGAGATGAAGGCGATAGCCGACCACTACGGCGAGGCGGCCGGAGCCCGGATCGCGCTCGCCGCGGGCGCGGACCAAGTCGTCGTCTCCGTACCGGACCTGGAGGTGACGCTGGCCTGCCGCGACGCGGTGCTCGACGCCGTGGACTCCGGCCGGCTGGCCGCGGAGCGGGTGCGGGAGGCGGCGGAGCGGGTGCGGCGGCTCGCCGAGCGGTACGCGACCCCCGCCGCCGGGCCGGTGCCGGGCTGGGACACCGGGGCCGGACCGGAGGCCGCCCGGCGCGCCGTGCGCAGCCGTCCCGTGCCGCCCGCGGCCCGCGGCATCCACATCGTCGACCTCTTCCCGCCGCCCCACCCGGCCCTCAACTGGGGCGGCGAGGACCTGCTCACCGAGCTGCGCGCGCTCGACCCCACCGCGTGCGGCACGGCGGTCGGCGGGGAGCCGGCCGACCCCGGCGCCCTGGTAGACGGCATCCTGCAGATGTCCGCCGACGCACCTCTGGTCGTGGCCACCTGCGACGCCGGGCTGCACCCCTGGCAGGCCCGCTTCCGGGACGCGCTGCTGGCCCGGCGGCCGGAGGCGGTGCGGGTGGACACCGGGCTGCCGGAAGGCGGGGACCTGTGCTCGTACGGCCGCGGACGGGTCAATCTGCGGGCCCTGGCCGAGGTGCTGACCGGCGCCTGAGCCGTCCCAGGAGTGGAATCCAGGAGTGGAACACCGAACAGAGATGGCCGGCGATCCGGCCCGTCCGCAGCAGTCCCCCGCCGAACCCGCGCCGCCCCTGGTGGTCGGCGTCGACGCCGGCGGCACCCGTACCCGCGCGGTCCTGGCCGCCGCGGCGGACGGCCGCGTCCTCGGTGAGGGCGCCGCCGGGCCGGGCAACGCCCTCACCGTCCCGCTGCCGCTGCTCACCGCGCACCTCGCCGAGGCCGTCGCCCGGGCGGTGCCCGAGGCCGCGCGGGGCCGGGTCGTCGCCGTGGCGGGCGGTTTCGCCGGCGCCACGGGTACCGCGGAGGACGAGCCCGGACACGTGAACGCCCGGACCGCGCTGAAGGACGCGCTGCGGCGGATCGGCGTCCCCGCCGGTCCGATCGTCGTCGGCAGCGACATCGAGGCGGCCTTCGCCTCCGCCCCCGGCACCCCGGCCGACGGCCTCGCCCTCGTCGCCGGCACGGGCGCCGTCGCGATGCGCATCGCCGGCCGCCGCCGCACGGCCACGGTCGACGGCGACGGCTGGCTCCTCGGCGACGACGGCAGCGGCTTCTGGATCGGCCGGCAGGCGGTGCGGGCCGCGCTGCGGATGGCCGACGGCAGGGGTGGGGCGACCGTGCTGGCCCAAGCGGTCGGGCAAGCCCTTGGCCTGCCCGCGGAGGTCCTGCCGGGCGGGGCCCTCGGCTGGTCCCGCGACGGCCGCGAGGGCTACCGCATGCACCTGCTCCCCGTCGTCATGGCCGAGCCCCCGACCCGGCTGGCCCGGCTGGCCCCGCTGGTGGCCGGGGCGGCCCGGGAGAAGGATCCCGTGGCGCAGGCGATCCTCGACGAAGCCGCCGACCAACTGACCGACACGGTAAGGGCATTGGGGCCGCGAGCGGGCGAGCGCGTGGTCGCCACCGGCGGCCTGCTCGGCCCCGAGGGTCCCCTGACCGCTGCCCTGACGGCCCGCCTGCGGTCGCTCGGCCTGACGCTGGACGGGGTGGCGGACGGCTGCCGCGGGGCCGTGGCCCTGGCGCGGATCGAGTACGAACGCCGCGGGTGACCGGATCCCGTCAGGTCACCTCTTGCGGCGCGACCTGACCGCATGCCGCGGCGTGATGTGGTCGGTCAGCGCCAGTGAGGCGCTCGCGCGCTGGTAGGAGAGCTGGGCGACGCGGACGTAGAGGCAGTCGACGAGCATCAGGACCGAGTGGCGGCCGCCGATGCTGCCCGTGCGGAAGCTGGTCTCCGAGGCGGCCGAGACGAGGCGGATGTCGGCAGCCCTGGCGAGAGGCGAGCGCGGGTCCGTGGTGAGGGCGATCGTGGTGGCGCCCCGCTCCCCGGCCGTCTCGAGCGGTTCCAGGGTCTCGCGGGTCGCGCCGGAGTGCGAGATGCCGATGGCCACGTCGGCCGGGGTGAGCAGGGCCGCGGAGGTGGCCGCCCCGTGCACCTCGGTCCAGCCGCGCACCTGGCAGCCGATGCGGAACAGCCGCGTCTCGGTCTCCTGGGCGACGGCGCCGCTTCCGCCGACGCCGTAGACGTCGATGCGGCGGGCCTTGGCGAGGGCCTGGGAGGCGCGTTCGAGCGCGTCGAGGTCGATGCGGTCGATGGTCTGCTGGATCGCGCGCAGGTCCGCGACGCCGATGACCTGGACCACTCGCTCCAGGCTGTCGTCGGGGGAGATGTCGGTGTCGATCTCGGTGGTGCCCCAGTCGGAGACCTCGCCGCGGCCGCGCTCCTGGGCCAGTTCGATCAGCAGGTGCTGGTAGGAGTCGAGGCCGATGGCGCGGCAGAAACGGGTCACCGTCGCCTGCGAGGTGCCCGTGCGCCGGCCCAGTTCGGCGGCCGAGCAGTGGGTGACGGCGGCGGGATCGTCAAGGATCAGCTCACCGACCTTCCGCAGGGACCCGGCCAGCCGGGGGAGCTCGGTGCGGATCAGTGCGGTGACGTCCGTCGAGGGCATGTGGAGAAGGTATCAGCCACCGTTCGGGGCAAGGATTGAATACCAGGACCGGTTCGGCGGGCAGTCTCCGCACATCACACATGCACCACACGTGCATTCCGCACGCATTGCTCGCCGTCCGGGCGGTGTGGTTTATTGATTCAGCTGTTGAGACTTGTTCGGGGTGGTTCAATCCACCCCGGTCGCATCCACCAGTGGGGAGTGTCGCGTGAGCGCCGAGTCTGTGAGCGCCGAGGGCTTCGCACGGCAGGGCCTGGCCGTCCTGCGGGACATCACCGGGTCGGCACGCGAGGAGGTGGCGGCCGCGGCCGGACTCGTCGCCGACTGCATCCGCGCGGACGGCGTGATCCAGGCCTTCGGCACCGGCCACTCGCAGGCCCTCGTCCTCGAACTCGCGGGCCGCGCGGGCGGTCTGGTCCCCACCAACCGCCTCAGCATGGCCGACCTCGTCCTCTACGGCGGCGACGATCCGGGCGCCCTCGCCGATCCGCTCCTGGAGCGCAGCGAAGGCGTGGCCGAGCGGCTGTACGGCCTCGCGGCACCGAATCCGCAGGACCTCTTCGTGATCATCTCCAACTCCGGCGTCAACAACGTCGTCGTGGAGATGGCACTGCACGCCAAGGAGCAGGGCCACCGCCTCCTCGCCATCACCTCCCTCGCCCACACCCGCGCCGTCCCGGCAGGCCACCCCAGCGGCAGGAAGCTCGCCGACATCGCCGACGTCGTCCTCGACAACCGGGCACCGCGCGGCGACGCCCTCCTCGACCTTCCCGGCGGCGGTTCCGTCTGCGCCCTGTCCACCCTCACCGGCGTGATGCTGGTCCAGATGACCGTCGCCGAGGCCGCCCGCCTCCTCCTCGACTCCGGCGAACGCCCGCCCGTCTACGTCTCCGCCAACGTCCCCGGCGGCTTCGAGGGCAACCTCGAACTGGAGCAGCGCTACGCGGGCCGCATCCGGCGCACGGCGAGCTGAGGGCGCTCCCGCCCGGACAATGCGTGGCTGCCGAGCCGCCGGACGAACATTGTGGTGTGGGTCACAGCGGGTCTAGTGTGAAAACGCTTGGAGGGTCAGCCCGGGCGAGCCGAACGGCGGCACGCGTCCGGGCCTGCTCCGGGTGAGGAAGTGATCTCGTTGTCCGTCGCCTGGGACGACATCGGCGGGCTCGTCGATGCTCATGAACGGTTCCTGGCCGGTGCGCGCGTCGAGGCGGATGTGCGGGGCCCGGTGCTGGAGTCCTGGAAGCGCTGCCGGTCCGTGGGGCTTCAGCCCCATCAGCTGCTGCTGCCCTACGAGGCCGGGCTGAGCCTGGACGAGCGGTTCCTGCGCGCGGCCGAACCGGTGCTGGCGGACCTGCTGGACTCCCTCGCGGAGATGGGCACGGTGCTCGCGGTGTGCGACGGGCGGGGCCGGGTGATCCAGCGGCTCGGCGGGGAGAAGGGGCTGCGCGAGCGCCTCGACGCGGTGCACTTCGCCCCGGGGTTCGACGCCTCGGAGGGCGTGGCCGGCACCAACGGCGTCGGCACCGCGCTCGCCCAGCGCGGACCCGTCTACGTCGTCGGCCGCGAGCACTTCGCCGACTGCCTGCAGCCCTTCGCGTGTGCCGGCTCGCCCGTGCGCAATCCGCTGAGCGGGCGCGTCGAGGCCGTCCTCGACCTCACGTGCCTGCGCGACGACGGCGACCCCGCCATGCTGCGGCTGGTCCGCGCGGCCGCCCAGGAGATCGAGAGCCGGCTGCTGGAGCAGGCCACCGAACGGGAGCGGGCGCTCCTGGCCGCCTACTGGCGGACCGGCCTCGCGTCGGACGGAGCGCCGCGGCCACCGGACCACGCCGCGGCGGGCCACGACGGCGACGGACTGGGCCCGATCGACCTCGCCGTGCTGCGGGAGAAGGCCGAGGAGCTCATCGCCTCACCGAACCGCACCCTCGACGAGGTGCTCCTGTCGGGCGGCCGCGTCGCCACCCTGCTGCGGCGCCAGGTCCTCGGCGCGGCGGGGGAGGCCGGGGCCGCCGTGGAGGCGCGCATCCTCGGCGGACCGCGGCTGACGGGGCTCGGGCTGCCGGTCACGCCACCCGCCGGCGCCGACGCCGCAGGTCCGGCGAAGGCGGCGCCGAGGCCGGGCGGGACGCCGACGCGCCCGGCCGGGGCACGAGCCGCCACCCCCCGGGCATCCCGGCCCGTCGAGACCGTCGGCGACATCCTCGACGGCGCCGAGAGCCGGCTGCTGCTCCTCGGCGAGCCCGGGGTCGGACGGCTGGCCGTACTCGCGCGCAGACGGCTGGAGTTCCTGCACGAGGCCGGCACCCGGATCGGCACCACGCTCGACGTCACCCGCACCGCGGAGGAGCTGGCCGAGGTGATGGTGCCCCGGTTCGCCGACTTCGTCGCCGTCGACGTGCCCGACGCCGTACTGCGCGGCGAGGAACCCGAGGAGCTCGGCGGCCTCGACGCGCTGCGGAGGGCCGCCATCCGCGCCGTACGCAGACAGCCCCACAACCTCTACGACGTCGGCGACACCGTCGAATACGTGCCGTCCACCCCGCAGGCGCGCTGCCTGGAGACCAAGCAGTCCGTCATGGAACCCGTCCTGGCCGAGGCGGGCGGCTGGTTCGCGCAGGACCCGAAGCGGCTGGAACGGGTGCTCGCGGCCGGCGTCCACTCCCTGATCACCGTGCCGCTGCGGGCCCGCGGCACGACCCTCGGCGTGGTCAGCCTTTACCGCTCCGTGCGGCCCGCCTCCTTCGAGGACGACGACCTCTCCCTCGCCCAGGAACTGGTCGGCCGGGCGGCGATCTGCATCGACAACGCCCGCCGCTACACCCGCGAGCACAACACCGCGCTCGCCCTCCAGCGCAGCCTGCTGCCCAAGGGCCGCCCCGAGCAGAGCGCGGTCGAGGTCGCCTGCCGCTATCTGCCCGCGCAGGCCGGCGTCGGCGGCGACTGGTTCGACGTCATCCCGCTGTCCGGCGCCCGCGTCGCGCTGGTTGTCGGGGACGTCGTCGGCCACGGCCTGCACGCCGCCGCCACGATGGGCCGGCTGCGCACCGCCGTGCAGAACTTCTGCTCGCTCGACCTGTCCCCCGACGACCTCCTCACCCACCTCGACGACCTCGTCGGGCGCCTAGACCGGGGCGAGGGCTGGGCGGTGGACAGCACCCAGGCCGACTCCGGCATCGTGGGCGCGACCTGCCTCTACGCCGTCTACGACCCGGTCTCGCGGCGCTGCACCCTCACCTGCGCCGGGCACCCGCTGCCCGCGGTCGTCGCGCCGGACGGCACGGTCGAGTTCGTCGACCTGCCCTCCGGCCAGCTCCTGGGCCTCGGCGGCATGCCCTTCGAGACCGTCGAGCTGGAACTGGCCGAGGGCAGCCAACTGGTGCTCTACACCGACGGGTTGGTGGAGGACCGGCACCGGGACATCGACTCCGGCCTGGACCGGCTGCGTACCGTCCTGGCCACCGCCGGACGGGCGCCGGAGGACACCTGCGAGGCGGTCCTGGACGCGCTGCTGCCGGTCCGGCCGGGCGACGACGTGGCCCTGCTGGTCGCCCGCACCCACGTCCTCGGCCCGGACCGGATCGCCGAGTGGGAGCTGCCCAGCGACCCGGCGGTCGTCTCCCGCGCCCGCTCCGCGGTCACCGCGCAGCTCGCCGCCTGGGGCCTCGACGACCTGGCCTTCACCACCGAACTGGTCGCCAGCGAACTCGTCACCAACGCCATCCGCCACGCCACCGGCCCCGTCCAGCTCCGCCTCCTGCGCGACCGTGCCCTGATCTGCGAGGTCTCCGACGGCAGCAGCACCTCACCCCGTCTGCGCCGTGCCCGCAGCGAGGACGAGGGCGGCCGCGGCCTGTTCCTGGTCGCCCGGCTCACCGAGCGGTGGGGCACGCGGTACACGCCGTACGGCAAGGTGATCTGGACGGAGCAGCCGCTGCCGTGACGGACGCGCGCCGAGGTCACCAGCCCGTCAGCAGCAGGTGGTTGACCAGGAGCGCGAGTACGGCCTGGGCGGCCAGCCAGGCGCGGGGTCTCGGCAGGAACGCGCAGGACCCGAGGAGCCAGATCCCGAACGGCAGCCAGATGCGCTCCGTCTCCGCCTTGCTCATGCCGGACAGGTCGGCGAGCACAAGGGCGAGCAGGGCGGCGGCCACGACGACGGCCAGGCGGAAGGAGGCCGGGTCGGTGCGCGGTACGCGGGCGCGGCGCAGGCCCGCCGCCGTCGCCGGGCCCACGACGAACACCGTGCAGGCCAGGTTCGCCCACACCCAGTAGCCGTACGGCCGTACGCCGCCTGCCCCTTGGTAGTAGCGGGTGACCAACAGGTGGTACGCCTCCCACCAGTTGAATCCCAGCGCGGTGAACACGGCCGGTACGACGACGAGTCCGGCGAGGAGGAAGGGGAGCGGGCGGGTGCGGCGGGGTCCCAGGAGGAGGACGGCGGCCGCGAGCACGGCGATGAGCGTGAGGCCGTAGGAGAGGTAGAAGGTGAGGCCGAACAGGAGGCCCGAGGTGAATCCGGTCAGGCGGGGGTGGTGTCCCGTCACCGCCAGGGCGAGGAGTGCCAGTGCCCAGGCGGCGACCGCCGTGAAGTAGGCGTCGGCCGACGCGCCCATCCACACCGCGCCCGGGGCCAGGACGAGGAAGGGGGCTGCGCGGCGGGCGAGTCGTTCGTCGGCCAGGGTGCGGACGGCGATCAGGACCGCGGCCGTCGCCGTCGTGCCGGCCGTGATGACGAAGGCGCCCGCCCAGGCGCCCCCGCCCAGTCCGATCCGGTCGAGGAGGACGAAGGTGACGGTCGCTCCCGCGGGGTGGCCGGCCACGTGGGCGGGCCAGTTGCCGGGTGAGTCGATGAGGATGTGGTGGGTGAAGTCCCGCAGGGTGCCGGGGATGTCGTGGAAGCGGCCGATGACCTGGAGGTATTCGTTGCGGGTGGTGAGCCGGCCGGCGACACCCCGGTGCCAGTCGTCGACGAGGGCGAGGGACCACGTCCAGGCCATCGCCGTGCCCCAGACGGCCGGCAGCAGGGTGCGCCAGGGCAGGCGGGCGGCGAGGCCCGGACCGTAGACGACGACGGCCACCGCGACGGCGATCGCCGCCGGGGTGCCGGGGCCGAGATGCGGGTCCCAGGTCGCAAGGAGCGGCGGCCAGCCGACGCGGAGGGAGCCGTCGCGGTGCTGGATGCCGGTGCCGACGACCGCGGCCGCGACCACGAGCAGTGCGGCGGCGGTGGCGGCGTACAGGTCTCGGCGCAGGTCGCGGTTCACGGTCCGAACGCTAGGCCGCGGGGCCCTCCCCGGGCGGCTGACGTGCGCGGACGTCAGAGTTTCGTCATGGTTCGCGGACCCCTTCACGGGTTGGTCGCGGCCTACGGTCGGGACATGAGACGGACTCCCTTCTCGCCCTCCTTCTGGCGCAGCCCCCTGCGGGGCCCGTGGTTCACCTCGGTGCTCGGCGTCGTCCTGCTCGGCGGCATCACGGTGCTGTTCGTGACCGGACTGCTGTCCTACGCCGCCTACAACCCGGACCTGTCGCCGGTGAACGACAAGACGCCGGGCAAGGGGCTCCTCGGCTTCTACCTCTTCGCCTGGCCGACCGATCCGCACTGGCTGTACCGGCTCACCCAGGGCACCCATGTCACCCTCGGGATCACGCTGATCCCCGTGCTGCTCGCCAAGTTGTGGTCGGTGGTGCCCAAGCTGTTCACCCTGCCGCCGGCCCGGTCCCTCGCGCACGCGCTGGAGCGGGTCTCGCTGTTGCTGCTGGTCGGCGGCGGGTTGTTCGAGTTCGTCACCGGCGTGCTGAACGTCCAGCTCGACTATCTCTTCCCCGGCTCCTTCTACCCGTTGCACTTCTACGGCGCCTGGGTCTTCTTCGGCGCGTTCCTCGCGCACGCCGTGCTGAAGATGCCGATCGCGTGGCGCAATCTGCGCCGGATGCGGGAGGAGGAACGGACCGAGCTCGTGGCCCCGGACCCCGATCCGCCCACGGTCTCCCGGCGGGGCGCGCTCGGGCTGGTCGGGGGCGGCTCGCTGCTGCTGTTCGGCACGTCGGTGGGGCAGGACGTCGACGGGCTGCGGTGGAGTGCGGTGCTCGCGCCGCACGGTGCCGATCCGGGGAGCGGGCCCGGCGGCTTCCAGATCAACAAGACGGCCGCGTACGCGGGGATCGGCTCGGCCGAGGTGAGCGAGGAGAACTGGCGCCTGACGGTGACGGGACACACCGGCACGGTCCGGCTCAGCCGTGCCGCGCTCCTCCAACTCCCTCTGCACAGCTCGGCGTTGCCCATCGCCTGCGTCGAGGGCTGGTCGACCTCCGACCAGTGGTGGCGAGGCGTACGGCTGCGGGATCTCGCGGCGCTGGTGGGCCACGACGGGGATCCGCCGGACGTGTTCGTGGAGTCGCTGCAACGCCACGGCGCCTTCCGCCGCGCGGCGTTGCGCGCCAACCAGGTCGCCGACCCGCGCTCCCTGCTCGCCCTGTTCGTCAACGGCGAGACCCTGACCCCCGACCACGGCCACCCGGCCCGGGTCATCGTCCCCGCGGCCCCCGGCGTCCTCAACACCAAGTGGGTGGCCCGTCTGACCTTCGGAGACCTGCCATGATCCGTCCCCGCCTGCCGCGCCGGCTGCCGTTCGGCAGCCCACTCCAACTCCTTCTGCTGAGCTGCTCGTTCGCGCTGTCCGCATACGCGGGGGTGCGCCTGCTGGAGGGGGACTGGTTCGACGTGGCGCTGTGGTTCGTGGGCGCGGCACTCCTCCACGACCTGGTGCTCCTGCCCCTGTACGCGGCAGCGGACCGCGCGCTCGTGCGTGCGGCCGGGGAGCGGCGCCGACGGGTGGGCTTCGTCCGCGTCCCTGCCGCCCTCTCCCTGCTCCTCCTGCTGGTCTGGTTCCCACTGATCGGCGGCCAGGTGTCGGCACGCTACGGCGCCGCCACGAGCTTGCCCGCGGACCGCTTCCTGGCCCGGTGGCTACTGCTGACGGCGGTGCTGTTCGGGGCCTCGGCGCTGGTGTTCGCGGCGCGCTCGGTACGGGTGATGCGGTCACGGTGGGGGACGAAGGGGCGGACGCCGGAGGAGAGTTGAGCCGGGCCGGCCGGTGGTGGTGGTGGAGCTTGGCGTTTGTGTGCGGGCTGCGGCGGCGCGCGGGTGCGGTTCGGCGTTCGGGTTCGAGCGGTGGCTGCGCGAGGTCGTGAACGAGTGGGTTTCGGGGGCCTGTTGAGTGGCGGCGTGCCCGAGTGCGCGGGGGCCGTCAGGGCTTGGTGGTGGCGTTCGGGTTGTGGCTGCGCAGGGACACGAAGTGGCGTCCTCCGGTGGTCCACTGATCCGTGGCCCGCCACCCGGTCCGGCGGGCGTGGCGGAGTAGGGCCGGCGTGCCCACGCGGGCCCAGGGGAAGGGGCTGCCCGTGGCTCCTCGGGTGTCGGTGACGTGGACCTGGACTCGTTCGTCGACGTTCGGGTCGGGAACCGTCTCGGCGATCAACAGGCCACCGGGGGAGAGGAGTTGGGACATCCGGGCAAGCAAGGCTCCCGGGTCGCCGCCGATTCCGACGTTGCCGTCCATCAGGAGTGCCGTGCCCCAGCGGCCCTCGCCCGGCAGCGGTTCGAAGACCGAGCGGTGCAGGGCCTGGCCGCCGAGACCGAGCGTACGCGCCACCGCTGCCTCGCTCACGTCGATGCCGAGCACCGGCCAGCCGCGTGCGGCCAGGGCGGCGACCAGCCGGCCCGGACCGCAGCCGACGTCCAGGACCGTGCCCTCGCAGCGCCGTACGACCTCCAGGTCCACCGCGTCGGCGTCGGCGCACCAGCGCTCGACTTCGAGCAGCAGGAGCCAGCCGTCGGCACGGCGCAGGAACAAGGGGCCCTGACCGGTGCGCAGAGCCTGCGAGTACGGGTCCGCGGACCAGGTGCCGGCGTCCGCGGGCGCGGAGGGTTGCCGGCCGATCCTCGTCGTCGTCATCCGATGCGCCGCGCTCATCGGCGCACCGCCGCGAGTCGCGTCAGCTGTGCCGCGAACCGGCTGCCGGGTGCCTCGCCCGCGACCGCGTGCGCGTCGTGCGCCGTGTCGACGTCCCGCAGTCGCGGCAGGTCACGGACCCGTAGTCCCGCCAGTCGCGCCCGCTGGGCGGCGCCCGTGCCGGGCGTCGACATCGGGACGCCCCGGAGGAGAGCGGGATCGGGGGCGGCCAGGCCCAGGGCCCAGAAGCCGCCGTCCTCGGCGGGTCCGAAGTACGCGTCGCAGTCGGCGAAGTCCACCGTCAGCAGCTCCGGCGTCACCTGGGGCGTGTCCATGCCGATGAGCAGGGACGGGCCCGTGCAGTGCGCGAAGGCGGCGGCCAGCCGTTCGTCGAGGCCGCCCGGACACTGCCGTACGACCTCGAAGCCGGACGGGAGCCACGGGCCCGGCGCGCCCTGGAGGACCAGGACCCGGCGGCGGGCCGGTGTCCGGGCCACGACCTCCAGGGTGTCCGCGAGGGCCGCCTCCGCCAGCGCGGCCGCCTCGTGCGGGGTGAAGGGCGGGGTGAGCCGGGTCTTCACCCGCCCGGGCCGGGGCTCCTTCGCGATGACCAGGAGTGTGGTCACCGGCCGGCTCCTTCGAGGGCCGGCAGCTCGGTGCGCGGCACCGGCGGTTCCGCCAGCACCCGGCTCATGTCCCGCACCGCCTGCCAGGTGCCGCGCCAGGTGCCGGTCACCTTGGAGGCGCCGGTGCGCGGGAGGTAGGGGACGTCGTACTCGGCGACACGCCAGCCCTCGTCGGCGGCGCGCACGACCATCTCCAAGGGGTAGCCGCTGCGCCGGTCCGTGAGGCCGAGGGCGAGCAGGGGCTCGCGGCGCGCGGCCCGCAGGGGGCCGAGGTCGTGCAGGCGCAGGCCGGTGCGGCGGCGCAGCAGGCGGGCGACGGCGAGGTTGCCGGCGCGGGCGTGCGCGGGCCAGGCGCCGAAGGTCCGCGGGCGGCGGCGGCCGAGCACCAGGTCGGCCTCGCCTGCCAGGATCCGGCGCACGAACGGCAAAAGGTCGGCCGGGTCCAGCGAGGCGTCGCAGTCGCAGAAGCAGACGATGTCCGCTGTGGCCGCGCTCAGGCCCGCGTGGCAGGCGGCGCCGAAACCGCGCCGCGCCTCGTGCACCACCCGCGCGCCGAGGCCGCGGGCGATGTCCGCCGAGCCGTCGGTGGAGCCGTTGTCCACGACGAGCGCGCGCCAGCCGTGCGGGATCCGTGTCAGCACCCGGGGCAGGGCCCCGGCCTCGTCGAGGCAGGGCAGCACGACGTCCACGGACGCCGCGACCGGATCTGCGCCCGGTCCTCTTTCGTCTTCGTCGGAAGGGGTCGTCACGCTCTTCACCCTACGAACGGGAACCGGGCGATCCGGGCACCGGCTCCTTACGAAACACGGACGTCGAAGGCGGTCGGCGGCGCTCGCGCGCGCGTGGTGCGAGGCTGGCTCCATGGAGCAGCAGCAGGACGCACAGACCGGGGCCCGGGTGCTCGTCGTCGACGACGATCCCACGGTGGCCGAGGTGGTCACGGGGTACCTCGACCGGGCCGGATACGTCGTCGACCGGGCCGGCGACGGCCCCGACGCGCTCGCCCGGGCCGCCGCCCACTGGCCCGACCTCGTCGTCCTGGACCTGATGCTGCCGGGCATGGACGGCCTGGAGGTCTGCCGCCGGATGCGGGGGCGCGGGCCCGTGCCGGTCATCATGCTCACCGCGCGCGGCGACGAGGACGACCGCATCCTCGGGCTGGAGGTCGGCGCCGACGACTACGTCACCAAGCCGTTCAGCCCCCGCGAACTCGTCCTGCGCGTCGAGTCCGTCCTGCGCCGCGCCCGCCCCGCCCGGCCCTCGCGCCTGCTGAGCGCCGCCGGCCTCTCGCTGGACCCGGCGGCCCGCCGCGCACTCAAGGACGGCACCGAACTCGCCCTCACCATCCGCGAGTTCGACCTCCTGGCCTTCTTTCTCGGGAACCCCGGCCGCGTCTTCAGCCGCGAGGACCTGATGCGCGAGGTGTGGGGCTGGGACTTCGGCGACCTGTCCACCGTCACCGTCCACGTACGGCGGCTGCGCGGAAAGGTCGAGGACGACCCCGGCAGACCCCGCCTCATCCAGACCGTCTGGGGCGTCGGCTACCGCTTCGACGGCCCGCACGCGGAGGCGTGAGCATGCGCGACAACCTCCTCATCGCCCTCTTCGCCTTCCTCGGCGCCGCCGCGGCCGGGCTGCTGGGCGCCTGTGTGCTGCTGCTGATCCGGCGCCGCTCGCTCGCCCTGCACCTCGGCGTGGTCGCCGCCGTCGCCGTCACGGCCATGCTCGCGGGCACGCTCGCGGTCGCGCAGGCCATGTTCCTGTCCTCGCACGACCTGAAGGTCGTCACGACCGTGGTCGCGATGGCCGCCGCGGTCTCCTTGGCCACGGCCCTGCTCCTCGGCCGCTGGGTCGCCGCGCGCAGCCGCGACCTCACCCTCGCCGCCCGCTCCTTCGGCGAGGGCGGCGACTTCACCTCGCCCCACGGGCTCGCCACCGCCGAACTGTCCGCCCTGAGCCGCGAGTTGGAGGCCACCAGCGCCAAACTCGCCGAGTCCCGGGAACGCGAGCGGGCCCTGGAGACCTCCCGCCGCGAACTCGTCGCCTGGATCTCCCACGATCTGCGCACGCCCCTCGCCGGACTGCGCGCCATGTCCGAGGCGCTGGAGGACGGCGTCGCCACCGACCCCGACCGCTACCTCAAGCAGATCCGCACCGAGGTCGAGCGCCTCAACGGCATGGTCGGCGACCTCTTCGAACTCTCCCGCATACACGCCGGAACCCTGGCGCTGAGCCCGAGCAGGATGTCCCTCTACGACCTCGTCGGCGACGCGCTCGCGGGCGCCGACCCGCTGGCGCGCGAGTACGGGGTACGGCTGGTCGGCGGCAGCGTCGAGCCCGTGCCGGTGGAGGTGGACGGCAAGGAGATGAGCCGCGTGCTCGGCAACCTGCTGGTCAACGCGATCCGCAGGACCCCGGCCGACGGCACGGTCGCGGTGGCCGCCGAACGCTCGCACGACGGCGTCGTGCTGTCCGTCACGGACGGCTGCGGCGGCATTCCCGAGGAGGACCTGCCCCGCGTCTTCGACACCGGCTGGCGCGGCACGCACGCCCGGACTCCGCCCGCCGGCGCGGGACTCGGCCTGGCCATCGTCCGGGGCATCGTGGAGGCCCACCAGGGCACGGCCAGTGTGCGCAACGTCCCCGGCGGCTGCCGTTTCGAGGTGGTGCTGCCCGCTGCCGCTTCGTGAATGCGGGCAGCACCACCGGTACGTGGGGGGTTCGCGCGCCGACGGGCTACGCGCCCCGCATCCCGGCCCGCGCGAACTCCCGCATCCCCTCTGCGAAGCCCACCTCCGGCTTCCACCCCAACTCCGCCCGCAGGCGCGCCGAGTCCGCCGTGATGTGCCGTACGTCGCCCAGACGGTACTCTCCGGTGACGACCGGGTCCGGACCGCCGTACGCCGCGGACAGTGCGCGGGCCATCTCGCCGACGGTGTGCGGCTCGCCGCTGCCGGTGTTGTAAGCGGTCAGCGCGCCCTCGCGTGAACTCCCCTCCAGCGCGGCCACGTTGGCCGCCGCCACGTCCCGCACATGCACGAAGTCCCGCCGCTGGCGGCCGTCCTCGAAGACGCGCGGCGCCTCGCACCGGGCCAGCGCCGAGCGGAAGAAGGAGGCGACCCCGGCGTACGGGGTGTCGCGGGGCATGCCCGGCCCGTACACGTTGTGGTAGCGCAGTGACACCGCGCTGCCGCCCACCGCCCGTGCCCACGCCGCCGCGAGGTGCTCCTGGGCGAGCTTGGTCGTGGCGTACACGTTCCGCGGGTCGGCGGGGGCGTCCTCGGTGACCAGGCCCGGCTCCAGTGCCGCCCCGCACACCGGGCACGGCGGCTCGAAACGACCCGCGTCCAGGTCGGCGGCGGCGCGCGGGCCCGGCCGTACGTCCCCGTGCCGGGCGCAGGTGTAGCGGCCCTCGCCGTAGACGACCATCGACCCGGCCAGCACCAGCCGCCGTACGCCCGCCTCCGCCATGGCGGTGAGCAGGACGGCGGTGCCGAGGTCGTTGCGCGAGACGTACTCGGCGGCGTCCGCGAAGCCCGTGCCCAGGCCGACCATCGCCGCCTGGTGGCACACGGCGTCCACGCCGGCCAGAGCCTGACGGACGCTGACGGGGTTGCGCACGTCCGACGCCGGGCCGGCCCGCACGTCAAGGACGACGGGCTCGTGCCCGCGGTCCCGCAGTGCCGTCACGACATGGGACCCGATGAACCCGGCACCGCCGGTGACCAGTACGCGCATGAGGCCACGCTAGGGCCGTGAACTGCCGGGACGGGCGGGCCCCGCCCGGCACGTCACCGGTCCGTAAGACCCGCCGCGCCGCGCAGCGGCAGCGACAACGTGAACACCGTCGAGCCCGGGGCGCTGCTCAGCCCGATCGTGCCGCCGTGCGCGCCGGCCAGCGCGCCGGCGACCGGCAGGCCGAGGCCGCTGCCGCCGCGGTCGCGGCTGCGGGCCTTGTCGACGCGGTAGAAGCGGTCGAAGACGCGGTCCCGGTCGGCGGCCGGGATGCCGGGGCCCTCGTCCGCGACCCGCACCACGGCCGTGTCCCCCTCCCGCGCGACCTCCACCGACACCCGTGTACCGGCCGGGGTGTGCACGGCCGCGTTGGTGAGCAGGTTGTCCAGCACCTGCCGGACGCGGTGCGGGTCCATGAACAGCTTCAGGGCGGCCGGACGCGAGGTGAGGGTCAGCGGGTGCTCCGGCCGGCTCGCCCGGAAGGCGGCGGCCGCCTCCTCGGCCAGCTCCACCAGGTCCGCCTCCTGAAGCCTGAGCGGCGTGGCCGGCTCCGCCGCGTCCAGCCGGGCGAGCAGCAGCAGGTCGTCCAGGAGCACACCCATGCGGGCGGCCTCGGCGCGCAGCCGGGCCAGGTGCTTGTCGCGTTCCTCGGGGGCGTTGGCGGCGGCGTACTGGAAGAGGTCCGCGTAGCCCCGTACGGACATCAGCGGTGTGCGCAGCTCGTGCGAGGCGTCCGCCACGAAGCGGCGCAGGCGCTGCTCGGCCTCGGCGCGGACGGCGAGCGAGTCGTCGATGTGCTCCAGCATCGTGTTGAAGGCCGTGCGCAGCTCCTCGACCTCTGGGCCGCCGCCCCGCTCGTCGGCGCGCAGCGGCAGCCGCGCCGCCGACTCCGTCAGGTCGTGCGAGGCGATGCCGTGGGCGGTGTGCGCCATGTCGCTCAGGGGGTTCAGGCCCCGGCGCAGCATCCGCCGGCCGAACACCACCAGCGCCAGCAGGGCGAGCCCGAAGGCGACCACCTGGACGCCGATCAGCCGCCGTACGGTGTCGCCGATGGCGTCCGTCGGCGCACCGCTGACCAGGACCACGCCCGGCTCCACCTCGCAGGCGCGCAGCCGGTACTCGCCCTCGCCCGTCAGCTGCGCGGTGCGCAGTACCTCGGTGTCCTCGGCCGACTGCGCCTTCGCCAGGGAGGTGAGCGGGGCGATGTCCTCGGGCAGGTCACCGGCCTCCTCCGGCTTGCGCAGCACGGCGGTGCCGCCCTTCACGTCGTACACCGCGTAGTACCAGCGGTAGTACTTCTTGCCCTGGAGCGTGCCGCTCTGCGCGATGCTCTTGGACTGGGCGACCTGGGCGAGGCCGAGCTGGGTGTCGAGCTGGTTCGACAGGTAGTCCCGCATGTACGTCGTCAGGGCCGTGCCGACGACGGCGAACACCACCAGGGCCAGCGCCCCGAGGCCCAGCGCCAGCCGGGTGCCGAGGCGCAGCCGCCGGTACCCACGGCGCATTCGGCGGATCATTCGCCCGCCTGCCGGATGACGTAGCCGAAGCCCCGCACCGTCTGGATCAGCGGCTCGCCCGTGTCGTCGAGCTTGCGGCGCAGCCGGCTGACGACCAGCTCGACGACGTTGGAGCGGCCCCCGAAGCCGTACTCCCACACGTGGTCGAGGATCTGCGCCTTGGTCATCACGGTCGGCGACTTGCGCATCAGGAAGCGCAGCACCTCGTACTCGGTGGGGGTGAGGGTCAGCAGCCGGTCGCCGCGGCGCACCTCACGGGTGTCCTCGTCCATCGACAGGTCGGTCACCCGCAGCACCGACCGCTGGAACGCCGGCCCGGCGCTGCGCCGCAGCACCGTGCGCAGCCGAGCCATCAGCTCCTCCACCGCGAACGGCTTGACCAGGTAGTCGTCGCCGCCCCGGGTCAGCCCCGCCACCCGGTCGGCCACCCCGTCCCGCGCGGTCAGGAACACCACCGGCACCATCGTCCCGGACCGCCGCAGCCGGTCGAGCACGCCGAAGCCGTCCAGGTCCGGCAGCATCAGGTCGAGCACCACGATGTCCGGGTGGAACTCGCCGGCCAGCCTGAGCGCGTCCTCGCCACAGTTCGCGGTGACCGCGTCCCAGCCCTCGTAGCGGGCGACGGTCGCGACGAGATCGGCGATGGGCGGGTCGTCGTCGACGACGAGGAGGCGTACTTTTTCCACCCGCTCATACTGCGTCACGCGGCTGACGAGGCCATATCGCGGAGCTCACAGGCGGCACATCGATAAGGACTTGTAAGTGGTCCGACAGCTTTCCGACAGCTTCCGGCGGCGAAGCTCGGTAACCCAGGACCCGATCAAGGAGCTGCCGACCAGTGACGACCGTCCAATCACCCCCTGCGCCCCCCACGGCGACACGCCCCAGGGTGGTGGCCCGCACGGGCCTCTACGCCGTGCTGGCCGTCAACGCGGCCGTGGTCGCCTTCTTCTTCGCCCGGGCGGGCTTCGCGTCCAACGCGCTGATCGTCATCGGCCGGCTCTTCGGTCTCTACGGCGCCCTCGTCATGGCCTTCCAGCTGGTGCTGGTGGCCCGCCTGCCCTGGCTCGACCGCCGCATCGGGATGGACCGGCTGACCTCCTGGCACCGCTGGACCGGCTTCGCCCTGCTGTGGACGCTGCTCACGCACGCCGTCTTCATCACCTTCGGCTACGCCGACGGCGCGGGCGTCGGCCCGGTCGGCGAGCTCGTCGACCTCGCCGAGACGACGCAGGGCGTGCTCCGCGCGATCGTCGCGCTCGGCGTCATCATCGTGGTCGGCGCCGTCTCGGCCCGCTATGCCCGCCGCCGCCTCGCCTACGAGACCTGGCACTTCATCCACCTCTACACCTACGTCGCCGTGGTGTTCGCCTTCACGCACCAGGTCGCCGTCGGCACGACCTTCACCTCGTCGGGCGCCGCGAAGGCGTACGGGTACGGGCTGTGGGCCGTGGCGCTCGGTGCGGTCGTCCTCGGACGTGCCGTGCTGCCGCTGTGGCGCAACACGCGCCACCAGTTCCGCGTGGCCGCCGTCGTCCCCGAGTCCGACGACGTCGTCTCGATCCACATCACCGGCCGCGACCTCGACAAGCTGCCCGCGCAGGCCGGCCAGTTCTTCCTCTGGCGGTTCCTGACCCGCGAGCGCTGGTGGCAGGCCAACCCCTTCTCCCTCTCCGCCGCCCCCGACGGCCGCGGCCTCTGCGCCTCACCGCGAAGGCGGCCGGCGCGGGCAGCGCCGCCCTGCGCCATGTGAGGCCCGGCACGCGCGTCTTCGCCGAGGGCCCCTACGGCGCCTTCACCGCCCTGCACCGCACCCGGACCGAGTCCCTGCTCATCGCGGGCGGCGTCGGCGTCACCCCGATCCGCGCCCTGCTGGAGGAACTCGAGGGTCACGCGGTCGTCATCTACCGCGTCGCCGGCGAACGCGACGCCGTCCTCTACGACGAGCTGCGCGAGCTGGCGGTGGCGAAGGGTGCCGAACTGCACCTGGTCACCGGCCCGCCCGTCCCCGACAAGCTGGCGCCGCGCGAGCTGGCGCGGCTGGTGCCGGACGTCGCCGACCGGGACGTCTTCCTGTGCGGGCCGCCGCCGATGATGAACGCGGTGCTGCGCACGCTGGGCGACCTCGGCGTGCCCAGGCAGCAGATCCACTTCGAGCGCTTCAGCCTGGCGGGTTGAGGGAGACGGGGAAGACATCATGAAGCGAGCCATCCCTGTCGTCGTCCTCAGCATCGCGGGCCTGGTCCCGGTCTGGCGCTACGAGCCGTCACCCGGCGGTACGACGTCCGCCGCGGAGCCGACCACGGCTCCCTCCACCTCATCCTCCTCCTCGGGCACCGTCGTCAAGGGAACGACGATCAAGACGGAGAAGGGCCCCGTCCAGGTCCAGGTCACCTTCGAGGGCGACCGGATCAGTGCGGTGAGGATGCTGCGGCAGCCGGATCATCCGCAGACGGCGGCGGCGGTGCCGAAGCTGGTCGCGGAGACGCTGAAGGCGCAGAGCGCGGACGTCGATACGGTGTCCGGGGCGACCATCACGAGCGACGCCTACAAGACGTCGCTGCAGGCCGCCATCGACGCGAAGGGCGCCTGAGATGCGGCGCGTTGAGCATGTGATGGGGTTCCCCGTCTCGTTGCGGGTCGACGACGGGGGCGTACCGGAGGAGGCCGCGGACGCGGTCTTCGACTGGCTCCGCCAGGCCGACGCCCGGTTCAGCCCCTTCAGGCCCGACAGCGAGGTGTCGCGTCACGACCGCGGCGAGCCGGCGCGGCACGAGCTGAGCGGGGAACTGGTCGAGGTCCTCGGCCTGTGCGAGCACTACCGGATCGCCACGGGCGGTGCGTTCGACGCACGGCTGCCGGGGCGTGGGCTGGACCCGTGCGCGGTGGTGAAGGGCTGGTCGGTGCAGCGGGCCGCGGAACTGCTGCGGTCCGCCGGGGCGCGGCGCTTCGTCCTCAACGCCGGCGGTGACGTGGTCGCCTCCGGCGGCCCCTGGCGGGTCGGCGTGCGGCACCCCGAGCACGCCGACCGGCTCTGCACCGTCCTGGAGCTGACCGACGGCGCCGTCGCCACCTCCGCCCGCTACGAACGCGGCGACCACATCCTCGACGCCCGCACGGGCCGCCCGGCGACGGGCCTGCTCAGCATGACGGTGCTGGCCCCCACCCTCACGGAGGCCGACTCCGTGGCAACGGCCGCCTTCGCCATGGGAGTCGAGGGCGTCGAGTGGGCGGCCGCGCTGGCCGGGTGCGAGGTGTTCGCGGTGGACGGCGACCGGCAGGTGCTGCGGACGGAGGGCTTTCCCGTCGTACGGGAGACCTCGGCGGCTGCCTGAAGGACGGGCCGCCGGCTGGGGACTCCGGCGGCCCGCCCGTCCGGGGCAGGACGGTCAGCCGACGTCCGAGGCGTCCAGGCGGCAGAGGCCGCCGTAGGTGCCGACCGCCGTGCCGTGCTGCTTGACCCACGTGGCGATCTCGGAGTTCGTGCCCCGGCCGCCCATGCCTCCGGCGGTTCGGCCGGACTGCGACGGGGCGTTGCCCTTGGTGCCGGTCGGCGGCCCACTCGTCGAACCGCCCTTCCCGGGAGCGGAGTTGCCCTTCGGGGGCGCCCTCGCCCGGCGCGCCGCCGCCGATACCGAGTACGCGGCCGCACCCGCGAGCAGCGCCACGACCGCCGCGAGCGAAGCGGGTCCGACCAGGCGACCGCTGAGCGCGCTCTGAGCGGGACGTGAGAATCAGCGGACCCACAGGCAGGGCACAGGCCGCCGAGGCCGAAACCCCAGGCCGGACCCCTGCCGGGCGGCGCGGCGGAGCCCGCCCGGCAGGCGTGATTTCGCCAAGCTCCCGACGAACCGCTGCAACACAGTCGGTCTAGACTCTCCCCTCAACGGCCCGCGCGACCGAGGCCACCGTGCGGACGGCCTCTGCCAGACCCGAAGGGTATTCGGCGCTTTGATACGAATAGATTCAGTCACCAAGCGGTATCCCGACGGGACGGTCGCGGTCGACAACCTCTCGCTGGAGATCCCCGACCGGTCGATCACCGTCTTCGTCGGTCCGTCCGGCTGCGGGAAGACGACGACCCTGCGCATGATCAACCGGATGATCGAGCCGAGCGAGGGCAGGATCCTGCTCGACGGCAAGGACATCACGCAGCAGCCGGTCAACACGCTGCGCCGGTCCATGGGTTACGTCATCCAGAACGCGGGGCTGTTCCAGCACCGCACCATCGTGGACAACATCGCCACGGTGCCCCGGCTGCTCGGCTGGGGCAAGGAGAAGGCGCGCGGCCGGGCGCGGGAGCTGATGGAGCGGGTCGGGCTCGACGGCGCGCTCGCCAAGCGGTACCCGTACCAGCTCTCCGGCGGCCAGCAGCAGCGCGTGGGTGTCGCGCGGGCGCTCGCCGCGGATCCGCCGGTGCTGCTGATGGACGAGCCGTTCTCCGCCGTCGACCCGGTGGTGCGCAAGGGCCTTCAGGACGAACTGCTGCGGATACAGGACGAGTTGGGCAAGACCATCGTCTTCGTCACCCATGACATCGACGAGGCCGTCAAGATCGGCACGATGGTCGCGGTGATGCGCACCGGCGGTCATCTGGCCCAGTTCGCGCCGCCCGCCGAGCTGCTGTCGAACCCCGCGGACGGCTTCGTGGAGGACTTCCTCGGCGCGGACCGCGGCATCCGGCGGCTCTCCTTCTTCTCCACCGCGAACCTCGACCTGCTCACCGGCCCGATCGTCGCGGTCGACGCCACCGCCGAGCAGATCGCCGAGCGCGGCACGGCCGAGGTGCCGTACCTGCTCGTCACCGACGTGGAGGGCAAGCCGCTCGGCTGGAGCGAGCCGGGGGCGCTGACCGCGGGTTCCGTCGACCCCGCGCGGCTGCTGCCGTACGGGCGGCCCTTCGTGCACGGCAAGGAGTCGCTGCGCGCCGCGCTCGACGGCGCCGTGCTCTCGCCCACCGGGTGGGCCGTCGCGGTCGGCGCCGACGGCCGGGTCACCGGCGTCGTCTCGCAGCAGACCATCGGCGAGGCGATCCGCACCGCCCACGCCGCGGGCCGCAGCGACGAGAAGGTCGCGGGATGAGCGGCGGCCTGTTCGACATACCCAGCGACCTCCAGAACACGTACTGGGGTCTGGTCGGCATGCATCTGCGCCTGGCCCTGGTCCCGGTCGTGGCCGGACTGCTGCTGGCGCTGCCGATCTCCCAGCTGTGCGTGCTGATGCGCTGGCTGTATCCGCCCGTGCTGTGGGTGACGACGATCCTGTACGCGATCCCGTCACTGGCCTTCTTCGTCGTCCTCATCGACTACACCGGACAGTCCGAGCTGACCGTGATGATCCCGCTGGGCATCTACAGCCTGGTGGTGTTCGTCCCGGCGATCGTGGACGGCGTGCGGTCCGTGCCGCAGGAGACGCTCGACGCGGCGACCGCGATGGGACTTGGGCCCGTACGCCGCTACTTCCAGGTGCAGTTGCCGATCGCCGCGCCCGCGATCATCGCCGGGCTGCGGGTGGCGACGGTCTCCAGCATCTCCCTGGTCAGCGTCGGCATGCTGATCGGCAACCAGGGCGGACTGGGCAACCTGCTCAACGACGGCATGATCTACCACCAGCCGCGCCTGGTCTGGCTGTCCGTGATCGGCACGGCCGTCCTCGCCATCCTCGCGGACGCCTTCCTGGTGCTCGTACGGGTCCTGGTGACGCCCTGGATGCCGCGCGGCAGCCGCAAGCCCCGTCCCGTCGACGAGCCCGAGCCCGAACTCCGGCCCGAACCGGCCGCCGCCGCACTGGAGGACGCCGTCCGATGAACGTCCTCCACTTCGTCAACGCCTTCTTCAGCGACAGCGCCCACTGGCACGGCTACGACGGCATCCCGACCCGGCTGCGCGAGCACATCCAGTACTCGCTGATCGCCCTCGTCATCGCCGCCGCCATCGGCCTGCCGGTCGGCCTGCTCACCGGGCACACCGGACGCGGCGGCAACAGCGTCGCCTTCGTCGCCACCGCAGGGCGCGCGCTGCCCAGCTTCGGCCTGCTGGTGCTGATGTTCGTGCTGCTCGGGCTCGGCCAGACGCCGGTGATGATCCCGCTGGTGGTGCTCGCCGTGCCGCCGATCCTGGTCACCACCTACGAGGCGGTGCGCTCGGTCGACCCGTCCCCGGTGGACGCCGCACGGGGCATGGGCATGGCCGAGCCGCGCATCCTGTTCCAGGTCGAACTCCCGGTCGCGCTGCCGCTGATCCTCAGCGGACTGCGCTCGGCGGCCATCCAGATCGTCTCGACGGCCACCATCGCCGCGTACGTCTCGCTCGGCGGCCTCGGCCGGTACATCGTCGACGGCCTCTACCAGCGCAACTACGAGAAGGTGGTGGGCGGCGCGACCCTGGTGGCCGTGCTGGCGCTGGTGACGCTGGGATTCTTCTGGCTGGTGGCGCGGTTCACGGTGTCGCCCGGGGTGCGCCGCGGCGCCTGACCCCCGAAGACCGCGGTCCCGGGGCGGATCCTCCATCCGCCCCGGGACCGCTCCCGTTTCCGGGCCTGTGCCTCACGCCTGCGTACGGGCCAGAGCCTGTTCCAGTACGACGAGCAGGGCGTCCCGCACCGAGCCGCGCTCGCGGGCGTCGAACACGAGCAACGGGACGCGCTCGGCGACGTCGAGCGCCCAGCGCACCTCGTCCAGGCTGTGCTCGACCTTCCCGTCGAAGGCGTTCACGGCGACGGCGAACGGGATCCGGCGGTGCTCGAAGTAGTCGACGGCCGCGTAGCAGTCGTCGAGGCGGCGCGTGTCCACGATGACGAGGCCGCCGACGGCGCCCTCCACGATGTCGTCCCACATGAACCCGAACCGCTCCTGGCCGGGCGTGCCGAACAGGTACAGCTTCAGCGTCGGGTCGATGGTGATGCAGCCGAAGTCCATCGCGACGGTGGTCGTGGTCTTGCGCGGGGTGTGGCTGAGGTCGTCCACGCCCGCCGCGACCTCCGTGATCGCGGCCTCGGTCGTCAGCGGCTCGATCTCGGAGATGGAGCCGACGGCGGTGGTCTTGCCCACGCCGAAGCCGCCCGCGATCACCAGCTTGACCGGCAGCGGCGGTCTGACGGCGGTCACCTCGGCGGCCGCCACGGGGGTGGCCGGTTCAGTCCGAGTCACGGATTACCCCTCGGGAGTCGGGGATGGCACGCAGGGCGTCGATCACCCTGCGCAGGACGGTGGCGTCGTGCGTGACGCCGGAGTCGGGGACGTGCACCGTCAGCAGTCCGGCGGCCCGCAGGTCCTCCGCGAGCACCCGGACCACGTTCAGGTGCAGCCGCAGCCGGGCCGCGAGCTCCGCGATGGACTGCGGCTGCCGGCAGGCGGCGATGATGTCGTACTGCTCGAAGGAGAGCTCGTCGAGCACGGTGAGACCCTCGGCGGTGGCCACCACCTGGGTCTCGACCGGTACCGGCCGGCCGGACGCGGTCGGCGCCACCCGGCCGGCGGTGACCAGGAACGGCCGTACGGCCGAAGCGGGGCCGACCGGGTCCGGACCCGGTGGTGGTGAGCCGTCCGCCATGAGCTCGTCGTCCGTCCCTCGGTCAGAGGGCTGTCGGGGAGCCGACGCTGTTCTTCAGCGCGAGCACCAGTTGCGGGCTGAGCGCGCTGCCGGCCCGGTTGGCGAACAGGGTCATCTCGTAGGCGATGTTGCCCAGCTTGGCCTCCTTGTCGGTGACGACGCCGAGCACGGCGCCGCTGCCGATCGCGGAGACCAGGACATGGCCGCCCTCCAGGTCGATGATGACCTTGTTGAGGCCGCCGAGACCGTAGTTGCCGGACGCGCCGGCGGCCAGGCTGGTGATGCCGGAGACGATCGCGGCCAGCCGTTCCGAGTCGGCGTGCTCGCGCAGCTCGGACACGGCGATCAGCAGTCCGTCGGAGGACACCGCGATGGCGTCCACGACACCCGCGGTCTCCGTGGCGAAGCGGTTGAGCAGCCAGGTGAAGTCGGCTGCGGCGGCCCGCAGTTCGGCCGGCGTGGTGGCTCCCGCGTCGGGAGTGTCACCTGTCGACGTGCTCACTGCTCGGCTCCTTCCGGGAGGTGGTTCTGGTCGTGCGGGTCTGTGGTCGCGGGCCGGTCGTCGGCGTCGCTGTCGCGGTGCGCCCGCTCCACGGCCGCCTCGAACTCCTCGAGCGCGGCCCGCACGGCGTCGGCGTCGGCGGGCCGAGGGGCCTGCCGCGCCGCCTGCTGGGTGGTGGTGTCGGTGGTCGTGCGGAGGGTGGCGCCTCGGACGCGGCGGCGCAGCGGGCGGTGCGAGCCGTCGCCGGCCTGGGCGGACTGCGCTGTCGCACCCGGCCGTACCCCGGATGACAATACCGGTTCGGCAAGCCCAGCCGGCCGTGCGGGTGTTGAATCATCGGACCGGCTGTGGGTCACGCCGGTGCCCGCCTCCGTACCGCTTGCCGACCCGGCGTCCGGGTCCGGGTCCGGGTCCGTGTCCCGGCGGGGCACACGGCGGGGGAGCGGCCGCGGCCGCCCCTCGTCCGCACCGGCCCCCTCACCGACGGCGGCCGCGGGCCGCGGCCCGGACGGCAGGGAACCGCCCCGCTCGGCACCGGCCGGCGTGACACCGGGTTCGCCGCCCGCTCCCGGCCGGGCCGAACCGGCGCGCTCGGTCGCACCCGGCGAGGCCGCGAAGTCCGGCGTCGTGACGCCCTGTTCACCCGCCGGCCTGGTTGAATCGGCTCGCTCGGCCGAGCGCTCGGTCGCATCCGCCGAGGCCGCGAAGTCCGGCGTCGTGACGCCCTGTTCACCCGCCGGCCTGGTTGAATCGGCTCGCTCGGCCGAGGGCTCGGCCGCATCCGCCGAGGCCGCGAAGTCCGGCGTCGTGGCGCCCTGTTCACCCGCCGGCCTGGTTGAATCGGCTCGCTCGGCCGAGGGCTCGGCCGCACCCGCCGAGGCCGTGAAGTCCGGCGTCGTGGCGCCCTGTTCACTCGCGCGCCGGGCGGAACCGGCTCGCTCGGCCGCGCCCGCCGAGGTCGCACCCGCCGAGGCCGCGAAGTCCGGCGTCGTGGCGCTCTGCTCATCCGCCGGAGCGTCGGAAGCGCCGGCGCCGGCGGCGGCCAGGCGCGCCCCCCTGCCGTCGGTGCTCATGCCGAGCGTGCTCGGCCATCCGGAGTCCACCGTCCCGGTCAGTCCTTCCGGCGCACCGCGTCCGGCCGTGACACGCTTCTCTCCCGTCCGACCGCCGGAGGCCCCCGCCGCGACCGGGCTCATGGCCAGCAGCAGCGACGACGGCACCGTCACCTCCGCCGTCAGACCGCCGCCCGGTGTGCGGGACAGCTCGACCGAGACGTCCCAGCGGCGGGCCAGGGTGCCGACCACGAAGAGGCCGAGCACCTTCGTCGGCACCAGGTCCAGCCGCTCGCGGCGGATCAGGCGGGCGTTCTCCTCGGCCAGGCGCTCGGCGCTCATGCCGAGACCGTGGTCGGAGACCACGATGGTGGCGCCCCCGGAGCGCGCGGCGTCCACGCCGTAGGCGTCGCGGACGTAGACCTCGACCGGGCTGCCCGCGGGCGAGAACGACACGGCGTTCTCCAGGAGTTCGGCCACCATCAGGGTCAGGTCGCCGATGATGTCGGGCTCCACCATGACCTCGGTGTGCGCGTGCAGCCGCACCCGCTGGAAGCCCTCGATCTGGCCGAGTCCGGCGCGCACGACGTTGGTGAGCGCGGTGGGACCCGAGTCGAGGACCGTCTCGCGGATGCCGGCGAGCAGCATCAGGCTGTCGGCGTTGCGGCGCAGCCGGACCGCGATGTGGTCGATGGAGTAGAGGCGTTCGAGCAGCGCGGGGTCGGTCTCGCCGCGCTCCACCGCGTCGATCAGCGCCAGCTGGCGGGTGGTCAGGTTGCTGACACGGCGGCCGACGTTGCCGAACATCTCGGCGACGTTGCGGCGGCTGAGCACCTGCCGTTCCAGCAGACCGATCGCGGTGGACTGCACCCGGTTGAACACCTCGGCCAGCTCGCCGATCTCGTCGCGCGCGGTGACCGGCATCTCGCGCAGCTTCGGCGGACTGTCGTCCCCGGTGTCGTCGTCGGCCACCCGGGCCAGCTCGCGCCCGGCCACGTCGGCGACCTCCCGCGCGGCGCCGGTGAGGGCCTGCACCGGCCGGACCACCGAGCGGCGCACCAGGACCGAGAAGGCGAGCCAGAGGACGAAGCCGAGCAGGGCGGCGGCCAGCAGCAGACCCGCGCGCCACCAGGCGTCCTTGGAGGCGCTGTCCGCGCCGTCGGCGATCTGGTCGATGAGCGACGAGGTGATCTTCAGCCGGTTCGCCGCCTGCTGCGGATAGGCGGGGTAGTCGTTCAGCGCCTGCTCGAACGCGGCCCGGATCTCGTCCGGCGTGTTCGCCTGGAGGTTGCCGGGGGCGACCTGGAGCTCGGCGTACGCCTCGGCGATGTCCTGGTGGGCGGCGGTGTGCTCGATGCCCGAGAGCTGGTCGGCCTGCCGCTCGGTGGCGAACCGGGTGAAGCGGTCGGCCTGGGTGGTGTAGAGCTGGTAGGCGCCCACGGCGGTCGTGAACTCGATCTGCGCGTTCGTGTCACCGGTCGTCGCGGAGAACACGCCGGTCTCGAACGAACCGTGCGCGGCGTCGGCGCGCAGCAGCGAGTCCAGCAGGTTGCCGGTGAAGGTGGCCGCGAGCTCGGCGTTGCGGTCCAGCCCCAGACCGGCGATCACGGTCCGGGCGGCGTTGTCGTAGGCGGGGTCGATATTGCTCGCGGGCAGGTAGCTCTGCTCGACGGTGCCGCGCAGGCTGGTGAGGCCCTCGACCTCCTTCAGCGCCTGCGTCTCGCCGTCCGGCAGAGTGTCGCCGAAGGTGGCGCGCACCTTCGCGACCTGCGCGTCGACCGCCTTCTGCGCCGTGCGGTAGTCCGAGAGCGTGGACTTCACACCGCGCCCTCCGGCCTCGTAGCGCACGGAGAGCAGGATCGCCAGCTGGTGCTCGGCCTCGATCTTGTTGACCAGCGAGGACACCTGCTCGCTGTTGCGCACGAGGTCCGCCGCGGACGCCGCTTCCCGCGCCTGTCCCACCTGGTCGGCGATCAGGTAGGCGAGCAGGGCCGCCACGACGGCCAGCGGGATGCCGACCAGGAGGTTGAGTTTGCGCCGGAAGGGCCAGCGGTCGGCGAAGCCTCGTATGCCACCCCTCAGTGGCTTCGGGGCCGGCCGGGCCGGCGCGTCCACCTCTGTCGTGGACACCGGGCCTCCTTCATGAGGGGCTCATCGCGCGCGACCACGCCGATGATGACTGATTCTGATCGTTGAGAAAAGGTGCAGGATGGCACCGCAGCGACCCCCGTTGCCGCTGTGACGGACGCCAACTTCCGTGAGACTACCGTCTCTTTGAACGATCAAGGCCGTCGCCCTACGTCAAGAATCCGTTACAAAGCGCCTCCGGTTCCCTGCCGCTCTGTTCACGCTGCATTCACAACTGATCACTCATTGAGGCCAATTGGTGACCCGGCTGGTCTTGACTGAGTAAGAACAGGCTGGATTGGATCAGTTCCAGAGTTTGTTTCTCATCAATCCCCAGAGTCCGGAACGGGAATCGTGACTTCCAACGCCCCACGCAGGTCCCTCAAGAGCTACCCCGCGGCGGCCGTCGCGCTTGCCGCGACCACGGCCCTGCTGGCGGGATGTGGCTCCTCCTCCGACGACAACAAGTCCTCCGACCCGCTCCAGGGCGGGAAGTCCGACGGCAAGACGGTCGTCGTCGGATCGAACAACTTCGCCGAGAGCATTCTCCTCGCCGACATCTACGGCGAGGCCCTGAAGGCCAAGGGCGTCAAGGTCACCTACAAGCCGAACATCGGCAGCCGTGAGACGACGTACGGGCTGCTGAAGAACGGCTCCATCACCGTGCTGCCCGAGTACAACGGCGCGCTGCTGGCCTACCTCGACCCCAAGGCCGCGCCGAAGACGGTCGAGGCCACGACGGCCGCGATCGAGGCCAAGCTGGACTCCAAGCTGACGCTGCTCGACCCCGCGTCCGCGCAGGACAAGGACTCGGTCACGCTCAACAAGGCCACCGCCGACAAGTACAAGCTGACGTCGGATTCCAGCATCGCGGACCTCAAGGACATCGCGAAGGACCTGGTCATCGGTGCCTCGCCGGAGTTCCAGACCCGGCAGCAGGGCCTGGTGGGCCTGAAGTCGGTGTACGGCCTCCAGTTCAAGGGCTTCAAGGCCCTGGACGCGGGCGGCCCGCTGACCCAGGCGGCGCTGAAGAAGAACACCGTGCAGGCGGCGGACCTCTTCACCACCGACCCGACCATCACCAAGGAGAAGCACGTCGTCCTCCAGGACCCGAAGAACCTCTTCGGGTTCGAGAACGTGCAGCCGCTGGTCTACAAGAGCGGCCTGTCCTCGCAGGGCGTCTCCGCCCTCAACGCCGTCGCCGCCAAGCTCGACACCAAGGCCCTGCTGGACCTGGACACCCAGGTGCAGGAGGGCAAGGACCCGCTGGACGTCGCCAAGACGTGGCTGAAGTCGGCCGGCATCGGCTGACCCGGCCCGTTCTCGTACGGATGCACAAGGGTGCCCCCCTCTTCCGTGAGGGGGGCACCCTTGCGTGTCAGTACCCGACGCGGAAGGTCGCGTCCTGCTGGTCCGTCGTCGTGGAGACCGGGTCGATGCGCAGGGCGAAGTCGGAGTGGCGGATGTACCGGGTCGGGTTGTTGTAGGACCGGAAAGACGCCCAGGAGGCGTCGGCCAGGCCCGCGGTCCGGTAGAACGTGGCGTCCCCGGCGAAGGTCGACGTGCCGTCGTTCACGTCGAGCCGGAGTGCGTAGTCGTAGTGCCGCAGATAGCGGGTGGGGTAGTTGACCGACTGGAAGGACACCCCCGAGCCGTCCGCGAGCCCCGGCACCAGCTTCCACATCCCGTCGGTGTACGGGTCGAAGGCGTACTCGTCGATCCGGCCGGCGAAGTTCGAGTGCCGCACGTAGCGGGCCGGGTAGTTGTAGGACTTCAGCCGGTTCCAGGCGGGGGTGCCCCACTTGGCGAGCAGGTTGGCGTACTCGGTCGCGGTGATCGGCTGGATGCCGCAGTGCTTGGAGTTGAGCGGCTGGGTGTAGGTCTTCTGGTCGAGCGCCGTCCAGGTGCCGGCGGCCAGGCTGCCGGTCCGCCAGGCGTAGAAGACGCCGTTCGGGCTCCAGGTGTCGCCCCACAGGTACCAGGTGCCGCTCGACGTCAGCGACTTCACCAGGGTCGGGGCCTCGGTGCCGCCGTGCGAGACCGCGGTGCTGAACTCGGTGAAGCTCCCCGGGTCCAGTGAGCCGGAGCGCGCGCCGACGAGCGTCGAGTTCTTCTTGAAGTAGAGGTAGTTGACGCCGTTCACGCCGACCGCGAGGTCGCCGTCGATGACGTCGTACCCGGGGTCGAAGAAGACCTGCGGGCCGCCCGCGGTCACGAAGTCGCCCGTGTAGTTGACCATGATCACGTTGTGGCCGCTCGCGTCGACGGCCGAGTAGATCACGGCGTACTGGCCGCGGCCCGCGTCCCAGAAGGCCTCCGGCGCCCAGCTGTGGGTGTTCATGTCGTGCAGCTTCATCCGCCGGTAGCCGGTGAAGGTACGCAGGTCGGTGGAGTCCCAGACGTGGATGTACTGGCTGACGTACGTCCAGTCGGTGCCCTTGAGGTCGGTGGCGAGCACCACGAACGTGCCGTCCTGCTTGCGCAGCACGAAGGGGTCGCGCAGCCCGCCGGAGCCCGCGCTGGGGGTGGCGACGGGGTTGTTCTGGTTCAGCGGGGTCCACTCCAGGCCGTCCGGGCTGACGGCCAGGTGCAGGCCGTAGTCGGCGGCCAGCATGTCCGGCGACTCCGTGAAGTAGCACATGACGTAGGCCGAGTCGGTGGCCGCTCGGGCGGTTCCCGCGCCGAGGGCGAGGGCGCCGGTGGCGGCGAGCGGAACGCCCGCCGCCATGCCGAGGAAGCGGCGGCGGGAGGAGTGGGGGGGCGGGGGGAGCGCGTCCATGGGGTCTCCAGGGGCATGCGGGGGATCGGGCGAGGAGAGGAAGCGAGGAGCGGGGCGAGCCTGGTGATCGATTGTCGGTATTTCGAACGCAGTTCGGTAAACCGATCAGAAGGTAGGGATGTGGTCCGTGGGCGTCAATCACACGGCCGTGGTTGGCTGGATCTCGTCCACCCCCAGCTCCGCCCGCGCCCGCGCCGCCGCCCCGATCGCCACCGCGTCGCCGCCGAGGCCCGCCGGCAGCACCCGGAGCGGGCGTCCGCTGACCGGGGGTTCGGCGGCCAGCGCCCGCTCGAGCGGTGGCTCCACGAGCGACCAGGAACGGCTGACGCCCCCGCCGATCACGAAGGTGGTCACGTCCAGCAGTCCCGCCGTGATCAGGATCGCCCGGGCCACACCCGCGCCCGCGGCCTCGTACACGGTGAGCGCGTCCGCGTCGCCCCGGGCCGCCGACTCGGCCACGTGCCGGGCGCTGACGTACCGGCCGGTGCGCTCTCCGTACCGGGCGGCGATCGAGCGGCCCGACGCCAGGGTCTCCAGATGGCCGCGGCCGCCGCAGGTGCACGGCAGCTCGCCGAAGCCGGGCACATGCCCGATCTCGCCGGCCGCGCCGTGCGGGCCGTCGTACAGAGCGCCGTTCAGCCACAGCGCGCCGCCGACCCCGGTGCCCAGCGTCATGCCCAGCACGTGCGGTACGCCCGCGACGGCGCCGGCCGCCGCCTCGCCGCGCAGGAACGCGTTGACGTCGTTGTCGAGGAACGCCGGTACGCCCAGCGCCCGTTCGGCCTCCGCGGCCACCTCGAACCCGGCCCAGTCGCGGAAGGAGTCGCTCGCCACCAGGATCCGCCCGGCCCGCGCGTCCACCACCCCGGCCGCCCCGATCCCCACGGCGAGCAGCCGCGCGGGCGTACGGTCGAGCAGCCGTCGTACGCAGTCCAGGGCGGCGGCCATCATGGCCGAGCCGCCCTCGGCCGCCGGGGTCGGCACCTCCAGACGGCCGACGACGCCGAGGTCCGTCGCGCACAGGATCACCTGGGTGGTCGTGCCGCCGATGTCGACGCCCGCGATCACCTCGGAAGAACGCGTCACGCGGTGGCCTCCGTACGCTCCCGCGCCCGCCGGCGTCTTTGCACCACGGGATCAGGCACGGGTACGGCCGCGATGAGCCGCCGTGTGTACTCGGTGCGCGGCCGCAGCAGCGTGGACATGGTGGGCCCCCGTTCCTCGACCCGCCCGGCCCGCATGACGACCACCCGCTGGGCGAACTCCTGGACGACGGCCAGGTCGTGGGAGACGAAGAGGCAGGCGAAGCCCAGTTCGCGCTGGAGCTCGGCGATCACTTCGAGCACCGTCCGCTGCACGCTCACGTCGAGTGCGCTCGTCGGCTCGTCCGCGACCAGGAGCCGGGGTTCGAGGACCAGCGCGCGGGCCAGGCTGACGCGCTGGCGCTGGCCTCCGGACAGCTCGCGCGGTCCCCTGGCGGCCAACTCCTCGGGCAGCCGCACCAGTTCGAGCACCTCTGCCACCCGGGCCCGGCGGTCGGCCGCCGGCATGCCCCGGCGGTGCATCCGCAGCGGCTCGGCGACGCACTCGGCCACACTCATCCGCGCGTCCAGCGAGGCCACCGGGTCCTGGAACACCACGCCGACGCCGGACAGCAGGGCCCGCCGCCCACGGCCCCGCGAACGGGCCAGGTCGGTGCCGAAGAGCGACACCGTTCCGGAGTCCGGCGGGATCAGGCCCAGGGCGACCCGGGCCGCCGTCGACTTGCCGGAGCCGGATTCGCCCACCAGCCCGACGGTCTCGCCGGCCCGGACGTCGAGCGTCACACCGTCGAGAGCCTGCACGGCGCGTGGCCCCCGCCCGAACCGCACGGAGACGTCCCGGAGTTCGACCACCGCTTCCCCCTCCCGCGCCGGAGCGTCCTCCCCGCTGAGCGCCAGCCGCGGGACCGCCGCCAGCAGCTGCCGCGTGTACGCGTGCCGCGGCCGCAGCAGCACCTCGTCCACAGGTCCGCTCTCCACGATCTCGCCGCGCAGCATCACGGCGACCCGGTCGGCGAAGTCGGCGACCACGCCCATGTTGTGGGTGACGAGCAGGACACCGGTACGGGAGTCCGCCGCCAATTCCCGCAGCAGGTCGAGGATTTCGGCCTGCACCGTCACGTCCAGGGCCGTCGTCGGCTCGTCCGCGACCAGCAGGCCCGGCGAGTTGGCGATCGCCATCGCGATGACGACCCGCTGCCGCTGCCCGCCCGACAGCTGGAACGGGAAGGAGGACGCCCGCCGTTCCGGCTCGGGGATGCCGACCCGGCGCAGCAACTCGACCGCCTCCCGGGCTGCTTCGGCGCGCGAGAGCGGCCGGTGGTTGCGGATGACCTCGGCGATCTGCGCGCCCACCCGGGTGAGCGGGTCGAGCGCGGTGGCCGGTTCCTGGAACACCATCGAAGCCGTACGGCCGCGCAGCCGGGCCAGTTCGGCCTCGCGGGCGCCGACGACCTCCGTGCCGCCGACCGTCACCCGGCCCGACACCCGCGCGTTGCCGGGCAGCAGGCCGAGCGCGGCCAGGGCGATCGTCGACTTGCCGGAGCCGGACTCGCCGACGAGGGCGAGGGTCTCACCGGGCCGCACGTGCAGTGCGACGTCGCACACCGCGGGTACGTCACCCGTATCCGTGCTGAACGTGACCTGAAGGCCCTCGACGTCGAGCACACTCTCCGCCTCCGCGGCGCTCATCCCCGCCCCCTCACGTCGAACGCGTCCCGCAGCCCGTCGCCGATCGCGTTGAACGCGCACACGACGAGGATGATCGCCAGGCCCGGTGGGACGATCAGCCACCAGCGTCCCGAGTACGCCGCCGTCAGTCCGGACGACAGCATGCCGCCCCAGTCGGTCTTCGGCGGCTGCACACCGAGGCCCAGATACGAGACGTACGCGACGAGCAGGATCGCGTCCGCGACCTGGAACGTCGCCGCGACGACGATCGTCGACACCGAGTTCGGCAGGATGTGCCGGATGACGGCCCGGCCGTGCGTGCCGCCGGTCGCGCGCAGCGTCAGCACGTAGTCGCGGCTCTTGAGCGTGAGCGTCTCCGCCCGCACCAGGCGGGAGGGCACCAGCCACGACACAAGGCCGAGGACGACGATCAGCCCGAGGGTGTCGGGCGTCGTGATCGCGGAGACGACCAGCAGGATGAACAGCGCGGGGATGGCGATCCCGGCGTCCACGACCCGCATCAGCACCGCGTCCGCCCAGCCGCCCGCATAGCCCGCCGCCGCACCCCAGAGCGTGCCGATGACGGTGGCGAGGAGCCCGGCCGCGAGCCCGACGACGAGCGAGACGCGCCCGCCGTACATGAGCCGCCCGAGCTCGTCGTGCCCCACGGCGTCCGTACCCAGCCAATGGGCGCCACCCGGACCCAGGTTGACCTGGTGCAGGTCCGTGTGGACCTGGTCGGTCGAGTACAGCAGCGGCCCGGCGAAGCAGAAGAGCAGGAACAGCACGACCACCGCGAGTCCGGCGACGGCGAGCTTGTTGCGGGCGAACCGCCTCAGCGACAAACGGTAGTTGGCGACAGGTTCCACCGCCGGGGCGGTGGTCTGCAGGACGGCACTCATGCGCGGCTCCCCTTCACGCGAGGATCGACGACCCGCTGGACGACGTCGGCAAGGAGCGTTCCCGTGACCGTCGCGACGGAGATGACGAGGACGCAGCCGAGCAGTACCGGGTAGTCGGAGGACTGCGCGGCGCTCCAGAACAGCAGCCCCATGCCCGGGTAGTTGAAGAGCTGCTCGACGACGAGCGCGCCGCCGAACAGGACGGGCACGTAGTAGCCGAGCATCGCGACCACGGGAGTCAGCGAGTTGCGGAACACGTGCCGGAAGAGGATCGCCCCCTGCCGTGAACCCCCCGCCCGCGCGGTGCGGACGTAGTCCTCGGAGAGGTTCTCCAGCGTCGAGGCCCGCATGTACCGGCTGAAGACCGCCACCATGGAGGCGGCGCCCGTGACCACCGGCAGCACGAGCGCCACCGGGTCCGTGAACACCTGCGCCGGCGTGTCCCCTTGGGGCGCCTGGGAGGGGAACCAGTGCAGGGTCTGGGTGAAGACCAGCACCAGGATCAGCCCCAGGAAGTACACCGGCGTCGAGTACGCCACGAAGCTCAGCGTGGTGATCACGTAGTCGGCGGGCTTGTTGCGCCGCACCGCCTGCCACATGCCGAGCGGGATCGCGAGGAGCAGACCGGCCAGCGCGGACAGCACCGTCAGCACCAGCGTCTTCGGCAGCCGCTGCCCGATGAGCTGGGCGACCCCCTCGTTGAGGGTGTACGACGTGCCCAGGTCACCGTGGAGCAGCGTGCGCAGGTAGTAGACGTACTGGACCGGCAGCGGCCGGTCCAGGCCCTGTTCGTGGTTGAACGAGGCGATCTGCTGTGCCGTCGCCTGCGGTCCGAGGATCCCGCGTGCGGGACCCCCGGGCAGCGCGTGCAGCAGGCAGAAGACCACGACCGTGACGATGAGGATCACCACGAGGGCCTGGAGCAGCCGCCGGGCCAGATAGAGAAGCGTCTCCATGCCTCAGCTCGTCCATTTCCACTGCGCCGGGTGGAAGTTGGCGAGCGAGTCCTGCGAGAAGCCGCCCAGCCCCTTCTTCATCACGGAGATCTGGTAGTCGGGCTCCGGCAGCCAGATCACCGGCAGGTCCTTGGCGAGGGCCGTGCTGTAGTCCTGGATCGCCTGGTTCGAACTCGACGTCGTGGACGTGCTGATGAGCTGGTCGACCCCGGCGTCGGAGTAGTTGCCGAAGTTCGAGCCGCCCTTGGACTGGAAGAGGGAGTCGCCGGTCGGGAAGGCGGGGAAGTACCAGCTGCCGGCCGTGCCGAAGAAGGACAGCTGCCACTTGCAGATCGACTGGCCCGCGGTGCACTGCGGGGTCTGCGAGAGGACCGAGTTGACCGGCGCGGTCTTGATGGAGAACTTGATGCCGGCCTTGGCGAGCGAGGACTGGATCGCGCTCATCATGTTGTCGGTGACGGCCGAGCCGGACTGCGACAGCACCTGCATCTGGAACTTCGTCCCCTTGGCGATCCCGTCACCGCACCGGCTCGCCCCGCCGCCCGGGTCCGTGCACGTCATCACCCCGCCCTGCTCGGTCCAACCGTGGCCGGTGAGCAGGGACCTGGCCGCGCTCGTCGAGAACGCGTACGGGTTGTCCTTCTGTGTCTGCGAGACGAAGGCGGAGGCCTGGGCCGTGGGGATGGGGCCGTAGCCGGGGACCGCGGTGCCGTTGAAGACGACCTTCGCGATGCTCGTCTGGTCGATCGACCGCTGGATCGCCTGCCGGGCGTAGGGCTGCTTGAACACCGGGCCCATGGAAGGGTTGTTGAAGTTGTAGGGCATGTAGGTGATCGCCCAGCCCGACCACGGCTTCACCGCGTAGCCCCGTGAGGTGAAGCTCTCCTTCTGGTCGAGGTCGGTCGCCTCGATGTAGCCGTAGTCGACGCTCCCGGAGCGCAGGGCGTTCTTCTCGGCGTCCGCCGTGGTGAACGGCAGCAGGTTCACCGTGGGAATCCCCGGTTTCTCCCCGCCGTCGTACTTCTTGCTGGCGGTCAGGACGACCTTGCCGGCCGTCGAGAAGGACTTCACGGAGTACGGGCCGCTGATGGTCTTCCACAGCGGGTCGGAGGCGTAACTCGCGATGTTCTTGGCCGCGTTGTTGAGGTACGTCCACGTCGCCGCGGGACCGCCGCCCTTGTCCCAGGCGTGCTTGGGGAGCGGTGTGATGCTCTGCAGCTCGTTCGCCAGCATCCACTGCGGGTTGTACGCCTTGTCGAAGGTGATCGTGAAGTGGCGGTCGTCGTCGGCCTTGAAGGAGGTCCAGTCGTCGGGTGCCTTGCCGGGCGTGTAGCCCGCCCACTGCTTCTTGTTCGCCTTGATGAGGTCGAACCAGAACTGCACGTCCTGCGAGGTGATCGGCTTGCCGTCGCTCCAGTGGCGGTCGCCCAGGGTGATCTTCACGCTCTTGTTGTCGGCGGCGAAGTCGGCGGCCGTCGCGATCGAACCGGCCTTGTTCCAGCCGATCTTGCCGGTTGAGCCGTCGTAGGCGATCAGCGGCTCCCACAGTGCGGCCGTGATCGAGTTGTTGTTGGTGTTCAGGTGCGCCGCCGTGCCGATCGGCAGGATCCAGTTCGGCGTGAAGTTCGCGGGCAGCGCGTAGTTGATGGAGTCCTTGGACGCGGAGGACGAACCGGTCGACCCGGAGCAGCCCGCGAGGAGCAGCGCGCCCGCGGAGAGGGTGACACCGGCCAGGAGTCTCGTGCGGGCAGGGGACATGGCTCTCCTCGGGGAAGGGGGTCGAGCGAGGTGAGGACAGTCAACGACCCGAGTGTCCGAAGAAACAGACGCGCCGCTGTAAAAAGTCTGTTTCTGCTGTTCTGAAAAAAGCGTGGAGAGGCACGAGTTGGCCTACGCTCGTCGCTCCGACCGCCGAAGACGGAAGTTGTTTCGTCCATGACTGAAAAAAGTCCGCCGAGGCGGAAGCACGGCGCCGGCGTCTCCTCGCTGGCCGAGCGCGTCCTCGAACTCCTCGCCTCCGGACAGGCCACCACGCGTACCCAGATCGCCGGACTGCTCGGTGCCGCGCCCTCGACGATCTCCTTCACGGTGAGCCAGCTGCTGGAACTCGGCCTGGTCGCCGAGGAGGGCACGGTGTCCTCCGCCGGCGGACGGCCGCGCAAGGTGCTGCGGCTCGGCGGCAGCGACGGCTTCGCGGTCGCTGCGGAACTCGGCGGGCGGCACGCGCACGTCGGCGTGGTGCTGCCGGGCGGCGGGCTCACCGACGTCTCGACCGTGCCGTTCCCGACGGCGGACGGCCCCGACGCCGCCCTGCCCGGACTGGCGGGGACGCTGGCGGACCTCGCGGACAAGCACGGGCGGTCGCAGCTGCGCGGCGTCGGGCTCTCCCTGCCCGGCCCGGTCGACGTCGCCTCCGGCGTGGTCACCCTCCCCTCCCGGATGCCCGGCTGGAACCGCTTCCCCGTCCGAGCCTGGCTGGAGGACCACTTCGGCGTGCCCGCGGGCATCGAGAACGACGCCAACTGCATGGCCGTCGGTGAGCACACCGTCCAGCCCGCCGGGCGCCGCCAGTCGATCATGGTGAAGACGGGCACGGCGATCGGCGCGGGCGTCATCGCCGACGGCCGCCTCTACCGGGGCGGCACCGGAGCCGCCGGCGAGATCACCCACGTCCGCGTCGAGGCCGCCCACGACATCCCCTGCTCCTGCGGGAACACGGGCTGCCTGGAGACGGTGGCCTCGGGCGCGGCCCTCGTCCGCATCCTGCGTGAGCGGGGTCTGGCGGTGGCGTCGACCGAGGACGTCGTGCGCCTCGCCTCCGACGCCGACCCCGAGGCCACCCGCGCCGTCCGGCAGGCCGGCCGCTACCTCGGCCAGGTACTCGCCGCCAACGTCAACTTCTTCAACCCCGACGCCGTGTACCTCGGCGGGATCCTCTCCACCCTGGAGCCCTTCGTCGCGGCCGTACGCAGCCAGTTGTACGAGGGCTGCCATCCGCTGGTGACCGAGCATCTGGTGATCGAACGGGCCAGCCTCGGCGCGGACGCAGGCCTGGTCGGCGCCGGGCAGTTCGCGCTCCAGCGGGCGCTGGCGCACGCGCTGCACACCGTGACCGGCAACCACCACCCCTGACCCTCCCGGAGGAGCCATGCCGCAAGACCGCCCCGTGATCGCCGTCGCCGGTCTCGGCATCGAGTCCTCGACGTTCTCCCCGGCCCGCACCGAGGCCGCCGCCTTCCACCCGCAGCGCGGGGACGAGGTGCTGACCCGCTACCCGTTCCTATCCTCCGGCACCGCCCTGCGCGCCGCCGCCGACTGGCGCGGCGCCCTGGTCGGCAAGGCGCTGCCGGGCGGCACGGTCACGGCGGCGGCGTACGCCGAGCTCTCGGCCGAACTCGTCGAGCGCGTCGGCCGGTTGGGCCGCATCGACGGACTCTGGTACGACATCCACGGCGCGATGACCGTCGAGGGCCTCGACGACGCCGAGGTGGACCTGCTGACCCGCATCCGCGCCGTGATCGGCCCGGACGTCCTCGTGTCGACCTCCATGGACCTGCACGGCAACGTCTCCCGCGAACTGGTCCACCTCAGCGACCTGATCACCTGCTACCGCATGGCCCCGCACGAGGACGCCATGGAGACCAAGGAGCGCGCTGCCCGCAACCTGCTGAGCCTTCTGACCAGCGGTGCGCCCCGCCCGGTCAAGGCCTGGATCCCGGTCCCGGTGCTGCTGGCGGGCGAGCAGACCTCGACCCGGATCGAGCCCGCGAAGAGCGTCTACGGCGCGGTCGCGGACGTGGAGGCGGCCGAAGGCGTCACGGACGCGGCGATCTGGGTCGGCTACGCCTGGGCCGACGAACCGCGCAACCGGGCCGCGGTGGTGGTCACCGGACCGGACCGGACCGCGGTGTCGACGGGCGCCGAGCGGCTGGCCCGCGGCTTCTGGGAGGCCCGCCACGACTTCGCCTTCGTCGCCCCGACCGGCACGCTCGGCGACTGCCTCGACGAGGCACTGGCGTCGGACGCCCGGCCGTACTTCATCAGCGACACCGGCGACAACCCGACCGCCGGCGGCGCGGGCGACGTCACCTGGGGCCTCCAACAGGTGCTGTCCCGCCCGGAGTTCAAGGACCCGTCGGGACCGACGGTCCTCTACGCCTCGCTGCCCGGGCCGTCCGCGGTCGCCGCGGTGGAGAAGGCCGGCGTCGGAGCGACCGTCACCGTCACCGCGGGCGCCGAGACCGACGACCGGCACGCCGGCCCGCTCACCCTGACCGGGGTGGTCCACGCGATCCGCCACGGCGACCGGGACGCCGGGACGGAGGTCGTGCTGCGGATCGGCGGCGTCCACGTGATCCTGACCCGTCTGCGCAAGCCGTACCACCACGAACACGACTTCACCGACCTGGACCTCGACCCCCGCACGGCCGACCTGGTGATCGTCAAGATCGGCTACCTCGAACCCGAACTCTTCGCCATGGCCGCCGGCTGGAAGATGGCCCTGACCCCCGGCGGAGTCGACCAGGACCTCACCCGGCTCGGCCACCACCGCATCCGCCGGCCCGTGTTCCCCTTCGACACGGACCTGGCCGACCCCGATCTCACCGCCCGGATCGTCCCCTCCCCGACCGAAACCCTCAACCGCCCGGACCGGTGAGCCGCCCGGACCCGTTCGCCCCGGCCGCCGACGCGATCAACTGGTCGATCAGCGCGATCAGTACGTCACGCGAGGAATCCCGCTCGCGGGCGTCGCACAGCAGCACCTGCACATGGTCCGGAAGGGCGAGCGCCTCGCGGATCTCGTCGGGCGGGTACGGGTGGTCGCCGTAGAAGCCGTTGACGCCCACGACGAACGGGATCTTGCGGCGTTCGAAGAAGTCGATGGCGGCGAAGCTGGTCTCGGGGCGGCGGACGTCGATGAGGACGACGGCGCCGAGGGCGCCCAGGGCGAGGTCGTTCCACATGAACCAGAAGCGCTGCTGGCCGGGGGTGCCGAAGAGGTAGAGCACGAGGTCCTGGCCGATGGTGATGCGGCCGAAGTCCAGCGCCACCGTCGTGGCGCTCTTCTCCTCGATCCCGGCCAGGTCGTCGACGTCCACGCCCGCACTGGTGAGCCGTTCCTCCGTGCGCAGCGGGGCGATCTCGCTGACCGAGCCGACCATCGTGGTCTTGCCGACGCCGAAGCCCCCGGCGATCAGGATCTTCACCGTGTCGGGCGCCGCCGGGGCGACGGTGTCAGAGCCGGCCAAGGCCGTCCCTCACTTTCTGCAGCAGGTCCAGGTCCGGATTGCAGGTGACGGGGTGCGGGGGGCGGGCGGTGATGCGGCCCGCCTCGAGCAGGTCGCAGAGCATGATCACGACGACGCTCACCGGCAGATCGAGCAGCGCGGCGAGTTCCGCGACGGCGACCGGCTCGGCGCAGCGGCGCAGGATGCGCTGGTGCTCCGGCTGCGGCCGGGTGGCCCAGGTCGGCGGCGGGTCCACCGCGGTCACCGTGGTGATGAGAGTGAAGTCTGCGCGGCTGGGCCTGGTGCGCCCGCCGGTCAGCGCGAACGGCCGGACCAGCCGGCCCGCCGTGTCGCCACCGCCCACCTCACAGGCCGGATTCGGCGGCCGGCCCGAGGCCCGACCGTGGTGCCGCGCTGAGGTGCTCGCCGATCTTCTTCACCAGCATGTTCATCTGGTACGCCACCACGCCGACGTCCGCGCCCTGGCTGGTGAGGACGACGAGGTGGGCGCCCGGACCGGCCGAGGTGAGGATCAGGTAGCTGTGCGCCATCTCGATGAGCGCCTGGCGCACCGGGCCGCCGCGGAAGTCCATGCTGACGCCCTTGCTCAGGCTCATCAGCCCGGACGCGGTGGCCGCCAGCCGCTCGGCGTCGTCGCGCAGGAACCCGGTGGACTTGCTGACGACGAGACCGTCCTCGGAGAGGACGACGGCGTGGTTCACCTCGGCGACCCGCTCCACGAGTCCGGTCAGTAGCTGGTCCAGCTGGGTATGGGTGGCTGGGATGGGGCGTGTCATGGCGGTGGTCCTTCGTCAGCGGTCGGCGGGCGGAGTCGAGGGAACTTGGGTGGCGGGGAGCGGCGCGTCCTCGTCCCGAGCGTCGGGCGCGCCCTCCTGGTCGTGCTGCGTCTCGGTGTCGTCGTCACGGGCCCGGAGCGTGCCGCGCTGGAATCCGGCGAGCGAGGCGGCGGCCTGCTCCGCGGTGAACTCGTCCGTGTGGCCGTTCTGTTCGCCGGTGGACTCCTCGCGCAGCTCGGCGGCCAGACTGGTCTGGGGGACGCGGCGGGGGAGCGGGGCGACGACTTCGCGCCGGGGGGCGGGGACCGGGCCGGTGGGGGACGACTCCCGGACGGGTTCTGCGGGCTCCTGCCGGGCCGCCGGCTCTTCTCGGGCGGACGGCTCGTCAGGGGCGGACGGGTCTTCCGGGGCGGACGGCTCGTCAGGGGCGGACGGGTCTTCCGGGGCCGGGGCCGGGGTCTCGGCGGGGGCGTCCGGTGTCTCCCGTACGACGATCTCGTGCGGCAGCAGCACGATCGCCGTCGTGCCGCCGTACGGCGACGGGCGCAGCGTGACCGTGATGCCGTGCCGGGTGGCGAGCCGGGCGATCACGAACATGCCGAGGCGGAGGTCGTCGGCCAGCGCCACCACGTCGAACTGCGGCTCCACCGCGAGCTGGGCGTTGAAGGAGTCGTAGTCCTCCTCCGACATGCCGAGGCCCCGGTCCTCCACCTCGACGGCCAGGCCCTTGGCGACCATCGCGGCCCGCACGCCGACCGGGGCAGGCGCGGGGGAGTACACGGTCGCGTTGTCGATGAGCTCGGCCAGCAGATGGATCACGTCGGCCACCGCGGGCGGCGCGAGGTACACGTCCTCGTCGGTGGCCACCTCGACCCGCTGGTACTCGGCGACCTCGCCGACGGCGCTGCGCAGGATGTCGATCAGCGCGACCGGCTCCCGCCAGCTGCGCCGGGGCTGCTCACCGCTGATGATGACGAGGTTCTCCTCGTAGCGGCGCAACTGGCTTGCCGTGGAGTCCAGTTCGTACAGACCCTTGAGGACGTCCGGGTCGGAGTGGCTGCGCTCCAGCGCGTCGAGCTTGGTCAGTTGCAGATTGACCAGGTTCTGGCTCTGCCGGGCGATGCCGAGGATGACCTTCCGGAAGCCGCGCCGGATGTCGGCGAGTTCGACCGCGGTGTGCACGGCCGTGCGCTGCGCCTTGTTGAACGCCCTTGCCACCTGGCCGAGTTCGTCGCGGCCGTAGTCCAGCGGCGGGGTCGCGAGGTCCGCGTCGACCGTCTCGCCCCGGTCGAGGCGGGCCACCACGTCCGGCAGCCGCTCCTCGGCCAGGCTCAGTGTGGCCTCACGCAGGCCGCGCAGCCGCCGGGACAGGGAGCGGGTGATCCGCCAGGACATGCCCACGCACAGCAGGAGGGCGATCAGGCCGCCCGCGCTGAGCATGGCGGCCTTGAACAGCAGGCTGTCGGCCTTGTCGGCGCTGCGGTCGAGCAGCCCGGACGTCTGATCGCCGATCAGCTGCGAGTACTGGTCGGCGACCTTCTGGAACGCTGGCGTCCACTCCTTCCGCGCGGCCGGCAGCGTGACCTTCCCGGCGCCGCCGGTGGGCCGGGAGGCGAGCACCTGGTCCTCGACGTCCTGCATGGTCTGCCACTCGCGGCTCTGCAGGATGCGCTCGGTCTGCGTCTTCGCGCTGCCGCGCAGCGAGGGGACGATCTGGTCCTGGACCAGCCAGCGGCGGGTGTCGACCAGCTCCGCGAAGTCGGACCATTCCTTCCGGCTCAACCGGCCCGACGGCCAGGCCACGGTGAGCCGTGCGTCCTCCTGGGAGACCAGCTCCGCCGCGTGCTCCAGGGCGACCAGCGGGCCGGCCTGCGAGGTGAGGTCGCCGTCGTCGACCTGGGAGAGCTCCTGGAAGGCGTGGATCTGGTCGTCGATGATCGAGCCGTACTGGTCCAGCGCCTGCGCGGCGGTGATGTCGCTGGGGTCGTCGAGCTGGCTGCGGTAGTACTCCAGGCTGCTCACCGAGCCGAGGACCGAGTAGAGCCGGTCCGAGACGCGCGCGGGCGCGTTGTCGATCGCGTCGGTCTGGCCGACCAGCTTGTCGACTGCCTTGTCCGTGGCCTTGCGCTGCGCGTCCAGTGCCGCCCGGGAGCCGTGCGGGTCGGCCAGCCAGGCCGCCGACAGGCTGCGCTCCCGCTGGAGCGCGAGCGTGGCCTCGGTGCCCATGGCGCCGGTGGACCGGCTCAGCTCCGTCTGACCCCGCAGCCGCAGCCCCTCGCTGAACATCTGGGTGGTCGTCAGACCCCACATGGCGGCCAGGGTGACGGTGGGCACCAGGGCCAGCAGGATCAGGGAGAGACGTATGGAGCCGAGACGGCGCCCGGCACCTGCACCTGTCCGTGGAGACATCGTCGTCCTAGGCGTTCAGCGGAGCGGAGGGGGAAACACGGGGGTGGCCGTGAGCGGGGAGAGAAGGGGTGCTCAGGATGCTATCCGTACAAGTGACCGCACGTGCCCCAGGTCTCCGAATCTTTCGAGACATTGACGTCCGAAGTGTCGTCGGGCGAGGTCACGGGTGCCGCTCAGCGCGTCCCGTGCGCCGCGAAGGCGGCGACCGAGGCCACGTTGGCCTTGGTGACGAACGCCGGACCGGTGAGGACGGGGGAGACCCCGCCGCCGCTGACGTTGCCGTTGGTCCTGTACAGCCACAGCGAGTCCACCGCGAGATAGCCCTGCAGATACGGCTGTTGATCCACCGCGAACTGGACGTCGCCGTTCTTGACTGCCTTCACCAGGTTCTGGTTCAGGTCGAAGGTGGCCACGTGCGCCTTGCCGCCGGACTGCTTCACCGACTTCACCGCGGTGAGCGCGAACTGGGCGCCCAGGGTGACCACTTCGTCGATCGTCGGGTCCTGCCGCAGCCGGGCGGTGATCGCGGCGGTGGTCGCGGTCGTGTCGGTGCCCTCGACGTAGACGATGTCGGTCTGGCCGTGGAAGGTCTTCTTCACTCCGGCGCAGCGGGCCTCCAGGGCGACGTTGCCGCGCTCGTGGATCACGCACAGCGCGTGCTTGGCCCTGAGCTCGTCCAGCTTGTCCCCGACGGCCCGGCCGGCGAGGCTCTCGTCCTGCCCGAAGAACTCCATGATCCCCTCGGACTGCCAGGAGTCGATGCCGGAGTTGAGGCCGACGACGGGGATGTCGGCCGCCCTGGCCGCGGTGACCGGGGCCTTCATCGCCTGCGGCTTGGCCAGGGTCACCGCGATGCCGTCGACCTTCTGCCGGACCGCGTCCCGCATCAGCGCGGCCTGTCCCGCCGCGTCCGGGTCGTTGGCGTACGTCAGGTCGACGCCGTCCTTCGCCGCGGCGTCCTCGGCCCCCTTCTTCACCAGGTTCCAGAACGTGTCGCCCTCCGAGGCGTGGGTGACCAGGGCGACCTTGAGACGGGCGGTGTCCGCCCTGCTGCCGGCGCCGAGCGCGGAGCCCGACGTGCCGGCGGATCCGGAGCAGCCGGCCACGAGCAGGCAGACGGCCGCCGCCGCGGCGATCACGCGGGCGGATCTGTGCGGGGCGGGGGGCTGGGAAGGAGTGTTCATGAGGGTGCGGCACCTCGCTGTGCGGCCGAGCAAGTGGAACGGCGAGAGCGGATCTTCGTACGACGTCCGACGTCGTACGTCGTAGGGGTGACTCTCGCTGGCCGGAGCCAATCGCGTGTGACCGCCGGTAGTCAAGTGATCAGCAACATGGAGTGAGTTGTCGCTGCCGCATCGTGATGATGCCTTCCGGACGGCAGGGCCGGGTCTACGCGCATACGGATCTTGCGTGAACTGGCCTCACGCGTACGGTTCTACGCCTTGCGGGCCACCGCCCCGTACATCGCGACGTCCTCGTCGCGTACCCCCTCGGCGTCCGCGCCGCCGGGACGCCATCGGTGGACCTGGACGATGCCCGGCTCGACGAGTTCGGTTCCCGCGAAGAACTCCTCGGCCTCGGCGAAGGTGCGCAGCCGCATCGGCATGCCGCGGGCGGCGTACTCGAGGGCGACCCGGCCGACCTCCTTCGGTGCGAAGTCGGCCGTACCGATGGTCATGGCCAGGTAGCTGCCCGCCGGGAGCGGTTCGAGAAGGCGGCGCACGAGGCCCACGGCGTCGTGCTCGTCGAGCAGGAAGTGCACGATCGCGACGACGGTGAGCGCGACCGGCGCGCCCAGGTCCAGGGTGTCGCGGAAGGCCGGACTGCCGAGGACGGCCTGCGGATCGCGCATGTCCGCCTCGACGTACGAGGTCCTGCCCTCGGGCGTGCTGTTCATCAGGCCCTGGGCGAGGGCGAGGACGAGCGGGTCGTTGTCCACGTACACGACCCGGGAGTCCGGGGCCGCCGACTGGGCGATCTCATGGAGGTTCGGCGAGGTGGGGATACCGGTGCCGATGTCGAGGAACTGCCGTATCCCCGCCTCCTCGGCCAGCCAGCGCACGGCCCGGTTCATCCAGTCACGGTTGGCCCGCATGTGGACGGGCAGCGCCGGCCACTCCCTGCACATGGCGTCTGCCGCCTCCTGGTCCGCCGGGTAGTAGTCCTTCCCGCCCAGGATGTAGTCGTAGATCCGCGCGGCATGCGCGGTCCCGGTGTCGATACGGCCACCCGGCCGCGCACTGCCCTCGGACACGCCGGCCTCTCCCGTCACGTCGTCTGCACGGCTTCTTCCGTGTCCTCTTTCGCCTGTACCTCTTTCACTCGTACGTCCTCCTTCGCCCGCGCGTCCTTCCTGCGCCGGCTCCGGCGTGGCTCCTGGTCCGGGAGCCAGCCGAAGGCGAGGCAGCTGCCGACGGCTCCCAGGAGCAGGCCGACGAAGAAGCCGCCCAGGTTGGAGGTGACCCAGGTGCCCAGGGAGGTCAGGATGCCGATGATCGAGTAGAAGATGCGCTGGGAGGGGCTGAAGAGGGTCAGCAGACCGCACAGGAGCATGACCACGGGCAGGAGGTACCCCGCCAGGCCCTGCATGCCGATGTGCATGACGACCTTCAGCGAGGCCTTCTCGGTGAGCAGGATCTCCGCGCCGCCCAGGGCGAGCAGCAGCCCGCCCCAGAACGGACGGCGGGCCCGCCACTGACGGAAGGCGGGCCGCACGCCTTGTTCCGGACGGCGTGGCATCAGCAGCCCGAGTCGCTGAACTTCAGCTTCAGACCGGGGAGCTTGAACACACCCGCGGTCGTCGCGTAGTTGGTCTGCCGCAGGTTGGCGATGTGCACCGTGTCGGCCTGCTGGCTGAAGACGCCCTTCGGGCCCTTGACGCCGGCCTTCGTGAGCGTGCTCGCGTCGTTGCCGATCTCGATGTTGTTGAACGCGGCGTCGCCGGTCAGCTCCGTCGAGTCGGTGGTCAGGTCGGTCGCCTGCACCTTGGACGAGCCGCTGCCCGCGGTGATGAGCAGGTTGGTGCCGCCGAGGTCGACGCTCTGGCACAGGCTGTCCAGCGTCGCGTTCTTGATGGCTGAGGTGACGATCAGCACCTGACCGCCGGTGTCCCCCTGGTTCGGGCTGTCGTCGATCATGCTGTCGAGCCCGCCGAACTGCTCGAACCCGGTGCCGTCCAGGGACTTGGCGGTGACGGTGAAGGGCATGCCGGAGATCGAGAACGACACTCCCAGCGCCCCCTCGGCGGTCATGATCGCGAGGCCGGCGGCGACCGCGACGGCGGGCACCGCCATCACGGCGGCCCGGCGCAGCCGGACCCGCCCGCGTCTCGCGGGATCGGGGGCGGAACCGCTTTCCGGGGTTCCGGGTGTGTGCTCGGCGGACGAGGTGACGTCCGAGGACGAGGCCATTTCTGCTCCCATGTGCATAGTCAGTGCGGGTCGGGCATCAGCGGCACGTTGTCCTGGCGCGGACAGCGGACTGCGGCGCACGTCTCCTCGCAACTCCCGGCGGGTGCAAGGGCTTTCACGTACTCCGCAGTAGCCGACGAGGAAGTTACCCGTGGTTACATTTAAGGGTCAAGGGAGTTGTGGAAAAAGGGTGGTGGTTGTGCCTCACCTGTGCGTCCGTAGGCGGGTGGGGAGCCCGCGCGTTCCTTGAACGATCGTCAACTCCCTTGCCACACCTTGACGTTGACTGCCACTCAGGTCTACAACTGCCCCTGGCTTCCCCCCCCAGGATCCGTGGCGCCGGATCCCCGTCACGCGGCATGGTCCGCGTTCCCGGAAACCGCACACCCCCACGGTCCCCCCCCGACGGCCCGCACGGGCACTTCCCCCATGGTCCGTGCGGGCCGTCCACCCCGCCCGGTCGCGGCAGGCGGCCCTTCCCACGGGTCCTCGGCCGGTGACCGGCCGGTCGCCGTTGCCGGTCCGTCACGTACGGAGAAGGCGTCACGGACCGGCAAGGGCGGACGCACTCCCGCGTCCTCCCACGCCACTTCCAACCCTCCGTCTCGGAGAAGCCGGCTGCGCACAGAGGCGGAGCCGGCCCCCACATCCCAGAAGGAAGAGACCCCCGCATGCGTACTCGCACCCTCGTCACCCTCGTCGGAGCCGTCGCCGCCCTCTCGATCCCCGCGGCCGTCCCCGCCTCGGCGGCCGACACCCCCGTCCTGACCACCGGTTCGGCCGGCGGCACCGCGGTCGCCGTCGGCGACGTCCTCACCGCGCCGCTGGCCGCCGGCACCCACGCCACCCTCTACTCCAGCTCGACCGGCACGAGCGGCGTCACCTGCTCCTCCTCGACGTTCACCGCGAGCGTCACCGACAACCCCGCCGCGCCGGGCACGGCCACCGAGTCGGTCAGCGGGCAGAGCTTCGACAGCAGCAGCTGCACCAGCAACGTCCTGGGCGTGACGGGCGTCACCAGCATCACCGTCGACAACCTGCCCTACACCACCACAGTGGCGTCCGACGGCACCCTCGCGGTGACGCCGGCGAGCGGCTCGACCATCCAGACGACGGTCAAGCTGAAGACCCTGCTGGGCAGCATCACCTGCGTCTACCAGGCCGCGAGCCTGGCCGGCACGGCGAGCAACGACGACAGCAGCATCGCCTTCACCAACCAGCAGTTCACCAAGACGTCCGGCTCGTCGCTCTGCTTCAGCAGCGGCTACTTCACCGCCAAGTACGCCCCGGTGACGGACAACGGCGCGACGGTCTACGTCAACTGACCTTCTGGCGCCTTGAGTTCAGCGTCGACGTAGACGCAGCGCCAGGGCGGCGCCGCCGGTGAGCACCAGCACCGCAGCGGCGCCGCCCGCGAGCATGGGCGCGGAAGGCCCCGAACCCGCCGTGGAGGTCGAGGCCACCGGAGTGCTGTCGGGGGCGCCGGTGCCCTGCCGCGGGGTCGCCACCGCCTCGGCGGTACGCGAGGGGGCCGCGGAGGATGTGGGTGTGGCCGCGGGGCTGCTGTTCGCCGCCTTCTTGCCGCCGTCCGAGCCAACTCCCTTGCCTGTGCCCGCCTTTCCTCCCGTGCTCGGGGCAGCCGTCTGGCCGCCGCTTCCGGACGCGGTCCGGAACACCACGTCCGAGCAGGAGTAGTACGTGTCCGTCGTGCTGCTGTTCTGCCAGATCGTGTAGAGGACGTGGTGCCCGGTCCGGTCCGACGGCAGCTTGGCGGTGATGCGGTACGCGCCGTTCGTCAGGGCCGGGTCCTTGACCGCCGCGAACGGCTGCGACGGCAGTTCGGACCAGGTCAGCGGCTTGGCCGGGTTGTAGCCCGGCTTGGTGAGATAGAGCTTGAACGTGCCGGTGTGCGGGATCGTCGAGGCGTACTTCATCGACAGCGTCGCGCCCGGAGTCAGCGTCGTCGACGGCCAGTCGGAGCGGGCCAGGTCGAGTCCCTTGTAGGCGGGCAGGCCCCCGCTGCACAGCTTTCCGTCGGGGATGACCTGCCGGTCCCGGCCGCCCACGTCCGGCACCCGCAAGTTGTCCCACAGCGTGAAGGGGGAACCGTTCGCGGCGACGGCGGCCTTGCAGGCCGCGGACCGCGCGTCGGAGCCGCCGTCGGGGGAGCAGGCGTAGACCCGGCTGACCGGATCCGTGGGGGCGCCGTGCGCCTGCGCGGAGCCCGCCGCCCAGAGCGGCAGCAGGAACGGGGTCACCAGTGCGGCCGTCAGAGCGGCGCGGTGTGCGGTCATCCGGGACATCCGGAACGTCTCCTCGGCCGGAGCGGGAACGGGGTGCTCCCGGTGAGTACGGGGCGCGCACCCGGCGCGTTCAACAAGGGGGCCCACCTGCGCCGTACGCCTCTGGAGGCCGCCCATGCCTCATTGCAAACCAACCGGTCGCCTCGTACTCTGGCGTCGCCGGGCGGATGCGTCCGCCTGGGCTGTTGTCGTTCTCGGGGGTCGAGGGAGGAGCATGCCTCAACCGTCCTTGACGGCCGGCTGTTTGGGGCTGCGTGCGCAGTGGTCGCGCACCCGTCAGTTACACGTGTCCCTTGAGTACTTCGCGTACGGGCCCTCGGGGCGACCGCGATCAGATACCGGCCATCCTGTTTTCTTCGAACCTTCAACGAGTCACGTTCCGGCCGTGGGCCTCCTGGAGGCGTTCCACCGGACCCTCCCGGCCCGGACCGCCGATCGGGACTCCTGCGTGCCGTTCCACGTCCCCTCTCATCAATGCGCCGAGCTGGACGGACCCGCCTGGGCCGAGATCGTCGAAGAGGGTGGCGCGAGCCGGGAGGTCCGGTGCGCCCGGGGCGGGTCGGCCCCCTTCGAGGGTGCTGTGGACCGCCGCAAATGGGTGAGATATCGTACACGAGGAGTAACAAAAAACAGCACGCCCCGTTCTTTCCAGTCCCAGGAGTGTTCAGTCGATGGCGAGGCAGTTACGAGCCGAGCAGACCCGCGCGACGATCATCACGGCCGCAGCAGACCTGTTCGACCGTCACGGCTACGAGTCGACCAGCCTCAGCGACATCGTCGAACACGCCCAAGTCACCAAGGGCGCCCTGTACTTCCACTTCGCGGCGAAGGAGGACCTGGCCCACGCGATCATGGAGTTGCAGTCCAGGGCCCTGCGTGAGGTGGCGGGGGAGCTGGACGCCCAGGGCTACTCCTCGCTCGAGACCCTGATGCGCATCACCTTCGGCATGGCCCGGCTCTCCGTCGAGGGCCCGATACCGCGCGCCGGGCTCCGGCTCACCACCGGGGGAGTCGCAGTACGGCCGCCGCTCAAGCATCCGTTCACCGAGTTCCGGGAGGTGGCCGGCCGCAAACTCCTCGGCGCCGTCAAGGAGTCCGACCTCCACACGGACATCGACGTCGACGCCGTCGCCCACTCCCTCGTCAGCTTCTACGTCGGCACCCGCGTCGTGAGCCGCTCCCTCGAACCCGTCGCCCGCCAGCCCCGCAGGCTGGCCGAGATGTGGTACGTCATGATCCGCGGCATGGTCCCGGTGACTCGCAGGGCCCGCTATGTGAAGCTCGCCGCGCGGCTGGAGCGGGAGATCGGAATCGTCTGACAGGGGTGCCGGGAGGGCCCCTCGCGCCGGGCCGCTCCGGCACGCAGGCCCTAGGGTGAGGCACATGTCCGACATCCCGTCCGCGCCCGTGATCCTCGGCGACGAGCCCGGTTCGTTCCCGCACAGCGTCCTCGCCGAGCGGCACCCCGCGATCATCCGGCAGGTACGGGAGGCGTTCCCGTACGGCCCCGCCCAGCACCGCGCGCTCGACGCGCTCCTCGCGAGCTGCACCAAGGGTGTCGTCGAACCGCTGCCCGCCGGCGCGCACGACCGGGAGCGCTGGGAGGAGTGGGGCGCGGCCGGGTACACCGGCCGTTCCTGGTACGACATCCCCTGGCTCTGGTCGGAGAGCTACTTCTACCGTCAACTGCTGGAGGCCGTCGGCTACTTCGGCACCGGGCCCTGGCAGGGCATCGACCCGTTCCGCCCCTTCAAGCTGGCCGAGCTGGACTCGCCGGAGACGGACGAGGAACTGGCCGCCCTGGACTCGCTGTCCGCGGGCGACCAGGACCGGGCCCTGCTGCACGGCTCGCTCTGGGGCAACCGCGCCGACCTCGGCTTCCGCCTCTCCGCCGGGGACGCGAGCGGCGCGGACGCCGCCCCGGACCTGGTCGCCGACGACAGCGCGGCCCTGTGGTCGCTGCTCCCGCCGTCCGGCGCGGGCACCCTGTGCCTGATCGCGGACAACGCGGGCCGCGAACTCATCCCCGATCTGCTGCTCATCGCGCATCTCCTGGAGCGCGGGCGCATCGCGCGCGCCGTGCTGCACATCAAGCCGTACCCCTACTACGTCTCCGACGCGACGACGGCCGACGTGCTCGACGCGCTGCGCAGGCTGACCGAGGCGCAGGGCGCCGCCGTCGAGTACGGCCGCATCCTGTGGGCGGCGATGGCCGACGGCCGACTCGTCCTGCGCGCCCACCCCTTCTCCGGCGGCCCGCTGCCGTACGCGGACATGCCCGGCGACCTCCGCGCGGAACTCGCCACGGCCACCGTGACGATCGTGAAGGGCGACCTCAACTACCGCCGCCTGGTGGGCGATCGCAGGTGGCCTGCGACCACTCCGTTCCAGGACGTCACCGCCCACTTCCCCGGTCCGGTCGCCGCCCTGCGCACCCTGAAGTCCGACGTGATCACCGGCCTGGCCCCCGAGACGGAGGCCGCGCTGGTGGCGGCCGAAGGGCAGCGGTGGCGGACCGGCGGCACGCACGCGCTCGTCCAGGTCCGCACCTAGGGGCTCAAGTGGCCTGTACAGGAAGGGACTTGATGCCGTTGATGAAGTTCGACGTCAGCCGTCTCGCCGGGCCCGCCGTGCGCAGCACCGGCAGTGCGCGCAGCGCCTCCTCGTAGAGCACCCGCAGTTGCAGGCGGGCGAAGTGCGCGCCCAGGCACACATGCGGGCCGTCCCCGAAGGAGACGTGCGGGTTCGGGCTGCGCGAGAGGTCGAGGCTCTCCGGTGCGGCGAAGGCCCGTTCGTCGCGGTTGGCGGAGGCGTGGAAGACGACCACCTTGTCACCGGCCCGGATGCGCCGGCCGGCCAGCTCGGTGTCCTGGCGGGCGGTGCGGCGGAACGTGAGCACGGGTGGGTGCCGGCGAAGCAACTCGTCGACTGCCGGGGGGAGTTCCATCTTGCCCGCGCGGAGCGCCTCGTACGCCTCCGGGTGCTCGGCCAGGGTGAGCAGTCCGCCGGGACCCGCGCTGCGGACGGTGTCGTTGCCCGCGACGGTGAGCAGGAAGAAGAACATCTCCAGTTCGGCGTCGGCGAGTTCGGGCTCGTGCGCGAGAGTCGTCAGTACGTCGTCGGCGGGATGCCGGCGTTTGTGGGCGGCGAGCTGCTGGGCGTAGTCGAACATGTCCCGGAGCATGGCGGGGGAGCGTGGGTTGACCGGCTTGCCCGCCGCGTCGAGCACCGGTGCGCCGGCCTCGTCCGGGTCCTGGTAGCCGATGACCCGTTGCGTCCAGTGCAGCAGCAGCCCGCGGTCGCCGTCCGGGACGCCGAGCAGGTCGGCGAGGTTGAGCAGGGCGTAGTCGTCGGTCACGGCGCCGACGAGGTCGACGGTCCCGTCCTTCGCGCGGGCGTCCCGCAGTGCCCGCGCGAGCAGCGTCCGCGCCCGCTCCTGGGCGACGGCCGTGAAGCGCTCGATACGGCCCGGGGTGAAGGCCCGGCTGACCAGCCGTCTCAACCTGCCGTGGTCCGGCGGGTCCTGATTGAGCATCATGCGCCGGATGAAGGGCAGGTCGGCAGGTTCGGGGTCGCGGATCTGGGTGGCGCCGAGATACGAGGAGTACGTCGCCGCGTCCTTGAGGACCCGGACGACGTCCGCGTGCCGGGTCACCGCCCAGAAGCCGGGGCCGGCCGGCCACCCGAGCACCTCGTACTCCTCCTGCCAGGCCACGGGGTGGTGGTCGCGCAGGACGCGGTAGGCGGCATGGGGCACCCCGGCGGCGTACTGCCGCGGGTCGAAGACGTCCGGGACCGGCGGGGCCTCGCGCACATTCATGCGCCCACGGTGGCGCGGCGGACGGGCGCGCGGCAAGGGAGCGCGCGGCGGGCATGCGTGTGGCGGTGGCGGTGTTGGGCCTAGTGTGAGCGTCGCCGGGCCAGGGCTCGCGACGCCGAGCTGATCCGTACGACAGGTCCAGGGGGACGGAACGACATGTTGCGTATCGGAGTGGCACCCCATCGTCTGTGGCCCGCGCGGGAGACCGAGATCGACGGGATCCTGACGACCGCGCGCAGGGCCGAGGAACTGGGCTTCGACCATGTCTTCGCGAGCGGCCACGCGGTCGCGGGCGAGCTGGGGGTGACCCCCGACCCGCTGGTCACGCTGTCCGCCGTGGCCGGCGCGACGGGGCGCATCGGGCTGGTGACCAGCGTGCTCGTGCTGCCGCTGTACAACCCGGTCGTCCTCGCCCACCAGACCGCCACCCTCGACCGCCTCTCCGGCGGCCGCTTCACGCTCGGCGTCGGCACCGGCTGGGACACGCAGGAGTACGCGGCCGTCGGTGTGCCCTTCCCGGGCAGGGGCCGGCGTGCGGACGAACTGCTCGCCGCCGTACGGGAGTTGTGGCGCGGGGAAGGGTCGGCGCGGCTGGGGGTGCTGCCGCGCACCGAGGGCGGGCCGACCGTTTGGGTCGGCGGGGAGAGCGACGCGGCACTGCGCAGGGCGCTGCGGTTCGCGGACGCCTGGCACGGCTCCGGGATCGACGCCGCCGGGCTCAGGGCGGTGCGCGAGCGGCTCGTCCCCCTCGGCGAGCAGGCCGGACGCGACCCGCGGACCCTGGGGCTGACGGCGGGCCTCTTCCTCGTGCCGCCGGGTTTCGCACCGGCCGTGCGGCTGCCCGGGCGCCCGCTGGGAGGGGCGGACGCGAGCGCCGAGAGCGTACGGGAGGAGCTGGCCGCCCTGGCCGACGCCGGGCTCTCCTCCTGCTCGCTGTGGCTGCCGGTCGCGGCCGACGCACTGCCGGACGCGCTCGCCTGGACGGCCGAGGAAGCCCTTTCGTTTTTCTCCAAAGATTGACGGTTGTACCGATCGCTCTGTAGTGATCATGACAAATCTTTGGTAGTCATGCCCGCATGGCGTTACGTCGATTACGGCCGGGCATCGGAAAACCGGCGGCCGTCCTGGCCGCCCTGACCCTGCTCCTCGCCGCCTGTGGCGACGACAAGGACGGCTCCACGTCCACAGGTGCCGGAAACACCAAGCTGAGAGTGGCCGCACTGCCGCTGACCGACTCGGCGGCGCTCTACATCGCCCGGGACCGCGGGCTGTTCAAGAAGGAAGGGCTGGACGTCACGATCCAGCCGGTCCAGCAGAGCATCCAGGCACTGCCCGCCCTGGCCAACGGTCAGGTCGACGTGATCGCGAGCGCGAACTACGTGACCTTCCTCCAGGCCGACGAGAAGGGCACCCTCGACGTCCGCATCCTCGCCGAGGGCGTACGGGTCGCACCGCACATGATGGACGTCCTGGTGCCGAAGGACTCCGCCGTCAAGAGCGTCGCCGACCTGGCGGGCAAGAAGGTCGCCGTCAACATCCTCAACAACATCCAGTCGCTGACCCTGAACGCGATCCTCGACGCCAAGGGCGTCGGCCGGCCCGTCTACCGGCAGATCGCCTTCCCGCAGATGGGGCCTGCCCTGGAACGCGACCAGGTCGACGCCGTGCACGCGGTGGAGCCCTTCGACAGCGCGATCCAGGGCGACTTGAAGGCGAAGGTGCTGTTGGACGGCGGCTCGGCGCCCGTCCAGTCGCTGCCCATCAGCGGATACGTCACCACGCGGAAGTTCGCCGCCGGGCACGCCGAGGAGGCGGCGGCCTTCCACCGCGCCATCGAGGCCGCGTCGAAGATCGCGACGCGGGACCCGGACGCCGTACGCGAGGAACTGCCCAAGTACACCAAGGTGACCGCCGATCAGGCGGAGAGGATCCAGCTGCCGGTGTATCCGGCCGCCACCGACCCGGCGCAGCTGCGCCGGCTGACCGAACTCATGCGGAAACAGGGGCTGTTGAAGAAAGATCTCGACCCGGCCACGCTGCTGGTCAAGTGAAGCGGCTGAAGGTCAGGTGAGGCGGCTGAGGCGACGTCAGGAACTGCTGCTGGGGCTTCTCGGCGTACTGCTCGCGTTCGGCGCCTGCGAGGCCGTCGGGCGCTCGGGCGTCGTGCGCCGCAGCTATCTGCCGCCCGCCTCCGAAGTCCTCGCCCGCGCAGTGGAGTTGGGGACCGACAGCGCCTTCCTGGACGGGGTCGGCGCCACCTTGAAGGCCTGGGCGCTGGGCCTCGGCCTCTCCGTCGCGATCGCGGTCCCGCTCGGGCTGCTGCTGGGCAGCGTGCCGCTCGTCGACTCCGCCGTACGCGTGATCGTGGAGTTCCTGCGGCCGCTGCCCTCGGTCGCGCTGATCCCGCTGGTCTCCCTGCTCCTGGGCACCGGCACCCGGACCGAGGTCGCGCTGATCACGTACGCGTGCGTCTGGCCCGTCCTGTTCAACACCGTCTACGGCCTCGGCGAGACCGACCCGCTCGCCAAGGACACCCTGCGCGCCTTCGGCTTCGGCCGGCTCTCGGTGCTGCTGCGGGTCGAACTGCCGGGCACGGCACCGTTCATCGCCGCCGGCATCCGCATCTCGGCGGCCGTCGCGCTGATCCTCGCCGTCGCCACCGAACTCCTCTCCGGCTTCGGCGAGGGCCTCGGCATCTTCATCGCCCAGGCGGGATCGGCCACCGACGGCACCCGGGACGTCCTGGCCGGCGTGGTCTGGGCGGGCGCCCTCGGCCTCGTCATCAACGGCGTCCTGGTGTGGGGCGAGCGCCGGCTGTTCCCCTGGACGCCCGAGCGGCGGGCGGACGCACGCGGAGGGCGGTCGTGAAGGCGGCCGGTACCAAGGTGCGGAGCGCCGCGCGAGGACCGGTGGCCTTCGGGCGCGCCGGCGGCCATGTCCTGCTGCGTGTCGTGGTGCTCGCCGTGGTGGTGGCCCTCTGGCAGGTGGCCGCACAGGCGCACGGCAGCGTGTACTTTCCCCCACCGGGCCGAATAGCGGGCCGCGCCCACGAGTTGTGGTTCTCGGGCCCCGCCGGCCGGGTGTTCCTGACGGACGCCGCCGTGGCCGACATCCTGCCCAGCCTCGGGCGGATGGCGGCCGGGTTCGGGATCGCCGCCGTCACCGGGATCGCGCTGGGCCTCGCGGTCGGGCGGTCGCGGTGGGCGTACGCGCTCTGCAATCCGGTGCTGCAGTTCGCGCGGGCCGTGCCGCCGCCCGCGCTGGTGCCCGTCTTCGTCGTCGTCCTCGCCCTCGGGACGCCGATGCAGATCGCGTCGATCGCCTTCAGCGCCGTCTGGCCGGTCCTGATCAACACGGCGGAGGGGGCGCGCAACACCGATCCACTCCGGCTCGACGTGGCCGCCGTGCTGCGCCTGAACCCCGTGGAACGGCTGCGGTTCCTGCTCCTGCCCTCCGCGCTGCCGCGCATCTTCGCGGGCCTGCGCCTGAGCCTGTCGCTCTCCCTCATCCTCATGGTCTTCTCCGAGCTGCTGCCCGGCACCGCCGACGGCATCGGCTTCACTCTCACCGACGCCCAGTCCCGCTCCGACCTGCTCACCGTCTGGGCGGCGCTGCTCCTGCTCGGTGTCCTCGGACATGTGCTGAACACCGTGCTGCTGGCGGTGGAGAGACGGCTCGTCGGCCGGGGAAGGAGCACGGCGTGAAGCTCCGTCTCGACGGCCTCGGCCAGCGCTATGGCGACCAGTCCGTCCTGCACGACATCACCCTCACCGTCCCCGAAGGCCAACTCCTGTGCGTCGTGGGCCCGTCGGGCTGCGGCAAGTCCACGCTGCTGCGCACCGTCGCGGGTCTGCAGCCCGCGTACGAGGGCTCCGTCACCTTCGACGGGGCCCCGGTCACCGGCGTACCCGACCAACTGGCCGTCGTCTTCCAGGACTACGGCCGCTCCCTCTACCCCTGGCTCACCGTCCGCGACAACGTCGCCCTCCCGCTGCGCCGCCGCGGCCTGCCCCGCGCCGAGCGCCGCGCGCGGGCCGAGCGCATCCTGGAACGCGTCGGTCTCGACGGAGCCGGCCGCCGCCACCCCTGGCAGCTCTCCGGCGGCATGCAGCAACGCGTCGCCATCGCCCGCGCCCTGGTCTGCCGCCCCGCTCTGCTCCTCATGGACGAACCCTTCGGCTCCCTGGACGCCCAGACCCGCGAGGACCTGGAGGACCTCCTCCTGGAGGTCCACCGCACCGACGGCGCGACCATCGTCTTCGTCACCCACGACATCGACGAGAGCGTCTACGTCGGCGACCGCGTCGTCGTCCTGTCCCCGGGGCCCGCCTCCCGCGTCGTCCTCGACCTGCCGGTCGAACTCCCGGGAAAACGCGAGCAGATCGGCACCCGGGGGCTGCCGGAGTTCGTGGCGCTGCGGACGGAGGTGGGGCGGGCGGTGCGGGGGAGCTGAGGCCGGCGGCAGAGTGCCACCGCCGGTGTGCGCTTTTCCCGGTTTCCCCGCCGATTCACGCGATGGTGTGATCATGTCCGGGCCGGGGGATGGCGCCACAGAGCCCCGGGTAGGGCCCGGCCATGACGCACCAGCCCTTCGAACTCCCGCACTTCTACATGCCGTATCCCGCGCGGCTGAACCCGCATGTCGACCAGGCGCGCGCCCATTCGACCGGGTGGGCACGCGAGATGGGCATGCTGGAGGGGTCCGGGATCTGGGAGCAGTCCGACCTCGAGGCGCACGACTACGGACTGCTCTGCGCCTACACCCATCCCGAGTGCGACGGCCCGGCCCTGTCGTTGATCACCGACTGGTACGTGTGGGTCTTCTTCTTCGACGACCACTTCCTGGAGATCTTCAAACGGACCCAGGACCGTGCGGGCGGCAAGGCCTATCTGGACCGGCTCCCGCTGTTCATGCCGATGGACCTCGGCACCCCGATGCCCGAGCCGCAGAACCCGGTCGAGGCGGGCCTCGCCGATCTGTGGACGCGCACCGTGCCCGCCATGTCCGCCGACTGGCGCCACCGCTTCGCCGTCGCCACCGAGCACCTCCTCAACGAATCCCTGTGGGAGCTGTCCAACATCAACGAGGGGCGCATCGCCAACCCCGTCGAGTACATCGAGATGCGCCGAAAGGTGGGCGGCGCCCCCTGGTCGGCGGGGCTCGTGGAGTACGCGACGGCCGAGGTGCCCGCCGCCGCGGCCCGCTCGCGGCCCCTGACGGTGCTGATGGAGACGTTCGCCGACGCCGTCCACCTGCGCAACGACCTGTTCTCCTACCAGCGTGAGGTCGAGGACGAGGGCGAGAACAGCAACGGCGTGCTCGTCCTGGAGACCTTCTTCGGCTGCACCACCCAGCAGGCCGCCGACACCGTCAACGACATCCTCACCTCGCGCCTCCACCAGTTCGAGCACACCGCCCTGACCGAAGTGCCCGTACTGGCACTGGATCTGGGCCTCACCCCGCCCGAGGTGGCGGCCGTCGCCAAGTACACGCAGGGCCTGCAGGACTGGCAGTCCGGCGGCCATGAATGGCACATGCGCTCCAGCCGCTACATGAACGCCCGCGCGCAGTCCGGGAATCCGTGGCACGGACCGGCCGGTGCGGGCGGTTTCGCGGCCGACGTCAATGCCCTGCTCGCGGCGGCCGGCGCCGAGCGCCTGCGCGCCTACACGCACATGCCGTACCAGAAGGTCGGCCCGTCCCTGCTGCCCGACTTCCACATGCCCTTCCAGGTCGAGGTGAGCCCGCACCTGGAGGCCGCCCGGCCCCGCCTCACCGCCTGGATGCACGCCATGGGCATGCTCCAGGAGGGCGTCTGGGACGAGGACAAACTCGCCGCCTACGACCTGCCGTTGTGCTCCGCGGGCATCGACCCGGACGCGACACCGGAGGCCCTCGACCTCAGCGCCGGGTGGCTCGCCTGGGGGACGTACGCCGACGACTACTACCCGCTCGTGTACGGCCACCGCCGCGACCTGGCCGCCGCCCGGCTGACCACGCGCCGCCTGTCGGAGTGCATGCCCCTGGACGGCGAGGTGCCCGTCACGCCGCTCAACGGCATGGAGCGGGGCCTCGCCGACCTGTGGGCGCGGACGAGCGCGGGGATGTCCGCCGAGGACCGGCGCTCCCTCAAGGACTCGGTGAACGTGATGACCGAGAGCTGGGTCTGGGAGCTGTCCAACCAGATGCAGAACCGCATCCCCGACCCGGTCGACTACCTGGAGATGCGCCGTGCCACCTTCGGCTCCGACCTCACCCTGAGCCTGTGCCGGCGGGGCCGGGGTCCCGCCGTCCCGCCCGAGGTCTACCGCAGCGGCCCCGTCCGCTCGCTGGAGAACGCCGCCATCGACTACGCCTGCCTGCTCAACGACGTCTTCTCGTACCAGAAGGAGATCGAGTACGAGGGCGAGATCCACAACGCGATCCTCGTCGTGCAGAACTTCTTCGGTATCGACTACCCGACGGCCCTCTCGGTCGTCCATGACCTGATGACCCGGCGCATGCAGCAGTTCGAGCATGTCGCCGCACACGAACTCCCGGTCGTCTACGACGACTTCGGCCTCTCGGCAGAGGCACGCGAGGCGATGCACGGCTATGTGGGGGACCTGCAGAACTGGCTGTCGGGCATCCTCAACTGGCATCGGAAGGTGGACCGTTACCAGGCCGGCTTCCTGGCACGGCGCGCCCACGGCTTCCTCCCGGAGCGGCCGCCCGCCGTGCCCGTCCTCTGACGGGATCACCGGGTACAGCGGTGAGAACGCGGCATCGGCCCGCGCCCGCGCCCGCTCCGGGACGTCGGGTGCGGGCGCGCGCGTCCCTCGCGTCGAACTGGTGTCCAGGTCGCGTCCGCCGGCGTTGCTCGCCGGTCAGTCTCACTCGTTCGTGGCTCGTCGCGCGCCGGGACTCCCGGGTAGAGCTTCAGCAGGAGGCGATCCATGGAACAGACTGCGTTGCGGCCCAAGCCGATGCCCGGCCAGGACCCCGGTCGCGGCACCCGGCCCGGTGCGCCCGTACGGCACCCGCACGCCGCCCGGAAGCGGGCCCGACGGCTCAGGACCCTTTTGTTCGGGCTGCTCGTGGCCGGGGCCCTGGTGCTCTCGGGGGTCGGCATCGGGACGGTCGGCGCCACGGTCATAGGGATGAGCAAGCTCGCCGACCTGCAACGCCGGGCGCCGCAACGGCCGCCCGCCGTCCCCCACCCCCCGTCCGCACCTCCGGCCACACCCACCCCCACCACCTCGTCCGCGCCCCCGGCACCCGCCACCGCGACCCTCGGCCTGGAGGCGGTCGACGCCTACCGGAAGGGGGCTCTGATCGTGGGCGTCCACGTCCCCGGCCCGGGCTACACGGCGGGACTGGTCCGCGGCGACGTGCTCCTCGCGTTCGGCGGGACCCGGGTCGCATCGGCCGCGGACCTCGCCCGCGCCGTCGCGCACGCCCGCCCCGGCTCCGAGGTCGTCCTGACGATCCGGCACCGGAGCGGCACCTACCAGCAGCTGACGGCGGTACCCGGATTCGTCATGTGACCACCGGAAAAACACTGGCCCTGTCCCGCGGCACCGGCCACGATGGCCCTCATGCTGAGCACGCTCCTCGCCTTCCTCGGCGCCTGCACCCTCATCGCCGCCTCGCCGGGCCCCAGCACGGTGCTGATCATCAAGCAGTCGCTGCGCAGCAGACGCGACGGCTTCCTGACCGTGCTCGGCAACGAGACGGGCATCTTCGTCTGGGGCGTCGTGGCCGCCTTCGGCCTGACCGGGCTGCTCGCGGCCTCCGAGGTGGCCTACGACGTGCTGCGCGTCGTCGGCGCGGTCGTCCTCGTCGGCTTCGGAGTCCAGGCGCTGCGGCAGTCGCGGCGGGCGAAGGGAGCGAAGGGGGCGAAGGAGGCGCCCGGGGATGACGCCTGGGAGGGCGCCGGGAAGAGCGGCTGGGCGGCCTACCGCGCCGGGCTGCTGATGAACCTCGCCAACCCCAAGGCGGCGATCTTCGCCATGTCCTTCCTGCCGCAGTTCGTGCCCGCGGGCGCCCCGCACCTGCCCGCCACGGCCGGGCTCGCCGCGCTCTGGGCGGTCTACGAGGTCGGCTACTACGGCCTGTACGTGTGGTTCGTCGGCCGGATGCGGACCGTCCTGTCCCGTGCCGGGGTGCGCCGGCGCCTGGAGCAGATCTCCGGCGGCGTGCTGCTCCTCCTCGGCGTCCGCCTGGCCCTGGAGAGCTGACGCCATGGACGGCACGGTGCACGAAAGCCCCGCAGACCGGTCGCGCGGCCCCCGCTGTCCGGGCAGGATGCTGCCCGTAGTCCTATGTGGTCCTTGCAACCGCCCAGGGAGGCCCGGATGACCGGCAGCACGCGCGCGCCCTTCACCGCCGACGACTACCGGGCCCGTATGGACCGCGCCGCGCGGGCCGCCGCGGACGCCGGTCTCGACGGGCTCCTGGTGGCGCCGGGACCCGACCTGGTGTGGCTGACCGGCTACGCGCCCACCGCGGTCACCGAACGGCTCACCCTGCTGGTCCTCGCCCAGGGCCGGGCCCCCGTCCTGGTCGTCCCCACGCTGGAGGCCCCGGACGCCGCGCAGGCCCCCGGCGCGCCCGCCCTGAACCTGCGCGACTGGACCGACGGCAAGGACCCGTACGCCGCGACCGCCGCGCTCCTGTCCGGCACCGGCCGCTTCGGCGTCAGCGACAACGCCTGGGCGCTGCACCTGCTGGGTCTGCAGCGGACGCTGCCCGGCACCACCTACGACTCCCTCACCGAGGCCCTGCCGATGCTGCGCGCCGTCAAGGACGCGGCGGAGCTGGAACTGATGGCGGCCGCGGGCGCGGCGGCGGACGCGGCCTTCGAGGAAATCCGGAAAGTCCCCTTCGCCGGCCGCGAGGAGTCCGCGGTCGGCGCGGACCTGGCCGATCTGCTGCGCCAGTTCGGCCACTCGCAGGTCGACTTCACCATCGTCGCCTCGGGCCCGAACGGCGCCGATCCGCACCACGAGGTCGGCGACCGCGTCATCGAGGACGGCGACATGGTCGTCCTGGACTTCGGCGGCCTCAAGGACGGCTACGGCTCCGACACCTCCCGCACGGTCCACGTCGGCGAGCCCACCGACGAGGAGCGCCGGGTGCACGACCTGGTCCGCGAGGCCCAGGAGGCGGGCTTTTCGGCGGTGCGGCCGGGCGCCGCCTGCCAGGACGTCGACCGGGCCGCCCGCGAGGTGATCGCCGGCGCCGGGTACGGCGAGTACTTCATCCACCGCACCGGCCACGGCATCGGCGTCACCACGCACGAGCCGCCGTACATGATCGAGGGCGAACGGCAGCCCCTGGTGCCCGGAATGTGCTTCTCCGTGGAACCCGGCATCTATCTGCCCGGCCGGTTCGGTGTGCGCATCGAGGACATCGTCACCGTCACCGAGGACGGCGGGCGGCGGCTGAACGACACGACCCGCGAGATGGTCATAGTGGACTGAGCGACCAGCAGGAGCCCCCAGCAGACCCCCGAGCGACGACGGCGCGGACCATGACCCAGGCACCGACACCCACCGCGGACACCGTCCGCCGGCTGGTCAGTTCCCTGCTCAAGGACGGTGCGGCCGGCGCCGGACCCGAGGTGCGGCCCGTCGCCGAGGGCCCCGGGCACGGCACCTGGTGGGTCGGTTCCCGGCATGTGCTGCGCCTCACCCCCGACCGCGAGGCCGCCGTCCGCCAGCGCCGCGAGCTGCGTCTGCGCGACCTGCTGCGCCCGCACCTGCCGGTCGCCGTGCCCACCAGCGTGGCGCACGGGGAGTGGGCGGCCGGGCTGACGTACACGCTGGACACGAAGGTGCCCGGCGGCTCGGGCGAGGAGCACGACGTGTCCGCCGTCGGCGAGGCCGACCTCGCGGGGCTGCTCACCGGGCTGCGCGAGGTGCCCGTCCGGCAGGCCGAGACGCTCGGCGTCCCGCGCGTCGCCCCGCGCTCCCTGGAGGCCCTGCGCCGGGCAGCCGAGCGCGCCGCCGAACGGCTCGCCGCGGCCGACGAGTTCGACCCCGTACGCCTGCACCAGCTCACCGGCGCGGCCGCCGTGCAACTGGCCGCCCAGCCCGGCACCGCGGTGCTCGTCCACCACGACCTCAAGGGCGAGCACCTCGTGGTCAGCCCCGACGGCCGGGTGCGCGGCGTCCTGGACTGGTCCGACGCGGCCGTCGGCGACCCCGCCGAGGACATCGCCGGGCTGGCCGGCGCCGTCGGCTCACCGGCCGCCGTCCGCGCCGCGACCCTCGCCGGGTACGGCGCCCGCCCCTGCCTGCGCGGCCTCTGGCTGGCCCGCTGCGACGCCGTCATCCGCCTCGCCGCAGCCCTCCAGGCCCGCGAAGCGGCCGCCCTGCCGCTGCTCAGGCTCCGGCTCCGCCGCGCCTGGGAGGCGATCCTCCTGGAGCGGGTGACGGAGCTGCGGGACGGCGAGCCGGACGGCTGACTCGGCTCAGCCCTGCAGCAGGACCACGGCCGACTCCCCTGGCAGGTGCAGCACCCCGTCCGGGCCCGGCGCCTCGACGGGCTCCCACGCGGCGAGCACGCGCGCGTGGCGCGGGCCCAGGGGGATCTCGGCCGGCTCCTTGGCGAGGTTCACGGCCACGCGGACGTCCCCGCGGCGGAAGGCGAGCCAGCGCTGCCGCTCGTCGTACGCCACCTTGATGTCGGCCAGGTCGGGATCGGTGAGGTCGGCCTGCTCGCGCCGGAGCGCGATCAGGGCGCGGTACCAGTCCAGCACGCGCGCGTGCGTCTTTTCGGCGGGCTCCGCCCAGTCGAGGCAGGAGCGGTCGCGGGTCGCCGGGTCCTGCGGATCCGGTACGTCCTCCTCCGCCCAGCCGTGGGACGCGAACTCCCGCCGCCTGCCCCGCCGTACGGCCTCGGCGAGCTCCGGATCGGTGTGGTCGGTGAAGAACTGCCAGGGCGTGCCGGCCGCCCACTCCTCGCCCATGAACAGCATCGGCGTGAAGGGGGCGGTCAGCACCAGCGTGGCCGCGCAGGCCAGCAGACCCGGGGAGAGGGAGGCCGACAGACGGTCCCCCAGGGCGCGGTTGCCGACCTGGTCGTGCGTCTGGCTGTAGCCGAGGACCCGGTGTGCGGCCACGCGCGTACGGTCCAAAGGGCGCCCGTGGCGCCGGCCGCGGAAGCTCGAGTACGTGCCGTCGTGGAAGTAGCCGCCGGTGAGCGTCTTGGCGAGCGCTGCCACGGGGGCGCGTGCGAAGTCGCCGTAGTAGCCCTGGGACTCGCCGGTCAGCGCGGTGTGCAGGGCGTGGTGGAAGTCGTCGTTCCACTGCGCGTGCAGACCGAGGCCGCCCGCCTCGCGCGCGGTGATCAGCCGTGGGTCGTTCAGGTCGGACTCGGCGATCAGGAACAGCGGGCGGTCCAGTTCGGCGGCGAGGGCGTCCACGGCCGTCGACAGCTCCTCCAGGAAGTGGCACGCGCGCGTGTCCGCCAGCGCGTGCACGGCGTCCAGGCGCAGCCCGTCGATCCGGTAGTCGCGCAGCCACGACAGGGCGCTCTCGCGCAGATAGTCCCGCACCTCGTCCGAGCCCGGCGCGTCGAGGTTCACGGCGGAACCCCACGGCGTGTGGTGGGTGTCCGTGAAGTACGGCCCGAACGCCGGCAGGTGGTTGCCCGAGGGTCCGAGGTGGTTGTGCACGACGTCCAGGACCACGCCCAGGCCGAGTTCGTGCGCCCGGTCGACGAACCGTTTCAGCGCCTCGGGGCCGCCGTAGGGCTCGTGCACCGCCCACAGCGAGACGCCCTCGTAGCCCCAGCCGTGCCGCCCCGGGAAAGGGCACAGCGGCATCAACTCGACGTGGGTGACGCCCAGTTCGACGAGGTGGCCGAGCCGCCCGGCGGCCGCGTCCAGGGTGCCCTCATGGGTGTACGTGCCCACATGGAGCTCGTACAGGACCGCACCGGGCAGCGGGCGTCCCGCCCATTCGGTGCGCCAGGCATGCTGCTGGTGGTCGACGACGGCGCTCAGGCCGTCGGGGCCGTCGGGCTGCCGGCGCGAACGCGGGTCGGGCAGCACGGGACCGTCGTCCAGCGCGTACCCGTACCGCGAGCCGTCCCGCGCCCCGGCCTCCGCCCGCCACCACCCCTCCCGTCCGGGATCGCGCTCCAACGCGCGCGTGGCGTCGTCGCACTGGAGCGTCACGCGCTCGGCCTGTGGTGCCCACACCTCGAACTGCACGGACGGTTCCCCTTCGTCTGCTCACCGTGATGTAGCCCGTCCATGGTGCTCCAAACGAGATCAATCCGCTTTCGCATCCGCCGTTTTGCGGCGGGTGTCGCCGCGTACGCACGCGTGCCCGGCCTTTTCTCGTTTTCTGGACACCCGGAGTTCACTGACCGACAATCACGAACGTGACGTCGTCCTTCGAGTTCCACACGTACCCCGCGCGGTTGTCCGACGCGGAGCGCGACAAGGCGCTGAAGGTGCTGCGTGACGGCGTCGCCATGGGACGGCTGTCGCACGACACGTTCATCCACCGCATGGAACTGGCGCTCGCCGCCCGCCGCTCCGACGAACTCGCCGTCCTCACCGCCGACCTCCCCCAGGAGAACCGTCTCTCGCGTCTGGTGTTCGGCACCGTGGAGGCGGTCTCCGGCTTCACGGTACGGCTGCGCAGGGCGTGGCAGGCCGAGCGCCTGCCCAAGCTGCTGCTGCCGCACCCGGGCAACAGCCACCCGCTGCGCATCGGACGCGATCCGGCCAACGGGCTGCGCCTCACGCATGAAACCGTGTCCCGCGTGCACGCCGAACTCCGCCGCCAGGGCGGCATGTGGGTGCTGCGCGACCTCGGCTCGACCAACGGCACGACGGTGAACGGGCGAAGGGTCATCGGTGCCGCAGTCGTGCGCGAGGGTGATCAGGTCGGCTTCGGACGGATGTCGTTCCGGCTCGCCTGCGACTGAACGTGCGACTGAGCGCGATCGGTTCGCGAAGAGCTTTGGCCTGAGCATGACATCGCGTTGACGTGCTGCGATGGAGCAAAGCGGTTTCCGTTCCGCGGTGTTGACGTACCCCTGAAGTCGTGACTGACTGTGCGTACGCCATGTACATCAGGTGAAACGTCGGCACCACATTGTGGAGGTGTGCCCTGCCGCCCCTCCTCCGCTACCCGACCGTCGACGAGCTCGGCGCGCGGGCGGCAGCACTCGTGGCCCGCCGTCCCGCGGACGCATCTCTGCGGCGCGTCGGCACCTCCCGCGCGGGCAACCCGATGTGGCTGCTTTCCGTCGGTCACGGCAGCCGTCAGGCCCTCGTCGTCGCCGGGCCGCACGCCAACGAACCCGTGGGTGGCGGCACCGTGCTCCGGCTGGCCGAACGCGCCCTCGCCGACCCGCGGTTCACCGAGGGCTCCGACGCCACCTGGAACCTGCTGCTCTCCCTCGACCCCGACGGCCTGCGCCGCAACGAGGGCTGGCTGCAGGGCCCGTACAGCCTCGGCCGGTACTTCCGGAACTTCTTCCGGCCCGGCTTCCTCGAACAGCCCGAGTGGCTGCCCGACGGCGCGGCGGGTGCCACGCTTCCAGAGACCCGCACGCTGCTCGAACTTCAGGACGAACTGCGGCCCTTCCTCCAGTGCTCCCTGCACGGCGTCGACGTCGGCGGCGGCTTCGTCGAGCTGACCCACGACCTGCCGGGCCTCCCGGGGCGCGTCGCCCGCGCCGCCACCCGCCTCGGCATCCCGCGCGAACTCGGCCCCTACGACACCCTGTACTGGCCGAGCCTGGGCCCCGCCGTCTACCGCATCCCGCCGCCGCGCATCGGCGACCTGGCCGCGGCCATCACCGAGGCGGCCGTCGAGTCGACCTGGTTCCACCCGTACCGGCACGGCACGGTGACCGCCGTCGTCGAGGCGCCCATGTGGGGCGTGGCGGCCGTGGAGGACGGCTCCCCGCCCGCCGACGCGGCCGCGGTGCTGCGCACCGTCAGCCACGCGCTGCGGCGCGACACACGGCTCCTGGAGGTGCTCCTGGCCCGGCTGCGGCCACACCTCGCGCGGACGCCGGACGCGGCCGCCCTGCTCGCCCCGGTGGACGACTATTTACTGGTCTGCCCCGGCCTCGCCGACGCATGGGACCCCGACGTCGCCGCCGGCGCGCGCCCGCTGCCGCCGCTCAGCAGCGGCCACCTGGCGGCCCTGCGCATCGCGGGGCGCCGCCTGGCCCTGCGCACGGCGGGTCTGCTGCACCAGCTCGTGACGGCCGCCGGCCGCGACCCCGCCGGTGTGCTGCCGGACCTGGACCGGCTCATCGACGAGTGGTGCGCCGACTACCGCGATGCCATCGGCGCGCGCTGGATCCCGGTCGCGCGCCAGGTGGAGTACCAGTCACGCGTGGTGCTCGCCGCGTTCGAACTCGCCGGGCAGTACGCGCCCGCGTGCTCCCGTTCGGGTGAGCCGGGCTGGGGTTCCCAGGCGACCGTGCCGATGCATCGGGAATGACGACCAGTACCACAGAAGCGATCAGCACCACGGCGAAAGCGGTACGAGGCGGACTGCTCGCGGCCGCGCTCCTCCTCACGGGCGCGGCCCCGGCGCAGGCGGCCTCCCACCACTTCCCGCCGGACAACTGGCTCTACCTCACCGTCGCCAAGGGTGACGCCCGTACCACCGGCCACCACGACACCCTGCTGCTGTGCGACCCGCCCGAGGGCCACGCACGGGCGGCCGAGGCGTGTAGCGAACTGACGGCGGCCGACGGCGACATCACCCGCATCCCGGCGAGGGACTCCTACTGCCCCATGATCTACGCGCCGGTGACCGTCCACGCGCGCGGGGAGTGGAGCAACCGGAAGGTCGACTACACCCAGACCTTCTCCAGCGCGTGCTTCATGAGCGCGCGCACCGGGTCGGTCTTCGCCCTCGACAACTGACGCCCGCGCCGCGGCGGGCGGCGCGCGCGAACCCGTCCGGCGTGCTCACGCCGCACGGTCGCGCGCGTACCGCGCCGCCGTGACCACCGTGCGGGACTGATGCTCCACCTGGTGCTCCAGCGGCACCCAGCGCGCCCGGAAGCGCTCCGCGAAGGCCCCGCTCCAGGTCGCCACGAGCCGCTCCAGACCCGGTGCCGCACGGTCGCCGCTCTCCCGCAGGACCCGTAGCAGCATGGCCGCCGCGCGCAGCGGCAGGCGGCGGCCGAACGCGTCCACACTGCTGACGTACGCCATCGTGCCGTCGGCGGGCGGCGTGTGGGTCCAGTCCGCGGCCAGGCCCGGAACCAGGTCCAGTACCCACCGGGCGGCCCGCAGCAGCGGCCCGTCGACGCCCTCCAGCCGGGGCAGCGCCTCCGCGAGCACCCGGTCCACCTCGAAGGCGTCGCGCAGCAGCCGGCGGGCCACCCGCCGTATCGCCGCGGCCGGCGCGGGGTGCGGAGCCGGGTCGTCCACCAGGTCGCTCGCCCACATCGGCACCTCGACCACCGCCGTCAGACCGCCGTAGCGGTGCGTTGCGTACCAGGTGCTGTGGCGCGCGTCGTCCGGCATGCTCGGGTACGCGGCGCTCGCCCCGGGGGCGGGCATCACATGCACCCCGGGTCCGGACGCGGCCCAGCCCGCCGCGTCCGAGGCGCCCGTCTCCACCGGGATGTGCAGCTGCGCCGCGGACTTGGCGAACGGCTCGGCGAGACCCGGTATGTCCTTGGTCAACTGCACCCAGCTGCCGCCCAGATCGGTTCCGTGCAGGGTGACCTGGAGGTAGGGGCGCAGCTCGTCGATGACCCGGGTCAGCGCGCGCGTCTCGGGCGGCAGACGGTGTGCCGGCAGCACCGACGGCGACCACTCGGGCTGTTCCTCGGCGGCGGGCCGGAAGAACCCTAGGTGGTAGTCGTAGAGGCTTCGCGGCGCCGGCGTGACGTGCAGGCTCGCTCCGTCGGGGTCCACGCAGAGCAGGAAGTGCCAGGACGTGTCATGGCGCAACTCCCGCTCCGCCAGCACCCGTTCGGCGAGCGAGAGGACCGTGCAGGCGCCGGTCGGCTCATTGGCGTGGGCGCCGGCGACGACGAGGACGGCCCGCCGGGCATGGCCCACGGACAGCAGGTGCAGGGGCCTGCCCGCCCGGGAGACGCCCACTTCCCTCAGGGTGCACAGTCCGGGTCTCCGAGTGGCCAACGACCGTGCGCACGCGACGAGTTGGGTCACGGTGGGATAGCGCCGCTGAGGCAGGAGACTCACCCCCGTCACATCCGCCCGGCCTTCGCAATCCGCAGTACGCCACGCTCTCCCCGAAGTGTCAATGACATCAAGGGGAGGCTCCAGGGGGCGCCCAGATGCATTCACCGCAGGCGGGGAACGGGGCCCTGCGGCGCATCGGCCCGAGTACGCGTCGTTCCACCCCTCAGCTGCCTCCGAGCACCATGGCGGAACCATGACGGTCACCGGAAAGCCTGGGCGCGCAGCGGGCGTCGTCGCACGTCACGACGCGCCGGCCGTCCGTTCCGAGCCCCGGGAGCGTGCGCGGCCGTGAGCCGGTGGCCGGCGCGGTCCCGCGGCGCGCGCCGGCCTCGCGGTGCGCCTCTGGCCGCCTTCACGCGCGTGCCGCCGACCGGCGCCGCGCGGACTACTCCGTGTCCACCCGTTCCAGCAGCACCACCGGCAGCCGCTCGAAAAGCTCCGCCACGCGTGCGTGCCCGGTGAACTCCCGCCCCGGGGCGAGCGCGTCGGACCAGCGTCCCGGTGGCAGCGGCAGCAGGGTGTCCCGCCAGCCGCCCGCCTCCGCCAGCCGCAGCGACAGCCGCGTCACGGCCGTGACGACCTCCGAGGAGCGCGCGAACGCCACACAGTGGGCCGCCGCCGGGCCCTCCGCCGTGAGCGGCGCGTACGTGGCCGCGTCCCCGAAGGCGCCGGGCCGCCGCGCGCGCAGCCGCAGCGCCGCCGCGGTCACCGCGTCCTTGTCGCCGGGGGCCTCGGGCGGGAAGTCCACGGGCCGCCGGTTGTCCGGGTCCACCAGCGCCAGGGACTCGCCCTCGGTGCCTTGGTAGACGTCCGGTACGCCCGGCATCGTCAGATGGACCAGGGCGGTGCCCAGCACGTTCGCCCGGATGTGGGGCTCCAGCGCGCGCCGCAGGGCCCTGACGTGCTCGCCCGGAGGCCCGCACGGCCCCGCCGCGACGAAGGTGGCCACCGCCTCCTCGTACGCGGGCTCCTGCTCCGTCCAGCTCGTCAGCAGCCCGGCCTCGCGCACATGCTTCAACAGGGCCTGCTGCACACGCTCTTCGGCCGCCTCCCCGAGCCCGAACACCGTCTGCCAGGCCGCCCACGCCAGCTGCGCGTCCGGCACGCCGTCACCCGCCCGGGTCACCTCGGCCAGGACGTCCGCCCAGCGCTGCGGGCACTCGGTGAGCACCGCCAGGGCCGCCCGTACGTCGGCACTGCGCTTGGTGTCGTGCGTCGAGACGACGGTCCCCGTCGCCGGCCAGTCGCGCTGCACGCGCGCGCAGTAGCCGTGGAAGTCCTCCGGGGAGATCGCCGGGCTCCCCGGGTCGCCGCCCACCTCGTTCGCCGACAGCAGCGGCACATAGCGGTAGAACGCCGTGTCCTCCACGGACTTGGCGCGCAGCGCCGACGCCGTCTGCGCGAACCGTGTCCGGAACTCGTCCTCGTCGGGCCCGGAGCCGCCACCGCCCCGCCCCAGCACCAGATCGCGCACCACGTCGACCGCGCCGGCCTCCTCCGGTACGACGAAGGCGAGCCGGGCCTCGGCGGCGGCCTCCTCGGTGACCACCGAGGCCGCTTCCCCGGAGGCGTACGGCCGGTAGACCTCCAGGCGGACCAGCAGCTCCTGGAGCGCCGTGCGCAGCGCCCAGGGGGCGCGGTCGCGCAGCGCCGGGTCCGGGGCGGTGGCGCACAGCCTGCTCGCCACCCCGGTCAGCCGGTTGATCTCGGTGGCCAGCTCGTGCGTGATCACCTTGTACGCCGCCCGCCGCACCGTCGCGGCCCAGTCGCCGCCCCGGTCCGTCTGCGGGGCCGCGAACCGCCGGTACTGGCCGAGGAGTTCGCCGAACCCCGCCGGGTCCGTGAAGAGGCCGTCGATGTGCCGCAGGGCGTCGTAGCCGGTGGTGCCCGCGACGGGCCAGGAGGCCGGCAGGCACTCCCCGTCCGCGAGGATCTTCTCCACGACCGTCCAGCGGCCTCCGGTCGCCTCGTGCAGGCGCCGCAGATACGTGTCGGGGTCGGCGAGCCCGTCCGGGTGGTCGATGCGCAGCCCGTCGACCACGCCCTCGCGCAGCAGCCCGAGGATCTTCGCGTGCGTGGCCTCGAAGACCTCCGGGTCCTCGACCCGCACCCCGATGAGCTCCGAGATGCTGAAGAAGCGCCGGTAGTTGAGCTCGGTGCGGGCCAGCCGCCACCACACCGGCCGGTACCACTGCGCGTCCAGGAGCTGCGGCAGCGGCAGCTCCCCGGTGCCCTCGCGCAGCGGGAAGGCGTGGTCGTAGTAGCGCAGCACGTCGCCGTCCACGTGCAGCTCGCCGATGACCGAGCCGACGGGCTGCCCGAGCACCGGCAGCAGCATCTGGCCGCCCTGCGCCTCCCAGTCGATGTCGAACCAGCGCGCGTACGGCGACTTGGGGCCCTCCCGCAGCACCTCCCACAGGGCGTGGTTGTGCCGCGGTGACATGGCCATGTGGTTGGGCACGATGTCGGCCACCAGGCCGAGACCGTGCTCCCGCGCCGTGCGGGACAGCGCGCGCAGCCCCTCCTCGCCCCCCAGCTCCTCGCGCACGCGCGCGGGGTCGACCACGTCGTAGCCGTGCAGGGAACCGGGCACGGCCTCCAGCACGGGCGACAGATGCAGGTGCGAGACGCCGAGCGAGGCCAGGTACGGCACGGCGGCCGCGGCCGCCGCGAACGGGAACTCGGGCTGCAGCTGCAGCCGGTAGGTGGCCGTGGGCGCCATGGGGTCGGGTCGCTCAGGTGTCATGCAAAGCTACGTACCCGCCCTGCCGCCCTTCGTGTCATCGTCCCCTGCACGGGTGCACGCGCGCGTGGCGGCTTCGAGCGATGGGGACCACGGGGCGCACGTACAAGGACGTCATCGGCCTGACCGGGCCGCTGCTGCCCGTGGTGTCCTTCCTGGCGCGGCTGCCGACGGCCACGATCCAGTTCGGCAGCGTGCTGCTCGTCGTCCGGACGAGCGGCTCACCGGCGGCCGCGGGGCTGACCGGTGGGGCGCCGGCGGCCGGGCAGGTGAGCTGCGGCCCGCTGGTGGGCCGGCCAGCCGACCGGCACGGCCGGCGCACGGTCGTGCTCGTCTGCTGTCTCGCCAACGCCGTCGCGATCGCCGCCCTGGTGGCCGGGGCGCTCGCGGGACTGCCGACCGCGGCGCTCGCCCTCCTCGGGGCCTCGGCGGGGGCGACCGTACCGCTGATCGGCCCCCTGGGCCGCGCCCGTCCGGTGGCTCTGGCGCGCCGCTCCGGGGCCCCCGAGACCACGGGCGGCACCGCACTCTCCTTCGAGAGCACCCTCGACGAGACCTCCTTCGTGCTGGGCCCGCGCTGGTCGGCCTGGCCGCCGTGGTCGCCCACCCCGCGTACGCCCTCGCCGCCGCCGCACTCCTGGTCGCCGTCTGCGGCACGGGCTTCGCCCTGCATCCGACGGCGACCCGGCGCGACCGTACGCCCCGCGGCACGCCACGCACGCGTGGCGACCGCCCCCGCATGCCGCGCTCCGGCCACCCCCTGTGCGCCGCCCTCGCCGTCCAGAGGGCGATGTTCGGTGCCTGTCAGGCGGGCATCACCGCGCTCACCGGGCGGCTCGGGCAACAGGACCAGGCAGGGCTCGTCTATGCCGCCATGGGCGTGATGAGCGCCGTCGCGGGGCTCTCCATGGCCGCCGTGCCCGCCCGCATCCCCCTCACCGCCCGCCGGCGCACGGCGACCACGGCCGCACTCGCGCTCTCACTGACGCTGCTGTGGGCGCACAGCCTGGGTGGTCTCTACGCGGTCGTCACCGTCCTGGGTGTCGCCAGCGCCCCGCACCTGATCACGGTGTTCGGGCTCATCGAGCGCGCGGTGATGCCCTCGCGCCTCGCGGAGGCCGTGGCGTTCGCGACGAGCGCGATCGTCGGCGGCCAGGGCCTCGCGGTCGCCGTCACCGGCCGGACGGCCGAGTCCCACGGCCCCGCGGCCGCCTTCGCGGCGGCGAGCCTGGCCGCCGCCCTCGCCCGCGCGATCGCCTTCGCGGCGCGTCCGGCGCCGTACCCCGGAAGCACCACCGAAGCGGCTCTCCACGCGCGCGGGGAGGGCCCGCCGGTCAGGCCCTGGACCGGCCCTAGACCGGCCTCTGCAGTACCGTCATGCTCCGGTCCACCAGGGTCAGGCGGTCACCGGCCTGCACCTTCTGCTCCCCGTCCGGCGGCAGCCCGTCCGTGCGGGCGGTGTCCACCACGACCTGCCACTGCCGGCCGTGGTCGACCGGCACCACGAAGTCCAGCGGCTCGGGCGAGGCGTTGAACATCAGCAGGAACGAGTCGTCGCCGATCCGCTCCCCGCGCACTCCGGGCTCGGAGATCGCGTTGCCGTTCAGGAACACCGTCAGCGCGGAGGCCGGCGCCTTGTCCCAGTCCCGCTGGGTCATCTCCTTGCCCTCGGGGGTGAACCAGGCGATGTCCGACAGGTCGTCGTGGGTGCCCTCCACGGGCCGGCCGTGGAAGAAGCGGCGCCTGCGGAAGACCGGATGGTCCTTGCGCAGCCACACCATCGCGCGCACGAAGTCCAGCAGTGCGCGGTCGGCGGAACCCTCCTCCGCGTCGGGGTCCGGCCACTTCACCCAGGCCAGTTCGTTGTCCTGGCAGTAGGCGTTGTTGTTGCCGCGCTGGCTGCGCGCGAACTCGTCGCCGTGGCTGATCATCGGGACGCCCTGGGAGAGCATCAGGGTGGCGAAGAAGTTCCGCATCTGGCGGGCCCGCAGCTCCAGCACGCCCAAGTCGTCGGTCTCGCCCTCCGCCCCGCAGTTCCAGGACCGGTTGTGGCTCTCGCCGTCCCGGTTGTCCTCGCCGTTGGCCTGATTGTGCTTGTCGTTGTACGCGACCAGGTCGTGCAGGGTGAAACCGTCGTGGCAGGTGACGAAGTTGATCGAGGCGAGCGGACGGCGGCCGTCGTCCTGGTAGAGGTCGGAGGAGCCGGTCAGCCGGGACGCGAACTCCGCGAGCGCGCGCTGCTCGCCGCGCCACAGGTCCCGCACGGTGTCGCGGTACTTGCCGTTCCACTCGGTCCACAGCGGCGGGAAGTTGCCCACCTGATAGCCGCCCTCGCCGACGTCCCAGGGCTCGGCGATCAGCTTCACCTGGGAGACCACCGGGTCCTGCTGCACCAGGTCGAAGAACGACGACAGCCGGTCCACCTCGTGGAACTGCCGGGCCAGCGTGGCCGCGAGGTCGAAGCGGAAGCCGTCGACGTGCATGTCCGTGACCCAGTAGCGCAGCGAGTCCATGATCAGCTGCAGGACGTGCGGGGACCGCATGAGCAGGGAGTTCCCGGTGCCCGTGGTGTCCATGTAGTACCGCGGGTCGTCGGTGAGGCGGTAGTACTGCGGGTTGTCGATGCCCTTGAAGGACAGCGTCGGGCCGAGGTGGTTGCCCTCGGCGGTGTGGTTGTAGACGACGTCCAGGATGACCTCGATGCCGGCCTCGTGCAGGGCCCGCACCGCCGACTTGAACTCCAGGACCTGCTGTCCGCGGTCGCCCCAGGAAGCGTAGGCGTTGTGCGGGGCGAAGAAGCCGATCGTGTTGTAGCCCCAGTAGTTGTTCAGCCCCATGTCGACCAGTCGGTGGTCGTTCACGAACTGGTGCACCGGCATCAGCTCCAGCGTGGTCACGCCGAGCTCCACCAGATGCTCGATGATCACCGGGTGCGCGAGTGCCGCGTAGGTGCCGCGCAGTTCCTCGGGCAGCCCCGGGTGCTGCATCGTGAGGCCCTTCACATGGGCCTCGTAGATCACCGTCTCGTGGTAGCCGCGGCGCGGCCGCCGGTCGTCGCCCCAGTCGAAGTACGGGTTGACCACGACCGACGTCTGCGTGTGCGGGGCCGAATCCAGGTCGTTGCGCTCGTCGGGGGCGTCGAAGTGATAGCCGTACACCTCCTCGCCCCAGCGGATGGAGCCGCTGATCGCGCGCGCGTACGGGTCGAGCAGCAGCTTCGCCGAATTGCAGCGCAGGCCGCGCTCGGGGGCGTACGGCCCGTGCACACGGAAGCCGTACCGTTGCCCGGGCATGATGCCGGGCACGTACGCGTGCCGTACGAACGCGTCACTCTCGCGCAGTTCCACCGCCGTCTCCGAGCCGTCGTCGTGCAGCAGACACAGCTCTACTCGGTCCGCGGCTTCCGAGAAGACCGCGAAATTGGTGCCGGCGCCGTCGTACGTGGCACCGAGCGGATACGCCTCGCCAGGCCAGACCTGCATGGATCGACTCTTTCAGCTGGAGCGCGACGCGGGGGGCGCCTTCGCGTCGAGTGTCCCCGAAAGTGATGGAACCACCTATGACTTACGTCCCTCTTACGGCTCGACCAGGCATACGCGGTATGCCGAACCAGTGGGGCAAACAGGTACTCCCGTGACCAAGGGGGAGTAGGGGGAAGATGTGCGCAACATAGTGCACCGCCATCTGGGGAAGGTGGTGGCCGGTGCGGCCGTAGCGGTGGCAGGGACCGCCGTGATGGTCGGGATCACCCTGCCGGGGACGGCGGGGGCCGACGAGTCGGGAGGGAGCGGGGCGGGGACACAGGCCGCGCAGCAGGCGGGGCAGGACGGGGCGGTCCGGCCCGGCGTCGTCCAGCAGGCACCGGCCGACGGTGACCGGGGCAAGGGCAGCGACCCGCTGACCGACGACGAGATCAAGCGGGCGGAGCAGATCGCCGCGAACCGGCAGCTGCTCAACTCCGCCCAGAACGTGAAGGGCGACCGGGGGCCGCAGCGCCTCACCGTCGACCTCGTCGACCCGGAGGACGACGGGACGGACGGCGCGAACGCACCGCGCCAGGCCGATGTGACGTTCTACGACTACAAGAACGACACCCTCGTCACCAAGACGGTCGACCTGGACACCGGGAAGGTCGAGGAGACCGGCACGCAGCACGGCGTCCAGCCGCCGCTGAGCCGGGCCGAGAACGCCGAGGCGGCCAAGCTGCTGATCGCCGACCCGCTCGGCGCGGGCCTGAAGGCGGACTACAAGGACGCGACCGGCAAGGCACTCACCTCGCCGGACCAGCTGCTGCTCAACGGCGCCGTCTACCGGGCCACCCCGGGCGCCCAGCCCGCCGTGCTGGACAAGTGCGGCGAGCACCGGTGCGTGCGGCTGTTCCCGAAGGTCGTCAACGGCCCGTGGATCGACGCCAGGAAGCTGATCATCGACCTCAGCGCCGGCAAGGTCGCCAAGCTCGACCGCTGACCCTCGTCAGCTTTTCCAACTTGCTCCTCCTGTAAGGGAGTCACTTCTTCATGCACGTACAGCGTCCGATCAGCGGCCCCCGGCCGCGGAGAATGAGCCGTGCACGGACCCACGCGGCCGTCGGTCTGTCCGTGGCCGCGCTCGCCGCCGGAGCGATGGCCGGGGCGGGACCCGCCGCCGCCCAGCCGAAGACCGCCGCCGCCCCGGCCGCCGGCTGCAGCGCCGCCTACAAGATCCAGCAGAAGCTCTCCAGCGGCACCACCTGGACCATGTGCTGGCGCTACGACAGCAAGGCCGGCCTCGTCCTCGACGACGTCTCCTACCAGCCCAAGGGCGAGACCAAGCCGATCAAGGTGCTCAACAGCGCCCGGCTCGCCCAGATCGACGTCCCCTACGACGACGGCAGCGTCGAGTACGACGACCTGACGGGCTTCGGCTTCGCCCAGGGACTGGTGAACCTGGCGCCCGGCGAGTGCCCCGGCGGCACCATCAAGTCCGTCAAGGTGCCGGACTCCTGGGACCCGCAGCACCCGAACGTCAACGGCCTGTGCACCACGACCCGTTCGCGCGGCCACGCCTACCGCATGCAGGGCGACAGCGCGAACAAGGTCTACCAGGCCCAGGGCAAGGACCTGCTCGTCTACACGGTCAACCAGGTCGGCTGGTACGAGTACATGACCGAGTGGCGCTTCCAGGACGACGGCACGATCAACATGAACGTCGGCGCCACCGGCAGCCTCTCCTACGAGGACTACGACGCCGGCGACGGCCGCGGCTGGCCCATCGGCAAGGGCGCCACCGCCTCCGCCACCAGCCACACCCACAACGTCTTCTGGCGGCTGGACTTCGGTCTCGACGGCTCCTCCAAGACCAAGGTCGAGCAGTACGACTCGAAGGTCAGCGCACCGGCCCGCGGCCAGGAGGCCCCGACCGCGAAGACCACCCGCACCAAGGTCACCAAGGAACTCGCCGGCGACTACAAGACCTACCGCTGGTGGCGGATGGTCAGCGCGGCCGGCAAGAACAAGGACGGGCACGCGCGCTCGTACGAGATCGTCCCCGGCCCGACCACGAAGTACCCGGGCCGCAGCTTCACCCAGCACGACCTGTACTTCACCGAGTACAACAAGTGCGAGCAGTTCGCCAGCAACAACACCGGCAACTGCGCCGCCGGGGCGGGCAAGTCGGTGGACAAGTGGGTGAACGGCCAGACCCTCACGCATCCGATCGTCTGGATGAACGTGGGCTTCCACCACATAGCGCGCGACGAGGACCAGCAGCCCATGCCGGTCCACTGGCAGGGCTTCTCCATCGCCCCGCGCGACGTGACCGCTATGAATCCGCTCACGCCCGACGCCCTCGCGGCCCAGAACGGCCACTGGGAACCGCGTAGTTGAGGAACGACCCTGTCCATCCTGCTGCATCGCCGACCGGTCCCGGAGTACCCTTCCTTGATCGTTGAGTGGGGTCTGGCGTCGCCTTCCCGTCGTTCGCCCGAAGGGCGGGGCAGACGGGAAGGCGACGCGAGCCCCCCGGGGAGAGCTCGGGGGAGCGGAAGGCGGTGCGCGGGTGGGCTCGGGAGGGCTGGAGCTGCCCCCTGGTGACGAGGGTCACGAGGGGAACTCCACAGACGTCCCGCCCGGCACGGTGTCTCTGGCCAGGCCCATGGCGACGAACTCCATCGGGCCGGAGCTGGACTGGGACGCCGACGCCTGGCGCGAGGTGCGTACGCGCGCCCAGCGAGCGGGACGGGCCTACATATGGCTGAACCTCGTCGAACAGCGGCTGCGCGCGGTCGTCGGCGCTGTTCTGCGGCCCATCTACGAACCCGTCCACGGCGACGACTGGGTGGTCGCGGCGGCCGGCCCGGCCGGCCAGGAATGGGTGCAGCGCGCGGTCGCCGTGCGCGAAGTCAGCCGCCGCAAGGGCTACTTGCTCGATCCGGCCGACGACAACGTCCTCAGCTTCCTGACCCTGCCGCAGCTGCGCGAGCTGATGGTGCAGCACTGGCCGTGCTTCGAGCCGTACGTCGACGACCGCCGCGAGGTCGAACTCGCCCTGGACGAGCTCGAGGTCACCCGCAACGTCGTCTCCCGCAACCGGGCCCTGTCCGAGACCGTCCTGAGCCAGGCCGAGCGGGCCTCCGCGAAGCTGCTGGACGTCCTGGGCGCGGCCGGGGACGTGCCCTCGGCCCGCCGGCTGCCCGTGGACGCGGTGGAGGACCTGGTCGGCGACCGGTACGCGGACGTGGTCGCCGTGCATCCCGACCGGGTGCGGCTGCTGCGCCACTTCCCGGCCGAGGACATCTTCGGCGGCGCCCGCCGCCTCGACGCCGTCGGCATCGGCCTCAACCTGCTCGTGCAGAACTTCTCCGGGCGGCGGCTCGTGCGCCTGGCCGAGGCGGGCTGCCGGGTACGGCTGCTGTTCCTCAACCCGGCGTCCAGCTCGGTGAAGCGGCGTGAGCGCGAACTGGGCATGAAGCGGGGCGAGTTGAGCCGTGCCGTCGAGATGAACATCCTGCACATGCGCCGTGTCCGGTCCCGGCTGCGCGACCCGGGCGCCTTCGAGATCCAGGTCTACGACGAGACCCCGCGCTGCACGGCCTACCTCGTCGACGGGGACGGCTCGGACGGCGTCGCCGTCGTGCAGTCCTATCTGCGGCGCTCGCGCGGCATGGAGGCACCGGTGCTGGTGCTGCGCAACGGCAACCGCGTGGTCAAGCCGGGCGATCTGGACAAGGGGGTCGACAGTGGACTCTTCCCCACCTACCGCGAGGAGTTCGAGATGACTTGGGCCGATTCACGTCCCGTGTCCTGAACCGTCCCCGGTGGTAAGCGGAATGCGCTCCTCGGATTGTCAGTGGCGCATGGGAAGGTGGAGACCACTGGGGGAAAGCACCACCAAGAAGGGGGGCCGCCGATGGGCTGGCACCAGGAGCTGCTGATCGGCTTCGACCTGGAGACGACCGGGACCGATCCGCGCGAGGCGCGCATCGTCACGGGGGCCGTGATCGAGGTCAGGGGCGGGCAGCCCATAGGGCGCCGGGAGTGGCTGGCGGATCCGGGCGTGGTCATTCCGGCGGACGCGGTGGCGGTCCACGGGATCAGCAGCGAACGCGCGGCGGCCGAGGGCCGCCCGGCCGACCAGGTGGCCGACGCCATCGCGGACGTCCTCGCGGGGTACTGGAAGACGGGCGTCCCGGTCGTGGCCTACAACGCCGCCTTCGACCTGAGCCTGCTCTCCGCCGAACTGCGGCGCTACGCACTGCCGTCGCTGCGCGACCGCCTGGGCGGCATCGACCCCGCCCCGGTCATCGACCCGTACTGCATCGACCGCTGGGTGGACCGCTACCGTCGCGGCAAGCGCAACCTCGAAGCGGTCTGCACGGAGTACGGCGTCCCCCTCGACGCCGCGCACAACGCGGCGGCGGACGCCCTCGCCGCGGCCGGACTGGCCTGTGCGATAGCCGGCCGCCACACCAAGATCGCGGCCCTCGGCCCGGCGGAGCTGCACCGCCGCCAGATCGAGTGGTACGCCGAGTGGGCGGCGGACTTCCAGGACTTCCTGCGCCGCAAGGGCGACGCGACGGCGGTGGTCGACGGCACCTGGCCCCTGCGGGTGCTTTCGGACGAGCCGGTGGTGTGACGGGGCCTCCGGCGGTTGCGCGGGGGTGGGGGCTTGCGTCTCCGTCGGGGGTGCGAGGGCAGGGGTTGTTCCCACGGCGTCCGTGCGGGGGCGGGGCTTGTGAGGCGAGCCGTCGCTCAGGGGAGAAGTCTCCTCGGGACCGGGGTCGGCGCTGCTCTCACGCCTGAGCGGGGCTCGCCACGCGTTCCACCCGGGGGCGGGCCACCCGCTCGTAGTCGGCGCCCGAGAGGGACAGGGAGCGGTCGAGGCGGGCCGCGTTGAAGTACAGCCGCGGCAGCGCGACGACGTCCGGGTCGGCCACCAGCTCGAGTTCGGGGTCGAAGCTGAACGGCAGCACGGTGCCGGGGACGGCCTGGGCGAGCCGCTCGGCCGTCTCCGCGTCGCTGAAGCCGACGTAGCGAGCCGCGAACAGCGTCTTCACCGCGTCCAGGTCCACCCGGCGGTCCCCGGGGACGACCGCGAGGACGTGCCGGGTCGTGCGGCGGTCGACCTTGACCCGGAGCACGATGCACTTCGCGGCCTCGGACACGGGGTGCCCGCGCAGCGCGCTGACGGCCTCGGTGGTGCCTTCGGGCTCGTGGTCGATGAGCTTGTGGTCGACGGAGGAGGAGTCGAGCAGGGAGATCAGACGGTCGTAGGTGCCGTGGTCCGGCATTGGGCGTCCCCTTCGTGGGCGTCGACTTGGGTCCTGGGCGCGGCCGCGGCGCGATGGGCGCGCTCCACGGACTGGCCCCAGTAGGTGCCGGCGACCATCATGGCGGCGCCGAGCGCGGTGAGCGCGGTGAGGTGTTCGCCGCCGAGGGCGATGCCCGCGGCGACGGCCCACACCGGCTCGGTGCCCAGCAGCAGACTGGCCCGGCTGGCGGAGGTGCGCTGCACGGCCCAGGTCTGCGCGAGGAAGGCGAACACGCTGCAGAACAGGGCGAGATACACCAGTTGCGTCCAGGTCGCGGTGCCGGCCCGGGCGAGCGTCGGCAGGCCGTGCGCGGCGGCCGGCAGGAACAGCGCCGTGCCGACGAGGGTCTGCACGGCCGTCAGGTGCAGCGGGCGGATGTCCCGGCCGCCGGTGAGCCGCCCGACGAGCGCGACATGGGCGGCACGGACCACCGCGGCGCCGAGCATCAGCAGATCGCCGAGGCGCGGGGCGTGGAAGCCGTTGCCGGACATCAGCACCCCGACGGCCAGCACGCACACGCCGGCCGCGGCGAAGAACAGGGGCGGCGGCCCGCCGTGCGCGCGGTCGAGGAGCGGGGTGAGGACGATGGTGAGGCTGATGATCAGCCCCGCGTTGGCGGCACTGGTGTGGGCGACGCCGTACGTCTCCACGATCAGGACGGCGGCCTGCGTCAGCCCGAGCGGCACACCCGCGCGCAGCTCGTCGCGGCTCCACCGGCGCGGCCCGCGGCGGGCGGCCACGACTGCGAGACAGGCGAGCGCGGACAGGGCGTAGCGCGCGAACAGCACCAGCAGGACGGGGAGCGCGGCGGTGGCCGTCCGGGCGGAGAGATAGCTCGAACCCCAGACGACGGCGACAAGGAGGAGTACCGCATCGGTACGGCGGGCGTCGGACACCGTCCCACCGTGCACCGGACACGTCTCTGAAGCCTAGTACCACCTTCTACAACGATCTTTTAGCAGAGCTACATCGAGTCCCTACACTGAAGCCATGGACGAACGGCAGCTGCGCATCCTCCGGGAGCTCGGCGAGCTGGGCAGTGTCACCGCGGTCGCCGAGGCGCTGCTCGTGACCCCGTCGGCGATCTCCCAGCAGCTGCGGCTGCTCCAGCGCTCCATCCCGGTGCCGCTCACCGAGCGCCAGGGGCGGCGCCTGGTGCTCACCGACGCCGGGCAGACGCTGGCGGGCTCGGCGATCGAGGTGGAGAGCGCGCTGGAGCGGGCCCGCCGCAGCGTCGGGGAGTTCCTGGACCGGCCCGACGGCGAGGTGTCGGTGGCGGCGTTCCACAGTGCGGCAGCGGCGTTCTTCCCGCTGCTGCTGCGCGCGCTCGCCGGGCCGGGCACACCCGTGCCGGGGCTCGCCGACGAGGACGTACCGCAGGAGGACTTCCCGCGCCTCACGCGGGAGTACGACGTCGTCCTCGCGCACCGTCTCGAGCACGCCCCGCCGTGGCCGGACACGGTGACCGCGACGACGCTGCTGCGCGAGCCCCTGGACGTGGCCATGCCGGCCGGCCACCCGCTCGCCGCCAAGCGCCGCGTGACCCCGCGCGACGTGGCCGGCGAGCCGTGGATCACCGTGCACGACGGCTTCCCGGTCCTCGCGACCGTCGAGGCCATCGCCGCAGCGGCGGGCAAGCGCCTCCATCTCGCCCACCGCATCAACGAGTTCGCGGTGGCCGCCGAGGTGGTGGCGGCCGGCGGCGGCCTCGCCCTGATGCCCCGCTGGACCACGCGCCCGCACCCCGCCCTGGTCCTCAAACCCCTCAGCGGCGTCCAGGCGAAACGCCACATCGACGCCCTCCACCGGCCGGAACGCACCGCCCGCACAGCGGTCCGCACGGTCCTCAAGGAGCTTCAGGAGGCGGCCCGAACAATCCAGGCCAGGTGACGGCAACTCCCCAAAGGGGCGCGGGGAACTGCGCGACCAGCCACGAACGATCCGCACCCGCCCATGGCCAACGCGTCCCGGGACATCACACGTTCAGAACGAACACCACCGCACCGTCTCGTCCCCGTCCCGCAACGACGCCACCCGACGCTCGAACTCGACCAGCGCGTTCGGATTACTCGGCGCATGCTGAGAAACCCACGCACAACTGGCCGTCTCCCGAGCCCCCCGCAGCACGGAACACCCCTCCCACTCCCGTACATCCCACCCGTACGCAGAGACGAATCCGTCATAGGCCGCCGCAGGCAACCCGTACCGGTCACGCGACAGCGCCATCACCACCAGATCGTGCTCCCGCAGATCGGCGGAGAACGTCTCCAGATCGACGAGCACCGGCCCGTCCGGCCCCACATACACATTGCGCGGCAGCGCGTCCCCATGGATCGGCCCCGGTGCCAGACGAGGCGTCAACGCCGCCGCGGCGGACGCGAACCCGTCCCGCCGCGCACGCAGATACGCCGCGTCCGCCGGAGAGATCGCGTCCCCCGCGAGCCGCAGCCAACGCTCCACGCCACCCAGCAACTCCCGCGGCGGCAAACGGAAAGAGGGAACCGGCAGTGCGTGCACCACCCGCAGCAGTTCGGCCAGATCCCGCGGCTCGGCGTCCCGCACGGGATCCGGCAGCCGGTGCCACACGGTCACGGGGTGCCCCTCGACCAGCAGCGGCTTGGGCTCCGCGGCCCGCACCGCCGGCACGCCCGCCTCGGCGAGCCACAGCGCGATGTCCAGCTCGCGGCGCGCCCGGTCCAGCAGCTCCGCGTCACGGCCGACCTTGACCACCAGGTCACCGGCGGCGAACACGGCGTTCTCGCCCAGGGCGAGCAGCCGCGCGTCCCGCGCCGGGCCCGGCAGCACCCGCGCCGAGTCCAGTACGTCCCGCGCCCGTGCCTCGTCCATCGCCCGCCTCCGTGTCGTCGCACCCCTGCCGTGAACAGCGTCGGAATCACGCCATACGTCGATCAGTCTCGCATCCGTACAGGTCGCGCCGGGTGCGCGGGCACTTCGCGGGGCACATTGCCCTCACGACCATGACCGGGCCCGGCCGTGCCGAACGACCCGGCCGCGCCGTACAGAGAGGGAGATGCCGTGGCGGCAGTGACCCAGGCGGTGAGACCGGCGCGGCGCTCCACCGACCGCGGCGCCTGGTTCCTCGTCCTCCCCGCGCTGATCCCCATCCTCGTACTGAGCGTCGGACCGCTGCTCTACGGCGTCCTGCTGGCCTTCACCGACGCCCAGTCGGGCCGGACCCAGGCCACGCGGTGGATCAGCGGACTCAACTTCCAGGACCTGCTGCACGACACGCTGTTCTGGGAGTCGTTCCGCATCGGGCTGGTGTGGGCGGTCGGCGTGACCGTGCCGCAGTTCCTGCTGGCGCTCGGCCTCGCGCTGCTGCTCAACGAGGACCTGCGGCTGAGATGGGTGGCCCGCGCCCTGGCGATCATCCCGTGGGCCATGCCCGAAGTGGTCGTGGGCGTCATGTGGCGGCTGGTCTACAACCCGGACGCGGGCGTCCTCAACGAGACCCTGCACGATCTCGGCCTCGGCGGCGGCCACGACTGGCTCGCGGGGCTCGCGACCGCGCTGCCCGCGGTGATCGTCGTCGGTGTCTGGGCCGGGATGCCGCAGACCACGGTCGCGCTGCTCGCCGGACTGCAGAACACCCCGCGCGAACTGCACGAGGCGGCCGCCGTCGACGGGGCCGGCGCCTGGCGCCGCTTCCGCACGGTCACCTGGCCCGCGCTGCGGCCGGTCGCCCTCGCCATCACCGCCCTCAACCTGATCTGGAACTTCAACTCCTTCGCCCTGGTCTACGTGCTCACCAGCGGCGGACCCGGCGGCCGTACCCGGCTGCCCATGCTCTTCGCCTACGAAGAAGCCTTCCGCTACGGCCAGTTCGGGTACGCGGCGGCGATGGGATGCGTGATGGTGGCCGTCGTCGCGGTGCTGCTGGCCCTCTTCCTGGTCGGCCGGCTGAGCGGAGGCGACGACGCATGAGAGCCAGGACCCGCACCCGCGCAGGCCAGTACGCGGCGCTGCTCGCGTATCTCGTCTTCCTCGCCTTCCCCCTGCTCTGGCTGCTGTCCACCGCCTTCAAGTCCCCCCGCGAGCTGGGCAGTCTGCATCCCACCTGGATCCCCCGGAACCCCACGCTCGACAACTTCCGGCAGGCCTTCGACGAGCAGCCCCTGCTGCACGCCGCGCTCAACTCCCTGCTCGCCGCGGCCGGGGCGGCCGTCGTCGCCGTGGTGATCGCGACCCCGCTCGCCTACGTCATGGCCCGCCGCCGTACCGCGCTGACCCGGGCCGCCACCGGCTGGGTGGTGGTCAGCCAGGCCTTCCCGCTGGTCCTGGTGATCATCCCGCTGTTCCTGGTGCTGAAGAACCTGCGCCTGATCGACTCGCTGCTCGGGCTGACGCTGGTGTACGTGGTGTGGGCGCTGCCGTTCGCGCTGTGGATGCTGGCCGGATACGTCCGTGCCGTGCCGGCCGAGATCGAGGAGGCGGCCGCCGTCGACGGCGCCGGGCGGGCGCGGACGCTGGTGTCGGTGGTGGCGCCGCTGCTCGCGCCGGGGATCGCGGCGACGGGACTGTTCGCCTTCGTCACCGCGTGGAACGAGTTCTTCTTCGCGCTGGTCCTGCTGAAGACCCCGGAGAAACAGACCCTGCCGGTCGTCCTCACCCACTTCATCGGCGCGGAGGGAGTGGCGGACCTCGGCCCGCTGGCGGCGGCCGCGTTCCTCGCGACCCTGCCCTCCCTGGTCGTCTTCGCCCTCATCCAGCGGCGGATCACCGGCGGCATGCTCACCGGGGCGGTGAAGAACTGATGCGCACCAGGACGGTCTACGTGCTCGCCCTCGCGCTCACCCTGCTGCTGGCCGGCTGTACGAGCGGCGGCAGCGGCCCGGCGGGCGGCCGCATCACGTTGCGCTTCCAGTCCCTGGCCTGGCAGCAGGAGTCGGTCGAGGCCAACAAGGAACTGGTGAAGGAGTGGAACGCGAGCCATCCGGACGTCAAGGTCGAGTACGTCCAGGGGAGTTGGGACAGCGTCCACGACCAGCTCCTCACCTCCTTCGAGGGCGGTGAGGCCCCCGACATCATCCACGACGCCTCGGACGACCTCGCGGACTTCGCCTACGGCGGCTATCTCGCCGACCTGACCGGCCTCTTGCCGCCGCGACTGAAGTCCGACATCCCGCAGCGGAGTTGGGAGACGGCGACCTTCGGTGACGGCGTCTACGGCGTGCCCTTCCTCCAGGAGCCGCGGGTGCTCATCGCCAACTCCGCCTGGCTGAAGAAGGCGGGCGTACGCATCCCGACACCCGAACAGCCGTGGTCCTGGGATGAGTTCAGGACGGTGACGAAACGGCTGAGCGGCCAGGGGAGGTACGGCGTGGCCTGGCCGCTCAAGGAGCCCGTCTCCGCCACGCTCAACCTCTCCCTGTCGGCGGGCGGGGAACTGTTCCACCGTGGCGCGGACGGCAAGGTGACCATCCGCTTCGGGGCCGCCGACCAGGTGGTGCCGCGCACGATCCACGCCCAGGCGAACACCGATCACAGCGCCTCGCCCACGACCCTCGGCAGCGGCGGCTCCGACACCCTGCCCGGCTTCTTCGCCGGCAGGTACGCGATGGTTCCGCTCGGCTTCTCCTACCGCCAGCAGATCGCGCAGCAGGCCCCCAAGGGCTTCCGGTGGCAGGTGCTGCCGGCCCCGGCCGGCGCCGACGGGCTCACCCAGGGCGTCAGTCCGCAGACCCTGTCCGTCGCCGAGGACAGCCCGCACAAGAAGGAGGCCGCCGAGTTCGTCGCCTTCCTGCTGCGGCCCAGGAACATGGTGCGGCTCGCGCTGGGGGACTGGATGCTGCCGACCGGTACCCGGGCTCTCGCGGACCCGGCCCTGCACACCTCCGAGGACGGCTGGGCGACCGGCACCGCCCTCGCCACCCACCTCCGCTCCGCGCCCGCGCAGTCCGTCCGCGGCTACCCCGAGTGGAAGGACAAGGTGGCGACACCCGCCTTCCAGGAGTACTACAGCGGAGCCATCGGGACCCAGGAGCTGCGCAGACGGCTGGAGAAGGACGGCAACCTGGTGCTCGCGCGGTACCAGCGCTGAGCCGACCGGGCGTGGCCCGGGCGAAGACCCGTTGCCCCGCGAACGGCCCACCCGCCTGGCGTCCCGTCCGTGGCAGCTTTCGACGCGATGGCGCCGGGGGCATGAGGCAACCGGTTCACACGCGGCTCCTCCCGTATTTCGTTTGCACGAGACGTATCGTCTCGCCTACGGTCGATCTCATGACCAGCCGAGCCCCCGGGACCCGACCCGCACACATCGCGATGTTCTCCGTCGCCGCCCACGGCCATGTGAACCCCAGTCTCGAGGTGATCCGCGAGCTAGTCGCCCGCGGGCACCGGGTGACGTACGCGATCCCGCCGGTGTTCGCGGAGAAGGTCGCCGGGACCGGCGCCGAACCGAGGTTGTGGAACTCCACCCTGCCCGGGCCCGACGCCGACCCCGAGGCCTGGGGCAGCACGCTGCTGGACCACGTCGAGCCGTTCCTGGCCGACGCGATCCAGGCGCTGCCGCGGCTCGCCGAGGCGTACGAGGGGGACGAGCCGGACCTCGTCCTGCACGACATCACGTCGTACCCGGCCCGCGTCCTCGCCCACCGCTGGGGCGTGCCCGCGGTCTCGCTGTCGCCGAACCTCGTCGCCTGGGAGGGCTACGAGGAGGAGGTCGCCGAGCCGATGTGGGCGGGCCCGAAGCGGACTGCGCGCGGACAGGCGTACTACGCCCGTTTCGAGAGCTGGCTGCGGGAGAACGGGATCACCCAGCACCCCGATCCCTTCGCAGGCCGTCCCGGCCGCTCGCTCGTCCTGATCCCGAGGGCGATGCAGCCGAACGCCGACCGGGTCGACGAAAGCGTCCACACCTTCGTCGGCGCCTGTCAGGGCGACCGTTCCGCGGAGGGCGACTGGCAGCGCCCGGCGGGCGCCGAGAAGGTCGTGCTCGTCTCCCTCGGGTCGGCCTTCACCAAGCAGCCGGGGTTCTACCGCGAGTGCGTGCGGGCCTTCGGCGAGCTGCCGGACTGGCACCTCGTGCTCCAGATCGGCAGGCATGTGGACCCGGCCGAGCTGGGCGCCGTACCGGACAATGTCGAAGTGCGGTCCTGGGTCCCGCAGTTGGCGATCCTCAAGCAGGCCGACCTGTTCGTCACGCACGCCGGGGCAGGCGGCAGCCAGGAGGGCCTGGGCACGGCCACCCCGATGATCGCCGTACCGCAGGCCGTGGACCAGTTCGGCAACGCCGACATGCTGGTGGGCCTCGGGGTGGCACGCCGCGTCGACACGGAGGAGGCGAGTGCCGGGGTGCTGCGCGAGGCGGCCCTCTCGCTCGTCGGCGATCCCGAGGTCGCCCGGCGACTCAAGGACATCCAGGCCGGGATGGCTCAGGAGGGCGGCACGCGACGGGCGGCCGACCTCATCGAGGCCGAACTGCCCGCGCACCGGGCATGAGTGAGGGCCCGTTGGCTCCCCGGTGGCCAACGGGCCCTCGTTCAAGGAGGGTTCACACCCTCAGCGGCTCGCCCTCGTCGTCCCGCGCCGTGGGCGCCACCACGGCGTCCGCGGCCTCGTCGTGCGTCAGGTCCGGCAGCCGGTGCAGCCACTTCGGCAGGTACCAGTTGCGCTCGCCGAGCAGCGCCATCACGGCCGGGAGCAGCACGCCCCGGATGATCGTCGCGTCGATGAGCACCGCGGCCGCGAGGCCCACGCCCATCTGCTTCATGGACTGCATCGACAGCGTGCCGAAGATCGCGAACACGGCCACCATGATGACCGCGGCGCTGGTGACGACACCGGCCGTGGTGACCACACCGTGCTGGATCGCGTCCCGCGTCGTACGGCCCCGCATCCGTGCCTCACGGATCCGCGAGACCACGAACACGTGGTAGTCCATGCTCAGCCCGAACAGGATCACGAACAGGAACAGCGGCAGCCAGGTGATGATCGCGCCGACGCCCTCCGCACCCACCAGGGACGCTCCCCAGCCGTGCTGGAAGACGGCGACGAGGATGCCGTACGCGGCGCCCACCGACAGCAGGTTGAGCACGATCGAGGTGATCGCCACCGTCAGCGAGCGGAACGACAGCAGCATCAGCGCGAAGGCGAAGACCACGACGAACGCGAAGACCGGGACGACGGCGCCGCCGAGCTGGTCGTTGAAGTCGTGCGAGCCGGCCACCTGCCCGGTGATCGGCGCCTGGACCCCGCCCAGCTTGCCCAGGGTCGCGGGCCGCACCTCGTCGCGCAGCTTCTCCAGGCTCGCGCCCGCCTTGTCCAGGTCGGAGCCGCCGACCAGCGGGACGTAGACGTAGGCGATGTTCTGCGCGTCGTGCAGCTTGATCTCGACCGGGCCGCGCGAGGCGCCCGAACTGATCGCCCGCGCCTTGAAGTCCGCGAGCGCGGACTTCACCTCGGGGGCGTTGACGTCCTTCGCCTTGACGACCACCTCGGCCGGTTCGGAGCCGCCCGGGAAGGCGTCGTTGACGCGGTTGTACGTCTGCACGATCGGCAGCGAGTTCCCGAACTCCTGGTCCAGCGTGAGGTTCTGGGTCTTCATGCCGACCGCGGGGGCCGCGATGGCGAGCAGTGCGCCGGCCGCGACCAGTACCGACACCAGCGGCTTCGCGAGCACGCCGCGCAGGACGGCGGTCCAGAACCGGCTCTCCCCGCCCGTACGGGCGGCCCGGCGCTCCATGGCCTTGGCCAGGAAGGGGACCTTGCCCTTCTCGACCCGCGCGCCCAGCAGCGAGAGCAGGGCGGGCAGCACCGTCACGGAGCCGACCATGGCGACCGCGACGACCATCAGGGAGGCCAGGCCCATGCCCTGGAACGTGGCGAGCCCGGTGAGCAGCATGCCCGCCATCGCCACGCAGACCGTGATGCCCGAGACGATGATCGCGCGACCACTGGTGGCCGCCGCGATCTGCAGCGCGGTCTGTGCGTCACGTCCCGCGGCCCGCTCCTCGCGCTCGCGGCGCAGGTAGAACAGGCAGTAGTCGACGCCCACGGCCAGACCGACCAGCAGCATCACGGAGTTGGCGGTGTCGGTCATCGGCTGGATGTGGCTGACGATGCCCATCAGGCCCATCGTCGCCATGATCGCGGTGATCGCCAGAGCTACCGGCAGCAGCGCGGCCACCAGGGCACCGAAGGCGATGAGCAGGATGCCGAGGGCCACCGGCACCGCCGAGAGCTCGGCCTTCTGGAAGTCGTCCCCGAACGCGTCGTCGAACGTCTTCTGCATGCTCGCGCTGCCGATCTCCTCGATCCGCAGCGTCCGGTGGTCCTTCTGCACCCCGTCGACGGCCTTCAGCACGGGCGCCACGCGGTCGCCCGCGGTCTCGGCGTCGCCGCGCATGTCGAACTGCACCAGCGCGCTGCGCCCGTCCTTGGAGATCGTCTGCGTGATGTACGGCGACTTCACGTCCGTGACCTTGCCGGTCGCGTCGACGGCCTTCAGGACGGCGCCGACGGCCGTCTTGAACTCGGCGTCCGTGGCCTTGAGTTCGCCGTCCTTGGCCTGGATCAGGACCGTCTCACCGGCCGGCTCCTTGATCCCCGCGTCGTCGATGATGCTCGCCGCGGTGTGCGTCTCGCCCTTGAGCTGGTCGCTCTCCTTGAGGTCGACCCGGCCCGCGGCCGACCCGAGTCCCATCGCCAGAACCACGAACAGCACCCAGATGCCGACGGCAGCCCATCGGTGCCGGGCGCTCCAGCCGCCGGCCCGCGCGGCCATGCCCCGCACCCGTGAATCTCCGTTCCCCATGACGGGCTTGCCCCCTTGTGTACGGTGACAGCCCCCTGCCGCCACCTTTCGTTTCGAAGGTATGGCCGGCATAAGCGCATCTCGTCGTACTGCCCGGTGAAGTGCCGCGGCCGGAACTCATCCGCTCGGACCCGGCGGCCTCACCGCTGGGGAGGACCACGGCCCCTTACATCTATCCGGGCTACCCGAAAGTAATGATCAGGGTGGCGGGGTCGTGTCCGGTCCGTCGGCATCGCTCCTCTTTGTGATTACAAAACCTTGTTGAACAAGTCACAGCTGCGTGTAGGTGTTGCTCCGGACCCGGTCGGTCGGCCAGAGTTTCGCGCAGTCCGCCTGTGCGGACACGGCCGTCGTGCCCGCCCCCACGGGGCACGACGGCCGTTTTAGGGTGTGCCCATGACGACGTATGCGGCGCTGCTGCGCGGGATCAACGTGGGCGGGAAGAAGAAGCTCCCGATGGCCGAGCTGCGGCAGCTGATGGACGGCCTCGGTCACGACGGCGTACGGACCCACCTGCAGAGCGGCCAGGCCGTCTTCACCTCAGGGCACGGCGACGAGGAGTCCCTGGCGGCCGAGCTGGCGGACGCGATCGAGAAGCACTTCGGCTTCTCCGTGGACGTGATCGTCCGCGACCACGCCTACCTCGAGGCCGTCGCCGCGGCCTGTCCCTTCCCGGCCGCCGAGCTGGAGGCCAAGCAGCTGCACGTCACCTACTTCTCCGCGCCGGTCGACGCGGCGCGCTTCGCGGAGATCGACCGTGAGGCGTACCTGCCCGAGGAATTCCGGCTCGGCGAAAGGGAGTTGTACCTCTACGCCCCGGACGGACTCGGCCGCTCCAAGCTCGCCGAGCACCTGGCGAAGCCCCGTATCAACAAGGGCGTGATCGCGACCACCCGCAACTGGAACACCGTGGTGAAGCTGGTCGAGCTCACGGCGGAGTGACCGGGCGGACTCACCGGGCGCAGTGGCCAGGGGCGAGGCCGGCCGCGCGCACGCGTGTGCGAGGCTCGTCCCATGCGCTACATCATCATCGGGGCAGGCGCCGTCGGCGGCGCGATCGGCGGGCGGCTCGCGGGTGCGGGACACGAGGTCGTACTGGTCGCGCGGGGCGCGCACCTGGCCGCGCTGCGCGACGGCGGGCTGCGGCTGAAGGTGCCGGACGGCGAGTACACCCACCGGCTGCCGGCCGTCGAAGGACCGGACGAGCTGGGCGAGTTGAGGGCCGACGACGTACTCGTCCTCGCCGTGAAGACCCAGGACACCGTGGGCGCGCTGCAGGTGTGGGGCCCGGCACCGGTCGCGGGCGGCGGCACCGCGGCGGAGCGGCTGGCGCTGTTCTGCGCGCAGAACGGGGTGGAGGGCCAGCGGCTCGCCCTGCGGGTCTTCCGGCATGTGTACGGCGTCTGCGTCTGGCTGCCGGCCACCTTCGTCGAACCGGGCGCCGTCTCCGCCGCCGGTGCCCCGCTCACCGGCATGCTGCACGTGGGCCGCCACCCGCACGGCACCGACGAGACCACCCGCCTGGTCGCCGCCGACCTGGAGAAGGCGCACTTCGAGGCGCCGGTGGCCGCCGACGTGGCGCGCTGGCAGTACGCCAAGCTGCTGTCCAACCTGGGCAACGCCCTGGAGGCCGTCGCCGGGCCGATCGCCCGCGACGACGCCGGCGCGCTGTACGCGCGCGTGCGGGCCGAGGGGGAGGCCGTGCTCGACGCCGCCGGGATCGCGTACGCGAGCGTCGAGGAGCAGCAGGCGGTACGCGGCCGCAAGGTCGACCTGGTGCCGCTCGACGGCGCTCCGCGCGGCGGCGGCTCCTCCTGGCAGTCCCTCAGCCGCGGCACCGGCACCATCGAGGCCGACTACCTCAACGGCGAGATCGCCCTGCTGGGCCGCCTGCACGGCGTACCGACACCGCTCAACGACCTGCTCCAGCAGCTCGCCAACACCTTCGCGCGCGAACGCCGGGAGCCCGGCTCGATGCCGATCGAGCAGCTCGTCCGCCTCGCCGACCAGGCGGCGCAGGCGGCCGGGCCTGTCGCGTTTGTTCAAGAGTCCTGAGCGGGGTCTTTCTAGCGTGGGGTGCATGACGTACGACGACCCGAAGCAACTGCACCCGTTCATGAGCGAATGTGCCGCCGAGGCGGCGCGCGTGGCGCGCGGCGTCCCGGCGGACCGGCTCGGCGAGCCCACCCACTGCACCGACTGGGACGTGCGCGCCCTGGTCAACCACTGGGTCCTCTACACCTCCTACGGCCTTGAGCACCGCGCCCTGCGCAAGCAGCTCCCCGAGGAGCTGACCGCCCGCGACTTCACCGCCGACCCCGACTGGGCCACGGCCTACGCCGCCCAGCTGGACCGCGCGGTGGCGGCCTGGGCCGACCCGGCCGTGTGGGAGGGCGAGGTCGATCTCGGCATGGCGAAGGTCCCGGCCCTCGACATCGCCTCGATGGTGGTCAAGGAGACGGCCGTGCACGGCTGGGACGTCGCCACCGCCACCGGCCAGCGGTTCCACGTCTCGGACGACGCGGCCCGTTTCGTCCTCGACGTGGTCGAGAAACACGGCGACCTCTACCGGCAGTACGACGGCTTCGCCGCCCCGGTGCCCGTGCCGGACGACGCCCCCGTGTTCGACCGAGCGCTCGCCTCCAGCGGACGGGACCCGAAATTGGGTCACTGAAATGGCCAACTAATGGGCCAGTGCATTGCACCATTGTGCGGCTAGCGTTGACGCCATGACGAGCACCGAGCCCACCCGCGTCGACTTCTGGTTCGACCCCGCCTGCCCCTTCGCCTGGATCACCTCCCGCTGGCTGCTGGAGGTCGAGCGCGCACGCCCGCTCGACCTCCGCTTCCACGCGATGAGCCTCTACCTGCACAACATCGGCAATGAACTCCCGGAGTGGTACCGGGAGTTGGTCGACAAGTCGATCGGCCCGGTGCGGGTCGCCGTGGCCGCCGCCGAACGGCACGGCGAGAAGGTCCTGCGCGAGCTGTACACCGCGTTCGGCACCCGTATCCACGAGCAGAAGGCCGACGACTTCGACGCCGTGGTGGCCGCCTCCCTCGCCGAGCTGGACCTCCCGGCCGATCTGGCGGCCGCCGCCCACGACCAGTCGTACGACGAGGCCGTACGCCGCAGCCACGAGACGGGCGTGGAACCCGAGTCCGGCGGCTATGTGGGCACACCCACCATCCATGTCGACGGGACGGTGTGGTTCGGCCCGGTGCTGCGGGCCATCCCCCGAGGCGCCCGCGCGGCCGAGCTCTTCGACAGCTTCCGGACGCTGGCCACCTGCCCGGACTTCTTCGAACTCAAGCGCACCCGAACGGGATCACTTGCTTTTGATTGATCGGACGAATGTTCCCGCTCCTTGAAGGTTCAGGCCATTTTCCGTCGCATTCATTGACCTGAGCACCTAAGTGCTCCTACCTTTCCCGGCGTTGGGTTCAGGCTGATCCCACGGGAGGGGTACATGCCACGCACCGAAGAGCCGCCGTCGTCACCCTCGTCACCGCCGTTCTCGCCCTCGGCGTCCCGGCCCTCGCGTCCCCGGCGCAGGCCGAGTCGTCCGACCTCTACGTCTCGCCCGCGGGCGACGACCACGCCGACGGCAGCGCGCGGCATCCCGTCCGCACCCTGCAACACGCCCGCGACCTGGTCCGGGCCCGGGCAGGCGACCTCACGTCCGACCTCACGGTCCATCTCGCCTCCGGCACCTACCGCCAGTCCGGTCCGCTCGTCCTCGACGCCCGTGACTCCGGCACGAACGGCCACCGGGTGGTCTGGCAGGGCACCGGCACGACGGTCGTCAGCGGCGGCCGCCAGGTCGTGGGCTGGCGCCAGGTCCCGGGCCGCAGGGGCCTGTGGTCCGCGCCCGCGCCCCAAGGGCTCACCGACACACGGCAGTTGTACGTCGACGGCGTGCGCGCCCAGCGCGCCAGCGGAACCGTGCCCGTCCAACTGACCCAGACGGCAACCGGATACACCGCCTCGTCCGACACCATCGCCCGTTGGAAGCACCCCTCGGACGCCGAGTTCGTCTACACCAGCGGCGAGGCGCTGTGGAACGTCGAGCGGAACGGCCTCGGCCAGTGGACCGAGCCGCGCTGCCGCATCGCCTCCGCCGAGGGCACCACGATCACGATGGCCCAGCCCTGCTGGGACAACTCCAACAAGCGGGTCGAGTTCCCCGACATCCCCGGCCGCACGGTCAGCATGGTGGGCCCGGGGCATCTCACGAACGACGGCAAGGCGTCGTACGTCGAGAACGCCTACGAACTCCTCGACCAGCCCGGTGAGTGGTATCTCGACCGAAGCGCGCACCGGGTCTACTACCTGCCCCGCAAGGGCGAGGACCTCGACCGCGCCGACGTCGAGGCCGCGGCGGCCGAGAAGCTGGTCGACGGCCGGGGCACGGCGGACGCGCCCGTCCACGACATCGCCTTCCGCGGTGTCCGGTTCAGCTACGCGACCTGGCTGACGCCGAACAGCGCGGAGGGATTCTCCGAGATCCAGGCCGGCTACACCATCACCGGCGACAAGGGCTGGGCCACGCAGGGCCTGTGCCAGTACGTCGAGGGCGGCACCTGCCCGTTCGCGTCCTGGACGAAGATGCCCGGCAACCTGACCTTCGCCCACGCGCAGCGCATCGAGTTCGCCGACGACGTCTTCGCCCATCTCGGCGCGTCGGGACTGGAGTTGGGAGCCGGAAGCAAGGACGCATCCGTCCGCGGCAGCATCTTCACCGACATCTCCGGCAACGGGCTGGAGATCGGGGGAGTGGACGGCCGGACCCCCGCCTCCGGCGTGCAGGTGACGGACAATCACCTCTACGGCCTGCCCCGCGAGTACCACGGCGGCGTCGCCGTCCTCAACGGCTACACCCAGAACGACACCATCGCCCACAACCAGATCGACCACGTCGGCTACTCCGCGATCTCGATGGGCTGGGGCGGCTGGCCCGACAAGATCGGCGACCCGGCGACGCCGAACCCGAGCCACGACAACACCGTCCGCTCCAACCTCATCTCGGACTACATGCAGATGCTCGACGACGGCGGCGGCATCTACACCCAGGGCCTGACCGGCACCTCCATGACCGACGGCGAGAAGGTCACCGGCAACGTCGTCCACGACCAGTGGGGTCTCGGCAAGAGCGTCTACACCGACAACGGCTGCACGTACGAGACCGTCGACGGCAACGTCCTCTACCGCGCCTCCTACGCCAACGTCGCCTCCCGGCACACCGATTACCGCGACGGCCTCGGCAACAACGACCCGACCCTCGTCAAGGACAACTGGTGGGAGGAGGGCACGGCCGACGGCGACAGCAAGGGGCTGGTGACGACGGGCAACAAGATCATGGCGTCCCCCTCCGACGTACCGCCGCAGATCCTGGCCGACGCCGGACTCGAGCCCGCGTACCGGTCCCTGCTCGACCGCAGCGTCGGCGCGCGCTCCGTGCCCGAGGCGCCGTCCCGCGTCGGCACCGGCACCGCGGGCCCGGACGCGCTGTACGTCACCTTCAACCCGACCTTCGCGGACGGCGGTTCGCCGGTGCGGTCGTACACGGCGAGGGCGTACGACACGACGGGCAGGCAGGTCGGCCGGCAGAGCGTGTCGGCGGCCGACTTCAAGCGCACGGCACTGGTGCGGATCGGCGGACTGCCGGCGGCCGGCGGCCCGTTCACCGTGACGGTCACCGCGAGCAACGACGTCGGCGCCGGCGCTCCGTCCCTCGCCTCACCCGCGCTGACACCCACGACGGTCACCGCCCTGCCGGGCGCACCCACGAGTCCCAAACTGCGCACGGCGTCCACGGCGGCCACTCTCGCCTGGACCCCGCCCACCGCGACGGGCGACGCGAAGATCGTCGCCTACCGGATCACCGTCTCCGACGGCCGCGCCCCCATCGACGTCACCGGCCGGGACGTCCTGGTCACCCAGCCCTCCGCCAAGGGCATGTTCCGGGTGATCGGAGATCTGAAGCCGGCGACGTCCTACACGGTGACGGTCGCCGCGGTGACGGCGGCCGGCACAGGTCCGACCGCCACGGTCAAGGCAACGACCATGCCGTAGGCCTGGACAAGAGGCGCGGGGAAGTGCGCGACCAGCCACGACGGTGCCGCACACGATCGACCGCCCACGCCGTGCCGCATGCCGCGTCGTACCGCCGCAGCAGCACCCGCGCCACCTCGGGCGCCGGACCGAGCACGTCGGCGAGCACGTCGGCGCCCGCCTCGCCCGCGCCCCGCGCGATCCGGTCCGGCAGAAAGCCCGGCGCCAGTACGTACGGGGCGACGGCGACCCGCTCGCAGCCGAGGGCGCGCAGCTCGCGCACCGCGTCCTCGGTGCGGGGGAGAGATGCGGAGGCGAACGCAGGCCGCACGGCGCACCAACCGGTGTGCCGCCACTCCCGCGCGATTTCTGCGATCACTGCGATCGCCTCCGGGTCGGAGGACCCCGCCGAGGCCAGCACGACCCCGGTCGAGGACTTGTCGGCGGGGGTCAGCCCCGCCTCGTGGAGACGTCGTTCGAGGGCGGACAGGAGGAGCGGCGAGGGGCCCAGCACCTCCGCCTGGCGGATGCGCAGCTGCGGCGGCGCGTCCCGCAGGACCGCCGGGATGTCCGCCTTCGCGTGGAAGGCGCGCGTCAAAAGCAGGGGGAGGGCCACGACGTCACGGACACCCTCCGCCGCCAGCGACTCCAGCACCCCGCTCACGGACGGGATGTCGAAGTCCAGGAAGCCGGTCTCCACCCGCAGCCCCGGCCGCAGCGACCGTACCCGGCGCACCAGGGCGTGGACGGTCGCGGCGTGCCGCGGGTCGCGGCTGCCGTGGGCGATGACGAGCAGGACGGGCTTCACAGGACGCATGGCGATCAGCTCTTCACCAGCAGGCCGCGGCTGCGCAGCACCCACCGCTCCAGCGGACTGAAGATCAGCAGGTCGATGGCGATGCCGACGAACAGGATCAGCAGGATGGCCTCGAACACCATGGCCATGTCGCTCGCGGTGCGGGCGTTCTCCAGCAACTGGCCGAGGCCCACGCCCAGATCGGGGAAGCTCGCGATGATCTCCGCCGCCATCAGCGAGCGCCACGAGAAGGCCCAGCCCTGCTTCATACCGGCCACATAGCCCGGCAGCGCTGCGGGCAGTGTGACGTGCCAGGTGCCCCTGAGACCGGTCGCGCCCATCGTGCGGCCCGCGCGCAGGAACAGCGGCGGCACCTGGTCGACGCCGGACACCAGGCCGTTGGCGATGGAGGGCACCGCGCCGAGCAGGATCACCGCGTACATCATCGAGTTGTTCAGGCCCAGCCAGATCACGGCGGGCGGCACCCAGGCCACCGACGGCAGCGACTGCAGGCCGGACAGGATCGGGCCGATGGCCGCGCGCACGAACTTCACCCGGGCCACCACCAGCCCCAGCGGGGTGCCGATGAGCAGGGCGAAGCAGAAGCCGAGCAGGCCGCGCGAGACGCTGGTCCAGATGTAGCCGAGCAGCGTGCCCTCGAGCCACGACCGGTGGACGGCCTGCCACACGGCGCCCGGCGACGGCAGCTTGGTCGGGTCGTCCGCGATCCTGAAGGTGATCAGTCCCTGCCAGACCACCAGGACCACGACGACCGCGGTGAGCGGCGGGAGGACCTTGGTGACGAGGGTCTGCCGCAGGGACGCCCGGCCGGTGGCCGTGGTCTCCAGCGCGTCGAGACCGGCCTCGACGCTTCCGGCGTCCTGCGCCGGTGTCGTGTCAGTGCTGGCCATGACGGCGGATCTCCCCACGCAGTACATCGGTTATCTCGAGGGACAGTTCGGCCACCGGCGCGTCCTCGATACGGCGCGGCTGCGGAATGCCGACCGTCCACTCCCGGGCGATGCGGCCCGGGCGGGAGGAGAGCAGGACGACCCGCTGGGCCAGCCGTACCGCCTCGCGCACGTTGTGCGTCACGAACAGGACGGAGAGGCCGGTCTCGGCCCAGATGCGGGTCAGTTCGTCGTGCAGGACGTCCCGGGTGATGGCGTCCAGCGCCGCGAACGGCTCGTCCATCAGCAGCAGCCGGCTGTCCTGGGCGAGCGCGCGGGCCAGCGCGACACGCTGGCGCATACCGCCCGACAGCTCGTGCACGCGCTTGCCGTACGCGCCCTGCAGCCGGACCAGTTCGAGCAGCTCCTCGGCCCTGCCGCGCCGCTCCGGCTTCGCGACTCCCGCGAACTTGAGCGCGAGTTCGATGTTCTTGCCCGCGGTCAGCCACGGGAACAGGGCGTGCTCCTGGAACATCAGGGCCGGGCGCCCGTCGGTGGTGATGCCGCCGGCGCTCGGCCGGTCCAGGCCCGCCACCAGGTTCAGCAGCGTGGACTTGCCGCAGCCCGAGGCACCCAGGAGGGTGACGAACTCGCCCGGTGCGACATCGATGCTGATGTCGTCCAGTACCAGCTGCTGCCCACCCGGAGTGGCGAAGGACTTCGAGACATGCTCAAGTCGTGCCGCGTACTCGACCGACTCGGCGGCCTTGGCGGGAATCGTGGTCGTGGCCATGGTCGTCACCTCCTGGGAACTCGTCGGGTGCTGCGTCAGCTCGTGCCGAGACCGGCGTCGTCGACCGTGGGCCGGCCCGCGGCCCTGAGGACCTTGTTCAGCGGCGCGAGGTCGTAGATGCCCTTGAGGTCGGGCTTGTCCAGCAGTCCGGCCGTGACCGCGTGCTCCGCCTCGGTGCCGAGGGTCGGGGCCAGCGGGTCGTCGGTGAACCGGATGGACTTCCAGGCCGGGTCGAGGACGTCGGCCGGCAGCCCCTTGCCGGAGTCCTCCGCCAGCTGCTTGTTCGCGGCTGCCTTGGCCTCGTCCGGGTTCGCGTTGATCCACCTGTTGGTCTCGACGGAGGCCTTCAGCACGGCCTCGACGGCCTTCGGGTGCTGCTTGAGGAACTTCTGCGACACGACGATGTTCGTGATCACGAACTTCTTGTCCGGCCACAGCGACGACTCGTCGAGGAGCACCTTGCCGCCCTCGGCGACCAGCTTCGACGCGGTCGGCTCCGGCACCCAGGCACCGTCGACGGAACCGGACCTGTACGCGTCCGGGGTGATCTTGTTGTCCGTACGGACGACCGTGACGTCACCCTTTCCGCTCTGCGGGTCGACCTTCCAGCCCTTCTCCGCCGCCCAGTTGAGGAACGCCACGTCCTGCGTGTTGCCGAGCTGCGGCGTGGCGATCTTCTTGCCCTTGACGTCGTCCAGGGACTTGATCTTCTTCGGGTTGACGACGAGCTTCACCCCGCCGGACGCCGAACCGCCGATGATCCGCAGGTTCTTGCCGCCCGACTTGGTGTAGCCGTTGACGGCGGGGGAGGGGCCGATCCAGCCGATGTCGATTGAGCCCGAGTTGAGGGCCTCGATCTCGGAGGGCCCGGCGTTGAAGACGGCGGGCCTGACGAGGGTGGCGCCGAGCTCCTTCTGGAAGAAGCCCTTCTCCGTCCCCACCAGCGCGGTCGCATGGGTCAGATTCCCGAAGTACCCGATCCTGACCGAGTCCAGACCCTCGACCCTCCTGGCTCCGGCGGGGACCTTCGCGGTGTCGTCGGTCCTGGCCTGCGAGCCGTAGCCGCAGGCGGCCAGGGCCAGCAGCGGCAGCGCGGCCAGGACCGCGAGGCTGCGGCGCGGGGCGGTTGTTGCAGGCACGGGAGGTGTTCCTCTCGGAGGCCCGGGTCACGGCCTCTCAGGTCGTGGCCGGGACGTCGGCAGGTTGCGTCTACGGCGGCGGGGGGTGAGGGCGCGCATGCGGTGCGCGTACGTCAGCGCACACATCGCGGCACCCCGCCCTGCCCGCTGCCGAGGTCGCCGCTGCCGATGCGGCCGCCCTCCTTCGCGAACGTGGAGAAGTAGTCGGTGGAGTTCATGTCAGAAGTCCCACCCGTCGTCGTCGCCGTCGTCCTTGACGGGCTCGGGGGAGGCGAACGACTCGCCGACCATGCCGGCGGTGAGCGTGGTGCCGTCACTGGGGTCGATCAGGATGAAGGAGCCGGTGCGGCGCGAGTCGGCGTAGGAGTCGACCGGCAGCGGCTCGGCGGTGCGGATCTTCACCCGGCCGATGTCGTTGGCGATGAGCTGTCCCGGGTGCGGGTGCAGGGACAGGTCCGACAGCGTGAGCCGGGACGGGATGTCCTTGACGATCGCCTTGACCGTGCGGGTGCCGTGCTTGAGCAGCACCCGGTGGCCGACGGTCAGGGCGGCGTCGGCCACGTGGCAGACGGTCGCCTCGATGTCCTGCGTGGTCGCCGGGGCGTCCTTGCTGGGCACGATCAGGTCGCCGCGCGAGATGTCGATGTCGTCCTCCAGCAGGAGGGTCACCGACTGGGTGGTCCAGGCGACGTCGACCGGCTCGCCGAGCAGGTCGATGGCGGCGATCCGCGAGGCACGGCCGGACGGCAGCACCGTAACGGGCTCGCCCACGTGGAACGAGCCGGCGGCGATCTGGCCCGCGTAGCCCCGGTAGTCGGGGTGCTCGGCGGTCTGCGGCCGGATCACGACCTGCACGGGCAGCCGCGCGTGGCAGTGGCTCAGGTCGTGGCTGACCGGGACCGTCTCCAGGTGCTCCAGGACGGTCGGGCCGCCGTACCAGTCCATGTTGGCGGAGGGCTCCACCACGTTGTCACCGGCGAGCGCGGAGATCGGGATGGCGGTGACCTCGGGGACGCCCAGCTCGGTCGCGTACGCCGTGAACTCCTCGGCGATCGCGGCGAAGACGGGCTCCTTGTAGTCGACCAGGTCCATCTTGTTGACGGCCAGCACCACGTGCGGCACCCGGAGCAGGGCCGCGATCGCGGCATGCCGGCGCGTCTGCTCGACCACGCCGTTGCGCGCGTCGACGAGGATCACCGTCAGTTCGGCGGTGGAGGCGCCGGTGACCATGTTGCGGGTGTACTGCACATGGCCGGGGGTGTCGGCGAGGATGAATCGCCGCTTGGGTGTGGCGAAGTAGCGGTAGGCCACGTCGATGGTGATGCCCTGTTCGCGTTCGGCGCGCAGGCCGTCGGTGAGCAGTGCGAGGTCGGGGGCCTCCTGGCCGCGGTTGCGGGAGGCGTGCTCCACGGCCTCCAGCTGGTCGGTGAGGACCGACTTGGAGTCGTGCAGCAGCCGGCCCACCAGGGTCGACTTGCCGTCGTCGACGGAGCCGGCCGTGGCGAACCGCAGCAGGGTGGTGGCCGAGAGCTCCTCGGTCGTGATCGTGCTCATGCTTAGAAGTACCCCTCGCGCTTGCGGTCTTCCATCGCGGCCTCGGAGAGCTTGTCGTCGGCGCGCGTGGCGCCGCGCTCGGTCAGCCGGGAGGCGGCGATCTCGGTGATGACCTGCTCCAGGGTCACCGCGTCGGAGTCGACGGCGCCGGTGCAGGACATGTCGCCGACGGTGCGGTAGCGCACCTGCCGCTTCTCGACGTTCTCGTCGTCCTTGGGCCCGCCCCACTCGCCGGCGGTCAGCCACATCCCGCCGCGCTTGAACACCTCGCGCTCGTGCGCGAAGTAGATCTGCGGCAGCTCGATGCCCTCGCGGGCGATGTACTGCCACACGTCCAGCTCGGTCCAGTTGGACAGCGGGAACACCCGGACGTGCTCGCCGGGGGCGTGCCGGCCGTTGTACAGGTTCCACAGCTCGGGGCGCTGGCGGCGCGGGTCCCACTGCGAGAACTCGTCCCGGAGGCTGAACACCCGCTCCTTGGCCCGGGCCTTCTCCTCGTCGCGCCGTCCGCCGCCGAAGACCGCGTCGAACTTCTCCGCCTGGATCTTCTCCGTCAGCGGCAGCGTCTGCAGCGGGTTGCGGGTGCCGTCCGAGCGCTCCTTGAGCACACCCCGGTCGATGTAGTCCTGCACCGACGCGACGTGCAGCCGCAGTCCGTGCTGCTCCACCACGCGGTCGCGGTACTCCAGGACCTCGGGGAAGTTGTGCCCGGTGTCCACGTGCAGCAGCGAGAAGGGAACCGGCGCCGGGGCGAAGGCCTTCAGCGCCAGGTGCAGCATGAGGATGGAGTCCTTGCCGCCGGAGAAGAGGATCACCGGCCGCTCGAACTCACCCGCCACCTCACGGAAGATGTGCACCGCCTCGGACTCCAGCGCGTCCAGGTGCGAGAGGGCGTACGGGGCGCCCGTGCCCTCCTCGACTGTGGCGACGGTCGTCATGCCAGTCCCCTTTCGGTGAGCAGCGCGTGGACCGCTGCCGCGGACTCCTGGACGGTCTGGTGCTGCGACTCGATGCGCAGGTCGGGCGACTCGGGCGTCTCGTAGGGGTCGTCGACCCCGGTCAGCCCGCTCAGCTCGCCCGCGGCCTGCTTGGCGTAGAGGCCCTTCACGTCACGTACGGAGCACACCTCGACCGGAGTCGCGACATGCACCTCGAGATACGGCGCCCCGCTCTTCTGGTGGCGCCCCCGCACGGCCTCGCGGCTGTCGGTGTAGGGCGCGATCACCGGGACGAGCGCCTTGACGCCGTTGCGGGCGAGCAGTTCGGCGAGGAAGCCGATGCGCTGCACGTTGGTGTGCCGGTCCTCGCGGGTGAAGCCGAGTCCCGCCGAGATGAACTCGCGGATCTCGTCGCCGTCGAGCACCTCGACGAGGTGGCCCTCCTCGCGCAGCCGGCCCGCCAGCTCGTACGCGATGGTGGTCTTGCCTGCGCTCGGCAGACCCGTGAGCCAGACGGTGGCTCCGGTCGTCACGTGCGTCTCCTGATTCGTCGATGTCACAGTCATGGTCAGCCGTGCAGCCCGCACTCGGTCTTGCCCCGCCCGGCCCAGCGGCCGGCCCGCGCGTCCTCGCCCTCCAGCACCCGGCGGGTGCAGGGGGCGCAGCCGACGGACGGGTAGCCGTCCATCAGCAACGGGTTGGTCAGGACGCCGTGTTCGGCGACGTACGCGTCCACGTCCTCCTGGCTCCAGCGGGCGATCGGCGAGATCTTGACCTTCTGCCGCTTCTCGTCCCAGCCGACGACCGGGGTGTTCGCCCGGGTCGGGGACTCGTCGCGGCGCAGACCGGTCGCCCAGGCCACGTACTTCTTCAGGCCCTGCTCCAGCGGCTGGACCTTGCGCAGCTTGCAGCACAGGTCGGGGTCGCGGTCGTGCAGCCTGGGGCCGTACTCCGCGTCCTGCTCGGCGACTGTCTGACGGGGCGTCAGCGTGATGACGTTGACGTCCATCACGGCCTCGACCGCGTCACGGGTACCGATGGTCTCCGGGAAGTGGTAGCCGGTGTCGAGGAACACGACGTCCACGCCGGGCATGGCCCGGGAGGCGAGGTGGGCGACCACCGCGTCCTCCATGGACGAGGTCACGCAGAAGCGCTTGCCGAAGGTGCCGGCCGCCCACCGGAGGATCTCCAGCGCGGAGGCGTCCTCCAGGTCGCGGCCCGCCTGCTCGGCGAGCGCCTTCAGATCCTCGGTCGTCTGCTCTTCCGTCACCGTGGTCATGTCTCGTCTCCCCCTGCTTCGGAGTGCTGCAGGCCCCGGGCGAGCAGCCCGAGGAACTTCAGCTGAAAAGCCCGGTTGCACGCCGCGCATTCCCATGCGCCATGGCCCTGTTCGCCGGGACGGAGGTCCTCGTCGCCGCAGTAGGGGCAGTAGAAGGGGGCGGCGCGCTCGCTCACGACAGTGCCTCCTCAGAAGCGCGCGCAGTCCACGCGGCGAACCGCTCACCGTCCTCGCGCTCGGCCTGGAACCGCTTGAGGACGCGCTCGATGTAGTCGGGCAGCTCGTCCGAAGTCACCTTCAGGCCACGGACCTTGCGGCCGAACCCGGCCTCCAGGCCGAGCGCGCCGCCCAGGTGCACCTGGTAGCCCTCGACCTGCTCGCCGTTCCCGTCGAGGACCAACTGGCCCTTGAGACCGATGTCCGCGACCTGGATACGGGCGCAGGCGTTCGGGCAGCCGTTGAGGTTGATGGTGAGCGGCTCGTCGAACTCCGGGAGGCGGCGCTCCAGTTCGTCGATGAGCTGCGAGCCGCGCTGCTTGGTCTCGACGATGGCGAGCTTGCAGAACTCGATGCCGGTGCAGGCCATGGTGCCGCGCCGGAAGGTGGAGGGCCGGGCGGTGAGGTCCAGCGCCTCCAGCTCGTCCACGAGCGACTCGACCTGGTCCTGCTCGACGTCGAGGATGATCATCTTCTGCTCGACGGTGGTGCGCACCCGGCCCGAGCCGTGCGCCTCCGCGAGGTCGGCGACCTTCGTCAGGGTGGCGCCGTCGACGCGTCCCACGCGCGGGGCGAAGCCGACGTAGAACCGGCCGTCCTGCTGCCGGTGCACGCCGATGTGGTCGCGCCACTGCTGGACCGGCTGCTCGGGGGCCGGGCCGTCGAGCAGCTTGCGGCCGCCGAGGTACTCGTCCTGGAGCACCTGGCGGAACTTCTCCGCGCCCCAGTCGGCGACGAGGAACTTCAGCCGGGCGCGGTTGCGCAGCCGGCGGTAGCCGTAGTCACGGAAGATCGAGATGACGCCCTCGTAGACGTCCGGCACCTCGTCGATCGGCACCCAGGCGCCGAGCCGCACACCCAGCTTGGGGTTGGTGGACAGGCCGCCGCCGACCCAGACGTCGAAGCCGGGGCCGTGCTCCGGGTGCCGCACGCCGACGAACGCGACGTCGTTGATCTCGTGCACCACGTCCAGCACCGGCGAGCCCGAGATGGCCGTCTTGAACTTCCGCGGGAGGTTCGAGTACGCCTTGTTGTTCAGGACCCGGCGCTTCATCTCCTCGAGCGCCGGCGTGCCGTCGATGATCTCGTCCTCGGCGATGCCCGCCACCGGGGAGCCGATCATGACGCGCGGGGTGTCGCCGCAGGCGGTGACCGTCGACAGGCCCACGCCCTCCAGGCGGTTCCAGATCGTCGGGACGTCCTCGATGCGGATCCAGTGGTACTGGACGTTCTGCCGGTCGGTGATGTCCGCGGTGCCGCGCGCGAACTCCTGCGAGACCTCGCCGATGACGCGCAGCTGCTGCGTGGTCAGCGCACCGCCGTCGATGCGGACGCGCAGCATGAAGTACTCGTCGTCCAGCTCCTCCGGCTCCAGGACCGCGGTCTTGCCGCCGTCGATGCCGGGCTTGCGCTGGGTGTACAGCCCCCACCAGCGCATCCGCCCGCGCAGGTCACCGGGGTCGATCGAGTCGAAGCCGCGCTTGGAGTAGATCGTCTCAATGCGTGTCCGCACATTGAGACCGTCGTCGTCCTTCTTGGTCTGCTCGTTGCCGTTGAGCGGGGTGAAGTGTCCCGCGGCCCACTGGCCCTCGCCGCGGTGACGGCTCACCTTGCGGCGGGGAGTCGCGGCGGCAGGCTTCGGCGGGGTGGCGGCCATGGTTGATACGTCCTTCGGGACAGGCGGGAATGCGGCTCTGACCTGCGCGCGCGGGCGCAGGGGCAGACATGCGCGTCATTGCGCAGGAGAAAGGGGGAAAGTCAGGAGATGCCGGGCGTGCTGTGCTGTCAGCTCGCCGGACAGATGGCGCTGGACATGCGGCCGAGGTCGACGTGCCGCCGACTCACCAAGGCAATTCCAGTTCCAGACATGACGGAAGCGTGGCACGGCAATCTGGACACAGTCCAGCTTCGTCCACGATGCGGACATCCTTGTCCCGGAATGTGAGACAAGGGTGTCGTCGATCACATTGGCTGCGACCGGTCTTGTCCACGCAGGTCAGACCGGGTAGGCGCCGGGCCACGGGCCGGGCGCGGGCACCTCGCGCTGCTCCTCGACCTTGGTGTCGAAGAGCTTGAAGCCCCGGCGCCGATAGTTGTCCATGGCGTGCTCGCCGTCCAGGCTGCAGGTGTGCACCCAGACCCGCTTCGTCGGCGTCCGCTCCGGCCGGCGCCCGGCGAGGTCCCAGGCGCGGGCGGTTCCGTAGGACAGCAGGTACCCGCCGATGCGGCGGCCCCGGAAGGCCGGGATCAGCCCGAAGTAGGCGATCTCCACGACCCCGTCGTCCTGCGCGTCGAGCTCGATGTACCCCGCGGGCGTGCCCCGGTCGTAGGCGACCCAGGTCTCCGTGCCCGGCCGGTCCAGCTGCTCCTGCCACCGCGCGTACGTCCAGCCCAGCCGGTCGATCCAGCGGATGTCGCCGCCGACGGACGCGTACAGGAAGCGGCTGAACTCGGGGGAGGGGACCTCGGAGCGGACGATCCGCACGTCCCCCTCCGGCGCGGCGGCCGGCAGGAGGTCGGCCGGGGCGGTCTGCTCCAGGGACCAGGTGGTCACGGGGATGTTGGTCATGCCCGTCAGGGAATCATCTACCGCAGAGATCTGTCGATCGAGGCCAGCGGCAGCGAGTAGAGCATCCGGCCCGACTGTGACCAGACCTCGCCGCTCTCCGGCGAGTACGACAGCGACCCGGCCCGGCCGGTCCAGCAGTGGTTCGACTCGTCCGCGCCGCACTCGGTGGCCCGCGCCTTGCGGGTGTTCTGCCGCCAGAGGGTGCCGCGGCCGTCCGGGGTGTCCGCCGAGCGCGCCAGGTACCAGTTCGAGCGGTATGACAGGACCCCGCCGACACCGGTCGTCCGCGTCTCGTACGCCTGGGTCGGGACCGCGCGTCCCGCGGCGTCGGTGGCCGGCAGGCCGGCGCGTGCCGGGTTGCCGCTGAAGGCGTAGCGCCACAGCAGGGTGGTCCGCCCGCCGTCCGCCGGCACCCGGTCGCTCGCGACCAGGCTGTCGGGCGCGGTGCTGCGGTCGAGCGAGATCGCCGCCGGGTTCGCGGCCCGCCCGGTGGGCCGGTACGAACCGACCGCGGGCAGCACGTACTTCGCGCCGTACGCCGACCAGCCGCCGGGCACCCGGCCGACCGCGCCGCTGTCCACGGTGGCCCGCTGGATGCGGTGCATGTCGTACACGTACAGGCCGTCGGCGGTGGTGACCAGCAGCTTGCCCTGGTACCAGACCATCCCGGAGACGCGGGAGGCGAGCCCGCGGTAGTCGCGGCCGCCGTCGACCGGGACGGCGAGCGCCGCCCAGGTGTAGGTCGGACGGGCCGGATCGGTGGCGTCGACGAAGGCGACCCGGGCGTGGCCGGCCCGGCCGCTGCCGTGGCTCCAGCCGGAGAGGATCACCCGGTGCTCGCCCCAGTGGCCGTCGTCGTCCGCGTCCGCGGAGGTGGTGACCGCGCCGGCCCGCCAGCCGCGGGTGTCGGCGGCGTCCCAGCAGTACGCGCGCCCGGCCGCCGGGGCGACGGGCAGCGCCGCGCGCTCGGTGGACGGGCAGTCGGCGGCGTCCAGCAGGGAGTGGTCGGCGTCGCCGAGCACGGTGGTGACGCCGACGGGCCGGCCCATCGCGGAGGCGAGCCGGTCGAGCGTGCGCTGCGGCACCGCGCGCTCCTGGAGCCGCAGTCCGGCGGCCGCCCGGTCGGAGGAGGAGAGCGCCTTCAGGGCCCCGGTCCTGTCACTCACCGTGGCCTGCGAGGCGCTGATCATCGTGGCGGCGGCGGTGAGGGCGAGGGCGGTCCCGGCCAGCACGGCGCGCAGCGCTCGGCCCCGCTTCTGCCTGCGATGTCGGCCACGTTGCTTCATATGTCCTCCCGAGGCGAGCCAACTGCGGCCATTGGTCTGTGTGTTGACCAAAGAAGCAGGTGGGGTGGCCCGAAGGGGATGCTACGGCAGTCCGGTGCGGTGGGGGGCGAAGAACCTGCAAATATGCGGAAGATGACCCTGCCGGTGTCACGTAGCGGCGCGCGGCGGTGACGCAGTGTGCGCGGTCGGCGCCTCGGCCGGCCACCGCGCTCAGGGCGTCTCGGCCGGCCCCCGCGCCTGCCGCGCCGCCGGCGCCGTCGACTGCGGCAGCAGGTCACGCGGGTCGGCAGGCAGGTGCAGTTCCACCTCCGAGCCCTCGACGAAGCGGTACGGCCGGTGCTCCAGCAACCCCCCGAGATAGCGCCGCACCCGGGACATCTCCGCGCGCACCGTCACCCGCCGGGCCGGGTCGCCGAACACCGCTTCGGCCAGGCCCGCCGCACTGCACCCGTCGCGGTTCAGCGCGAGCAGATACAGCAACTCGGCGTGCCGGGGGCTCAGTTCGTGGCACCAGGAACCCGCGCTTCCGGACACCGTCACCGACCAGCGGCGCGGCTGCGAAAGGTCCAGCACGATCCGGGTGGCGCCCGGCGGCAACGGCTCGTCCGAGGCCCGGACCAGCCACCCCTCGGCCAGCGGTTCCACCGAGCACAGGCCGAGCGGAGGCAGCCACCGGCGGCCCGCCGACAGGGACTTGGGCAGGGTGACCCGGCCGGTGTACGGCATCCCGGTCACCGCCGCGGTCCAGCCGTCCCGGTCCACCGCCAGGGCCCGGCCGCCCACCCGTGCCAGCACCGGTGCGGCCACCGCCCGCAGCCGCTCCAGCGAGGCCAGATGCAGCTCGCGCAGCCGCGCCTCGGCGAGCTTGGCCACCGAGTCGACCCAGGCGAGGGTGGCCGGGTGCATCGTCTCCAGCGGCCCGCTGACGTCCACGACCCCCAGCAGCCGGCCGTCGCGCGGATCGGTGATCGGCGCGCCGGTACAGGTCCAGGTGGTCTGCGAGCGCACGAAGTGCTCGGAGGCGAAGACCTGCACGGGCCGGCGCACCACCGCGGGAGTGCCGATGCCGTTGGTGCCGACGACGTCCTCCCGCCAGTCCGCGCCGAGTTCGAAGCCCAGCCCGTCGGCCCTGCGCAGCACGGCCGGGCTGCCCTCCCGCCACAGCACCCGGCCGTCCTCGTCGGCGACCACCATGATGTGGTGGGCGACGTCCGCGACCGACAGCAGCCCCTCCCGCAGCACCGGCAGGACGTGCCGCAGCACCGAGGTCTCCCGGCGCCGGCGCACCTCGTCGGCGGAGAGCAGCCCGGAACGGTGGTCGTGGTCGGGGTCGATGCCGCCGCGCAGCATCCGCCCCCAGGACTGCTCGATCACCGGGCGCGGGGCGACCGGCGTGCGCTGCCCCGAGAGCCTGGCGGTGCGCAGCTCGCTCAGTACCCGCGCCGCCCGTGCCGTGTCGACCATGGCGAGTTGCGTCACGTCCGTCGGCGGATGCGCCACTGGTCCTCCCCCAAGAAGGGCTCGGGACAACCGTTTTCCCGTGGCGTTTCGGCGACGGGTTCCCGGGTCGTCCGCACTGTCCGTCTCATACTGCCGTCCGGTGCTGACGGACGGAGACAGTCCAGCCACACACAGCAGCAAGTTGCAACCCCTTGCAACCCTGGTGAACCGCTCCCACTTGTTTGAATATTGAGCGAAGCCGTCCCGAGCGGCGTTCATGGCCTTGTTGGGGCCAGCTTCAGCGGGGGTGGTGCCGTGTCGGCGCAGCACCACCCCCGCGTCCCGCGGTGACCCCTCAGGACAGCGGCCGGGCCCGCCGCACGACCGACGCCAGGTCCAGGGTGTGGGGCAGGGTGCCGAAGGCCGAGCCGCCGTCGCCGCCCAGCCGCGAGGCGCAGAAGGCGTCGGCCACCTCGGGCGGTGCGAACCGGACGAGCAGCGAACCCTGGAGCACCAGCGCGATCCGCTCCGTCAGCCGCCGGGCGCGCCCCTCGACGCCCTCCAGGTCGGCCAGGTCCGTCAGCAGGTTCTTGATCGCGGCGTCCAGCCGGTGGTCGGCGCCGCGCGCCCTGCCGACCTCCTGGAGATAGGCGTTGAGGGCCTGCGGCTCCCGCTGGAGCGCGCGCAGTACGTCCAGCGCCTGGACGTTGCCCGCGCCCTCCCAGACCGAGTTCAGCGGCGACTCGCGCACCAGGCGGGGCAGCCCCGACTCCTCGACGTAGCCGTTGCCGCCCAGGCACTCGGCGGCCTCGACCGCGACCGGAGCGCACCGCTTGGTCACCCAGTACTTGGCGGCCGGTACGGCGATCCGCAGCAGCGCCCGCTCCTGCTCGCCGCCCTCGTCGTAGGCGGCGGCCAGGCGCAGCGCGAGGGTGGTCGCCGCCTCGGACTCCAGCGCCAGGTCGGCCAGGACGTTGCGCATCAGGGGCTTCTCGGCCAGCTTCGCGCCGAACGCCTCCCGGTAGGTGCAGTGGTGCACCGCCTGCGCGACCGCCTGCCGCATCAGGCCCGCGGAGCCCAGCACACAGTCCAGCCGGGTGGCCGCCACCATGCCGATGATGGCGCGCACCCCGCGCCCCTCCTCGCCGACCCGGCGCGCCCAGGTGCCGTCGAACTCGACCTCGCCGGAGGCGTTGGAGCGGTTGCCGAGCTTGTCCTTGAGCCGCTGGAGGAGGAAGACGTTGCGTGCGCCGTCGTCCAGAACGCGCGGTACGAGGAAGCACGTGAGCCCGCCCGGTGCCTGCGCGAGCACCAGGAATCCGTCGGACATCGGGGCCGAGCAGAACCACTTGTGACCGGTCAGTTCGTACGTCCCGGCCTCGTCGAGCGGCCGTGCGGTCGTCGTATTGGCGCGTACGTCGCTGCCGCCCTGTTTCTCGGTCATGCCCATCCCGAACAGGGCCCCGGCCTTCAGGCGGGCGGGGCGCAGCTCGCGGTCGTACACCTCGGAGGTCAGCCGTGGCTCCCACTCGGCGGCCAGCGCCGGGTCCGTGCGCAGGGCCGGTACGGCGGCGTGGGTCATCGACAGGGGGCAGAGGTTGCCGGCCTCGACCTGCGTCCAGACCACGAACGCGGCGGCCCGGCGCACATGGCCGCCGGGCCGGGTCCAGGCCGAGGTGAGGCCCGCCGAGACGCCCTTGCCGAGCAGCCGGTGCCAGGCCGGATGGAAGTCGACCTCGTCGACCCGGTGGCCGTGGCGGTCGTGCGTGCGCAGCCGGGGCGGGTTCTCGTTGGCCTGGGTGCCCCATTCCTGCAGCTGCCGGGAGCCCGAGGCCCGCCCCAGGGCGGCCAGTTCCTCGCGTCCCTCGTCGAGCAGTCCGGGGTCCAGGTGCCGCTCGACGGCCTCGGTCAGGGCACGGTCGGCGCTGTAGACGTCGTAGCCGACCAGGGGCGGGGGCTGGTTGGTCACGGTGTGCGTGCGGCGTGCCATGGGGCGAACGTACCCCGGGCTTTGGCTTCGTCACACCGGGGACACGGGATGCCGCCCCCGTGCTGCCGTCCGGGGGCTGCCGCCCCCGGACTCCCCGCCGTACGGATCAGGCCAGCCTGGCCATGGCCGGTTCCGGTTCGACCGCGTCCGCGGGCCAGCCCTCCCGGTACACCGTGTCCAGGTAGCGCTCGCCGAGGTCCGGGGCGATCGCCACCGAGGTGAGACCCTGCCGGCCGTGCTCGGCCAGCCACTGGCCGGCACCGCTGATCACCGTGCCGGTCGAGCCGCCGAACATGAAGCCCCGGGCCGCCAGCCTGCGGCAGGCGAGGATGGCGTCGCTCTCCTCGACGCGGACCAGGTGGTCGACGTACGACTCGTCGAGCAGCCGCGGCGGCACGCTGGTGCCGAGGCCGGGGATCATCCGGCGTCCCGGTGCCCCACCGAAGCTCACCGAGCCGACGCTGTCGATCGCGACGATGCGCACCCGGCGCCGCCACTGCCAGAACCAGCGGGCGCAGCCCATCAGGGTCCCGGTCGTGCCGGCCCCGACGAACAGCACGTCCAGGTCGGGGAAGCGCCGGGCGATGGCCGGGGCGGTGGTGCGGTAGTGCGCCCGCCAGTTGCCCTGGTTGGTGTACTGGTTGAGCCAGACGTACCGCTCGTCGGAGGCGCACAGGGCGTCGACGTACGCCATCCGCGCCCCCAGGAAGCCGCCGCGTACGTCCGGTTCCTCGATGACGTGGACCTGGGTGCCGAGCGACTCCATCAGCCGGATCGTCGGCTTGTTGCAGCGCGCGTCGGTCACGCACAGAAACCGGTAGCCCCGGCTCGCCGCGAGCACGCTGAGCGCCACGCCCAGGTTGCCGGACGAGGACTCCACCAGGACCGAGCCCGGCCGCAGCCGTCCCTCGCGCTCGGCGGCGTCGACCATCTCCGTCGCCGCCTTGAGCTTGATGGACCCGGCGAAGTTGAAGCCCTCGCACTTCAGGTACAGAGGCAGCCCCAGTGCGGCCCGAAGGTCGACGTAGAGCTCCTCCTCGTTGAACTGAACAGGATCAGAAATGACGGGCATGATGCCCCCCTCCTCATGCGCCACGGGCCGGTCAGCCATGCCGGCGCAGCTCGTGGAAGAACCCGTCGACGACGTGCAGCCCGCCCCCGCGAGCCACTTCGTCGTGGACGAACTTGCCGACCGCGAGGTCGAGCACCCCCAGGCCGAACGGGGAGAACACCACCGTCCGGTCACCCGGGACGGCCGCCCGCCCGGTCAGTACGTCGTTCAGCGTGCCGTCGAGGAACTCCCGCCCGCCCGTGAGCTGTTCGGCCAGGTGCGGCGAGGTCTGCGCCTTCAGGCAGTGCTCGACGTCGTCGACGTAGTTGGCCGACGCGAGCAGGATCCTCGGGTCCAGGTCGCGCAGCGACACGTGCAGGACCAGCGGGTGGTGCGTGAACCACGACGGATCGTGGATGTGCGGCGTGGCCGCGACCGTGGCGAACACCAGCAGGTCGCTGGAGCGCACCAGGCTCTCGGCATCGTCGTGCACCTTGAACCGGCCCTTGGCGCCCGAGCGTTCCAGGTAGCCGCGGAACCCCTCCGCGCTGTCGGGCGACAGGTCGTACACGCCCGTCTCCTCGAAGTCCCAGCCGGTGGCGGCGAGATGGGTGTGGATGTAGCGGGCGATCAGACCGGTGCCGACGAAGCCGACGCGGGTGGGGCGCTCGCGGGTGCGGCTGAGCCGGTCGGCGGCCAGCGCCGCCGAGGACGCCGTGCGCACGGCGCTGATGACCGAGCTCTCCAGACACGCGAACGGATAGCCCGTGTCGGGGTCGTTGAGGATCAGCACGGCCGACGCCCGCGGCAGCCCGGACCTCGTGTTCTCCGGGAAGCTGGAGATCCACTTCAGCCCGTCCACCCGCAGGTCTCCGCCGAGCGAGGCCGGCAGCGCGATGATCCGCGACGACGGACGGTCCGGGAAACGCAGGAAGAACGACGGCGGATTCACCGAGTCGCCCGCGCCGTGCAGCCGGTACACGTCCTCGACGAGCTCGCCGATCTCCCGTTCGCGGCCCTGCAGCACCTGCTGCACCTGCTCCCCGGAGATCACCGCGAACGGCGGTGCGCCCGGGGCGCCGAGGGCGGCACTGTCGGTGGTCGTCATGCGGGCATCCTCACTTCGATGGTCGGCGCGCAGTCGGTCAGCCGCACCGGGTCGCCGAGCGCGGCCAGCACCTCACGCGGCCCCTCGAAGGGCTCCCTGCTGTGCGAGGTGCGGATGTTGTCGACGAGCAGCAGGTCACCGGAGTGCCACGGCTCGCGCAGGGTGTGGGCCTCGTAGGCCTCGTTGACGGTGCGGACGATGTCCTCGTCGAGCGGGTCGCCGTTGCCGAAGCGGGTGTTGAAGGGCAGCCCGTCCGGTCCGTAGACGTCCACCAGGTACTCGCGCACCTCGGGGTCCATCGTCCACTCGTTGAGGAAGGCGATCTGGTTGAACCAGCAGCGGCGGCCGGTCACCGGGTGGTGCACGACGGCGCTGCGGTGCTGCCTGGTGTGCAGCGAGCCGTCGTCCTGCCAGGCGAACTCGACGGCGTTGGCCCGGCAGTAGCGCTCGACCTCGGCCCGGTCGTCGGTGCCGAAGGCCTCGGCGACCGACGCCCCGATCTCGTCGTTGTAGGTCCGGGTCAGCAGCCAGCCCTCCCGCTCGAACCGCTCGACCAGCTCGGGCGGCAGCGCCTTGAGCACCGTCGGGCCGTCGGCGACCGCGGTGGCACCGCCCGCCTCCGGCGCCACCAGGCAGGCGAAGAGCAGCAGGCCCGGGAAATCGAGGGCGTAGCTCAGCTCGTGGTGCATGCACATCTGCTGGTTGGGCGGCCACTTGGAGGAGGAGTACACGCCGTCGGAGTAGGAGCGGCGCGGTGCGAAGGGCTCCCGGTCGGCCATCAGCCGGCCGCCCGAGAGGCGCCGGAACACCTCCTCCGTGATGCCGGGCCCCTCGAGGCCCAGTCCGCGGACGAGGAGGCTGCCGTGCTCGGCGACCGCGGCACGCAGCGCCTCGCGGTTCCCGGCGACCCAGCCGGCCACGTCGCCGTCGGGGTTGACGTGCAGGAGCGGCGGCCGGCCAGGAGCCAGTTCGATGTCGGGGAGATAGGTCGGGGACGCGTGCGACATTGCACAGGTTCCTTTCAGTGGCGCTGATCCAGCAGCCCCGCCAGATCGGCGAGTACCGGGTGGCGGGTGACGTCCTTGAGAGTGATCGCGCGGTCCAGGGCGATCGCGAGCTTCACCGCGGACAGCGAGGTGCCGCCGCGGTCGAAGAAGTGGTCGAGGCGGCCGATCCGGTCGGCGGGGATGCCCAGGACCTCGGCCCAGGCGGCGGCCAGCCGCCGCTCGGCGGGGCTGTCCGGCGCACCGGAACCGTCGGTCTGGAGCTCCTCGGCGAGCGCGGTCAGCGTCTTGCGGTCGACCTTGCCGTTGGCGGTCAGCGGCAGCTCCCGGCGCCAGTGCACGACCGCCGGGACCATGTACGAGGGCAACGACGCGGCCAGCTTGTTCCGCACCTCCTCGGCGCCCACCGGCTCGGCACCGGTGCAGAACGCGGCCAGCTGCGCGCCCCGTACGACGACCACGGCGCCGTCCCGGACACCGGGCACCCGCAGCAGCGCGTTCTCGATCTCGCCGATCTCGACGCGGAAGCCGCGGATCTTCACCTGGCTGTCCCGGCGGCCGAGGAACTCCAGCTTCCCGTCGGGCAGCCAGCGCCCGTGGTCGCCGCTGCGGTACAGCCGCTCGCCCGGCCGGTACGGGTCCTCGCCGAAGGCCGCGCGGGTCCGCTCGGGGTCGTTGACGTACCCGCGGCCGACGCAGACTCCGGAGAAGACGATCTCGCCGGGAGCGCCCAGCGGTACGGGCGTCAGGTCCTCGTCGACGACGTACACGCGTACGTTGGCGATCGGCGGCCCGAGCGGGACCCGCTCCTGCTCCGGCACGCGGTCCATGACCTCGTGGTTGGTGTCGTCCGAAGTCTCCGTCAGGCCGTAGGCGTTGACGAGCCGGATGCCGGGCATGGCGTCGAACCAGCGCTGCACCAGCTCCTTCTTGACCGCCTCACCGGTGACCGACACGCAGCGCAGATCGGGCAGTTCGCGCGGCCGCTGCTCCAACTCGGCCAGCACGGCCTCCAGATACGACGGCACGATCTGGAGCACGTTCACCCGGCCCCGTACGACGGTGTCCACGAACCGCGGCACGTCGAGGATCGTCTCCTGCCCGATCAGCAGGGTCCGGCCGCCGACGAGCAGTGCGGAGACGAGCTGCCACAGGGAGATGTCGAAGCACTGCGGCGCGGTCTGCGCGACCGTCCGCCCGGCACCGACCGCCAGGTCGTCGATCTTGGCGAGGACGTGGTTCAGGAAGCCCGCGTGCTCGCACATCGCGCCCTTGGGCTCGCCGGTGGAGCCGGACGTGAAGTAGATGTACGCGAGTTGGCCGGCCGCGACCGGCACGGCCGGGTTCGCGTCCAAGTGGCCCTCGGCGTACGCGTCGTCCACGAACAGCCTGCGGACGGACGGGTCGACGTGGGTGGCGCTGCCGTGCTCGGTGAGGACGAGCTCGCAGCCCGCCCGGTTGAGCGTGGTCCTGATGCGGTCCGCCGGGAAGTGCGGCTCGATCGGCAGATACACGCCGCCCGCCTTGAGGACGCCGAGCACGGCCGCCGGCCAGTCCAGGTTCCGCTCCATCACCACCGCGACCACGTCCTCGGACCGCAGTCCGCGGTCGAGCAGCGCCCGGGCGACGCGGTTGGCCCGGGAGTTGAGCTCCCGGTACGTCCACCGCCGTCCGTCCTGCTCGGCGGCCACCGCGTCCGGGTGCAGCAGCACCCGCTGCTCGAACAGCTCGTGCACCCGCCGGTCGGGCAGCTCCCGCTCGGGACCCGCCAACTCCTCGAGCTGAAAGCGGAGTTCCTCCTCGGAGAGCAGGCTGCGCCGGTCTGGCCCGGCGAGCGCGGTGAGGTGGTAGCCGGCGATGCGGGCCGCGGCCCCGGCGTCGAGGACGTCGGTGCGGTAGTGCAGGCGCAGCGTGCGGCCGGTGACGGTCACGTGCAGGGCGCCGTCGTCGGGCCCGGCCGTCACGTCGTCCTCGCCGGACAGTGCGGCGAGCACCCTGGTGTGTGCGGCCGCCAGCGCGGCCGGTGTGCCGGACACGCCGTCCGGCAGCGGGACTTCGTACTCCGCGACGCCCACAACCGGGTCGAGCGTCCAGCGCGGAATGGTTTCCATCGGTGGTTCCCCCCTGTGTTTCCCTGCTGTTCCTGTCACCCGTGCCGCGGCGCGACCGCCGGGTTCCCGCCCCAGTGCGCCCTCGGCGGCATCTCCTCGCCCTTCATCAGGAAGGAGTCGGGCGCGAGCACGGCGCCGTCGCCCATCGAGACGCCGTAGTGCACGAGTGATCCGGTGCCGAGCGTGCAGCCGGCGCCGATGGTGATGTGGTCGGACTTGAAGGTCCCGTCCTCCTGCGAGTGGGCCTGCACCTTGGTGTGCGCGGCGAGCGTGCAGTCGTCGCCGATCGCGGACAGCGTGCGGTCGGTGATGTAGCAGCCGTCGTCGAAGACCCGGCGCCCCATCCGCACGCCCAGCAGCCGCCAGACGAAGGCCTTGAACGGCGTCCCGTTGAACACCACGAGGTGGTTGTCCGGCACCTTCCACAGCCGCTCCACCCACCAGAAGTGCGGGTCGTAGATGGACCGCAGCTGCGGCTGGAGCGGCCGGAAGCGGGTGATCAGCCGCTCCACCAGCACGTAGTAGCCGGTGCTGAACACGAGGCCCACGACCAGTGACGCGCCGATCAGCAGACCGCCGACGACGCCGTTCGCGCCGTACAGGTCGAAGGCGGCGAAGCCGAGCACGCTCAGGGCGAACCAGTGCAGCCAGCGCACGAACAGGAACAGGCCCATCGAGCGCAGGTTGTAGCGGTTCTTCGCGGCCAGCCGGCGGTGCAGTTCGCCGCCCTCGCGCAGATGGTCGAAGCGGCTGTCGCGCTCCACAGAGCGTGGGATCTCGAACGGGGGCGAGCCCAACAGGCCCACGCCCTCGCGGACTTCGCCGTCCAGCGGGACCATCACCTTCGTCGCCAGCAGGACGTTCTCGCCGGTGCGGCCGCCGCTCGGGTAGGCGATGTTGTTGCCGAGGAAGCTGTGCGCGCCGATCGTCGCGCGGGAGACGCGGAAGGACGTGCCGGAGAAGTCGGCGTTCACGATCGACAGTCCGTCGGCGACCATCGTGCCGCTGCCCACGGAGACCAGGTACGGCGTCTCGTGCTGGACCTCGGTGCCGAAGTTGGAGCCGGTCTGCTCCACGTGCGAGAGGTCGTAGCCGATGGACCGCAGGTAGTGGACGATGTAGGAGCTGTCGCCGCACAGCCACTTGAAGAACTTGATGTTGGTCATGCGGGCGACGGTGCGCTGCAGCGAGTAGTGGAAGCCGTAGAGCGGATAGACACGGTCCGGGCGCAGCAGCGCGCTCAGCAGGCGCGGCAGCACGGAGACGGCGGCGAAGCCGAGGACCAGGAAGCCCGCGTAGGCGGCCAGCGAGAAGCCCAGGGCCTCGCCGTAGAAGGCGGCCGAGCCCAGGTCCTGGGAGGTCGGGTCGAGCAGCATGTCGAGGCCGGGCACCACCGTGAGCACCAGGTAGGTGCCGCCGACCGCGACGGGGACGTAGACGGCCAGCATCTGGAGCAGGCCCCCGAGGCCGTACACGGTGCGGCGCAGGGTGGAGACGCGGGCCGGGGGCACGCGGACGTAGTCGACGTCCGTGGGCTGGGCCGGCGAGCCGTGCCGGCGCTCGCCCGCCGGGACCGTCATGCCGCCGTACAGGGCGGAGGAGTGGCCGAGCTGGGCGCCGTCGCCCATCGTCGTGCCGATGTCGACGACCGACTTCTCACCGATGTACACGTCCCGGCCGAGCGTCACCCGGCCGGTGCGGATGCGGCCCGCGTCCGCCTGATAGCACAGGACGAAGGTGTCCTTGCGGATCACCGAGCCGGCGCCGACCGTCAGCAGATCGGTGCAGACCGGCACGGTGTGCGTCAGGATCGTGACACCCTTGCCGATCTTCGCGCCGAGCGCCCGCAGGTACAGCACGTACAGCGGGCTGCCGGTGAACAGGACCAGCGGGTTGGCGTGCAGCAGTGCCTTGACGGTCCAGAAGCGGAAGTAGGCGAGGCTCCAGACCGGGAACTCCGTCTCCTTCCAGCGGCCGATCAGCAGCCACTTGGCGGCGATCGGGATCACACAGGCCCCGGCGAACACCGCGGCGCCGAAGAGGAGCGAGCGCAGATAGATGTCCACGACGCCGTCCACGGCGGAGATCCACTCGTAGCCCTGGCCCATGACGATCCCGGCGAGCACGCAGTACGCGGCGAAGACCAGGAACTGCAGTGCGCCGCACAGCAGATGGATCGAGGTGCTGCCGGGCTGCGGGGCGGGCGTCTCGGGGACAGGGGCCGGCGCCGGGGTGTCGTGAGCCGTGTCGAGGGCGGCGGCCAGGCGGCGGATCGTCGGATGGCCGTAGACGTCCTTCATCGACACGGACGGCAGATCCGGACGCTTGCGGACCCGGGCGCAGAAGTGGGCCATCGTCAGCGAGTTGGCGCCGAGATCGTCGAAGAAGTGGCTGTCGACCGGTATCTGGTCCTTGCGTACGACGCCGGCCAGAACCTCGGCGAGTACAGATTCGGTGGCGGTGTCTATTTTCTCCAGCACGTCCGCTCCTTACGGGTTTTGCAGTCTTTACGCGCTTTGCCGGTTGCCCGGTTCCGTCGGTGACAGGCTTGTTGCACGGGACCCGGCGGCGGGGGCGGCGGGGGCGGTGGGGAGCGGATCGGGGGAGTCCGGCGGGGCCTCGTCCGGGAACGCGCGTGCGAGCGTCGGCGAGTCGTCCGCCCCGGCGATCCGCGGCACGGCGCGGCCCGCGCCGTCTCGATGGGCCTGTGACGGCGGATGCGTCAACGGATGCGGAGCTGGCATGAGAATTCCCCCGAGACAAATACGGTGGAACTCCGCCCGCTGTTCACGGGAAGCCGGAATTCCATACCATTGGGATTCGAGTTCAAAATGATGCGGAAGAGTATGGAGTGGCCGCGTGAAAATGGCGCAGGGCAGCACGGCGCGACCCACATGGATCCCATGCGGATCACGGGTAACGCGGCTGGATCGGGCCTTGGTCCTGGGCCCTCGAAGTCCCCCGTGTCGTGTACGCCTAAGTCGTCCTCAGCAGCGCAACGAATGCAATGGAAATTCTTTCGGAGAGTTCATGAACGCTTCAAGGGCGTTTCACCCATTGGCGCATTCCGGTCGCTCCGGAGGGCCTGGATCATGACACGGTTTTCCGGTGCCCCCGTGCGTGACCGGGGATATCGCCGCATCGGCGGTACATGTGCCGGGCGCGGTTCCGGTTGAGAGGTGGAACAAACCGGCCAACAGGGACATGACAGAAGAATGGGCCGGAACCGCCCGCCCGGTTTCCGGTCCGTAGCCGCCCCGTTTCCGTCCCCGCGCCCCGACGGGCGGCGGGCCGGGGGGTGAGTGCACCGAGCAACGGCGGATACCTTTAGGGCGTGCAGCCAGCAAGTGAATCCCCACAGGGCCCTTCAGGGCGTCTCCATCGGGCGCGTGCCCTCTACCGGAACGTCTCGAAGCGAAGGACCGCCTGGCTGCTGCTCAAGGACACCGTCAACTCGTGCATGGAGTACCGCATCCTCGGCCTCGCGGCAGAGGCAGCGTTCTTCACGCTGCTGTCCGTGCCACCGCTGCTGCTCAGCATGATCGGCCTGCTGGGCTACGTCGACGACTGGACCGGCGCCGACACCATCGCCAGCCTGGAGAACAACCTGCTGGAGGCGTCCCGGACCGTCCTGTCCGACAAGGGCGTCTCGGAGATCGCCCAGCCGATCCTGCACGACGTGATGAAGGGCGGCAGACCCGACGTCATCTCCATCGGCTTCCTCTTCGCCCTGTGGTCGGGCTCCCGCGCCGTGAACGTCTTCATCGACACCATCACGGTGATGTACGGCCTCGACGGCGTCCGCGGCATCGTCAAGACCCGCATGCTGTCCTTCGCGCTCTTCATCGTGGCCCTGCTGATCGGCTCGGTCGCCCTGCCGCTGATGGTGGCAGGCCCGGACGCGGTGGTGAACGTCGTGCCGTGGTCGACGACCGTCGTACAGGTGCTGTACTGGCCCGTCGTCATCGTCCTGTCGGTCGTCTTCCTGACCACGCTGTACCACGTCTCGGTGCCCGTCCGCTCCCCGTGGATCGAGGACGTGCCGGGCGCGCTGGTCGCCCTGGCGATGTGGGTGCTCGGCAGCTTCCTGCTGCGCATCTACCTCACCAGCACGGTCGAGGGCCCCACCATCTACGGCTCACTGGCCGCGCCCGTCGCCGTGCTGCTGTGGATCGGTGTGTCCGCCTTCGCCGTGCTCGTCGGGGCCGCGGTCAACGCCGCGATCGACCGGGTCTGGCCGGCCGCCGCGACCGCCGCGGCCCGCGCCGCGAACGAGCGGGTGCGCGAGGCGCAGCTGGCCGAGCAGGTGGCCCGCGCCGCCGCGGGCGTCGACCCCGATCCGGACGACCCGGACATGCCCTCCGAGTTCCCCGAGCGCTGGTCGCGCTTCCTGCCTCCGGAGGACGTGACGTCCCGCCTGCGCACCCATGTGAAGAGCACGCACCCGCCCCACCATCACAAGCCGGACACTCCCTGACCCTCTCGGCTCACGCCTTCCAGGTGCCCGCCGCGGCGGCCTCCCCCACGAAGTCCGAGAAGTCGCGCGGCTCGCGTCCCAGCACCTCGCGGACGCCGTCGCTGAGGTGGGCGTTGCGGCCGTCGAGCAGCCCCTCGAAGACCTCCACCAGGAACTCCGCCTCCGCGGAAGGCACCCCGAAGCCCGTCAGCGCCTCGCCGTAGGCGCGCGCGGCAACCGGCGTGTAGGTGAGCTTGGTGCCGGTCGCCTCGGAGATCTCCGCGACCGCCTCCCGGAAGGACAGCAGCCGCGGCCCGGTGATCTCCACCGTGTGCCCCACATACCGGTCCCCGCAGGTCAGCGTGGTCGCTACCACGTCCGCGATGTCCCGTACGTCGATGAACGGCTCCCGCACCTCGCCCGCCGGGAACGTCAGCTCGCCCCGGCACAGCTCGTCGAGGAGCGGCCCCTCGCTGAAGTTCTGCGCGAACCAGGCGGCCCGTACGACGGTCCAGTGCGCGCCCGACGTCCGCAGCGCCTCCTCTGTCGCCCCAGCCTGCTCCTCGCCGCGCGCCGAGAGCAGCACCAGCCGCCGGACCCCGAGACCGACGGCCTCCCGGGCGAGAGCCGCGACGCCCTCCGTCGCGGCGGGCGCGCCGACGTCGGACGGATGCACGAGGTACGCCGCGTCGGCGTCCCGCAGGGTCTGTGCCCAGGTCGCCGGATCCTCCCAGTCGAAGCCCTGCGCGCGGGAGGCGGCCCTGACGGTCAGCCCCGCCGCCCGTGCCGCCCGCACCACCCGGCTCCCGGTACGCCCCGAGGCACCGGTCACCACAACGGTCATGTCCTGCGTGTTCGCCGCGTTGTCCGCCATGCCTCAAGTCAACGGGCGTGCGCCCCCAACCCCCATGGCTGAACGGCTCATTCCCATGTCCGGCCGTCTACGCTGACCCCATGGACGCTCTGGCCGGCCTTCTGGAGGGCCCCCGCGCGCGGGGCGCCTTCATGATCCGCGCCTGTTTCGATCCGCCGTGGTGCGTGCGCATCGAGGACCGGGCACCCCTCACCGTCATGCTGATGGTCCGCGGTGAGGCGTGGGTCGTGCCGGACGCCGCGGAGCGGGTGCTGCTGCGGCCCGGCGACCTCGCCATCGCGCGTGGCCCGGACCCCTACAGCTGCGCCGACGACCCGGACACGGCCCCGCAGGCGCTGATCCTGCCGGGCGCCGAGTGCAGCTACCCCGACGGGCGGTCCCTGAACGGCTCCATGGACCTGGGCGTGCGCACCTGGGGCGACCGGCTCGACGGTTCCGCCGTGATGCTGATCGGCACCTATCTGTGGCAGGGCGAGGTCAGCGGGCGCCTGCTGGACGCCCTGCCGCCCCTGCTGACCCTCACCTCCGAGGTGTGGGACTGCCCCCTCACGCCGTTCCTCATGGAGGAGATCGTACGTGACGAACCGGGCCAGGAGGTGGTCCTCGACCGGCTGCTCGACCTGCTGGTGATCGCCGCGCTCAGGGCCTGGTTCTCCCGCCCCGAGGCGGCGGCCCCGGCCTGGTACCGGGCGCTCGCGGACCCCGTCGTGGGCCGGGTGCTGCGCCTGCTCCAGGACGACCCCGGGCACCCCTGGACGGTGGCCTCCCTGGCCACCAAGGCCGGGGTGTCCCGCGCCGCCCTCGCCCGCCGCTTCAGCGAGCTGGTGGGCGAGCCCCCGATGACGTACCTGACCGGCTGGCGTCTCGCCCTGGCCGCGGACGCGCTCCGCGACACCGACGACACCCTGGAGGCGATCGCCCGGCGGGTCGGCTACGGCAGCGCGTTCGCCCTGTCCAGCGCTTTCAAGCGGGTGTACGGCGTGAGCCCGCAGGAGCATCGGGGGCGGGCGGGGGAGACCGCGCGCGTAGGCTGACGAACGTGTACGAGGAGAGACCGTCCCGGCTGCCCGGAGCGGTCGTGTGGCGCAACACCCCGGCCGAGGCCGGCGTGGGGCGGGTGCTGCCCGACGGCTGCATGGATCTGCTCTGGCACGAGGACCGGTTGCTGGTCGCGGGACCCGACACCCGGGCCTACGTCACCGAGGGCGCCCCCGGTGTGTGGACGGGCCTGCGGTTCCGCCCCGGAACAGCCCCCGCCCTGCTGGGCGTGCCCGCGCACGAACTGCGCGACCGGCGCGTGGCGCTCGCCGACCTGTGGCCGGCCGCGGAGGTCCGCCGCCTCACCGCCCGTATGCACGCGGCCGCCGGACCGGCGAGCGGGCTCGACGAGCTGGCCCTGCGGCTGGCCGCCGGCGCCGCACCCCCCGACCCGCTGCTACGGCACCTGGTGACCGCCCTCGACGCGGGCCGCCCGGTCGCGGCCACCGCCGGGGAACTCGGCCTCGGAGCCCGCCAGTTGCACCGCCGCTCCCTGGCCGCCTTCGGCTACGGTCCCAAGACGCTGGCCCGCGTGCTGCGGCTGCAACGGGCGCTCGGGCTGGCCCGGCAGGGCGTCCCGTTCGCCGAGACGGCGGCCCGGACCGGGTTCGCCGACCAGGCGCATCTCTCCCGTGACGTCAAGGAGTTGGCGGGCGTCCCGCTGCGCGAGCTGCTGAGGTGACGGCGCGCGGCTACCGGGGCAGCGGCGCGAACAGGTCGACGCCGTTGCCGTCCGGGTCGTGCACGACCGCGTACCGCTGGCCCCAGAACGCGTCCCAGGGCTTCAGCTCCCCGTGGTGTCCCGCCCCGACCAGCTCCTCGTACGCCGAGTCCACCTCCGCCGGGCTGTCGCAGCGGAAGGCCAGTCCGGTGCGGTAGCCGCCGGTGGGCGGCCGCCACCCGGCGTGGAAGGAGCGGACCGTGTCCTCGGTGTCGAGCAGCAGGCGCAGCCCGCCCGGCAGTTCGGCCTCGCAGTGCGGCCCGCTCTCGGCGCCCTCGGGGAACGCCAGGCCGAGCCGGCGGTAGAAGGTGACGGCGGCCGCCATGTCGGAGACGACCAGCCCGACGGCATCGATTCGTGGAGTCATGCGGTCACGGTAGGCAGCACTCCGGCGGCGGGTCTTGAAGGAAACGGACATCGCGCGCCAGGTTCACCCGAAGGTCACCGGCCCCCGGGGCGTCTCCACCGTGAACGACAGCCCCACCGGCCCCTCGGCCACGAGCAGTTCGGCCCCTACGGCGGCCAGCAGGGGCCGCAGCTCCTCCGGGTCCGGTGCGGTGGCGGACAGCCGTACCAGGGGAGTGACGGGCAGGTCCGTGGCGGTCGGATGGACCGACGCACCCCAGTCGATGAGGAACGGCACCAGACCGGAGGGGTGCTGGGTGTCGCCGTCGGTCAGCCGCCACTCCAGCAGGGTGCCGTCGGGGCGGCGGCGGCTCATCGGGCGGACGTCGCCCGGGTCGTAACCCTGGGCGCGGGCGGTGGCCACGGCCGCGTCGAGGTCAGGCGGGCTGATGGCCCAGGTCACCGTCCGCGCGCGGTCCACCTCGTCGACGTCGAACGGGCGGGGGCCGTCCGGCTCCGCCTGCTCCGGGTCCGGCCCGATGATCTCCAGGTAGCTCGAACCACCCAGCGACACCAGGAAGTTGAGGGTGCCACGCCCGACGTGGGCGCCACCGAGGGCGGGCGTCACGCCGGTGCGGCGCGCGAACTCGGCGACCGTCGCCGCCAGATCGGGGGTTGCGAGCACGAGGTGGTCGAGGTGTGAGGGGATTGTGTTCATCGGAGTCGAGGCTACGCAGCCCCGCCCCCGTGATGGAACACCTGTGCGGCGGCGTTGCGTCGCATGCGGCAGGATGGGGGAGTGATCCGAACCCTGCGCGCCCTGCCGCCGCTTCTGCTCCTGCCGGTGCTGCTGACAGCCGGCTGTGGCACCGAGAAGGCAGGCGCGAACGCCGGGGCCGGCGGCTCGGCCACACCCGCCGACCCGGCCCGACTCAAGGCACGCGCACAGGCGTTGGGCATCGCTCCGGAACTCGTCTACGTCACCGGGTCGCCCGGCTACACCCTCGCCCGGCAGTCCGTGGGCGTGTCCGGCGACGACGGCTTCTCCGCCGTGTACTGGTCGCCGAAGACCAACACGCAGATCGAGATCCGGGTGGACCGCGGCACGCTGACCGCCGCCACCTGCCCGCGGCAACCCGTCGGCGACGCACCCGACGGGCAGACCAGGTGCACGCGCGAGGGCGACGCCTGGTACCGCAGCGCCGGCCGGCAGCACGGATACGCGCAGCCGAGGAAGGGCTATGTCATCTGGCTCACCGGCGCCGGCGTCCCGCGAGCCACCCTGCACAAGGCACTCCTCGCCGCCCACCACCCCTCAGCCGCCGAACTCGCCGACCTCCTGCCGCCCGCGCCCACCTCGACCCCCACCGCACCCGTACGACGAGGCGACCTCCCGCCGAACGGCGACGGAGCCCCGAACAACGCGGTTCCGAGCGAAGGGGGTTGAGCGGACCGCGCCCCGACAGGGGCGGGGAACTGCGCGACCGGCCACGACGCACCCGCAGTCGAAGACGGACCGTCAGCCACGCCGCACACCCCGGCGAAGGCTCAGCGCGGGCGCGCCGTACTGGAACGCTCCACCAGCCGAGTGGACAGCTCCGTACGCGTGCTCTCCGGCCGGTCCCCCTCCATCATCCGGACCAACTGGTGCAGCGCCGTGGCCGCCATCTCCGACAGCGGCTGGCGGATGGTGGTGAGCGCCGGGGTGATCCAGCGCGACTCCGGCAGATCGTCGAAGCCGACGACGCTGACGTCGTACGGGACCCGCAAACCCCGTTCCGCCAGGGCCTGGTACACGCCCAGGGCCATCCGGTCCGAGCAGACGAAGACCGCCGTCGGCGGCTCGCGCAGGTCGAGGAGGTCCAGCATGCGGCGGTGCGCGACCGTCTCGTCGAAGCCGGCGTGGCGGACGTACTCCGGACGATGGCGGACGCCCGCCGACGCGAGCGCCGAACGGAACCCGGCGACCCGCGCGCTGCTGCACATCTTGCGCTGGTGGCCCGCGATGACGGCGACGCGTTCGTGGCCGAGGGAGAGCAGATGCTCGGTCGCGGTGACCCCGCCCTGCCAGTTGGCGGCCCCGACCGACACCACGCCCGGCGGCGGTTCGAGGACCGGGTCGATCAGGACGTACGGGATGCGGTGCTGGTCCAGCCAGGCGTACTGCGAGGTCGTCAACTCGGCCAGGTTGAACAGCACTCCGGACGATCCGCGGGCGATCAGCTTGTCCAGCCAGCCGCGCTCAGGGCGCGCGCCCCGGGTGCGGGTGAGTCCCGCCGAGACGACCACCTCCAGGCCGGCGTCGTGCGCCGCCGCTTCCACGCCCTGGAGCACCGCACCCGACCAGGAGCTCTCCAGGGAGTGCACGACCAGGTCGACCAGCCCCGGCACCTTCGCCGCGTCGAAGCGGGGCCTGCGGACGTAGCCGAGCCGGTCCAGCGCCTCGGTGACGCGGCGGCGGGTCTCCGGCGCCACGTCGTCCCGGCCGTTGACCACCTTGGAGGCGGTCGGCACGGACACCCCGGCCTCGCGGGCCACGACGGCCAGCGTCGGCCCGGCCGCCACGCTCGCACTTCCCGTGCGGACCATCGGGACCACCTCTCCGGCCCGCCCGAGGGCCATGAAAAGTTTCGACCAGCGCGGAAACAGTAAGCGCTTCCTACCCTAGGTTCACCGGCTCATCACGGGAAGAGCCCGGGCTTCGCAGGTCTCGATGGTCCCGAACTTTCGAAACTTCGAACGTGGCGAGGCGTGTTGGCGGTTTACCGGGAGGGCCGACGGTGGCAGGTGAGGGCGAATCCGGTGAAGTCGGCCGTGAACGCCGCGTCCACCAGGTCCATGGCATGGATGCCGGCCATCGCCCCGGTGAAGCGGAGCCCGCAACCGTGGTCGTCGGAGAGCTTGGCGAAGTCCAGCGGCTCCCCGACCGGCGTACGTACGCCGTCGCGCACGTACCAGAACCGCGCCTCGGCCCCGTCGACCGTCACCCCCAGGGCCACCGGGGCGTCCGTGCCGACGCCCACGACCGCCACCGTGCGGGCGCCCGCCTCGTCGCGCTCAACGAGCCGCAGCACCGTACGGCCGCCACCCCGCCACTGCTGCCCTCGCTGCCCCTCGCCTCCGGGCTCCGCCCAGGTCAGATCCAGGCTCAGATACGCCTGAGCGTCGTACCGGAGCACCAGGCCCGCAGCCTGGGTGAAGGTGACGGGCCGCGCCTCCACGGTGACCTCGGCCTCCGCCCGGTGCTCGGTGATCCGCCGGGCCAGCAGACTGTGCGCCCACCGTGACTCGGGTCCGTGCCGTCCGCGCAGCCGGATCCAGCCCGGACGGCTCGTGGTGTCGGCCCAGGACGGATCGGGCGCCGCGCGCAGCGTGCTCCACGGCCAGCCCAACGGATCGGTGGTATCGGCCGGTTGCTGCGGCAGTGGCGCCGGATGCGTCGCCACGTCGACCTCGACGGCAGGATGCCAGTCTCCGTGCGGCATCCTCGGCCATCCGTCCGCGTCCCAGACCACCGCCTGGATCGCCGTCTCCCGGCCGAGCGTGCAGCGCGGGCCCCGGGGCGTTTGCACCGGGCGGGCCGCCAGATGGCTCAGCACCCAGTCCCCGCCCGCGGTCCGCACCAGCTCCCCGTGCCCGGCCTTCTGCAAGGGCAGCGACGGGTCGTCCCGCGAGGTCAGCAGCGGCCGGTCGGCGAGCTCGTACGGGCCGGTGAGCTCACGGCTGCGCGCCGTCCGCACCCCGTGCTCGAAGCCGGTGCCGCCCTCCGCCAGCACCAGGTGGTACCAGCCCTCCCGGTGCACCAACTTCGGCCCCTCGACGAGCCGTTCGTGCTGGAGGAGCAGATGGGTATCACCTATCGGGCGCAGCGTCTGACGGTCCAGCTCGGTCAGCACGATGCCCGCGAAGCGCCGTCCGCCCGGGCGGTGGTCGTTCTGGAGATTGAGCAGCCACAGCCGGCCCTCGTGGTGGAAGAGAGCGGGGTCGAAGCCATGGCCGGCCACCCGGCGCGGCGCCGACCAGGTGCCGCCCGCCTCGGTGGCCGTACTGACATAGGTGTCCAGGTCGAAGTACGGCGTTCCGACCGACCGCACCACCGAGTACACGACCCAGAACCGCTCGCCGTCCCAGCTCAGCGACGGCGCCCAGATGCCGCCCGAGTCCGGCACACCGGCCAGCGAGCCGCCCGGGGCGGCGCCGCGCACATGCCCCGCGTACTGCCAGTGGGCCAGGTCCCGCGAGCGGTGGATCGGGATGGTCGGGAACCACTCGAAGGAACTCGTCGCGATGTAGTACCAGTCGCCCACCCGGACCATGGAGGGGTCGGGGGCGAAGCCCCGCACAACCGGGTTGTCCAGCAAGGTCACTTGAGGGCTCCCAGGGTGACGCCGGTCCGCCAGTAGCGCCGCATCGCCACCATCATGATCGCCATCGGCACGATGGACAGCAGCGCGCCGGTCAGCACGAGGCTGGTGAGGTCGACGCCGGACTCCAGGCGCTTGCCGGACCAGTTGTACAGGCCCAGGTTGAGAGTCCAGTTCTGCTCGCCGCGCAGCACGGTGAGGGGGAGGAAGAAGGCGTTCCAGGTGTTGACGAAGGCGAGCAGGAAGACGGTCGCGCCGCCGGTGGTCATCATGCGCAACACGATGCTGAAGAAGATGCGCAGCTCGCCGGCGCCGTCGATGCGGGCCGCCTCCAGCAGCTCGTAGGGGATCGTGGCCTCGGTGTACACCTTGGCGAGGTAGACGCTGAAGGGGTTGATCAGGCAGGGGACCAGCATCGCCCAGGGCGTGTCGACCAGGCCGATCCGGGAGAACAGCAGGTACAGCGGCAGGGTGAGCAGGGCGATCGGGATCAGGAACGAACCGACCACGCACGCGAACACCAGGTTGCGGCCCGGGAACTGGAAGCGCGCGAGGCCGTAGCCCGTCGCGAGCGCGAGCAGCGTGCCGCCGAGGGAGCCGACTCCGGCATAGAGAAGGGAGTTGGCCGTCCAGCGCAGGAAGATGCCGTCCTCGTAGGTGAACAGCTGATGCAGGTTGTCCCAGAGGTGCCAGCCGGAGAACCAGAGGCCGCTGCTCTGGTAGAGGCCGACGCGGTTCTTGGTGGCGGCGACCATCAGCCACCAGACCGGGAACAGGCTGTAGACGCTTGCCAGGGCGAGTCCCACGAGGAGGAAGCGCTGGCTCCCCCGCGAACGGGCCGCCGGATCCGGCCGGTTGAGCCGCCGGAGAGGCTGCTGCTTCGTGCGTTCCTCGGTGAGGGCCATCAGTCGGCCTCCTTCGACGTCAGCCGGTAGAACAGGAAGGAGGCGACACCCAGGATCAGGGCGAGCAGCACCGACAGGGCCGCGGCGTAGTGGTAGTTGCCGGCGTTGAACGCCTGGTTGTAGATGATCATGATCGGGGTGAAGGAGTCGCCGACCGTCTGCGGCGTGATGTTCCGGAACAGCGCCGGCTCGTTGAAGATCTGCAGCATCTGGATGACCGACAGCATGCCGGTGAGCACCAACGCACCGCGCACGTACGGGATTTTGATGCTGCGGGCGATCCGCAACTCGGAGGCACCGTCGAGCCGGGCGGCCTCGAACAGCTCACGAGGGACGCCCTGGAGCGCCGAGTAGATGATCACCATGTTGTAGCCGACGCCGTGCCAGGTGAGCAGATTGCCGATGGACGGCCACACCAGCGACGGCGCGAAGAAGTTCCAGTCGAAGCCGAAGACCTTGCCGAGCGGGGTGAGCGGGCCGACGTCGGGGCTGTAGAGGTTGATCCACACGAGGGCGGCGACCACTCCGGGGATCATGTACGGCACCAGCAGCAGAAGCCGGAACCGTCCGGCCGCCTTGGAGCTCAAGGCGTCCAGGAACAGGGCCAGGACGAGACTGATGAGCAGCATCACCGGGATCTGGACGCAGGCGAAGAGCACCACCCGCAGCACGGAGCCCATGAACGCCGAGTCGGTCAGGCCCTGCTGGTAGTTGGCCAGGCCGGCGAACTTCTGTGCCGAGCCGCCGAGTCCGAGGCCGGACTGCTGCTCGCGATACAGCGACTGATGGATCGCGTACCCGATCGGCACCAGATAGAGGAAGACGAAGCCGAGCTGGAAGGGCACCGTGAAGGCGGCCCCCTTCCAGCGAACCGAGCGGATCATGAGCGGTCGCTCCAGTCCCTGGGGAGTTCCCGGCGGATCAGCTCGGCGTCGCGCGCCCCGGCACGCCCTCCCCCGGAGGGGACGCCCCCGGCAGCGTTGCCGCCGGTCCCCGATTCCCCGACTCTCGGCTCAGCCGGAGTGGGGCGACCCCCGTCGCGCCGACCCCCGCCTCCGCCTTGCAACTTCCCGCACCGGATCCCGCTCGGGCCCGCCGGTTCGCGCCGCTTCCTGCAGCCGACCTGATCCACCGGACGCCCCCTAGCCCTGGACACTGATGCCGCGGGACTTCAGGTCCTTGACCGTCCACTGCTGCATGTGCGCCAGCAGATCGGTGACCTTCTCCTGCTTGTTGACGACCTTCGCCCACTGGCTCTGCAACTCGGTGAACATCGCGGTCCAGTTGGGGCCGAAGGTCCAGTCGGTGGTGACCTTGCCCAGACTGTCCGTGACGACCTGCTGGGCCGGCCGGTAGTTCTTGCCGAGCAGCTTGCCGGACATGGAGTCGGCGACGTAGGCCTTGCTGTCCGCGAGCGCGGGCATCACGCCGTTGCCGGTCGTCGGACTCGCCATCGTCTTGACCGCGCCGGTGTCGGTGGACATCCACAGCGCGGCGTCGGCCGCCTGCTCGGCGTTCCCGCACTGCTTGGTCACCAGCGTCACGCTGCCGGTCAGGTTGGTGCCGGCCGGCGTCCTGGCCGCCTCGCCCGTGTACGTGGGCCACGGCGAGAGCGCCCACTTGCCGAAGGACCTGGTGAAGTTCTGCACCATGCCGGCCATCTGCCAGGTGGAGATCTGCCGGGTCGCGGTGCCGCCGTTGTCGTAGTTGCGCTGCACGGCCGCGTAGTCGGCGAACGACAGCTTGGAGTCGAGGTCGTTGTCGATGATCTGCTGGATCACCTTCGCGGCCTTCAGGGTGCCGGCGTCCTGGAAGTCGATCTTCCAGGAGTTGCCGTCGATGGCGTACCAGTGCGCCCCGCCCTGCATCGCGAGCACCTCCAGGGTGCTGGGGTCCTCACCGGCGAAGTTGGTGATCTTGACGCCGTGCTTCTTCAGGACCTTGCCCGCGGCGATGAAGTCGTCCCAGGTGACCGGGGGCTTGATGCCGTACTTGGCGAAGATGTCGCTGCGGTAGATCGTGAAGTTCGGCGACGAGCTGGTGGGCACGCCGTAGCTCTTGCCCTGCACCTGCGCGCTCGCCCAGGAGCCCGGGTTGAACTTGTCCTTGCTCGGGCCCACGTACCGCGTGATGTCGGCGAGCGCGCCCTGCGAGACCCAGCTCGTCACGTACTCGGCGGTGTTCTGCACCAGGCAGGGCGCGTTGCCCGCCTTGACCGCGTTGGTCAGCTGCTTCTGCATGGTCAGCTGGTCGGTGACCTTCGTGTACTTCAGCTTGACGTCCTTGTGGGAGGCGTTGAACGCCTTCACGACGGCCTCCTGGCCGTTGGCCCAGCCCCAGAAGGGGAGGGTGAGCGGACCCGAGGACTTGGCGCCCCCACCGTCGTCCGAACCGCCGCAGGCGGTGAGCAGACCGGTGAGCGCGAGTCCCGCGACAGCGGCGTGGGCGAACCTTCTCCGGGGGCTGGTGAAGTTCATCTGACCGTGTTCCTTCGGAAGTTGGGCGTCTGGGAGAGAGCAGACGACGGCTCGATGCGCAGGCCGGGAACGGCGGCCGGGAATCCGTCGGCGCGCGGTTGAGGGGCCGGCCAGGCGGAAGCTGTAGAAAGCGGTTGCCGTGACGGTAGGCCGTACAGTCCGGCCGTAGCAAGGGGTGTGCGGGGACTTATTCCGTCAAGAGCGGAAAGGTGCTGGTGAGGAAGAGAAACCGGTTACGAAACGGTTGCTTCCCGGTGGCCGGGTTCTGGTGCGGGCCGGTGCCGGTCAGCGCCGGGTCGGCGGCTGCACGGAGTTCCGTACGACGACATGGGTGCCCAGCACGAGGTGGTCGCCGTCGGCGCCCTTGCGGCGGCTCGCGCCGCCCTCGCGCCGGTCGGCCACCGCACGCAGGGCCACCCGGCCCATCTCCTCGTACGGCACGTGCACGGTGGTCAGTTGCGGCGTGAGCTGGGAGGCGAGCGGGATGTCGTCGTAGCCGACGATGGAGACATCCTCCGGCACCCGTAGCCCGGCCGTGCGCAGGGCCTGCAGGGCGCCCGCGGCGACCACGTCCGTGCCGGCGAGCACCGCGGTGAAGTCCGGCGTCTCGTGCAGCGCCGCCTCCACGGCGCTGTGGCCGTGCTCGTCGTCGTACGGACCGTGCCGCACCATGCCCGGGTCGAAGGGCACGCCGTAGGCCTCGAAGGCCCGTTGCGCGCCCCTCAACCGCCCCTGGGCCGTGGTCAGTTCGGCGTGTCCCGGCAGCAGCAGGATTCTGCGGTGCCCGGCCGACAGCAGGTGGCTGGCCATCGCGTAGGCGCCGCCCTCGTTGTCGTAGTCGACCGTGGTGGCCGGGACGTCGCCCTCCAGCGGTGGCCTGCCCACCAGGACGAGATGGGAGCCGGCCGCGTCGAGGGAACGGGCGAAGCGGGCCATGCGCAGCTGGTACTCGTCGTAGTCGTAGGCGCCGCCGAGCAGGACCACCGCGGCCACGCCCTGCTGGCGCATGAGGTTGACCAGCGCGAGTTCCCGCTCGGGGTCGTCGCCGGTGGTGCCCACCAGGGAGAGCCAGCCGCGTAGCGTGGCCGCGCCCTCGACCCCCTTCGCCACGTGCGCGAACGCGGCGCCGGTGATGTTGTTGATGAGGATGGCGACCGTCGGCGTGCCACCGCCGGCGAGGGAGCGGGCGTGGGCGTTGGTGACGTAGTCCAGGTCCCGGACGACCTTCATCACCCGGCGGCGCAGGTCCTCGGAGACCGGATAGTTGCCGGACAGGACGCGCGAGACGCTCGCGACGGACACGCCCGCCCGCTCCGCCACGTCGCGGATGGTGGACCGTCCGGCGTCACCGGACGCCTTGCGCTGACTCACCGCGGCTCCTTCACCTTCACGACTGCCCCGCCGGCTGTGCGGGAGCGCGGCGCTTCGCCGTCCGGCCCAGGTGGTCGACCCTCGCCGGGCGGCCGGAAAGCGTGCCCCTGGCCGGTGCGGAAACCGTATCCCATTGCTTTCCGTCGGGGACCGGCCGCAGGGGCGGGGCAGCAGCGGCCCCGGGGGGCCTCACGCCACACGCACCATGTCCGAGTGCCGCACCTCATGGGCCGGAGGCAGGCCCGCGGCCAGGCGCTCCAGCTCCTCGACGACGATACGGCCGAGGCGTTCCAGTTCGTTGCCGAGCGAGCCCGCGATGTGCGGGGTGAGGAAGACGTTGGGCAGGCGGTAGAGCGGGGACGCGGCGGGCAGCGGCTCGGGCTCGGTGACGTCGAGGACGGCCTGGAGCCGGCCGGAGACCAACTCGTCGGTGAGCGCGCCGTGGTCGATCAGCGCGCCGCGCGAGGTGTTGATCAGCACGCCGCCGTCCCGGATGAGCGCGAGCCGGCCGGCGTCGAGCATGCGGTAGGTCTCCGGGATGTCGGGGGCGTGCAGCGACACGATGTCGCTGCGTCCCAACAGCTCGTCCAGTGGCAGTGGTTCGGCACCGAGGGCGGCCGCCTCGGCCGGGTCGACGTAGGGATCGTGGAGCAGGACCGTGAAGTCGAACGGCCGCAGCAGCTCCAGCAGCCGGCGGCCCACCCGCGAGGCGCCGATGACCCCGATCCGGCGGCCGACGTTGCCGGTGTGCGCGGTCTCGGCGACGGTCGGGTAGGTGTGCGTGGCGCGGAACCGCTCGCGGTGGGCGAAGGTGTCCTTCCCGGCGAGCAGGATCATGGCCAGCGTGTACTCCGCGACCGGCAGGGCGTTTCCGGTCACCGCGCTGGAGACGGTGATCCCGTGCTCCCACAGGGCGTCGCCGACCAGCGAGCGGACCGAGCCCGCGGCGTGCAGGACGGTGCGCAGACGGGGCGCGGCGGCCAGAACGGCGGCGTCGAGGCCTGGGCAGCCCCACCCGGTGATCAGTACGTCCGTCCGGGCGAGCCTGTCCGCGGCCGCCGGATCCCCGAAGTCCCGTACGACGAAGGAGGGGTCGAGGTCGCACGCCCGCCGCAGCCGGGCCATCAGCGGCGGCGGGAAGAGCAGCGGGAGGTGTACCGGATCCATCGCGAACGCGGCCTTCGGTGGCTGGGGGTCGGGCATGGCACTCCTGAAAGGCTTGGACGACAAGGTCGTACGGCAGGTGGACCGCTCGTGGATGACACGATGATGAAAACGCTTTCTGAAAACGCCTTCTACCGTAGATCCGTATGGAAGCGGCGGTCAATCGCCCGGTCGAGACGTGTGGTGCCGGCCTTGCCGCCATGGGCACGGTCCGCGATCCCGCCGTGCCGCGAAATCGGTTACTGCGGTGCGGTCGGCACGGTCCGTCTCGGAGCGTGCTCTCACAACCGGTTTCCGCACTGACCTGCACCGTAGCCACTCCCACCCCCTGAACACAGCGAACCCACTCTTTTCGAAAGTCCACCCAGCCCCTTGACGTGCCGTGTTCCTCGGCGGAAGCTCCGTGCACCGCATAGCAAACGGTTCCCGAAACATTCACGCGTTGCCGCCGTCCCGAGCCGCGTGCCCAAGCCCCAGTCATCCAACTCCGCGAAGAGAGTGGGTCGTTCATGCGCTCCCAGGCCGGTGCTCCGCTGAGTCGCCGCCGCTTTCTCGCCCTCTCGGCAGCCGGTGCCGCGGCCGGTACGGCTTCCCTCGGTGGCTGCGCCATGCAGGTTTCCACCGGGGTGGGCGACTCGGTCGAGACCGTCACGATGATGGTCGAGCCCGACGACATCACGCCCGATCTCGTCAAGCAGGCCAAGAAGGACACCGGCATCACGATCAGGCGGGTCGACTTCGACATCACCAAATTGATCGCGATGCTCACCAGCGGCAACCCACCGGACCTGGTGCGCGCCGTCGGCGCGACGGACGCGGCGTACTTCGCGGCCCGGGACGTGATGGAGGAGCTCGACCCGTACTTCGCCAGGAGCAGCGTGCTCAGGGTCGACGACCTCGACCCGGTCAACGACCTGTGGCGCTACGACGGCAGAACCCAGGGCAAGGGCCCCCGCTACGGCATGGCGAAGGACTTCTCCCAGGACTCCATGTACTGGTACAACACTGCTGCCTTCGACAAGAAGGGCGTCGGCTACCCGGCAGAGACGGAGCCCGTCACCTTCGAGGAGTGGCTGGAGAACGCCCAGCGCCTCGTGCAGCGTTCGAAGGGCCAGACGACCGTGTTCGGCGGCAGCTACAACGGCCTGACCAGACTCACTCTGATGGCGACCCTGACGGCATCCGCCGGAGGAAGCCTGTTCAGCGACGACTTCTCCCGCGCCGACTTCACCTCGTCCGAAGCCCGCAAGGCGCTCGCCTGGTACATCGGCTACTGCAGACTCAACGTCGGGCCGACGCCCGTCGATCCCGCCCCCGAAGGCTGGGACGGGCCGAGCTACCAGGCCGGACGGATGGCCATGTCGAACTCCGGCTACTGGCTGGGCGGCATGATCGGCACCGACAGGAAGCTGGCGCAGGTGTCACGTCTTGCTCCGGCCCCGGTCTTCGCTGGCGGTCCGCGCATCAGCGCCTGCCAGGGCGGCACCGGTCTGTGGATGCCGCGGAAGGCGAGGAACAAGGACGCCGCGTGGCGGGTCTTCGAGTGGTTCTTCGGCGAGGCACCGGCCAAGGCACGCGCGGCCGGCGGCTGGGGGATCCCGACTCTGAAGTCTCTGCGTCCGCTGATGCCGGGCAAGGAGGACTACCAGGAACGGGCGCTGAAGGCACAGGAGAGCGAGCTCGAGCACTTCTCGGTCGTCTCCGTCACCCCGTACATCACGGGCGACGCCTTCGACTCCCTCTTCAACCAGCTCACCCCGGCCGCGATGAGGGGGGAGATGTCCGTCGTCACTCTCGCCGGACATCTGAACTCGGCCATCAACGACCAGCTCAAGCGCGGTAAGGAGCAGGTGGGATGACGGTCGATCAGGTTTCTCCGGTGGCGGACCGGCCGCGTTCGCCCGCGAGCGCCGGCCGATCCCGGTCCGTCGGCGGTACCGGACCCTCGATGACTACGCGCAGGCACCGCGCCTTCTACATGTTCACTTCGCCGTGGATCATCGGGTTCTCGCTGCTGACCATCGCGCCGATGGCATACGCCCTGTGGCTGAGTTTCACCACCTACGACGGCATCTCGCCGAACTGGCACTACGTCGGCCTCGGCAACTACCGCGAGCTGCTGAACGACTCCCGGACCTGGGACGCCCTGGGGCGCACGGGCCTGTTCGCGGTCCTGTCCGTGCCGCTGTCGATCGTCGCCGGGCTGGCGCTTGCCGTCCTGATCAACCGGCCCGTCAAGGTGCGCGGACTGTTCCGTACCCTGCTCTATCTCCCGGCGGTGGTGCCACCGGTCGGCGCGGGGATCGCCTTCAAGAACCTCTTCGACCAGAACTCCGGCGCCGCGAACGGTGTGCTGACCTTCTTGGGCTTCGACGCGATCGGCTGGCTGGCCGACCCCTACGCCCGGTACGTGCTCGTCATGACCGTGCTGTGGGCTGCCGGAAACGTCATGATCATCTCGCTGGCCGGGCTCCAGGACGTGCCTCGCGAACTGCACGAGGCGGCCCGCATCGACGGGGCGAGCGCCTGGCGGTCCTTCCGCAGCATCACCGTGCCGCTGCTGTCGCCGGTGCTTCTCTTCCAGACCGTGACCGGGGTGATCGCCTCGGTGCAGACCATCATGCCGATGCTGCTTGCGCCCACGGCCACCACGGCCGGCCTCACCACGATTCCGCAGTCCGACTACACGTACATGATCCATGTCTTCTCCGAGTACTTCGCGCTCGGTCGCTACGGATACGCCTCCGCGCTGCTCTGGGTGCTCTTCGTCCTGATCCTCGTCGCCACCGGGCTCATCTTCAGGTTCACGTCCGGCGTGGTGTTCTACAACGTCGACCCGGAGGCGAAGAAGTGACCGCCACCAGCCTCGATCCCCAGTCCTCGGCCCGTATGCGCATACGCGGCAGCCGCCTTGTCCTCTACGCCGTCCTCGTCGGCGTCACCGGGCTCCTTCTCGGTCCCTTCGGCTGGCTGGTCCTCACCGGCCTCAAGGCCCCGTCCGAACTGGCGGCCGCGCCCGTGCACTGGCTGCCCGACCACTTCCAGTGGCACAACTTCGCCGACGCCTTCCACCTCATCGACTTCCTCGGCTACGCCCGCAACTCCCTGATCATCTCCCTCATCTACGCCACCCTCGTCACCCTGAGCTCCGCCTGGGTCGGCTTCGGGTTCGCCCGTCTTGCCGCACCCGGCAAGAAGACTCTGTTCGGCATTCTCATCGGCTCGATGATGCTGCCGCAGATGATCACCCTGCTGCCGACGTACCTGATCTTCGCCAGGCTCGGCATGGTCGACACCTACTGGCCCTGGGTGCTGTGGGGCCTGTCGTCCGCGCCGTATCTGGTCTTCCTCTTCCGGCAGTTCTTCGCAGGTCTGCCCCGTGAGCTGGAGGAGGCGGCGATCGTCGACGGCTGCGGCTACGGCGGCGTCTTCTGGCGGATCTTCCTTCCGCAGTCCTGGCCGGTGCTGTCCGCGAGCTTCGTCATCGCCTTCACCTGGACCTGGGGCGACTACATCGCGCCGCAGCTCCTGCTGTCCACCGACCACTCCACGCTGGCCGTCGCCGTGATGTCCACGTACGTCTCCACGGCCGGCACGCCCATCACCAACCTCCAGGCCGCGGCGTCCGTGATGTACGTCGTCCCGATCCTGCTGATCTTCCTCGTCGCCCAGCGCGGCTTCGTCTCCGGAATGTCCACGTCCGGCCTCAAGTAACCCCCTGTCACCACCTGTTGCAAGGAGACCTGATGAACACACCCCTGTCCCGCCGCACCGCGCTGCAGGCGGCCGGCGCCACGGTGCTCGCCGCCGGGCTCACCGATCTGACGGCCACGGCGGCCCATGGCGACGAGTCCGGCGTCAACTCCGCGCCCAGGCTGGTCACCTACCCCCGCCCGTCCGGTATGCCGACCAACACCAGTTTCAGGGTGCGGGTCCGCACCGCACCCGACGGCGACTGGCAGACGCTCGACGTCTACCGGCCCCAGCTGGAGGAGATCAACCCGACCACCGGCTCGGGCAAGGTCTACGACTCCTCGATGGTGTACTTCGACTTCCAGGGCTCCGCAGAGGTCGAGGTGACGTACCTCAAGGGCGGGACCACCAAGGCCCGGGTGAGACCGGACTCGTACGGCATCAGGCCCGAACTCGGCGGTGACACCCTGGCGTTCACGCTCGACGAGCCCAAGGACCTGGTCGTCCAGATCAACGAGGAGATCTTCGACTGTCTGCACGTCATCACCAACCATGTCGACCACCACCCGTGCAGCCCCGACGACCCGGACGTCATCTACTTCGGTCCCGGCCTGCACAAGGTCACCGGCGACGTCCTCACCGTCCCCAGCGGCAAGACCGTGCATCTCGCGGGCGGCGCGGTCCTGCAGGCGCAGGTGTTCTTCAAGAACGTGGAGAAGGCAGCCCTCACCGGCCACGGCATGCTCAACGCCGGCCCCGGCGGCATCCTCTGCGAAGGCAGCAAGAACATCCGTGTCGAGGACGTCATCGTCATGAACCCGAACGGTTACGCGGGCACGTTCGGCATGAGCGAGAACGTCCACGTCAAGAAGGCACGCGCGTTCAGCTCGAAAGGCAACGGAGACGGCTTCGACGTCTTCTCCTCGACCGGGATCGTCTTCGACGGCTGTTTCATGCGCAACTCCGACGACTGCCTCGCCATCTACTGCCATCGCTGGGACTACTACGGCGACACCCGCGACATCACCATCCAGAACTGCACCCTGTGGGCAGACGTCGCGCATCCGATCAACGTCGGCACGCACGGGAACACCGACGCGCCCGAGGTGATCGAGAACCTGGTCATCAGGAACATCGACGTCCTCGACCACCGCGAACCGCAGATGAACTACCAGGGCTGCATCGCCCTCAACCCCGGTGACTCCAACCTGATCAGGAACGTGCGCATCGAGGACGTCCGGATCGAGGACTTCCGCCGGGGCCAGGTCATCTACATGAAGGTGATGTACAACCCGAAGTACAACACCTCGGTGGGCCGCGGCATCGAGGACGTCTACGTCAAGAACCTCAGCTACACGGGCACTCACGCCAACCCGTCGCTGTTCCTCGGCTACGACGCCGACCACGCCGTCAAGAACGTCACGTTCGAGAACCTGGTGATCAACGGCGTCGTCATCGCCGACTCGATGAAGAAGCCGACCTGGTACTACACCACCGACGCCGTCCAGTGGTTCTACAACGAGCACGTGACGAACCTGAGGTTCCTCACCACCGCCGAGGCCGAGGCGGCCGCCGCGTCATGACGATCCCGACCCCCGCGCCGAGCCGCCGCGGCTTTCTCGGCGGTACGGCCGCGCTGCTGCTCGCGTCTGGTACGGGCGCACTGCTCGTGCCCGGCGCGGCGGAGGCCGCCGGGAGCGACACCGGTTCCAGGGCCTTCGCCCACCCCGGGCTGCTGCACTCCTCCGCCGACCTGGCGAGGATGAAGGCAGCGGTCGCCGCGAAGCAATCCCCGGTCCACGACGGGTACTTGGCGTTCGCCGCGCACGCCCGCTCGCAGGCGACGTACACGATCCAGAACACGGGGCAGATCACGTCCTGGGGCCGCGGGCCCGCCGACTTCCAGAGCCAGGCCGTGGCCGACTCGGCCGCCGCCTACCAGAACGCCCTCATGTGGGCCGTCACCGGCGACCGGGCGCACGCGGACAAGGCCCGCGACATCCTCGACGCCTGGTCGGCCTCGCTCACGGCGATCACCGGCGCGGACGGACCGCTCGGCGCCGGCCTCCAGGCCTTCAAGTTCCTCAACGCGGCCGAACTGCTGCGCCACACCGGCTACGACGGATGGGCCGAGGCGGACGTCGCCCGCTGCGTCCGGTCCTTCCTGGACGTCTGGTATCCGGCCGTGTCCGGCTACATGCTCTACGCCAACGGCAACTGGGACCTGACGGCCATTCAGACGATTCTGGCCATCGGCGTGTTCTGCGAGGAGCCCGTGCTCTTCGAGGACGCCCTGCGCTTCGCAGCGGCCGGCGCCGGCAACGGCAGCGTCCCGCACCGCGTGGTCACCGAGGCGGGACAGGGCCAGGAGTCCGGCCGCGACCAGGGCCACGAACAGCTCGCGGTCGGCCTGACCGGCGACGTCGCCCAGGTCGCCTGGAACCAGGGCGTCGACCTGTGGGGCTTCGACGGCAACCGCGTCCTGGCCAACTTCGAGTACGCCGCCCGCTACAACCTCGGCGGCGATGTGCCCTTCACCCCCGACCTCGACCGCACCGGCAAGTACATCAAGACCGCCGTCTCCGCCACCGGCCGCGGCAGCCTGCCGCCGATCTACGAGATGGCGTACGCCCATTACGCGGGTGTACGCGGTCTCGACGCCCCGTACACGAAGGCCGCGCTCTTCCGCGGCACCGGCGGTACCCGCGTCGTCGAGGGCAGCAACGACGACCTGCCCAGCTGGGGAACCTTCGCCTACGCCGACGCGACAGCTCCCGCCGAGGACGTGCCGACGGCTCCGGCCGGTGTCACCGCGCTCGGCAACGACCGTGCGATCACGGTGAGTTGGCTGCCCTCGGCCTGGGCCACCGGCTACGTCGTCCGCCGGGCCACGCGTCCCCAAGGCCCGTACGTGGAGATCGGCAAGGTCGACAGGGCGTCGTACAGCGACGGCGACGCCCGCTCGGGGCGGACGTACCACTACACGGTCCGCGCCCTCAACTCCCGGGGAGTCAGCGGTGATTCACGCATAGCCTCCGCCACCACCGGCCTCCCCACCCCCTGGTCCACCCGCGACCTCGGCGACGTGCGGATCCCCGGCTCCGCCGCCTTCGACGGGGAGCGGTTCGTGCTGGAGGCGAGCGGCACCGCCGACACCTGCCGTCTCGTGCATCTGCCCCTGCGCGGCGACGGCGCGGTCACCGCGCGCATCGTGTGGCCGCTCAGCTCGCAGTACTCCAGGATCGGCGTCACCGTCCTCGCTTCACCCGACTCCGACGCGGCGCATGCCGCGATGCTGATCCAGGGGCTGCCCCTGCACACCTGGAGCGGTGTGTGGAGCGTGCGGCCCGAGGCGGGGGCGGACATCGCCGCCACCGGCAGCACCCCCGTGCCGCCCGCCCAGCAGAACGCCATCACCACCGCTGCCGCCTTCCCGATCTCCGACCTGGGGGCGCTTCCGCAGTCCGCGACGCCGCTGGAGGCGCCCTACGTCGAGGGCGCGGGCGACGGCTACCGGCTGCGGGCGCCGTACTGGGTGCGTGTGACCCGCAAGGGCCGGCGCTGCACCGGCGCCATCTCCCCGGACGGCATCCGCTGGACCGAAGTCGGTTCGACGGACGTCGAGTTGGGGAACTCCGCGTACGCGGGCCTCGTCCTCACCTCCTGCCTCGGCGTCGACGAGGACTACGCCGAGATGGGCACCGGCGCCTTCGACAACGTCACCGTGACGTCGGGACCGTCCAACGTGTGGTCCGTGCCGCGCCCCGCCGGGGCCGCGACCGCCCTGCGGGCCTCCAGCGGTAGCGATGCCGTGGAACTGGCCTGGACCGACCCCGACCTCTCCGCCCGCTTCAAGGTGCTGCGCGCCACGGACGCCGACGGCCCGTTCCACACCATCGCGACCGGCGTCGGCTCGGTCGGCTTCGGCACCCGCGTGAGGTACGCGGATGCCACCGGCGCTCCCGGGACGACGTACCACTACGCCGTCGTGAAGACGAACGCCGGTGGCCGCGGCCCGCTCTCGGAGCCCGCGTCCGCCGAGATGCCGTCTCCGAGGACACCTCAACTCACCTCGCCGGTAACGGCTTTCGCCAACAGGGGTGTGCCCTTCCAGTACCTCCTCCGCGCCACGCACGAGCCCGTCCGCTTCGACGCTCGCGGTCTTCCCGGCGGCCTGCGTATCGACAGACGCACCGGCCTGATCTCCGGAACGCCCGACCGGAACGGCGAGTTCACGGTCGCGGCCACCGCGGGCAACGCGTCGGGCGACACGACCGGCACCCTCTCCCTCACGGTCGGCACACCTCCGCCCGCGCCCTGGTCCTACGGCGACCTCGGCGACGTGATTCTCGACGACCGCGTCTACGGGACCCTGGGCGTGGTCGCGATCCGGACGCCCGGCAGCACGTCGTACGACGGCGGGACCTTCACCGTCCGCGGCGCGGGCGTCGACCTGACCGTCAACAACCAGGGGATGACAGGGCAGTTCGTACGGCGGCCCGTCACCGGCGACTGCGAGGTCACCGCCCGGCTGGTGTCCCGCGACGGGGCCACCGCCGACCGGGTCGGCCTGCTGATGGCCAAGTCGCTGTCGCCGTTCGACCAGGCCGCCGGGGCGATCGTGTCCGGTGGGACGAGCGCGCAGCTGATGCTGCGCAGGACCGTGGCCGGTGCCTCCGCGTTCTCCGGCACCGCGACCGTCCAACTTCCCCTGCTGCTGCGGCTGAAGCGCACCGGGACCGCCTTCGCCGCGGCCGTCTCCACCGACGACGGCGCCACCTGGACCGCGCTCGCCTCCGGCGAGATCCCCGGCTTCGGCGACGCCCCCTGCCACGTGGGTCTCGTGGTCTGCTCCCGCAGTCCGCAGGCCCTCGGCACCGCCACGTTCGACGAGGTGAGCATCACCACCGACTGACCACCCATGTCCTCCCCACGGATCGGAGTCGCACGATGAGCCGCACTTCCCCCCACCGAGCGCCCAGGCAGAGCGGGTTGAGCCGCCGCGGTCTGCTGAAGACCGCCGGCGGCGTCACCGCCGCCCTCACCCTCGGGGGCTCGGCGGCCGCGCTGGCCGGCAGCACCGCGAGCGCCGCCCCGTCCGCCTTCACCCATCCCGGCATGCTCCACAACGCCGGTGACATCAACCGCGCCAAGGTCAGGGTCGCGGCGGGCACCGACCCCTGGCTGTCCGGCTGGAACAGGCTGACCGCCAACTCCCACTCCGTGTCCACCTGGAAGCCCAGCCCGCAGGCCACGATCGTGCGAGGCGGCACCGGCGAGAACTACGGCACCCTCTACAACGACATCGCCGCCGCCTACCAGAACGCCCTGCGCTGGAAGGTCGGCGGCACCGAGGCGAACGCGGCGTGCGCGGCACGGATTCTCAACGCCTGGTCCGCCACCCTGAAGACCGTCACCGGCAACGCCGACCGGTTCCTCGCCGCCGGCATCTACGGCTGGGAGTTCGCCAACGCCGCCGAACTCATGCGGGACTACGGCGACTTCGACCTGGCCGCCTTCCAGCAGATGATGGCCGACGTCTTCTACCCGCTCAACAACCAGTTCCTCACCGGCCACAACGACGCCTGCATCACCAACTACTGGGCCAACTGGGACCTGTGCAACATGGCCTCGGTCATGGCCATCGGAATCCTCAACGACGACGGCGCCAAGTACGACCAGGCCGTCACCTACTTCAAGTCCGGTGCGGGCAACGGCTCGATCGCGCACGCCGTGCCGTACCTCTACACGGACTCCGACGGCTACGCCCTCGGCCAGTGGCAGGAGTCCGGCCGCGACCAGGGCCACACGGTGATGGGCATGGGCCAGATGGGCGCGGTCTGCGAGATGGCCTGGAATCAGGGAGACGACCTGTACTCGTACGACGGCCGCCGGTTCATGAAGGCAGCCCAGTACGTGGCCAAGTACAACCTGGGCAGCGACGTGCCCTTCACCACCTACACCTGGGGCAGCGGGCAGAACTGCGCGCAGAACTCACAGAACGTGATCTCCGCCGCCTCCCGCGGCCAGGCCCGCCCGGTGTGGGCGATGCTGCACTACCACTACAACCGGCGCCTGACCCTCGACGACAAGTACATCTCCCAGATGTGCTTCTCCGTCGCCCCGGAGGGAGGCGGCGGTGACTACGGCTCCAACAGCGGCGGCTACGACCAGCTCGGCCTCGGCACATTGATGTACGCAAAGTAGCCGTGCCCCGCGCGAAAGGATACGCACAGTAACCGTGTCCCCCGGCCGGCGGCCGAAACGCGCTCTGCACCGGAATACCGCGCCGTCCTGTGGTGCTCTGTTGTTCACGGTGCAGCAGCGCGTGAGGAAGCTGGTGGTCGTATGACGGCAGCAGTCCCTGCAGACCCCGTGGTCGGCACGCCGTACGGAGCCGTAAGGGGCCGGTACGAGCAGGGGATCGCCGTGTTCCGCGGCGTCCCGTACGCCGCGCCACCCTTCGGCCCCCGGCGGTTCAGGCCCCCCGTGCCTCCCGAGCCCTGGGACGGTGTGCGCGACGCGGGTTCCTTCGGGCCGACGGCGCCCAAGCCGCCGTACTCCGAGTCCTTCGCCACCTACCTGTCGGACCCCGACGTGCCCGGTGACGACTGCCTCAACCTCAACGTGTGGACGCCGGAGCCGGGCCCAGGTGCCCGGCTCCCCGTCCTGGTGTGGCTGCACGGCGGCGCCCTGACCAGGGGCTCGTCCGCCGTGCCGGTGTACGACGGGCGGGCCTTCGCCCGGGACGGCGTGGTCCTGGTCTCGGTGAACTACCGGCTGGGCGTGGAGGGCTTCGGCCTCTTCCCGGACACTCCCGCCAACCCCGGTCTGCGGGACCAGCTGGCCGCCCTGGAGTGGGTGCACGCGTCGATCGCGGCCTTCGGCGGCGACCCGGACCGGATCACCCTCTTCGGCCAGTCGGCGGGGGCGATCAGCATCGGGGCCCTGCTGGCCGCCCCGCAGACACAGGGGCTGATACGCCGGGCGGTCCTGCAGAGTGGGCCGCCCGAGGCGTTCGAACGGGACAAGGTGCGCCGGATGGTGCGCCGTATGGCGACCCGGCTGAAGATTCCCGCGACCGCCGCGGCCTTCGCCGAGGTCGACCGCGAGCTGCTGCTGCGCACCCAGGGGGACGTGGGCCGGCTCAGCAGCCCCGTGCTCGGCGGTCCCTCCTTCGGCATCGTCGTCGACGGCGACCTCGTGCCCCGCGACCCCCTGGAGGCCCTCGTGGAGGGCGACGCGGCCCGGGGTGTCGACCTGATGATGGGCTGGACCAGCGACGAGTACCGCCTCTGGCTCGTCCCCGGCGGACTGGTGGAACGCGTCGACCGGCTGGGGCCCGTCGCTCTGGCGGGCGCCATGGCCCGCTGCCACTGCGGCACGGAGGTGCCGCGCGGCTACCGCACCCTGCACCCGGAGGCCGGGACCGCCGAGATCGTCGGGCAGATCGTCACCGACCATCTGCTGCGCGTCCCGCTGCACCGGCTGGCCGACGCCCGCAGCGGCTCCTCGTACGTCTACGAGTTCGCCTGGCCCTCCAACCTCCCCGGCCTCGGCGCCTGCCACGCGCTGGAACTCGGCTTCGTGTTCGACACCGGTGACGTGCCGGAGTCGCGCAAGCTGGCCGGCGAGGGTGGTCCCGACGAACTGGCCCGGGCGATGCACGCCGCGTGGGTCCGGTTCGCCGCCGAGGGAAACCCCGGCTGGCAGCCCTGGGACGCGACACATCCCGTGCGCATCTTCGACGCCGGCCTGCCGCGCGTCGCGCACGGACCGCGGGACGCCGAGCTCGCCCTGTGGAGCGCCGACGCCCTTCCCCTGCCGGAGGCCGCCCGCGTGCCGGTCCCCCTGCTTGCCGCGCCCCCGCGCGGCACGGAGCTGCGCTCGGTCGTCCGACGGCTGCGGCTGCCCGGCTCGGTCCGCAGGCAGTGACCACAGAGTTTGAAGATCCCGAAGGCGTCCGGCCCCGTTTCAGCCCCGCAAGGCCTGCGCGATGCCCGCGACCGCCTCCGGTCCCACCCGGCAGCACCCGCCGATCAGCCGGGCGCCGGACGCCCGCCAGCCGGCGACCTCGTCCGGGGTGAAGGTCGCCCGGCCGTCCCAGGCGCGGGCCACAGCGTCCCAGGCCTCGCCGCTGTTGGGATAGACCACGACCGGTTTGCCGGTCACGCGTACGGCGGTCCCGACCGCGCCGCCGACGTCCGCGGGGGCACAGCAGTTGACGCCGACCGCGATGACCTCGTCGGCCTCGGCGGCGAGCGCGAAGGCCTCCTCCAGGGGCTGGCCGGCGCGGGTGCGGCCGCCCGCGACCGAGTACGACAGCCAGGCCGGCACGCCGAGCCCCCGCAGCGCCCGCAGCAGCACCGCCGCCTCGTCGGCGTCGGGCACCGTCTCCAGCGCCAGTACGTCGGGACGGGCCGCGGCGAGCACCTCCAGACGCGGCCGGTGGAAACGCTCCAGCTCGTCGACGCTCAGGCCGTACCGCCCCCGGTACTCGGACCCGTCCGCGAGCATCGCCCCGTACGGCCCGGCGGACGCCGCCACCCACAGCGGCCGCGCGATCCCCTTCGCCCGGGCCCGCCGCACCGCCGTGCGCCCCAACTCCACGCTGAGGGCCAGGAGTTCGGCGGCCCTGTCATGGCCGATGCCCCGCTTGGCGAAGCCTTCGAAGGTGGCCTGGTAGCTCGACGTGATCGCCACGTCCGCGCCCGCCTCGTAGTACGCGAGGTGCGCCTCGACGATCGCCTCCGGCCGGTCCGCGAGCAGCCGTGCCGACCACAACTCGTCGCTCAGGTCGTACCCGGCGGACTCCAGCTGGTTGGCCAGGCCGCCGTCCAGGACGACGGTCCCGGCGGCGAGGGCTGCGGCAAGGCTGTTCGTGCTGGTCATGCGGTTGACGGTAGCCGAACCTGTGAGCACGTGCCGAACAGGGGGGAAAGCGCTGTCTATTGGTCCCGCCGGACCCGTTGACCTCGTTGCGCCGCACCTCTACCTTTTCGACGTTCGTAATGGCAGATAGCGTTCGTTATCTCGAACGAGCTCTGCATCCCCCCGCCCCCGCGAGAGGCAGCCGTATGAGCCGCAACGACGACTTCCCCGAGCCCCCGAGTCGCCGCCTGATGCTGAAGGGTGCCGCCCTCGCCGCGGGCGCCCTGGCGGCCACCCCGGCCGTGGCGGCGGCCGCGCCGAGGCCGGCTCCGTTCCTGAACCCGCTCGTGCGTCAGCGCGCCGACCCGTACATCCACCGCCATGCCGACGGCCACTACTACTTCACGGCCACCGTCCCCGAGTACGACCGGATCATCCTGCGCCGCTCCCGCACGCTGAACGGCCTGGCGACCGCCGCAGAGTCCGTCGTCTGGACCAAGCACGCCACCGGTGCCATGGGAGCCCACATCTGGGCCCCGGAGATCCACCGCATCGGCGGCAAGTGGTACATCTACTTCGCGTCCGCGCCCGCCGAGAGCGTGTGGGACATCCGCATCTGGGTCCTGGAGAACGCCGACCACGATCCCTTCAAGGGGACTTGGGCGGAGAAGGGCCGGATCAGGACGGCCTGGGAGACCTTCTCGCTCGACGCCACCACCTTCACCCACCGCGGCACGCGCTATCTCGTCTGGGCCCAGCACGAGCCGGACATGGACAACAACACCGCCCTGTGGCTGTCGAAGATGGCGAACCCGTGGACCCTGGCCTGACCCCAAGTGCGGCTCTCCATACCGGAGTACGACTGGGAGTGCGTCGGCTACAAGGTAAACGAGGGCCCCGCGGTGCTCGCCCGCAACGGCCGCATCTTCCTGTCGTACTCGGCCGCCGCCACGGACCACCACTACTGCATGGGCCTGCTGACCGTGGACGCGGACGCCGACCTGATGAACCCCGCCAACTGGTCCAAGTCGCCCGTCCCCGTCTTCACCAGCAACGACACCACCAAGCAGTACGGCCCCGGCCACAACTGCTTCACGGTCGCCGAGGACGGCCGCAGCGACGTCCTCGTCTACCACGCCCGCCAGTACAAGGAGATCACCGGCGACCCCCTGAACGACCCGAACCGCCACACCCGGATCCAGAACCTCGGATGGAACCCGGACGGCACCCCGGACTTCGGCATACCCGTCGCCGACACGGCGGCCGGCACGGCCGCCGGCTGAGGCCAAGGAGAGTGTGTGAGATGAGACGTGTGTACGCGGTGCTGCTCGCCCTCTGCCTGGCGCTCGCGGGCGCCCTCGCGACCGCGGGCCCGGCGCAGGCCGCCGCCCGGACGATCACCAACGGCGTTCAGTTCACCGACACTTCGGGCAACATCGTCCACGCCCACGGCGGCGGGGTCATCAAGGTCGGCTCCTACTACTACTGGTTCGGCGAGGACCGCAACGCCGACAACACCTTCAGGTACGTCGACGCCTACCGCTCCACCGACCTGAAGAACTGGGAGTTCAGGAACCATGTCCTGACCCAGTCGTCCGCCGCGGAGCTGGGCACCGCCTACATCGAGCGGCCCAAGGTCGTCTACAACGCCTCCACCGGCAAGTTCGTGATGTGGATGCACAAGGAGAACGGCGTCGACTACAGCGAGGCCCGCGCCGCCGTCGCCGTCTCGTCCACGGTCGACGGCGGCTACACCTACCAGGGCAGCTTCCGCCCGCTCGGCGACTCCATGTCCCGGGACATCACGACCTACGTCGACAGCGACGGCACCGGCTACATGGTCTCCGCCGCCAACGAGAACTACGACCTGCACATCTACAAGCTCACCGCCGACTACACCGGCATCGACAGCCTGGTCGCCAACCCCTGGCCGGGCGGGCACCGCGAGGCCCCGGCGCTCTTCAAGCGGGGCGGCGTGTACTTCATGCTGACTTCGGGCGCCACCGGCTGGAGCGCCAACCAGCAGCAGTACGCCACCGCCACCTCGCTCTCCGGCCCGTGGACCGCGTGGACGAACGTCGGCGACTCCACGGCGTACGACTCCCAGACCGCGTACGTCCTCCCGGTCACGGGCACGTCCGGCACCTCGTACCTCTACATGGGCGACCGCTGGGGCAACTCCTTCGGCGGGACCGTCGACGATTCGCGGTACGTGTGGCTGCCGCTGGCCTTCCCGAACTCGACCTCGATGTCGATGTCCTGGTCCCCGGAGGTCACCGTCGACACCGCTGCCGGGACCGTCACCGGCACCGGCGCCACGTACAACACGCTGATCGCCCGGCACAGCGGCAGGTGCGCCGACGTCACCGGCCAGTCGCTGTGGCAGGGCGCCCAGCTCAAGCAGTACGACTGCAACGGCGGCGCCAACCAGAAGTACTGGTTCAGGTCCGTCGGCAGCGGCTACTACCAGTTGATGGTCAGGAACAGCTCCCTGTGCGTGCAGGAGGACGCGAGCACCGTCACCCAGGAGAACTGCAGCTCCTCGGCCACCGCCCAGCAGTGGTCACCGACCACGTCCGGCTCCTACGTCACGCTCAGGTCCCGCGCGAGCGGCGAGTGCCTGGACGTGTCCGGCGCGTCCACCGCCAACTCCGCCGCGATCATCACGTACACCTGCAACGGGGCCTCCAACCAGCAGTGGACGCGCGGCAACTGACGTCAGATCAGCAGATCGATCGCGTCGATCGACGTGCCCGCGCTCAGGAAGGACGTCGACCCCGAGCCGCTCGCCACATAGATCTTCAGCGTGTTGTAGGCGCCGGTGTCCGTCAGCCAGGCGGACGCCGGAACGCTGTAGGTGAAGGTGTGGTTGTTGCCCCGGTACGAGCCCACGGTCAGCGACCGGGTGCCCGGCTGGGCTGGCGGCGAGGGGACGGCGGAGGTCCAGGTGTCGTTGACGACGACCTGCGGCCGGCCGTTGGCGTAGGCCGTCGTCACGCCGATGCGCAGGGTGTGCGCGGCCGCGGCCTGGGCGGCGGTCAGCCTGAAGTAGACGGCGACGCCGCTGTTGACGTCCTTCCACAGGTAGCACGGGAAGGCCGAGGTCTCGGTGCCGCTGCCGACGACGACGTTCCCGGTCCAGGACGCCGCCCGCACGTCGGAGGGGTGCGCGTACGTCATCAGGTCCGCGTTCTTGAACCCGCTGGGCGAGCCGTTCCAGTCACCGATCCGCCAGATCGCGCTCGCGTTGCTCGGGTCGTTGGAGGACGGGATCGCCAGGGTGTTGAGGGTGGTCGTGGCACCCGCCGTGACCGTCACCGAGCTGGTGAGGACGGCGAGTTCGCCCTTGAACACCGTCAGCGCGTACGTCCCCGGAAGGACGCCCCCGATCGAGAAGTAGCCGTCCGAGACGCGTGCCGAACCCCAGTACTGCGCCGCCGGGTCGGCGAGCCCGACCGTGTACGGGGACGCCATGTCGCGCCCGGTGATCCCGACGCCCGCGACCCGGCCGCGCCCGCTCGCCGCCACGTACCCGGAGATGCCGAGCGAGTCGGCCCACGAGGTGTCCATGGTGGCGTGGTAGAGCGCGGACGAGGGCGCCCCGCCGTCCGTGAAGGCGATGACGTACGGGCCCTGGAGGCCGAAACGCTGGGCCTCCGTCTGGTTCTCGCCGTAGTGGAGGATTTCGTACAGACCGCCGCCGTCGGCGCTCTGGTGCCGCAGCAGGGAGCGGTAGAACGGGCCGCCCGAAGCCTTCTCGTGGTTGCTGCGGACCATCCACAGGCCGGCACTGCCGGTCGACCAGCCGACGTAGTCGTAGTCGGCGACCCGGAGCCTCGAGTAGTGCTTGGAGCGGGTCTGGCCGTCGGACTTCCGGAAGACGTCCGAAGCCTCGATGGTCGTGGGCGCGTAGGTGTACGAGTCCGGCTCGTCGTTGAGGAACATGCCCGCCTTGACGCGCACGATGTACCGGGTCGCGCTCACCGAGTCGTCGGCCTTGTCGGTCCACAGGTAGACGTTGTTCTCGCCGCTGCGTGCCGCGTAGTAGTGCTTCAGCGTGCCGTGGGCGACGGAGACCAGGATCGTCGAACCCGACTGCCGGATGGTCACCGTGGAGGTGCCCAGGCCGGATTCGACGTGCGAGTTCTTGCCGCCGTAGCCCTGGTACTCCGTGCCCTTGTAGACCAGCGAGGTCAGATCGCCGTTGGTCTTGCTGACCTTGAGGACCAGGCTCGCGCCGGTGTCGACGACGTAGTCGGAGCCGTCGTCGCTCCAGCCGAAGCCCGCGGCGGACGCCCGCCCGGCGAGCGGGCCGGAGAGGGCGGCCGTGCCGGCGGCGGCAGCGGAACCGAGGACGAAGGTGCGGCGGCCGACCGGTCTGTTCGCGGGGTCGGACATGGGGGGTGCCTCCTTCTGAAGCCAGGTGGGGGGCGCGGGGTGCGCGGGAGTGCAAGTGACTGTGAGAGTGACAGTCGAATCGGATTCGCGAAAGGGCTTTCGACGGCAGGAAGTCGGCAGTCTTGTGGATTTGGTCGAATGACTAGAAAGCGCTTCCCGTACGGCGGTACGGTCCCTGCCGCCAGGCCTTGTCGTCCGGTCGATCCCCGGAGGGATGCGCGCATGAGACGTTTTCACCCACGTTTGCACCTCGCCGTGCTGGCGGCGCTGACACTGAGCGCCGGTCTGGGTGCGGTACCGGCCCAGGCGCACGAGGGTCCGAAGACCCTCGGCATCGCCGACTGCACCGCCACCGCCTGCCACTTCGACGTCCCGCCCGGCACGTACGACGTCCGGGTCCTGCTCGGCGGTGGGACCGCCTCCAGCACCGCCGTCAGTGGTGAGACCCGCCGCTCGCTGCTGCCCGAGACACCGGTCGCGGCCGGTGAGCACGTCGCCCGCAGCTTCACCGTGAACGTCCGCACACCCGAGGGCGAACCGACCGGCCCGCAGGGAACTCCCGGCCTGGATCTGGCGATCGGCGGCCCGGCGCCCGCGCTCGCCGACATCCGGGTCACCCCCGCCCGGCACACGCGCCAGATCCTGCTGGTCGGCGACTCGACCGTCTGCGACCAGCCCGCCGACCCGTACTCCGGCTGGGGCCAGCAGCTGCCGCAGTACCTGCACAAAGGCCTGTCCGTCGCCAACTACGCCGATTCCGGGGAGAGTACGGTCACCTATCTGGGGAATCCGCAGCTGTGGGCCACCGTTCAGCCGCTGATCCGCCCCGGTGACCTGGTCCTGATCCAGCTCGCCCACAATGACAAGACCACCGACGGGGCGACGTATCGCGCGAATCTGGAGACACTGGTGGCCGGTGTACGGAAGAAGGGCGGACGTCCGGTGCTGGTGACCCCCATCGTGCGGCGCTGGTTCAACGCCGACGGAACTCTGAACAACGGCACCGCCCTGCTGGTCAACAGCCTCGGCGTGGACCATCCTGCTGTCATCCGTTCGGTCGCCGCGGAACACGGCGTACCGCTCATCGACCTGACGGCGCGGACGAAGACACTGGTGGAGTCCCTGGGCGTCGAGGGCTCCAAGGCGATCTACCTCTACAACGAGAAGAAGGACAACACCCACACGTCCGCCCACGGCGCCACGGTGTACGCAGGGCTTGTCCGTGACGCGCTCGTCGCCCAGCATCTGGTGCCGAAGGGCCTTGTGCGGGTGGGATGAACCCCTGGGGCGTCTCGACCGGAACCGGGGCGCCCCAGGTCTCACCTTTCGTCCGCCGCCGTACGCCCTGAGGCCGTACGCCGTGAAAGAGAGCCGATGCAGCTGCCGCCCGACGACCGCACGCTCAGCCCGCACACCGGATACACCCGCGCCCACTGGGAGGCCGCCGCCGACTCCCTGCTCGCCGCGGTCGAGCCGTACGCGACCGAGGGCGGCGCGCTCTACGACCTCCCCGGGGACCACCCGAGCTGGTCGGGCCGGCTTTCGGACGGTCTGGAGGGCTACGCCCGTACGCTGCTCGCCGCGGCCTTCCGCCGGGACGAGACGGTGCTCCAGCGGTACGCCGAAGGACTCGCGGCGGGTGTCGCGGGCGTCTGGCCCCGGGTCGAAAACCGCGGCCAGCCGCTGGTAGAGGCGGCGTCGATCGCCCTCGCCCTGCGCCTGACGCGTCCGCTGCTCTGGGACCGTCTCGACGACGGCGTACGGCAGCGGGCGGCCGCCTGGCTCGGGGACGCGCTGACCGCCGAAGCCTGGCCCTGCAACTGGGAGTTGTTCCCGGTCACCGTGGGCGGCTTCCTCCAGGAGGTCGGCCACGAGCCCGAGGCCTCCCGCAAGGCGATCGAGCGTGGCCTCGCGCGGATCGAGGAGTGGTACGTCGGGGAGGGCTGGTACACCGACGGCGACGGCCGCAAGTTCGACTACTACAACGGCTGGGCGATGCACCTCTATCCGGTGCTGCACGCGTGGCTGGCGGACGACGCCGACCTGCTCGACCGCTACGGCGGCCGGCTCTCCCGCCATCTGGCGGACTACGCCCGGCTGTTCGGCGCCGACGGTGCCCCGATGCACCAGGGCCGCAGCCTCACCTACCGCTTCGCGACGACGGCCCCGCTGTGGCTCGGCGCGCTGACAGGGCATACGCCGCTGCCGCCGGGACAGACGCGCAGACTGGCCTCCGGGGCGCTGAAGTACTTCGTGGAGCGGGGCGCCGTGGACTCCCGCGGCCTGCTCACACTCGGCTGGCACGGGCCCAGCACGGCGCTCCTGCAAGGCTATTCGGGCCCCGCGTCGCCATACTGGGCGAGCAAGGGCTTCCTCGGGCTGCTCCTCCCGGGCGACCACCCGGTGTGGACGGCGCAGGAGGAGCCGGGCCCGGCGGAGCGCTCCGACGCGCTCACGGCGATCTCCGCCCCCAACTGGCTGCTGCAGTCGACGCGTTCGGACGGCCTCGTCCGGCTCCACAATCACGGCAGCGAGGACGTCCGCTACGACCCGTACTACACGCGCCTGGCCTACTCGACGGTGACGGAGCCGTCGTCGTCGTACGACAACAGCGTGATCGTCGGCGACGACCCGGGCCGCACGGAGATCGTGCCCCTGGGGGTGGGCGACGGCTGGGTGGCCTCGCGGCACACGGCCGGCGGGGGAGCGACGGTGACGAGCGTGGTGCTGGCCCGGGGAGCCGTGGAAGTGCGGGCTCATCTGGTCGCGGGCGCGCGGCCCGCAACGCCGGTGCGGGTGACGGGGTGGGCGGCTTCGGACGGGGCGCGCGCCGAACTGCTGCCCGCCGTGGGCCTGTCGGAGGCGCCCACCGGGGTCGCCGGGCTCACCGGACTCACCGGCGAGGGCGACACCCTGTTCGTCGCGCTGGCCCGGCTGACCGGGGAGCCGGATCCGGTGCCATTGGAGGAGAAGGTGAGCGTACGGGCCGACGGCGAACGGGAGTTGACCCTGCGGTGGAGCGACAGGTCCGAGGTGCACGTCCGGTGGGACGGCTCAGCGGTGGAAGTTGTGCCGGCGGACGCCCGGTGAACCGAATCTCGGTTGCCGCGGCCGTCCGGCGCACCTGAGAATCCCTCCCATGACCTCCGCCATTCGTCACACCACGTTCGACTCCACCGACCCCTACGCCCTCGCCCAGTTCTGGTCCCAGGTGCTGGGCCGGCCGCTGCACGAGGACGACCACCCCGGCGACCCGGAGGCGCTGATCGAGGGCGCCGGCCTGCTCTTCGTCACCGTGCCGGAGGACAAGAAGGCCAAGAACCGGCTGCACTTCGACCTTCAGCCGCAGGACCGCACCCGGGACGAGGAGGTCGCCCGCGTGCTCGCCCTGGGCGCCACACTCCTCGACGACCGGCGCACCGACGACGGCAAGGGCTGGGTCGTCCTCGCCGACCCCGAGGGCAACGAGTTCTGTGTCGAGCGGAGTGCGGCGGAGCGCGGGAACTGACGCACGCCGGGACACTTCGGCGGGCGCCGAAGCAATACGGCTCTAGCGTGCCGGTATGACCGAGACCTCGCAGGAGACCCCCGCCCAGGCCGTCACCGGCATGGTCGGCCACGTCCTGGAACTGGCCGCCGGCTGGACGAACTGGGACGGCAGGCCCGCCCACGTCGACGACCGCGTCTACACCCCGCACAAGGCGATCCGACGGGTCGCCGACCACCTGGTCGACCATCTCGCCGAGCTGGAGGCCCGGCTGGCCGGCGAAGCGCCGCAGCCCGACCACTGGCACGCCTCCATGGTGACCACCGAGGCGGACCTCGCGCCGTTCACCCAGGCGGACCTCGACGAGGCCCGCAGCCGTCTGAGCCGCCTCGCCCGCATCTGGGCGAACCGTCTCGACACCCTGACCGAGGAGCAGCTGGACCGCTCGCCCGGCGAGGGCTGGAGCTTTCGCGAACTGGCCCTGCATCTCAAGGGATCGACCTACTACGCAGACTCGGTGGGCGATCTGTCATGACCGAGTTCGCCGACCTGCACCACACCGCCGAGCCGTTGCTGCTGCCCAACGCGTGGGACCATGCCTCGGCCACGGCGCTCGCGGCCGAGGGCTTCCGCGCCGTCGCGACGACCAGCCTGGGCGTCGCCGCTGCCGCCGGCCTGCCCGACGGGACGTCGGCGACCCGTGACGAGACCCTGCGGCTCGCGCTCACCCTGGGCACGGCACCCTTCCTGCTGTCCGTCGACGCGGAGGGCGGCTTCAGTGAAGTCCCCGAGGAGGTGGGCAAGTTCGCGCGCGAGCTGGCAGCCGTCGGAGCCGTCGGCATCAATCTGGAGGACGGCCTCGGCCCCGTCGAACGGCACGCCGCGAAGATCGCCGCGGTGAAGGCCGCCGCACCGGACCTCTTCGTCAACGCCCGTACCGACACCCACTGGTCGGGCGACGGCGAAGGCACGCTGCCCCGGCTCGACGCCTACCGGGAGGCGGGCGCCGACGGGGTGTTCGTCCCCGGACTGACGGACCCGCGCGAAATCGCCCGTCTCGTCGCGCACCTGGGCGACCTTCCCCTCAACATCCTCTACTCACCCACCGGTCCCACCCTTCCCCAGCTCGCCGACCTCGGCGTGCGGCGCGTGAGCCTCGGCTCGCTGCTGTACCGGCGGGCCCTGGGCGCGGCCCTGGAGACGGTCGCGGACATCCGCGCAGGCCGGGCACCGCAGGGCACGGCACCGGCGTACGCGAAGGTGGACAGCTGGGCCCGGAGGAGCGACCCGGCTCACAGCGCGGGACGGTGACTCCTTGGTACGGTGGGTACTTTCGTGGGTATCAGACCCTTTGGACTCATCTCCGGCGAGGGACCGAGGAACCATGGACATGGACATCCCCGGCGACAAGCGGCTGGCGGCAGCCGTCGTGATGGACGACGACGGCAGAGTGCTGCTGGTCCGCCGCAGTGAGACGGAGAAGTTCCTGCCCCGCGTCTGGGGCGTCCCCTGCGGCAAGCTCGAACCGGACGAGAGCGCCCAGGACGGCGCGCTGCGTGAGCTGAAGGAGGAGACCGGGCTCCTCGGCGAGATCGTCCGCAAGGTCGGCGAGTCGTCCTTCCTCAGCGAGTACCGCGGCCACGAGGTCAAGAACTGGCAGGAGAACTTCCTGGTCAGGCCGCTGAGCCGGCAGATCACCCTGCCCCGGGCCGACCAGGATCACATCTGGCTGGCGCGCTCGGAGCTGACCACCGTCGACATCGACGCGTACAACCTCGACATCGTGGACCAGGCGTTCACGACCTCCTGAGCAGCTCGGCGAGCCCACCGAGGGCTCCCAGATAGTCGTCCACACCGAGCGGCACCTTGGCCACCGCCCCCGGATGCGGGCCCGCCGCCGTGAACACATCGGTGTGCGGCCGTCGTCCGGGCCCCGTCTCCAGGAACAGGGTCACCGTCGGCTCGTCCGTGTCGCACCAGGCCCGGTGCAGGGTGTGCGCCGGCAGGGCGTACGCGCTGCCGGCCGCGTACTGCCCCACATGGGTCAGCCGCAGCCGTGCCGGACCGGCCGGCTCCAGCAGCCAGTCCGCCGTCCGCTCGGACAGCGACTCCTCGTAACGGGCGGTGGGGATGCCGCCGTCACCATCGGGTCCGACCTCGTACAGCTCCATCGACAGCCGCCCGCGGACGATGTACGAGGCGAGTGCCGAGCGGTGGTTGTGCACGTCCTCCTCGCCGATCGCGCCGGCGCCCCGGTGCCACAGATGGACGCGGAGCATATGGCGCGGTCCGTCGTCGACGAGCAGCAGCTTGTCGAAGCCGAGGACGTGCCGGTACGACAGCCGGGCGCATCCCTCGGGATCGCCCTCCCCGGAGGCGAGATCGGTGACCAGCTCCAACAGCCGCTCGTGGGAGCCGAGTTCGGCGACGACGGAGCGGGCCGCCGCGACCAGTTCGTGCTCGGGCAGATCACCGTCCAGCGTCCTGGTCAGCAGCCGCCGCGCTTCCAGAACCTGCCGACCGCCCATGCACTTTCCTCCACCTCCGGCCCTGGTCGCCCAGGGCCCGGGTTCATTGTTCCGGCTGATACATCCATACGGCATGGGCCCGCAGCGCCGAAAGTCCTTGATAGGTCATCCACATGGGCTGCCTCAGCTCGCCGCCGTCGGGCAGCCCCCAGGACCAGATGCCGTCGGTCTGCCCGGCCCACACCGCGGCGGCGGCCCCGTCCAGCCGCTCCCGCCATGCCTCCTGAAGTCCGTCCTGTGCCGCGACCTCGCGGGCGCCGGGTGTCATCAGGGCGCGGACCACCCAGGAGGCGGTGAAGTGCCGTACGTTCAGCACCTCGTGGCGCGAGGGGTCGTCGGTGCGCGGACGTCGCACCTCCTCGCGCAGGTTCCGCAGATCCTTACATCGGTGATGGGGAGCGTCCGTGCAGGTCAGCAACCAGCGGACGCCGTCCTCCCGGGTGGCGCGCACCGCCTCGTCCTCACCGAGCACCCCAGCCGCCCGGTCCAGCGCCACCACGGCCTGCGCGGTGTGCAGCGCGGACGGCAGCCCGTACGGCGCGTCGAGCCGGTATCCCCAGCAGCGCAGGTGCTCACGGCGGGCGTCGCCGATCGCGCCGTCGGCCAGGGCCTCGCGCAGCGGCGGCAGTACGGCGGCTTCGGGCGCGGCGCGCATGAGCCCGCGCAGCACGGTCGTCACGACATGCGTCGACTCCCGCCCGGCGCGGTCGAGTTCATGGGTGAACGCATCCGTGCAGTGACCCACCTCCGCCGCCAGCCGCTCGCCGGACACCCCGGCCCGGGCCAGCGCACCCAGCACCAGCGCCGTCACCTCGGGCCGGGCCTCGGCCCCCTGCGACCGCGCCGACCAGCCCCCGTCGGACAGTCTGAGCCGCCACAGCGTGTCGACCAGGTCGCCGGTGCGCAGCCGGCCGTCGGGCACGCCGAGGTCGAGCATGATGTGCAGGCCGTACGCGGTGCCCACGGAGGTGGGCCGGAGTGGTCCCGACTCGCTCAGAGAGTGCGACCAGCCGGTGAGCAGGCCGCGGGCCGGGTCGTCGACCACGGCGATCTTCTCGGCGAGCGTGCCGTACGCGGAGGCGAAGACCTCGGGGAGCGGGCCGGGAGAGAGCCGCTCCGCGGCGGGCGGGACGCGGACGAGGGGGCGGGACGGCCCGGCCGCGCCCCGGGCCCGGACCAGCGCCGCCGCCAGCCAGGCGGCGACGCCCGTTCCGATCCCGCTGACCCCGGCGACCAGGTACCGGGCGGGCTCGCCGCCGAGGGAGTCGGGCAGCACTCCGAACAGGAACTGGAACACCCCGTACCCGGCCGCCGCACACCCGAGACTCCCCAGCCAGCCGACGAAGCGCGCGGTCTCGCTCGGCCCGCCGGGTTCCGGTGGTGTCGTACGGTCGGTTCTCAAGGGACGGCGTCCCAGCTGCTGTTGAGACAAGGCGTGCTCCCTCCCCCGGGGTTGCACGTGACTTCCGCGAAGATTCCAGTCTAAGTGGTCTGCGGGGCCTGTGAGCCGCCGACCGGAACGAGTGTCTCCGCGAGCAGTCCGGCGAAGTCCACGGGATGCTCGGCCACGCCGACATGCCCGCCGGGGAACTCGACGAAACGGCGGCCCGTCTCAGCGGCGAGGAACTGTGCGGTGCGGTGCAGGAGTTGACCGCGGGAGTCGGAGCCGGCGGCGAGCGTGAGGCGGGCGGAGGTGCGGGCGAGCGCGGTGAGGTCGGGGGCGTAGGCGGTGAAGTTCCGCAGTACACGGGCGAGGAAGAGAGCCATGGGGCTCGCCAACTCCTCCTGCTCCGTGAGGGGTTGCGGATCGACGTGCGGAGCGGGTGCGGTCTCTGTCAGTACGGCGCCGAGCCGGGCGCCGGCCGCCTGGAGCCCGGCCGCGCGATAGGTGTCGCACACCTCCCGGAACAGGGCCTGCTGACGCGCCCCGTCCGGCAGCACTCCCACACACGGCGGCTCGTGCGCGACGACGTGGCCCAGCCGCTCCGGATGGCGGGCGAGCAGGTCCAGGACGGCGATCGCGCCGGAACTGGTCCCGAGGACGTACGCCGACTCGCCCTCGGGCAGCACGTCGTCGAGCACCCGCCGCGCCCCGTCGCTCCACGCCTCCACCCGCTGGTCGGGCACGGGCTCCCCGAGCCGCCCGTGGGCGAGCCCGAGGGGGTCGTACGTCACCACGGTGAACCGGTCGGCGAGCACGTCGGTCATCCGGTCGAGCCCCATGGGATGCCCGGCGCCTCCGGGGACGACGAGGAGGACCGGCCCCGTTCCGTGGACGTCGTAGTGGATGTCAGTCATCGTTGTCCTTCTCCTCCTCCTCGCGAGGCCAGTGCTCGAGCGTGATGTGCAGGGCGTCGACGGCCTTGTCCCAGGACTTGCGCACCTCGCGCGGGGCGCCGAAACCGCCGGTGGCCTCCAGGGCGCAGTAGCCGTGGAAGGTGCTGCGCAACAGGCGTACGGCGTCGGTGAGGTCGGGCTCCTTCAGGCCGTAGGCGCGGAGCATGCCGTAGGTGATCTCGGCGGTGCGCCTGAAGACGGGGGAGCCGGCGACCAGCGACTGGTCGATGCGGATCTGCGTCGCGGCGTACCGCCCCGGCCGCTCCAGCGCGAACTCCCGGTACGCCCCCGCGAAGGCGGCCAGCGCGTCCTTGCCGGCCCGGCCTGCGACGGCCGCCGCGATCCGGTCGATCATCTCGGCCCCGGCGAGCAGCGCCATCCGCGTCCGCAGGTCGTGAAGGTTCCTGACATGCGAGTACAGACTCGCGTCCTTGACCCCGAACCGGCGGGCCAGCGCGGACAACGTGACGTTCTCGAACCCGGCCTCGTCGGCGAGATCCGCGGCGGTGGCGACGATGCGCTCGGGGGTGAGACCGGCTCGGACCATGCGAACGCCTTCCTGCGAACAGCAAAACCTAGGAGCTCTAGGTTTTCAGCTAGTCTACGCAGGAAGGCGTCGGCGGCCGATTGATTTATCCGATGGGGGCGTACAGGACGCCCAGCTTGTCGATCTCGTCGGCCGCGCGGCCCGTGAAGCCGACGATCTGCCAGCCGGCCGGGGCCGTGAAGGTCGTGGTGTCGGTGGTGGGGGTGCCGGAGGTGAGGGTGCGGGACCTGTCCGTGGTGAAGGCGGCCGAGAAGATCCGGGTGTGGTCGTCCTTCTGGCCCTCCGTCAGCTTCACCGAGGTGAGGTGTTCGCCGGAGGCGAGGGTCAGGGACGTCGCCGTGCCACCTGTGCCGCCGTGGGACAGGGTCGTGCCGCCGTCGTGGGTGAGGGACACCGCGTCCAGACGGGCGCCGCCGCGCAGGGTGAGGGTGCGGGGCGCGAGGGCGGCCGGCAGGTCGTCGGCGTCGTCGAAGGCAGTGCCGTGCGGGCCGCCGAAGAAGTCGCTCGTCCGCAACGAGGAGTTGAGGGTGTACGAGAAGTCCACCGTGTGCGGGAAGTGGTCGGAGAGGTTGCCGCCGCCGGAGTCCAGGAACCTGGCCCACTCGTCGTTGTAGCGGGTCGCGTTCAGGGAGAGCAGCTTGCTGCCGCGGTAGAGGACCTTGTCCACGACCTCGCAGTCGTTGGTCGGTGCCGTCGTCGGGCAGAGCAGCGGATCCGCGCCCTGAGCCGGAGCCGTGCCGCCCTTGACCTGCTGCACCCAGGCGTCCGTCAGGCCGTTGCCGTCGGCCAGCGTGCGGATGTTGTCGCCGGTGCGCGTGTACCGCGTGTTGGTGTCGCCCATGACGATCACGGCGTTGCCCGCCGAGTTCGCCTTGATGAAGGCGGAGAGCTGCTCGATGTTGGCGCGGCGGGCGGCCAGCGCGTCGTCGGTGTCGTCCGCGTTGGGGTGCAGGTTGTACAGGTCGACGAACACGCCCTCGGCGAGCCGCACCCGAGCCAGCGAGAACCCCTTCGGAGTCAGGCAGTTGGTGCCCGTGCAGTCGTTCCACTTCACCCGCTCGAAGTCCTCGAAGGGGAAGTCGGAGAGGGTGTTGAGACCGTCACCGATGCCCGCACCGCCGCTCGTCGCCGTGCGGTAGGGGTGGTCGTCCTGCGCGTACAGTGCCGCGTGGTAGTTGAAGTCCTCCTGGACGTTCACGATGTCGTAGGACCCCAACCGCGGTGATATCAGCGGGGTGTTGGCCGCCGGATGGCTGGAGCTGAGGCCCTCCGGGAGGCCGGCGACGTTGTACGTGAGCACGCTGAACGATCCGGTGGCCGCCGCGTCCGCGGCGGCGGTGGCCGACGCCGTGCCGGTGGCCGTCAGGCCCGTGAGGGCGAGCGTGACGGCGGCGAGGGTGCCGATGAGTCGTCTCATGGTGGGGGTGTCTCCGGTCGGGGAGTGGGGGAGTGCGAGCGCCGAAAACCTGAATGTTGCTCATGTTCGATGTCGACCAGTGTGACCGGACGGGACAGTTGAGGGAACATCGCAGGACGAGTTCACAGCGAACGGGGACGAAGGACTTGAGAGTCTCCTGGGCGGCCCAGACCCTCTGGGGCTGCTGACGGCGGTCGGGTCGGTCGGGGCCGTGGTCGCGGCGGTGTTCGCCGGGGCTCTGGTGGACCGGGCCGATCGGCGCAGGCTCCTCATCGTCTGTGATCTCGGGACCGCGGCGCTCAACCGATCTCCGTGAAGACGAAGGAGAACTCGGCCGGTTCGGCCCTCAGCCGGTACTGCGGCAGTACGCCCGGGCCGCAGGAGCCCGAGCCGATGCCGTGCAGGCCGTGGTCGAGGTTGACCCAGACCGTGTCGCCCGGCGTGAGGTTGGTGAGGTGCGCGGCCGCGTCCAGCTGCTCGGTCGTCCAGCGCCGGGCGCCGAAGGAGAACTCCGGGTCGCCCTCGACGCGCAGCCCGCCGATCTCCGCCCAGCGGACGTCGGCGCGCGCGCCGTTCTCCTGCGGACGCACGTACGGCGTCTGCAGTCCGTCCACGGTGGACTCCCAACGTCCCAGCCGTGAGGCCGACTTGGTGTCCGGGTAACCCTCGCCGGGACCGCCGCCGAACCACCGCACGGCGTCGGCCCGAGTCAGCCCGAAGCGTACGCCGAGCCGTGGCAGCGGCATCGTCCACTCGCCGTCCGGGCCCACGGACACGGTCAGCTTCAGCCGGGTGCCGTCCGACGTCCAGCGATACACCGTGCGCAGGCCGAACTCCCAGGCGGCCGGAGCCACCCGGGTCCGCACGGTCAGCGCGTCGCCGCCGAGCTCCACGGCGTCGAGGCGGTGCCGCATGCGGTGCAGCCCGTACTTGCGCCAGACCGTCGCCCAGCGGGTCTCGGACTGCCACTCGGCGCCCGCGTCGTTGTCGGTGGTGGCCCGCCACACGTCCAGGCGCAGCCCGCTCACCTCGATGCCGCCGATGGTCCTGAGCGCGCCGGTGCGGGCGTCGAAGGAGGCCGGGCCGAGGGTGATCACCCGGTCCCCGAGGACCGGTCCGTCGGTCGCGGCAAAGGCGGGCAACGGCCGTGCGATGACCGGGACTTGGCCCCACGCCACCTCGTGGCCCTTCGGCCCCCACGCGGTGTCCGCCGCGAGCAGCGCCCGTACCGTCCATCCTGTCTCGGCGCCCCCTGTCTCCACGGGCGGCTCCGGCAGTTTCACGTCGGCCGAGGCGCCGGGTGCGAGTGCCGGGACCGGCAGCCGTCCCGTCTCGACCGTCTCGCCGTCCACCTGGTACGACCACTCGAAGGCGAGGTCGGAGAGGTCGGTGAAGTCCCGCTTGTTGGTGACCCGCACGGTGCCGTCCGAGCCGTCGGACTCGATGCCGACGGGCTCGACGACCTTCTTGAACTCCAGCAGGCCGGGGGAGGGCCTGCGGTCCGGGAAGACCAGGCCGTCGCACACGAAGTTGCCGTCGTGCAGCTCCTCGCCGAAGTCGCCGCCGTAGGCGAAGCCCAGCTGCGGGTGGGTGATGCCGTGGTCGATCCACTCCCAGACGAAGCCGCCCTGGAGCCGGTCGTGGGCCTCGAACAGCCGCTGGTAGTCGGCGAGGCCGCCCGGGCCGTTGCCCATGGCGTGGCCGTACTCGCAGAGGATGAAGGGGAGTTCGCGCCGCCTGTGTGTGCCGCCGTCGAGTTCCTGGCCGATCGTCTCGACCTCGGCGTGGGCGGCGTACATGCGCGAATAGACGTCCGTGTCACGGCAGTCGATGTCGCCCTCGTAGTGCACCGGACGCGAGGAGTCGCGGCCGCGGATCCAGTCGGCCATGGCGGTCAGGCCGCGTCCGGTGCCGGCCTCGTTGCCGAGCGACCAGATGACCACCGACGGGTGGTTCTTGTCGCGCTCGACCATGCGCGCGGCGCGGTCCAGGAGCGCCGGGGTCCAGCGGTCGTCGTCCACCGGGTTGTCCCGCCAGGCCTGTTCGGTGAAGCCGTGGGTCTCCAGGTCGCACTCGTCGATCACCCACAGGCCGTACTCGTCGCACAGGTCGAGGAAGGCCGGGTGCGGCGGATAGTGCGAGGTGCGGACGGCGTTGAGGTTGTGCCGCTTCATCAGCAGCACGTCCTCGCGCATGGTCGTGAGGTCCAGGGCGCGGCCCCGCTCCGGGTGCCACTCGTGGCGGTTGACGCCCTTGAACAGCAGCGGCCTGCCGTTGACCTTGATGAGGCCGTCCTCGAGGACGACCGTCCGGAAGCCGATGCGCAGCGGCACGCGTTCGCCCTCGGTGACGAGGACGCCGTCGTAGAGCCTCGGTGTCTCGGCGGTCCATGCCTCGACGGGCACGGTCACCGGCACGCCGGTCTCGACATCGATGTCCAGGGCGGGCACGGACACCCGCCCGTCGACGTCGGAGTCGACGCGCAGGGTGCCCTCGCCCGTGCGGTGGTCGTAGGAGGCGTGCACGAAGAAGTCGAGTGCGCTGCCCGCCGGGCGGTGCAGCAGCGTCACGTCACGGAAGATGCCGGGCAGCCACCACTGGTCCTGGTCCTCCAGGTACGAGCCGGCCGACCACTGGTGCACGCGGACGGCCAGCACGTTGCCGCTCGGCCTCAGCAGCTGCCCGACCGCGAACTCGTGCGGCAGCCGGGAGCCCTTGAACTCGCCGATGTCCGTGCCGTTGAGCCAGACGCGGGCGCAGGACTCCACGCCGTCGAACCGGATCACCGCACCGCCGTCGGACAGGTCCGGCCAGTCCTGCGGCAGGTCGAAGACGCGCAGGTGGTCGCCGGTCGGGTTCTCCGTCGGGACGCGCGGCGGGTCCACCGGGAAGGGGTAGAGGTGGTTGGTGTAGACGGGCAGGCCGAAGGCGCCGTCGCCCTGGAGCACCCAGTGACCCGGGACCGTGACCTCGGCCCAGTCCCCGGCGTCGAATCCCGGCTCCGCGAACGAGTCGTCCTCGGCGTCGGCGGTCGGCGACATGCGCAGCCGCCAACTGCCGTTCAGTGAAACGGACTTCGCGTCCGAGGAGGCGTACCAGGCGCGGGGCGGGAGCGCCCCGCTGCCCGGGGAGACGTCCTCGACGTAGTCGAGAGCGGGGGAGGTCGTGCGGAAAGACATCGGTCTCCAGGTCATGAGAGGAGGGTCAGCCCTTGATGCCGGTCTGCGCGATCCCCTGGACCAGCCAGCGCTGGAGGAAGAGGAAGACGAAGACGAGGGGCAGGATCGAGAAGGCGGTGGCCATGAAGATCAGGTGGTAGTTGACGGTCTGGTTGGTCATGTACGAGGAGAGCGCGACCTGGACGGTCCAGGAGCTCGGGTCCTGCCCGATGACCAAGGGCCACAGGAAGGCGTTCCAGCCGCTGATGAACGTGATCGTGGCGATCGCCGCGAAGAAGTTCAGCGAGTTGGGTACGACGATCCGCCAGTAGGCGCCCCAGTAGCCGAGTCCGTCCACGCGCGCCGCCTCCTCCAGCTCCTTGGGGAACCCCAGGAAGTACTGCCGGAACAGGAAGCAGGTGAAACCACTGAAAAGGCCCGGGATGATCAGACCGCGGTAGGTGTCCACCCAGCCGAGGGAGGAGACCAGCACGAAGCTGGGCACGAAGGTGACGGACGTCGGGACCATCAGGGTCGCCAGGACGGCGTAGAAGACCTTGTTGGCATGCCTGTAGGGGATACGGGCGAGGCCGTAGCCGGCCAGCGAGCAGATCAGCAGGATGCCGGCGGTCATCAGGACGGCGACGACCATGGAGTTCCACATGGACAGGCCGAAGTCGACCAGGGTGTCGTGGAAGAGCTCGGAGACGTTGCCCCACTGGAAGGAGGGGAGCAGCTTCCAGTTCTCGCCCGTGATCTCCGGGTCCGTGGACAGGGCATTGCGCAGGATCAGGTAGAAGGGGATCAGGAACAGCAGTGCGGCGACGCCGACGGAGACGTAGAGCCCCGTGTTGCCGATGACGCTTCCGCGCTTCTTCCGGCGCCCCTCGGCGGCCCGCGGTGCGGTGGTGGTCACTTGGACTCCTCCCCCCTTCCGAAGCCCATGATCTTGCCCTGGAAGAGGGTGACGACGCAGATCAGCACCGTGAGGATGACCGCGCCCGCGCTGCCGGCGCCGTAGTCCTGGCCCGAGCCGAGGGCGGTCTTGTACAGGACCATGAGGGGTGTCTGACCCCAGGTCGCCCTGGTGGTGATGATGTTGAAGAACTCGTCGAACGCCTGGTAGGCGGCGATGAGCAGCAGCAGGATCACCGCGGTCGAGGTGGCCCGCAGCTGGGGGAGCGTGATGTACCGGAAGGTCTGCCAGCCCGACTTGGCGCCGTCGATGGCGGCGGCCTCGTACAGCTCGCCCGGGATGTTCTGCAGCGCCGCCAGGAAGAGGATCATGTAGAAGCCGGACTGCAGCCACAGGCGTACGGTCACGATGACCATCCAGTACCAGGGCGGGCTCGGGTTCGACACCCAGGCGATGTTCTCCACGCCGAACCAACCGATGACGGTGTTGGCCAGACCGAAGCGGACGCCGTTGAAGAGCGACATCTTCCAGATCAGCGCGGCGGCGACGTAGGAGCAGGCGGTCGGCAGGAAGAACACCGACCGGAAGAACGCCCGCATGAACCGCAGCCGGTCGACCAGCAGGGCCAGGCCCAGTGACAGCGCCCAGGTGGTAGGCACGATGAACGCGGCGAACACCGTGAACGTCACCAGCGACCCGGTGAAGTCGCTGTTGGTCAGCATCTGCCTGTAGTTGTCGAACCCGGTGAAATGGCTCGGCGTGACGGTGAAGCGGGCGTCGAAGAAGCTGAGCCAGAGGCTCCAGCCGATCGGCACGAAGACGAAGATCACCAGGCCGATGAGGAACGGCCCGGTGAAGAGCCAGAAGTTGAAGGTGGGGTTGCCTCGCAGGCCCCGCCGCGGCCGGGCCGGGGAGGCCTTGGCCGGGGCGGGCCGGGCGACCCCGCGCGTGGTGGTGGTCGACATGTCGTGGTCTCTCCGCCGGCCTATCCGAACAGCTTCTTCAGCTCACGGTTGACCGTCTTGTCGGCCCTGTCGAGCGCGGCCTCCGGGTCCCCGCCCTTGCGGACGCAGTCGGAGATGATGCCGTCCCAGGCGCTGTACATGGCCTGCGTCCAGCTGATGTTGTCGAAGTGGCCGTAGGTGTTGAACAGCTTGACCCCCTCGGCGGGCAGGCCCGACTGGAGCTTGGTGGCGGACTGGGCGATGGAGGTGCGCGGCGGGATGTGGAACCCGTAGGACGTGGCGAAGTCCTCCTGGTCCTTCTTCTGGTCGATCCACAGCCACTTCACGTACTCCTTGGCCGCCTCGACGTTCTTGCCCTTGGCGTTGACGAACATCGACCAGCCGCCGTTGTAGACGGAAGGCCTTCCGCTGCTGCCGACCTTCGGGAAGGGGAAGACGCCGAGGTCGTCGCCGAGGGCCTTCTGCATGGCGGGCATCGCCCACATGCCGCAGAACTGCATGGCACACAGTCCCTGGTTGATCGCGGACGGGTCCCAGTAGTCGGCCGGGGCGTCCAGCAGCAGGTTGCCGCTGGTGAACAGCTTGCGGAGCTGCTTCAGGCCGCCGGCGACCGCGTCGGTGTGGTAACCGATCTCGTTGCTCGCGGTGAGGGGTTCGGCGCCGGCCGACCAGACCAGCGGCAGTTCGATGGCGTGCAGGTCGTTGCCGAGGAAGAGGCCCTTGACCTTGGAGGTGGTGAGCTTGTCGGCGGCCTCGATCAGTTCGTCCAGCGTGGTCGGCACGGAGACGTTCGCCTTCTCCAGCATGGACTTGCGGTAGAAGAAGAACTGCGGGTCGTCGATCATGCGGATGCCGTATATCTTCCCGTCGAACGTGTGCGACTTGATGTCGGCCGGGTTGAAGTCGCCCTTGACCGGGTCGATGATGTCGCTCAGGTCGGCCACCTGCCCGCTCTTGACGAGCTGGATCTGCGGGTGGAACTCGAAGACGTCGGGCGCCTGCTTGGTGAGCAGGGCCGAGAAGAGCTTGGTCTCGTAGTCGGCGCTGGTGATCCACTGCGTGGTCACGTTGGCGTCCTTGTATCCGGACGCGTACCGCTTGATGGCCTGCTCGACTCCGGTCTCACCGTACGCGTGGAAGTACTGGCTCAGGTTCTTGCCCGAACCCGAGCCGCCCCCACGGCCGTTGTTGCCGCCGCACGCGGCGAGCGTGCCGGCGGCCGCCATGCCCGCGGCGGCGCGGAAGAGGGATCGGCGGGACCAGTTGCTGTTGCTCATTGCCGACATGCTGACGTCCTTGTCTCGAATACGGCTGCGGCTCCACGGCTTCAGCGCGACGTGGCTCGAATTGCGGTGCGGTGCGGGGACGTTAATCTTCGGCCAATCCTTCGGCAAGGGGTTGGACGAAGTCTGTACGAAGCGTTGTCAACGGTTCGGGATGCCGAACGGACGGATGGCGCAAGGGGGTTGAGAACCGCCGGTTCAGGGGTCGCCGGCGGCGGAGTGGATCCCTTCCGTCGTCATGAAGATGGTGCGGTACGGCTCCTCGCGGCGGTGCGCCGCAGCCCGACGGACTGAAGTGCCCCTTCCAGAGCGAACGTCGCGGCGCCCAGGCACACCGGGTCGGTGGGGATGGGGGAGAGGACGATCTCGGTGGCGGCCATCGGCCGCGGCAGCGCGTGCCGGGCGACGGCCTCGCGCACCTCGGCGATCAGAGGGTCACCGAGGGCGCTCGCGACCCAGCTGCTGAGCACGACCACCTCGGGGTTGAACAGGTTGACCAGGTCGGCGATCCCGGCGCCGAGGTACTTGACGGTGTCGCGGACCACCTTGAGCGCCACCGGGTCGCCGGTGCGCAGCCCCCGCGCCAGCGCGTCTACGGTGGCCGTCTGGTCCTCGGTGTGCAGCAGTGCGCTGTCGGGGCTCAGTTCCCGCAGGGTCAGCATGATCCCGGACGCGCCGACATAGGCCTCCACGCAGCCGTTCTTGCCGCACCGGCACAGCCGGCCGTCCAGGACGATCGTGGTGTGGCCCCACTCGCCGGCGCTGTTGCTGACGCCCCGGTGCAGGGCGCCGCCGAGGACGAGTCCGGCGCCCACGCCGGTGCCGAGGTTGACCACCACGGCGTCCCCGCGACCGCGCGCGGCCCCGAACCACAGCTCGGCGACCGCGGACGCGCGCAGCGGGTTGTCCAGGTACAGCGGGTAGGCGATGTGCTCGGTGAGCAGGTCCAGCAGTGGCACGTCGTGCCAGTTCCAGTTGGGCGCGTACTCCGAGAAGCCGGTCGCGCGGTCGACCTGGCCCGGGACGCTCACGCCGACGCCGAGCACCCGGGCGCCCTCGATCCCGGCCTGCGCCATCACCGAGCCGACGGCGGCGGCGACGTGGCCGACCACCTGCTCGGGAAGGCTCTCGCCGGGGCGGACGTCCTCATCGGCGCGTGCCAGCACGTTCAGCGCCAGGTCGAAGAGCTCGACATGCACGTACGTCTCGGCGATGTCGACGCCGATCAGCGCGCCGCCCGAGGCGTTGACGGCGACCAGGCCGCGAGGGCGGCCGCCCGCCGAGTCCTCGAAGCCGACCTCGGTGATCATCCGCAGTTCGAGCAGCTCGCCGACGAGCGTGGCGACCGTCGCGAGGCTCAGTCCGGTGGCGGCCGCCAACTCCTGCCGTGAGGTGGGAGACTGGGCGATGATCTGGCGCAGCACCTCGTAGCGGTTCGCGGTGCGGATGTCCCGTGATGTGCCGCGCTTCATCGAACTCCCCTCGCCGCCGGGACTCTCCGGCGCGGCGCAAGGCTATGGCCTGCGGAGGACTTTCGACAAGGGGTTAGGAAAGGGGTCCGAGAAAGTCCTGATCCCCTGCGCCGGGGGGTGCGGCCCGCACGGGACGCACGGCGGAGATCAGTCGTCGAGCACGTCCCGCACGAACGCGTTGGTGAACTTCCGCGCCGGGTCCAGCGCCCGCGCCAGCGTCCGGAAGTCGCCGAGGCGCGGGTACAGCGCCCGGACCGTCGGCGCCGGCATGGTGAACACCTTGCCCCAGTGCGGCCGGGCGCCGTAGGCGTCCAGCGCCTCCTCCAGCCGCCGCACCACCGGCAGCACGGCCTCGGTGTCCTCGACCCAGGTGAAGTGCAGCGCGACGGTGTCCCGCCCGTACGCCGGGCTCAGCCACTGCGTGTCGGCGGCCACGGTGCGCACCTCGCAGGTCTGCAGGACGGGTGCGAGCGTCGCCCGGATCGCGTCGAGCGCGTGCAGGGCGTCCAGGGCCTGGGTCCTGGGCAGCAGGTACTCCGACTGGAGCTCGGCGCCGCTGCTCGGGACGAACTCGGCCCGGAAATGGGGCAGTCGCTCGTGCCAGGGCCCGGGCACACCGAACTGCTCGGTGCAGTTGACCGCCGGCATGCCTGGCACCGGGTGCAGCTTCTCGGTCGCGGGTGCCGCCCACGGGAAGTCCGGCAGCGGCTGGTCGGTGCGCCGCTTGCGCCACACCTGACGGAAGCCCGGCGCCCGCCAGTCGGTGAACAGGCTCACGCTGTACGCCGACGCCATGATCGTCTCGAACGTCCCGAAGTCCAGCCCGTCCAGGGGGAGTTCGGTGTACAGGTGCTGCTCGACCTCGTAGGCCGGTTCCAGGTCGAGGGTCAGCGCGGTCACGACACCGAGCGCGCCCAGCGAGGTCACGGCGCCGTCGAAGCGGTCCTCGCCGCGTGCGATCCGCAGCGTCGCCCCGTCCGCCACGACCAGCTCCACCTCCCGTACGGCCGAGGCGAGCGGGCCGTTGACCACGCCCGAGCCGTGGGTGCCGGTGGCCACCGAACCGGCGACGGAGATGTGCGGCAGGGACGCCATGTTGGGGAGGGCGAGCCCGTGCGACTGCACCGCGCGGGCCAGTTGTGCGTACCGGACGCCGCCCGAGACCCGTACCGTGCGGGCCGTCGTGTCGATGTCGAGCACCGGCGGCATCCCGGCTGTCGAGAGCAGGACGCCCTCCGGGCCGGCCTCGGCGATCTCGTTGAAGGAGTGCCCGCTGCCCAGGACGCGCACCGCCGCGCTCGCGGCGACCAGGGCCCGGAGCGCGTCGAGCGAGTGCGGGCGGTGCAACTCCTTCGCCGTGTAGGTGATGTTGCCCGCCCAGTTGGTGACCGTGTCCGTCATGCGTGCGTTCCCTCCGCGGAGTGTGTGCGCGTTGACCCTCTCATCCGCACCCGCCTACTTTAGAGAGCGTTTTCCACACGGTTTCCGGGCCCCCGGCATTCGTGCCCCGGTGTTCGCCCCCGGCATTCGTGCCGCCCAGCGGGAAGGTCACGTCGTTGCCCGAGCGTCCCCAGGCGCTGTTCGCCATGACCGCAGAGAACGTTCCGCACGTGTTCCCGCCGGAGGTGCTGGCGAGGCTGCGTGAGTCCGTGGACATCGATCCCGCCCGGGTGGTCCGGGATTTCGGCGATCCCGGGGCCCGCGACGCGCTGGCCCGCACCGAGATCCTGGTCACCGGCTGGGGCTGCCCCCGACTGGACGCGGCGGTTCTCGACGCGGCGCCGAAGCTGCGCGCCGTCCTGCACTCGGCCGGGTCGGTCAAGGCCTTCGCCACGCCCGAGGTGTGGCGGCGCGGCCTCGCGGTCTCCTCGGCGGCCGCCGCCAACGCCATCCCGGTCGCCGAGTACACCCTCGCCATGATCCTGCTGGCCGGCAAGGACGTCCTCGGCGCCCGCGACCGGCTGCGCACCGGGCGCGCGTTCCCCGGCTGGGAGGTGGTCCCCGGCATCGGCAACAACGGCCGCCGGGTGGGCGTCGTCGGTGCCTCCCGCATCGGCCGCCGCCTGCTGGACCTGCTCCGCCCCTTCGACCTGCGCCCGAGCCTGACCGACCCGTACGTGGACGAGGCGGAGGCCGCCGCACTCGGCGTACCGCTGCTGGCCCTGGACGACCTCCTGCGCACCTCGGACATCGTGACGCTGCACGCCCCCGCGACCCCGGAGACGCACGGTCTCATCGGCCGCCGCGAACTCGCCCTGATGCCCGACGAAGCGGTGCTGATCAACACCGCGCGGGGCGGCCTGGTCGACCACGAGGCCCTGACCGCCGAGCTGCGCACGGGACGCCTGGCCGCGATCCTCGACGTCACCGACCCCGAGCCGCTGCCGCCCGGCTCACCCCTGTACGACCTCCCGAACGCCTTCGTCACCCCGCACCTCGCCGGCTCCCAGGGCAACGAGGTCGCGCGCCTCGGCGGCGTGGTGGCGGAGGAGGCGAGACGGTTCGTGAGGGGTGAGGGGCTGGCGTACGCGGTGGATCCGCATGCGCTGGAGAGAGAGGCATGAACTACGGATTTCGCAGCTGAGACTCGCCGCTGTTGGCGATATCGAAACTCTGTAGCCAAATCGATGCGATATCAGTAGCGTACGGGCTCATGGCTCCTGAACCGTTGCCCCCGGCCCTTCCGCAGACCGGCCTCACCCGCCACCGCCGCCTGCGCGAGCAGGGCAGCCTCGAACGGGCCGACCTGGACGCGATCCTCGACGCCGGTTTCGTCTGCCATCTCGGTGTGGTGGTCGAGGGGCGGCCACTGGTCGTCCCCACGGTCTACGGACGGGACGAACGGCAGCTCTACCTCCACGGGTCCGTGGCCAGTCGCAGCCTCGCCGGCGGCACCCCGGTCTGCGTCACCGTCACGCACGTCGACGGCCTGGTCCTCGCCCGCTCCGTCTTCGAGCACGGCGTGAACTACCGCAGCGCGATGATCCACGGCGAGGCCCGCCAGGTCACCGACCCGCAGGAGAAGCTGGAGGGGCTGCGCCGCCTCTCCGAGCACGGGGCGCCCGGGCAGTGGTCGTACGCCCGCCGCCCGAACCGCAAGGAGCTCGCGGCCACCACCCTGCTCGCCCTCTCCCTCGAACACGCCTCCGTCAAGATCCGCACCGGGCCGCCCGACGACGGCGACGGCCCGGACGCGGAACTCGGTCTGTGGGCCGGCACGCTGCCCCTGACCTCGGTCTGGGGCGCCCCCGTCCCCGACCCGGCGCTGCCGCCGGACACCCCCGTACCAGGACACATCGCGCACCGTGGGGGGACCCGGCACGGCTGACGCGCAGGCGAAGGCATACCGTGAGGAGTCGAACGTCCGAACCGGGAGGAGAGTGGGGATGGGCAGCCGTACCGCACTGGTCGAGGATCTGATGGAGCGGTTCCCGCATGTGCCGCGGGAAGCCGTCTTCAAAGAGGACCTGTTGCGAGGAGGCGTGGCCTTCGACCCGTCCGCGCTGAGCGACAACGAGTCCGGCGAGGTCAAGCCGAAGTCGTACTTCATCTTCTCCTTCGACCACGGCACCCTGCCGGAGCTGGGCGAGGCCGCGCTGCGCAGGCCGCCGGAGGAGATCATCCTCACCGGCGGTCCGTACGACCTGCGCCGCACCGTCGTCTCCGTGCGCGTGAACCCGTCCTCGCCCTACCGGGTCGCCGCCGACGAGCACGGCGTGCTCGGCCTCTACCTCGACGGGAAGCGCATCTCGGACGTCGGCGTGCCGCCCATGCCCGAGTACTACCGGCACACCCTCTCCAACGGGAAGTCGGTCATGGAGGTCGCCCCGACCATCCAGTGGGGCTACCTGATCTACCTCACCGTCTTCCGCGTGTGCCAGTACTTCGGCGCCAAGGAGGAGTGCCAGTACTGCGACATCAACCACAACTGGCGCCAGCACAAGGCGGCCGGGCGGCCGTACACCGGCGTGAAGGACGTGGAGGAGGTCCTGGAGGCGCTGGAGATCATCGACCGCTACGACACCGCAAAGGCGTCCACCGCCTACACGCTCACCGGCGGCGCGATCACCAAGACGGTCTCGGGCCGTGACGAGGCCGACTTCTACGGCCACTACGCCAAGGCCATCGAGGAGCGCTTCCCGGGACGCTGGATCGGCAAGGTCGTCGCGCAGGCGCTGCCCAAGGACGACGTGCAGCGGTTCAAGGACTACGGCGTGCAGATCTACCACCCCAACTACGAGGTGTGGGACGAGTATCTGTTCAAGATGTACTGCCCGGGCAAGGAGCGGTACGTCGGCCGGGACGAGTGGCACCGGCGGATCCTGGACTCGGCGGACGTGTTCGGCGCACGCAACGTGATCCCCAACTTCGTGGCGGGCGTGGAGATGGCCGAGCCCTTCGGGTTCAAGACGGTCGACGAGGCGGTCGCCTCGACCACCGAGGGCCTGCGCTTCTTCATGTCGCACGGCATCACGCCCCGCTTCACCACCTGGTGCCCGGAGCCGACCACGCCGCTCGGCAAGGCCAACCCGAACGGCGCGCCGCTGGAGTACCACATCCGGCTGCTCCAGGCCTATCGCCGGACGATGGAGGACTTCGGCCTGTCCTCGCCTCCCGGCTACGGCCCGCCCGGACCCGGCCGCGCCGTCTTCTCCGTCAGCTCCTTCATGGACAGCCTGCCGGCGCTGGAGCCCACGGAGACCGCGGAGGTGTGAGCCGGAGGTCCGAGTGACCTCTGGGCACGGTGAGTCGAAGCATGGTCTCCTTGCGTACATGAGGCTGGAGTTGTGCCCCGCGGCCGGTTCCACAGGGTCTGTCAGGACAACTGAACACAGCGCTTGTCAGTTGTGAGAAAAACGTGAAAGGCTCCTGCCCTGCCGCGAGGGTCCCCCCAACTCCATTGCCGTCATGGTGAGTTGACCTCGCTTGTGGATGCAGGAGACCCATGCCCGACCTGCCGACCCCGAAGGACGCCGCCGAGGCCGCGCTGTTCACCGAGTGCTGGGACGCGGTGCTCTCCTACGCGGACCTGTGCACCGCCGGCGCGGCCGCGGCGACGCAGCTGGCCACGGAGGCGTTCGCGCTCGGTATCCGTGAGGTCCGCGCGGCCGAGACCGGGGCCGTCCGCGGCGGCCGCCGCCGGCCCCGGCTGCCGGTGATCCCGCTGCTGCTGACCGCCGTACGCACGACGGCGACGGCCTGGGAGTCCGGCGGGCAGGGGCCCGACCTCGATCCGGACCTGCGGCTGTGGCTCAACTCCGACAAGGCCGCGCGCTACACCGGAATCCCGCTGCGCCGCCCGCTCGCCCTGCGGGCCCTGCGCGACCTCCAGGAGCCGGACGCGGCGCTGCTGTGGCTGGCCGAGGTGGAGGCGCTGCCGCTGCCCGTGGTCGCCCGTCGGCTAGGCCTCGACCCGGACCTCGTCGGCGACGAACTCGCCCAGGTGCGCGGCCTGTTCCGGGACCGCTGCCACCGCGCCCACATCGACACCCCGATGGACGTGCAGTGCCGCAGCTACGCCCGCCTCCTCGACGCGGTCACCCGCTCACCGGCCGCCGACGTCCCGCCGGACCTCTCGCGGCACCTGGCCACCTGCGTGGACTGCGCGGAGGCCGCCGCCTGTCTGCGCCCGCAGGGCGCCGGGCTGCCCGCCGCCCTCGCCGGCGGCGTCATCGGCTGGGGCGGTCTCGCCTACCTGGAGCGCCGCCGCCGCGCGGCCGAGGTGCGGCTGGGCGCGGGCCGCCCCGAGCGCCCCGACGCCGAGGGCGGCGAACCGAAGAACGGCACGAACCGTGCGCGGATGCTGCGCGGCGGCCTCCTCGCCGCCGCCGTGGCCGTGTCGCTGCTCGCGCTGGCGGTGTCGCTGATGCCGTTCGGCTCCGCGGACGACGGTGCCGGGCGCGGCGACGCCCCGGCCGACAGCTCGCCGGTGGCGGCCCCGGCGCCCTCGCTGCCCGGTCTCACCACCTCGCCCGCCGCCTCCGCGACGCCCACGCCCACCGCGACGAGGACCCGCGGCAAGGGGAAGAACCCGGATCCCGAGCCGCAGGGCACCACCTCGTCCACGGCCGCGAGCAAGCCGGTGCCCGACAAGAGCGAGCCGGCCGGCTGCGAGGTCACGTACCACCTCGACAGCCAGTGGCCCGACGGCTTCCAGGCCACCGTCTCCGTCACCACCGCCGGCGCGCTCGACGGCTGGCAGGTCTCCTGGTCCTTCCGGGACGGCCAGCAGGTCGGCCAGATGTGGGACGCGAACGTTGCCCAGAACGGCTCCCGCGTCACGGCGTCCGCCGCCGACTACAACAAGTCGGTCTCCGCGGGCTCCACCCTCACCTTCGGCTTCCTCGCGTCCTGGCGGGGAAAGAACTCGCCGCCCTACGGCTTTTCCCTCAACGGACAGGAATGCACCACATCCTGACGCCTGCAGCTGTACGCGAACCAGGTGGTCCCGGCGACCTCCCTGAGGGAGGAGATCTGGGGCGAGGGGTCGCCGCGCAGCTGCCGGCGGGGTGCGCCACGCACCATGTGCATGTCCTCGGCCGGCAATATTCGAATCACGCAAATCCCCCCACGCTGCGGACGCAAGCCGTCTCAGATGTGTTTCCAGGGGGCATAATTCAGCCACCACGCAAGGGCGTTGGATCCGACCGGCCATTGAAAATCGGTTGACGGGCCCGAGGGCCCTCCGGCTACGGTGTGCGTGTTCCTGCCGAACCCACGTACAGGGCGAAGTTCCGAGGAGGTGTCGACCGATGGCTGTCACTGCGATGAGCGCTGCTCGCATCCAGATCATCAAGTCCACCTCCGTGGCCGCCGGCTGACGACCTCTCACCTCGCCGGGGCCGCCCTTCGAAGGGTCACCCCTTGACTTCCAGCTCTGCTGCTTCATCCGTTTTCTCCGCGCTCGCTCCCTACGGCTGGGACGAGGCATGGGCGGACGAGTTCGCCCCCTACGACACCGAAGGACTGCTGCCCGGGCGAGTGATCCGGGTCGACCGCGGTCAGTGCGACGTGGTCACCGCCGGCGGGGTCGTGCGGGCCGACACCGCGTTCGTCACCCCGAACGACCCGATGCGGGTCGTGTGCACCGGCGACTGGGTCGCCGTCGAACCCGGCGGTAACCCCCGCTACGTACGCACGTATCTGCCGCGCCGTACCGCCTTCGTGCGCTCCACCTCCTCCAAGCGGTCCGAGGGGCAGATCCTCGCCGCCAACGTCGACCACGCGATCGTCGCCGTGTCCCTCGCCGCCGAGCTCGACCTCGGGCGCGTCGAGCGCTTCCTGGCCCTGGCCTGGGAGTCCGGCGCACAGCCGCTCGTCGTGCTCACCAAGGCCGACCTGGTCCCGGACCCGGTGACGCGCTCGCACCTCGTGCAGGACGTCGAGCTGTCGGCGCCGGGCGTGCAGGTGCTGGCCACCAGCGCCGTGGACGGCGACGGGCTCGACGTCCTCGTCGCCACCGTCGCGGGCGGCACGTCGGTGCTCCTCGGCCAGTCGGGCGCGGGCAAGTCGACCCTCGCGAACGCACTCCTCGGCGCCGAGATCATGGAGGTGCAGGCCACCCGGGACGTCGACGGCAAGGGACGCCATACGACGACCACGCGCAACCTGCTCGCCCTGCCGGGCGGGGGCGTCCTCATCGACACACCGGGCCTGCGCGGCGTCGGCCTGTGGGACGCCGAGAGCGGGGTCGGGCAGGTCTTCTCCGAGATCGAGGAACTGGCCCGGCGGTGCCGCTTCCACGACTGCGCGCACGACGCGGAGCCGGGGTGCGCGGTGCTGGCCGCCCTCGACTCCGGTGACCTGCCGGTCCGCCGGCTGGAGAGCTACCGCAAGCTGATGCGCGAGAACCAGTGGATCGTCGCCAAGACCGACGCGCGGCTGCGTGCGGACCTTCGGCGGGAGTGGAAGAAGAGGGGGGCCGAGGGGAAGGCGGCGATGGACCTGAAGCAGGGCCGACGGCGTTAGCGCCGGCCGCGCGGGCCGGTGCGGCGGCCCGCGTCAGCTTCCAGCGTCACGTCCGATTTCCGCCAGCCCGGTGCGCCGCCAGGGCGGAGACTGGACACCGTGATGGACGAGGACACACGCTACGAAGCCGTACGCAGCCGCGACGCCCGTTTCGACGGAGAGTTCTTCTTCGCGGTCGAGACGACCGGGATCTACTGCCGGCCCAGCTGCCCGGCGGTGACGCCCAAGCGGCGCAACGTGCGCTTCTTCGCGACGGCCGCCGCCGCGCAGGGCTCCGGGTTCCGGGCCTGCCGGCGGTGCCGGCCGGACGCCGTGCCCGGATCGGCCGAGTGGAACGTCCGCGCGGACGTCGTGGGACGGGCCATGCGGCTGATCGGGGACGGCGTCGTCGACCGTGAGGGCGTCGCCGGGCTCGCGACGCGGCTCGGCTACAGCGCCCGGCAGGTGCAGCGGCAGCTGACCGCCGAGCTCGGTGCCGGGCCCGTCGCCCTCGCCCGGGCCCAGCGGGCGCACACCGCGCGGGTGCTGGTGCAGACGACGGAACTGCCGATCACGGAGATCGCGTTCGCCTCCGGGTTCGCCAGCGTGCGGCAGTTCAACGACACCGTCCGGGAGGTGTACGCGGCCACCCCGACCGAGCTGCGGACCACCGCACCGGACGGGGGCCGGGGCGGCCGGCGGGTCACCCCGAGCGCCGGGATCCCGCTGCGGCTCGCTTACCGGGGGCGGTACCAGTCCGGTGCCGTCTTCGACCTGCTGGCCGGCGAGGCCGTGCCGGGGGTCGAGGAGATCGGCGGAGAGCGCGGGCGGCGGACGTACCGCCGCACGCTCCGGCTGCCGCACGGCACCGGCATCGTCGCCGTCGGCGAGCGGGCGGGCAGCGCCCGGTCCGCCTCCGGGGCCCACCCCGGAGGCTGGCTGGACGCCAGGCTGCACCTCACCGACCCCCGCGATCTGACCACCGCCGTCGGACGGCTGCGGCGGCTCCTCGACCTCGACGCAGACCCGTATGCCGTCGACGAGCGGCTCGGTGCCGACGACCGGCTCGCGCCCCTGGTCGCCGCCCGGCCGGGGCTGCGGTCCCCGGGCGCGGCGGATGCCGAGGAGCTGGCGGTGCGCGCGGTGGCCGGCAGGACGGAGGCCGAGCGGCTGGTGCGGCGGTACGGGAAGGCGCTCGACGCACCCTCCGGCGGGCTCACCCATCTCTTCCCGGAACCCGCCGTCCTCGCCGGGGCCGAACCCCACGGCACGCTCGGGGCGCTCACCGCCGCCCTCGCCGACGGCGCCGTACACCTCGATCCGGGTGCCGACCGGGAGGACGCGGAGGCGGCCCTGCTGGCGCTGCCCGGCCTGGACGCCGGTACGGTCGCCGTGATCCGCACCCGCGCCCTCGGCGACCCGGATGTCGCCCCGCCGGGCCCGGGCGTTCCCGACAGCTGGCGCCCCTGGCGCTCGTACGCCCTGCAACACCTGCGCGCAGCAGGAGAGTTGGACCGACCGTGATGACCACCCTCTGGACCCGCGTCGACAGCCCGGTCGGCCCCCTCCTGCTCACCGCCGACTCGAGCGGCGCCCTGACCTCCGTCTCGGTACCCGGGCAGAAGAACGGCCGCACGGTGCTGGACGACTGGCGGCACGAGCCCGCCCTCTTCCGCCCCGCCGAGGAGCAGTTCGCGGCCTACTTCGCCGGTGAACTCAAGGAATTCCAGCTGGAGTTCAGCACCACGGGCAGTGAGTTCCGGGAGCGGGTGTGGGCCGCGATCGACACCGTGCCGTACGGGGCGACCACCACGTACGGCGCGATCGCCGCCCGTATCGGCGCCTCCCGGGCCGCCGTCCGGGCGGTCGGCGGCGCGATCGGCGCCAATCCGCTGCTGATCGTCCGCCCGTGCCACCGGGTGATCGGCGCGGACGGGTCGCTGACCGGCTACGCGGGCGGCCTGGAGCGGAAGGTGCGGCTGCTCACCCTGGAGGGGATCCTCTAGGGACGGGCGCGACACCCCCTAGTCCTCCAGGCCCCAGCTGTGGATCCGCCGAGGACGGATGCGGATCACCTCCTCGCTGAAGTGCGGGCCCAACCCGTGTGGTCCGGTGAGGAGTTCGGCGTCGCCGCGGATGTCGATGCCGCGTACCCTCCAGGGGCGCAGGCTGACGATGTCGTCGACGACCAGGGCCACCTTGGGGTTCTGCCGGAGGTTGCGCCACTTCTTGGTGGTGCCCATGGCGTGGCCGCCGATCAGGATCGTGCCGTCGTCCTGCGGGAAGAAGCCGACCGGGTTCGCCTGCGGCTGCCCGTGCGGGTCGACGGTGGCCAGCCGCCCCAGCCGCTGCGACTTCAGATACGCGCGCTCGGCCTCGCTGAATTCGGTCATGCCCCTCAGCCAAACACGCCCGGCCGGCGCGCACATCGGGTTCCCGCCCTACGCCGCCGGCCCTACGCCCGCCCCGGAGCGCCCCCGTCAGCCCCAGATCACCGCCCCCAGCCACGCCCCCGCGATCAGCAGGCAGGTGAACAGCTCCGCCAGCAGGCTGGAGCCGCCCGAGCGCATCGCGGTCCGCAGCGCCGCCATCGCCTCCCCGTGCCGGCCGAGGCGGCGGCGCTCGTAGAGGTAGATGCCGCCCATGAAGCCGGGGATCGCGCCGAGCACGGGGATCAGCAAGAAGCCGAGGAACGCCCCCGCCCCCGCGTACGCCCAGGTGCGGGCGGTGGCGTCGCTCGCGCGCAGGCGTCTGGGCGGCAGGGCCCAGCGCACCACCTGGGCGAGGAACAGCGCCACGGTCGCCCCCACCAGCACCCACCACGACACCGGCTGCGGATCCTTCAGCGCCCACCACATCACCGCGGCCCACACGAGCCACGACCCCGGCAGCCCGGGCACCAGCACTCCGCACAGGCCGAGCAGGAGGACCAGTCCGACCAGCAGGAGGTCCCACACTCCCATCTGACCAGAGTGCCGGAGGAGCGCGGAAGCCGCAGATCAGCGGTGATCAGCCGGAGTGGTCCCGGGCCACCCAGTCCCGCTCGTACGCATGCCAGCCCAGCTGCAGCCGGGTCGTCACGCCCGTCAGCTCCATCAGCCGCTTCACCCGGCGCTGCACGGTTCTCAGGCCCAGGTCGAGCTGTTTCGCCACGCTCGCGTCCGTGAGGCCGGCCAGCAGCAGGGACAGGACCTCCAGATCCGTGGCGTCGGGGCCGTCCGGCTCCTGCTCGGTGACGCCGTCCGTCCCCAGCCGCAGCGGCAGCGCCTCCCGCCACACCGACTCGAACAGCCCGGACAGCAGCTCCAGCAGCCCGCTCTCGTGGACGACCAGGGCGGCGGGCTCCGCGGTGTGCGTGGTGAGCGGCACCAGGGCGAGTGTCCGGTCGGCCACCACCAGCTTGGTGGGCACTCGTTCCACCACCCGCACCCGCTCGTCGCGGCCGAGCGCTGCGGACAGCTCGGTGATGCCGTCCGGCAGGTCCAGCACCGCGCGCTCGACCACCACGCGGTAACGGACCCCGCGCCCGGCCGCCTGCTCCTCCGCCTCGTTGTCCGGGCCGGAGACGACGACCGGGGCGCCGGTGACCAGGGCGCACACCTCCTCGCTCGCCCCGAGCTGGAGCTGGAGGAAGCGCTGGGCGACCGCGGCCGCGCCGATCACCACCTCGACCAGGTCGTGCACGGCGGGCTCGGCCGCCGCCGCCCGGTACTCCTCCGCGAGCACCGCCACCGCCAGCTCCGCCTGCTCCAGGTCGTGCCGCTGCTGGGTGAGCAGCGCGCCCAGCGCCACCGCGGGCGGCGCCGCGACCCAGCGCCCCGGCCGGGCCGACGACTGCGCGGCGAGCCCGTGCCGCTCCAGCCGGCGCAGCGCGCGCTCCGTGTCCTGTTCGCCGAGGACCAGCCGCCGCGCGAGATCGGGCACGTCCGCGGCGCCCACGGACACCAGCGCCCGGTACGCCGACTCGTGCGTCTCGTCCAGCCCCAGCACGCCCAGCATCGGCCTCTCGCCCCTCCCCGGAGTTCCGCGCGGGGGAGCGCGGTGGCGGAAAACAGCCACGGCGCAAACCCGCCTCGGCCCATCATCGCCGTATCACCCGGCCCTCTGCCAAGGTGTGGACACGCCTGTGTTGATCAGCACTTGTGCGCGGCGGAGGGGCAAGTCGGCGACTCACAGCCGATCTTCAGGGAAATCGGTCACACTCGGGGCCGGTCGACCGGCACCTTGGCGTGATCCGGGCATCGAGAACGTGATCCGGGCCCGAGACGTGCCGTCGGCGCAGCGCCGGTACGAAGGGGATTCGGGCCCGGGTCACTCCCGCGTCGCCGGGCGGTTCTCCCGTGGGGGGTGGAACCGCCCGGCGGCCTTGACGCACCGCCGTTCGACGGCTCACCCGAGGGGCCGTTCGAGGCGGAATCCCGCACCGTCCGACGCGGAGTGCCGTACCCGATTTTCCTGATGCCCCGTTTCCATACGGCCCGGTCGGTGGACAATTAGGGGCATGAGCCAGCAGGGGGGAAGTCCCACCGGTCACGACGACGACTGGTGGGGGCAGCTGTACGACGAGGCCACCGAGGACACGGGGCCCACACCCGCGCCCGACAGCCTGGACGACCGGTTCGCCTCGGCCTCGGGAGCCGTGGGCGCGCCCGATCACGAGGGCGCCGAGACGGCCCAGGCACCGCCCCGCGCCGCGATCGCCCCGCAGCGGGCCCCCTGGGAGCCGCCGCCCGCCGCGCCCGCCGGCCCGGCGGCGACCTCCGCCCAGGCAGGCGGCCGTACCTCCACGGAGACGCCCGCCACGACGGCCCCCGCCTCCGCCACCTCCACGACGGACACCGTCGCGGAAGTGGCGGGCGCCGAGGCGGGCCTGCCCGAGGAGCCCGCGCCCGACGGCCAGGTGGCCCGGACCGACACCCGCCTGGACGTCCCCACCCTCCCGCCGGCCCCGGTCGACTACGTCGGCTCGGGCCCGCCCACCTACGAGGCCGAGCCCACCGCGCTGCCGCCCGCCGACCCGGACGACCTCGACGACGTGGTCGCGGACACCGTGCTCGACGGCGCCCGCTACGGCGCCTGCGTCCTGCGTGCCGCCTCCGTCCGCGGGGACTCGGCGCGCTACCGCGGCGAACCGCGCCGCGACTCCCTCCTCACCGCCCGCTTCGGCACCGGCGAGCAGGCCCTGGTCCTGGTCGCGATGGCCACCGGCGCCCGCGCCACACCGGGAGCGCACCGCGCGGCCGCCGAGGCCTGCCACTGGATCGGCCGGGCCGTCGGCCGCAGCCACTCCCGGCTCGCCGAGGACATAAGGGCCGGCCGGCGCGGCGACCTCAAGTCGGGTCTGCACCGCCTCACCGACCGCAGCCTCGGCAAGCTCCGCGCGAGCGCCGCCGAGCAGGGCATCGAGCCGGAGGAGTACGCCGCCACCCTGCGCTGCCTGCTGCTGCCGGCCGACCCGGAGTGCCGTACCCGTGTCTTCTTCGGCGTGGGCGCGGGCGGGCTGTTCCGGCTGCGCGACGGTGACTGGCAGGACATCGAGCCGCGCGTCGGCGAGGTCGCCGGCGAACCCGTCGTCGGCTTCGGCTCACTGCCGGCCGAGACCCCCGACGGCGACCGGCTCACCATGGACCTCGGGATCCCCACACCCCCGAGCCCGTACGACCCCGCGCCCGAACCGCCCCGCGAACCCTTCCGCTTCCGCGCCTCCATCGCCCGCACGGGTGACGCGCTGCTGATGTGCACCGGCGGTCTCGCCGAACCCCTGCGCGGCGAACCCGACCTGTGCCGCCACCTGGCGACCCGGTGGTCCGGTGCCAGCCCCCCCGGTCTCGCCTCGTTCCTCTCCGACACCCAGGTCAGGGTCAAGGGATACGCGGACGACCGTACGGCCGCAGCAGTTTGGGAGGCGTGAGGGTCCGCGCTGTGAATTGATGGAACCCGGAGGGATCCGAAAGACGCAGACCGCGGAGACCGAAGGGCACTGACAGCCATGGCCAAGCAGAACGTCGCCGAGCAGTTCGTCGACATCCTCGTCCGCGCCGGAGTGAAGCGCCTCTACGGCGTCGTCGGCGACAGCCTCAACCCGGTGGTGGACGCTGTGCGCCGCAACGCCGCCGTCGACTGGGTGCACGTCCGCCACGAGGAGACCGCCGCGTTCGCTGCCGGTGCGGAGGCCCAGATCACCGGAGAGCTGACCGCCTGCGCCGGCTCCTGCGGACCCGGCAACCTCCACCTGATCAACGGCCTGTACGACGCCCACCGCTCGATGGCGCCCGTCCTCGCTCTGGCCTCGCACATCCCGTCCAGCGAGATCGGCCTCGGCTACTTCCAGGAGACCCACCCCGACCAGCTGTTCCGCGAGTGCAGCCACTACAGCGAGCTCATCTCCAACCCGAAGCAGATGCCGCGCCTGCTGACGACCGCGATCCAGAACGCGATCGGGCGCAGCGGTGTCAGCGTCGTCTCGCTGCCCGGCGACATCGCCGACCAGCCGGCCCCGGAACGGGCCGCCGAGACCGCGCTCGTCACCTCCCGGCCGAGCGTCCGCCCCGGCGACGCCGAGATCGACCGCCTCGTCGACATGATCGACCGCGCCGAGAAGGTCACCCTGTTCTGCGGCAGTGGCACGGCGGGCGCGCACGCGGAGGTCATGGAGTTCGCCGGCAAGCTCAAGTCGCCCGTGGGACACGCCCTTCGGGGCAAGGAGTGGATCCAGTACGACAACCCCTACGACGTCGGCATGAGCGGACTGCTCGGCTACGGCGCCGCCTACGAGGCCACCCACGAGTGCGACCTGCTGATCCTGCTCGGCACGGACTTCCCGTACAACGCCTTCCTCCCCGACGACGTCCAGATCGCGCAGATCGACGTACGGCCCGAGCACCTGGGCCGCCGCTCCAAGCTCGACCTGGCCGTGTGGGGCGATGTGCGCGAGACGCTGCGCTGTCTGCTCCCGCGGGTGCGGACCAAGGAGAACCGGCGTTTTTTGGACCGGATGCTCAAGAAGCACGCGGACGCGCTGGAGGGGGTGGTGAAGGCCTACACCCGCAAGGTGGAGAAGCACGTGCCCATCCACCCGGAGTACGTGGCGTCCGTGCTCGACGAACTAGCCGACGAGGACGCGGTGTTCACCGTCGACACCGGTATGTGCAACGTGTGGGCCGCGCGGTACATCTCGCCCAACGGCCGCCGCCGCATCATCGGTTCCTTCTCCCACGGTTCGATGGCGAACGCGCTGCCGATGGCGATCGGCGCCCAGTTCACCGACCGCAGGCGGCAGGTCGTCTCGATGTCCGGGGACGGCGGATTCTCCATGCTGATGGGCGACTTCCTGACCCTGGTGCAGTACGACCTGCCGGTGAAGGTCGTCCTCTTCAACAACTCCTCCCTCGGCATGGTGGAGTTGGAGATGCTGGTCGCCGGCCTTCCGTCCTACGGCACCACGAACAAGAACCCCGACTTCGCGGCCGTCGCCCGTGCCTGCGGGGCCCACGGGGTGCGGGTGGAGAAGCCCAAGGACCTCCCCGGCGCCCTGAAGGACGCCTTCAAGCACAAGGGCCCGGCGCTCGTCGACATCGTCACCGACCCCAACGCGCTGTCCATCCCGCCGAAGGTCAGCGCCGAGATGGTGACCGGCTTCGCCCTGTCCGCCTCGAAGATCGTGCTGGACGGCGGTGTCGGCCGGATGGTGCAGATGGCCCGCAGCAACATCCGCAACATGCCGCGGCCGTAGCGGAGTCTCAGCTGTCGTAGGGGACCCAGGCGCGGTCGCCGGAGCCGTTCGTGCCGTACCAGTAGCGCGGCATGCCCTTGATGCTGCTCGTGCGGAACGGGCGGCCGTGGTCGTCGATGCGGAGCGTCCCGCTGCTGCCCTGGCAGGACCAGTCGAGCTCCAGGTACCAGCGGGCGTCGTAGGCCTGCGTCGTCGCGTCGACCAGCAGCACCTCCGGGTCCTCGGCGGAGACGCGGTAGGGGAAGTGCACGGCGGGGATGGCGTGTTCGCTGTCGGCGCCGTTCTTCGGGCGGGCGACGGGGCGGTCGGCGTCGAGGTTCACGGTGAAGCTGCGCGGGGTGAGTTCGCCGCCGCAGCCCTGGTCCATGGCGTACGCGCTGCCGGCGGCCGGGGTGCCGCGGCTGACGACGCGGACCCGCAGCGCCTCCAGGACCACGGCCGTGGAGGACCGGCCCTGCACGGAGATCTGCACCAGCGTCTGCCGCCCGTGCACCGCGCCCTGCGTCGCCGCCCAGGTCCCGGCGTCCTGCTGCACCGGGGGCGGCGGGACCTGCGCGGGCGCCTTGTCGACGACGTAGTCGTGGCCGCAGCCGCTCTGCCAGACCTGGGAGTCCGCGTGCCAGGCCAGGGGCACGCCGGTGACCGGCCGGCCGGCGCCGGTGGGGTCGTGCCCCGGAGCGGCGGACGTGCCGGCCGGCTTCTTGCCGGTGCCGGACGCGGACGCGCTCGGGGTGCCGGTGGGGGAGGAGCTCGCGGACGGCTTCGCCTTCGCCGAGCCGTGCGGCGCCGCGGGAGCACTCGTGAGCGGCCCCGAGGAGGACCGCGGCCCGGCCCTGTCCGAGGAACGGTCGGCCGACAGCGCGGACAGACCACCGAGGGTGGCGAGCAGCGCACAGGCGACGGCGGTGGACGCGAGGATGCGCCGGCGGCGGTACCAGGGACGGGGGGCCGGGGCGGGGGAGGATTCGGGGCCCTTCGGGGGTTGCGCCGAGGCACCGCCGCCGCCGGGCGCGACGCCCTCACCATCGGACGCGGGCGTCTCATCGGCCGGACCGCCATCCACCGGACCGTCATCCGCACCGCCATGCGCCGGACCGTCATCCGCCGGGCTCGCCGCTCGTGGTCGCCGGCGTGCCGCCACCGCGAGCAGCCACAGGCGGTGGAGTTCGAGGCGTTCCTCGGGTGTCGCCCGGCAGAAGGCCGCGAGGCGTTCCGCGGGGGCGAAGTCCTGGGGTACCGCCTCGCCCGCGCAGTACCGGTGCAGCGTGGAGGTGTTCATGTTCAGGCGGCGGGCCAGCGAACCGTAGCTCCGGTCCGTGCGCGCCTTCAGCCGGCGCAGCAGCGCCGCGAACTCCTCGACGTCGTCCCCAGTCTCCACTCTTCCCCCGTCGTCCACCATGTCCCCGCATCCCAGGCACTCATATACCTGCACGTCAGATGGGCTGGGATGGTTCCACCGTCGCCGATCGGCCGTCTGTCGTTGCGCCGGGCCCCTGTGACGGCCGATGCTCTTGGTGTCGCACCGACCAGGGCCGGACAGACCATCCGCCGGCGGGGCGGCATCCCGCACCCATGCACCGATTCTCGACCCATGCACTCGTTTACGGGGGACATCCATGCCCAAGCGCACCGGAGCAGGCGCGCTCCTCGCACTCGCCGCCGCGGGCCTCGCTCTCGGCACCGCACTCGCCGCACCGGCGAACGCGGCCACCACCACGCCGGGCTTCCTCGCGGCCAGGGACCTGCCGCCGCACCCGTCCTCGTCATGGACGGCCGACAAGGTCGCCGTCGGCGTACCGGAGGACACCGAGTGGGACACCTGCCTCCTGGCGCTGCCGGGGCACGAGTGGGCCTGGCACCGCGACTTCCGGACGGACCTCGACACGAACGCCCGCCAGATCACCGTCGTGCTGCCCGACGTCCGCTCGGCCAAGTACGTGATCTCGGCGCTGGACAGGGACATCAAGTCCTGCCCGGAGCGGATCGAGGGGGCCGATCCGGAGACCGCGGCCACGGTGAAGGACTACGGGAAGCTCACCGTCGAGGAGGGCGCCCACGTCTACGGCCTGCACACCGAGACCACCTGGGGGGCGAGCGACGTCCGGCTGCTGTCGGCCGGCCGGGACGGCAGAACCGTCACGGTCGTGAACTGGGGGCAGATGGGCGGTTTCGACGGCGCCCCGTTGAAGGCCTTCAAGAAGACGACCGTCACGGCCGTGAACAAGCTCCACTGACCGCGGCACCAGGGCCGCCCTCTCGCCACGGGGGTCGGGAGGGCGGCCCGCACACGACCACCGAAACGACCACAGCACTCATCGGAAAACGGGGAACACACATGTCCAGCAAGACCCGCACCGTCCTGACCGCCGGCGTCCTCGCCGTCGCCCTCGGCCTCGGCGCCACCGCCACGGCCTCCGCCGGCACGCCGCGCAGCGTCAGCGGCAAGCCGTCCGACAACGTCACCCGCATCGCGAACTTCTACGGCGCCTACATCGACGCGGTGACCGACGAGGACAGCGGCAACCTCGGCACCGCGCTGCGCAGCCACTACCTGACCGCCGGCTTCCAGAAGGAACTGGCCGCCTGGGAGGAGACCGAGCACGCCGACGGCGTCCTGCGCGCCCAGAACGTGCCGCTGTCCTGGAAGGTCACCGACAACGGCAGCACCGCGAACCGCACGGAGGCCGTCGTCACCCTCACCTGGAGCCGCAACAGCACCACCAAGCTGGTCGTCGACATGGCCCGCGACAGCCGCCTGATCTTCCACATCGGCGAGAAGGGCGCGGCAGCCGAGTAGTCACTGCGGCCGCAGCCGCACCGTGAGGATCTGGAACGGCCGCAGCTCGAAGCTCAAGTCGCTTTCGTGCCGCGGTCGTTCCAGCAGGTCCGTCACCTCGGCGCGGGCCACCGGGAACCCGGGCGCCAGCGTGGCCCGGGCCCGCCCGCCCCGGGACTCGTAGAGCCGTACCACCACGTCACCGCTGCGGTCCTCGGCGAGCTTGACCGACTCGACGGTCACGGCCGGGTGGTCGACGCGGACCAGCGGCTCCACGGCGGGCGCCGGCGCCACCCGCAGCGGCAGGTTCAGCGCGAGACCCTCGGCTACGGCGTGCCCGACGTCCGCGCCCGGCAGCAGCGCGTAGGTGAAGCGGTGTGCGCCGAGGTCCGTCTCCGGGTCGGGGCTGTGCGGGGCGCGCAGCAGCGTCAGCCGCACGGTCGTGCCGAGGCCCGCCTCGTGCGGCGTACGGATCACGTCGTGGCCGTACGTCGAGTCGTTGAGGACCGCCACGCCGTAGCCGTCCTCCGCCACCCGCAGCCAGCGGTGCGCGCAGATCTCGAAACGGGCCGCGTCCCAGGAGGTGTTGGCGTGCGTCGGGCGGTGCACATGCCCGAACTGGATCTCCGCCGTGGAGCGTTCGGCGTGCACGTCGATGGGGAAGGCGGCCTTGAGCACCTTCTCGGACTCCTGCCAGTCGACGTCCGTCACGACGTCGACGCGGCGGCTCGCGGCCGCCAGCCGGATCTCCTGCGTGATGCGGGACTTCCCGAACGTGCGGGTCACCCGCACCGCCGCCCCGAGCGGTCCGGCCGCCACCAGCTCCACCGACTCGGCGTCCGTGAGATCCGTGTGCCGGCGCCGGTAGTGCCGGTCGATGTCCCAGGCGTCCCAGGCGTTGGGATGGTCGGGGTGCAGCTGGAGCAGGTTGCCCGGGCCGCACAGCACCTCGCGGCCGGCGGCCAGGTCGCGGACGGAGGCGAGCAGCCCCCGCTCGTCCACGCCCACCCGCAGCCGGGAGTTCTCCAGCACGTACGCGCCGCCGTCCCGCCACGCCCGTACGGTCTCCTCCGCGGTGCCGTCCGCAACCGCCGCGCCGCCCAGGCCCGGCACCGTCACCAGCCCGTCCGCGACCACCTCGGTGCGCGGGTACGGCGAGGCGTTGAGCACCGCGGGACCGCCCGTCCCGAGCGCGGCCACCGCCTCGGCCGTGATGTCCTCGACCTCGGTCAGCACCCGCGCATAGGTCTCCCGCGCCTCCCGGTGCACCCAGGCGATCGACGACCCGGGCAGGATGTCGTGGAACTGGTGCAGCAGCACCGTCTTCCACAGCCGGTCCAGCGCGTCGTACGGGTACGCGTACGACGGATCGCGTACGGCCGCCGTCGCGCACCACAACTCGGCCTCGCGCAGGGCGTGTTCGGAGCGCCGGTTGCCCTGCTTGGTCTTGGCCTGGGTGGTGTACGTAGCCCGGTGCAGCTCCAGGTACAGCTCGCCCGACCACACCGGGCCTGCGGTCCGTACTCCTGCTCGGCCGCCGCGAAGAAGGCGGAGGGCTTCTCCACCTCGACCCGCGGTGAGCCCTCGAGGGACCGCAGCCGGCGGGCCTTCTCCAGCATCTCGCGGGTCGGGCCGCCGCCGCCGTCGCCCCAGCCGAAGGGGACCAGCGAGCGCGTGGCGCGGCCCTTGTCGGCGAAGTTGCGTTCCGCGTGGGCGAGTTCGCGGCCGTGCAACTGGGAGTTGTAGGTGTCGACGGGTGGGAAGTGGGTGAAGACGCGGGTGCCGTCGATGCCCTCCCACCAGAAGGTGTGGTGGGGCATCTTGTTGGACTGGTTCCAGCTCAGCTTCTGGGTCAGGAACCAGCGGATTCCGGCCAGTTTCGCGAGCTGCGGGAAGGCGGCGGTGTAGCCGAAGGAGTCCGGCAGCCAGATCTCCTCGGTCTCCACGCCGAGTTCTTCGGCGAAGAACCGCTTTCCGTGCACGATCTGCCGCGCGAGCGCCTCACCGCCGGGCATGTTGGCGTCCGACTCCACCCACATCGAGCCCACCGGGGCCCAGTTGCCGTCCCGCACCGCCTTCTTGATCCGCTCCCAGATGTGCGGCTGGTTCTGCTTCACCCAGGCGTACTGCTGGGCCTGCGAGCAGGAGAACACCAGCTCCGGGTAGTCGGCCGCGAGTGCCGTGACGTTGGCGAAGGTGCGCGCGGCCTTGCGGACCGTCTCACGCAGCGGCCACAGCCACGCCGAGTCGATGTGCGCGTGCCCGGTCGCGGAGATCCGGTGCGCGCTCGCCGAGGCCGGACGGGACAGCACGTCCGCCAGCGCGGCCCGGGCCGCGGCCGCCGTGGCGCCGACGTCGTGCAGGTCGAGGGCGTCGAGCATGTCCTCCAGGGCGCGCAGGATCTCGTGCCGGCGCGGCCGGTCCATGGGCAGCTCGTGCATCAGCTCCGACAGCACCTCCACATCCAGCACCAACTGCCACACGCGTTCGTCGAGTACGGCGAGGTCGGCAGAGCGGAATCGATAGACGGGCCGATCCCCCGCGGTCAGGACGTCGCCCAGCCGCGTAGGTGCGAACCCGTGCAGAACAGCCGGATTGGCGGCCGCCTCCAGAAGCAGATGCACCGGTTCGCCTCCGCCCGCCGGGGAGCCGACGGTCAGGTGCCGGTTGCGCGGGTGAATGCCCTTGAGCGGCACGCCCGAGGCGTCGTAGAGGAGTCCCTCGGCCTGGAAACCGGGGCCGTCGCCGGAGAAACCGGGGTCGATCACCGCCTCGACGCGGCGGCCCGTCCACTCCTCGGGCACCCGGCCGCTCAACCGGAACCAACTCGTCGACCAGGGCTTTCCCCACGCCGTTCCGGTGGTGAAGGGGGCGTACTCGGCCTGCAGTGCCTGGTCCACGGGAACCGGCTCGCCGGGCACATGCCAGGCGGACAGGACCAGTGGCACACGCTCCGCGTACTGGGCGGGTCGCACGAACTGTCCCATGGCGCGCTCCAGGCGCGCCTCCACCAGTGTTCGGTCGTCGTGCACGGTGGCTCCCTCGTCGCTCGGACGGTACTGCCCAGGGTGGCACCTACCCGGCCGGAATCGTCGCATCCGTGGCCGAACGCCTGGTCGTTGAGGATTGGACATGACTGGCGCGTGCTCAGAGGGGCAAGCATCCCCCGTGAACGTGTTCGACACGGAGGGGACCGACATCGGCACGCGGGCGGGGGTCATGAAGAGGCAGGCGCGAGGGGGCGGTCCCATGGCGATCGGGGCCTTCTCGGCGAAGACGGCGCAGACACGGGCGGATGACGGCGCGGGGCAGGCGCACGCGTCCCAGCTGCGGCAGAGACTCGGACGGGCGGACCTCAAGGCGGTGCCGGAGGCACGCAGGGCGCTGCGCGAGCTGCTCACGCAGTGGGGCAGGCCCGGCCGGTCGGAGATAGCGGAGCTGCTGACCAGCGAACTCGTCACGAACGCACTCATCCACACCGACACCGACGCGGTCCTGACGGCCACGGTCTCACCCGGTGGACTGCGGGTCGAGGTCCGGGACTTCGTGGGCCGCAGACCCAGACTGCGCGTCACGAACACCGAAGACGGCACGCACGGCAGAGGTCTGCTGCTGGTGCAGTCCCTCGCCGACGCCTGGGGCGTCCGCACGCACGGGGTGGGGAAGGTGGTGTGGTTCGAACTGGACGCCGGAGCCGCCTAGTCGGCTGATACAAGACAACGGGAAGGGGGCGCGGCCCGCAGGCCACGCCCCCTTGATCCCGCTGCTAGCCGAACTGCTGCTCGAGGTCCTTGAGCTTGCGCTCCAGGGAGTCGAGGCGCGGAAGGGCCATGGTGTCGTCCTCCGCGGTGAGATCGACGGTCACCGGCTCAGAACCGCTTTTGCGGACGGGCTGCAGGGACGGGCGAGAGCGTACGGGCAGCGGGTCCGGGTTCGATATGGCAGGCTCCGCTGAGACCGGGGCGGAGGCCCGCTCCAGGGCCTGCGGTTCGGCCTGACGGCCGCCGCCTCGGCCGATGAACCCGCGGTGACCCCGGCTGATGGCCTTGAGCTGGGCCCGCTCCAGACGCTCCTGCTCGCGCCGGCGCAGCCGGTTGGTCTCCTTCTGGCGCTGGTCCTCGCGCACCTCGTCTACCGCCTCGTCCAGGCTGCGCACGTTCTCCAGGAGCATCAGCGACCAGGCCTTGTAGGTCTCGCGAGGGGCGCGCAGCCAGCGGACGATACGGATCTGCGGCAGCGGACGCGGCACCAGGCCCTGCTCGCGCAGGGCGGCGCGGCGGGTCTGCTTCAGCGCGCGGTCGAAGAGGACGGCCGCGGACAGGGACATGCCGGAGAAGAACTGCGGGGCGCCCGCGTGGTCGATGCCCCTCGGTGCGTGCACCCAGTTGAACCAGGCCGCGGCGCCCGCGAACGTCCACACCAGTATCCGGGAGCCGAGGGCCGCGTCACCGTGGCTGGCCTCGCGGACCGCGAGCACGGAGCAGAACATGGCCGCGCCGTCCAGGCCGAACGGAACCAGGTACTCCCAGCCGTTTGTGAGGCCGAGGTTCTGCTGGCCGAAGCCGACCAGGCCGTGGAAGGAGAGTGCCGCGGCGACCGCCGCACAGCAGAACAGCAGGACGTAGGAAGCGGTGCCGTATATGGCTTCCTTGCGCCTGCGGCGCTCCTCGCTGCGCTCCCACGAGTCGTCCGTCTTCGCGTGCTCCCCGGACCGCTTGCTGCGCGCGAGCACCGCCACCGCCGCCAGCATGCCCAGGAGCAGTACGGCGCCGGGAAGCAGCCAGTTCAGCGATATGTCGGTCAGTCTCATCTGGGGTCCCTTGCATTGGGATAGGGCGTAACGCCCGCCATAGTGGCCCAATCCCTCGGGCCCTCAGGGGGTTTCGGGGCAAGAGGCCGCCAAGGAAGTGCAAGGGGATGCCCATGGCAGCGATCTGCTCGAACTGCCGCTTGAGGGGCGGGAGTTGAGTTCGAATAAGACTACCCGTACGGGTGGTTCCACGGAAAGTTCCTGCGGCAAGTGAGGAAGTTGTGAATTGCCGGTAACCGGGAGGGCGCCTTGTTCCGTGGCCGATCCTACGGGACGGACGGCGACCCTTGTGGCTGAAGGGGCCTCAACTCACGGCTGTGGCCAGCAGCTTGGCCACCCGGTCGGTGTCACAGGTGCGCGGACAGGTCGCGCACGTGTCCTGGGGGCGCACGGTGTAGAACATGCAACAACTCGCCCGGTCCCGGGTGGGCAGCATCTCGCCGTCCGGTCCGGTCAGCTCCCGGAAGGCGGCGGACCCGGCGTACGGCTTCGTGGCACCCGGCAGCAGCGCCTCCAGCTCGCGCATCGCGCGCCGCTCCTCGCCGAGCAGATGGGCGACGTACCAGAGGCCCTCCACGATCTCGTCGGTCGCCATGCCCCACAGCGCACGCCCGCGCCGGCGCATCCGCGGCCCGAACCCGGCGAGGACCGGTTCGAGGTGCTCGGCGACCGTGGCCCGCACCTCCGCCCGCAGCGCCGCCTCGTCGGCGACGACGCGCGCGCCGGGCAGTGCGGCGGCGGGATCGCCCGGCAGGCAGGCGAAGCCGGCCGGGCGCACGGCCATGCGGCCGATGGAGAGGCCGGGGGCGGTGCGGTCGTAGGCGACGTGCGTCACCGGGAGGCGGGGCACGCGGCGCAGCAGGAACCACGGCACGGTGATCAGCAGACAGGCGGGCCAGGCGTACCGGTGCAGGCCGAAGCTCGCGACCACGTCGGGGCGGGCTCGCGTTCCGTAGTCGCGCAAGACCTGTGCGTCGTCCCACTCCAGGAACGCCTCGAGTCCGGCCCCGCCCTCCGCGAGCGCGTCGGCACCGACCCATCCGCCGGTCCGCGGCACCTGTTCTCCCGCCCCGAGCTGAGTGATCTCCAGGCCCGGAAACGCCGCGGTCAGCCGGGTGTACGCGGCCGTGAGCGCCGACGGGGGCACGGATATGTGCGCGGGCATGCGGGACCGCCGATCCGGGATCGTTTGGAGGTAAGCCTTACCTTACCCAAGATCGGGCAGGTTTGAACTGGCGGCTCCTGCGCCTATGGTGCTTGACGGACGAGTAACAACCCGTCGTAATGGCCCCAAGTACCGACACGTCCGAAGGAGGACCCGTGAGGCAGAGCGCGCAGGGCTCGGCGGAGACGGGGACCCCTCAGGCGTGGACGGCGGCCGTGCCGCGGGTGCCGCAGCAGCCCGCCGCGGCGGACGTCGACCGGGAGCGGTGGGGAGGAGCCGGGCATGCGGGTGCCGCCGCGGGTGCCACGCGCGGCGAGCACACGCACAGCGAGCTCCCGATCCCGCGGCCCCGGCCGGTGCAGCGCTCCTCCGTGCGCGGCCAGATCCTCGCCGCGCTGCGCAAGGCGCTGGTCGCGGGCGAGCTGACGCCGGGCGAGGTCTACTCGGCCCCGGCGCTCGGGGAGCGGTTCGGGGTCTCCGCGACGCCCGTCCGCGAGGCGATGCAGCAACTGGCGCTCGAGGGCGCGGTCGAGGTGGTCCCCAACCGCGGCTTCCGGGTGATCGAGCGCGGCACCCGTGAACTGGCCGAACTGGCCGAGGTCCGCGCGCTGATCGAGGTCCCGGTGGTGCTGCGACTCGCCCGCACGGTCCCGGTCGAGCGGTGGGCGGAACTGCGCCCGCTGGCCGAGGCGACGGTGCGCGCCGCGTCCTCCGGCTGCCGCGCCACGTACGCCGAGTCCGACCGCGCCTTCCACCGCGGCCTGCTCTCCCTGTCCGGCAACGACCAGCTCGTCAAGATCGCCGACGACATCCACCGCCGCGCCCAGTGGCCCCTCGTCGGCACCCCGGCGTCCCGCGGCCGGACCGAGCTCCTCGCGGACGCGGCCGAACACGCGGCCCTGCTGGACGCGTTGATCGCCCGGGACCTCGAGGTGGTACGGGGACTGGTGGGGGAGCACTTCACCGGCGCGCCCTGAGTGACCGGCCGCCGTCACGGAACGGTGGGTTCCAGGTGACGGTTCCCGACGCGGCGAACCCTCACCGCACGGTACGCGTGGACGTCCGCACACGGCACGGACAGTGCCGGTGACGGAGGTGACACCGATGCCCGACCCTTCCTTCTACGCCCAGCAGGCCGCGCAGCAGGCTTCCCGGCAGGCCCAGCAGCAGGCGCAGCAGGCGCACCAGCAGGCCGTGCAGGCCCACCAGCGGGCGGTCCGCGACGCCGCGCAACGGGGCCACCGCCCGCCGTCCGCGCCGGTCCACACGGGACACCGGGGCCGCGCCGGCGGCCTCGTCCCGTTCCTGCTGCTGGTCGCCGTGGCCGTCGTCTTCGCCCGTGACGCCGCACTGCGCCACTCCGTCCTGGGCTCGCTCCACCACCTGCTCGTGACGGTGCTGCACCGCTGACTCAGGCCGTCGCCGCTCCGGTGGCCGGCGGGGCCAACTGCAGTGCCAGCCACGTCGGTACGCCCCCCAGCAGCCGGAACAGCCGTCGCGCCTCCTCCCGCAGGCGGGACGCCTCCGGCTCCGTCTCCGTGTCGGCCAGCGAGACCAGCGCGGGGGCCGTGCCGACCAGATAGCCCAACTCCTCGCGGATGCGCAGGGACTCGGCGAAGCCGTGCCGGGCTTCGGCCAACTCGCCCTCCCGCAGGGCGAGTCCGGCGAGATGGCGCCAGGTGAAGGACAGCAGGAGCGGGTCGGAGTGGGCCGTTGCGCCCGCGTGCGCCCGCCGGAACGCCGCCCGGGCGGCCTGCGGCGACCCGGTGAGGTTCTCCGCGAGCAGCCCCCGCCGGAAGTCCAGCACGGCGCGGCCCGCCGCGCCCGGGGCGATCAGCGCCGCCGCCCGTCCCAGCGCCGACCGCGCCTCGTCGGACCGGTCGCGCACTCCGTGCAGCGTCGCGGCGTACGCAAGCTGCCCGCGTTCACAAGCGGCCGCGCCGCGCTCGTCGTCGGTGTGGGCCAGTGCCTCGGCCGTGCGCAGCGCGTCCTCGGCCTCCTCCCAGCCCTGTTCGGTGTACAGACACCGCTCGACCAGCAGAGCGACCCGCTGCAGGGCGGCGTCCGCCGTGCCGGGTTGGAGCAGTGCGGCCGCGTCGGCCCAGCAGGCCCGCGAGCGCAGCCGCCATACCGCGGTCTGGAGGGGATCGTCACCAGGGGTCGTTCCGTAACCAGACATGGCGGTATGCGCCACGTTGCCCTCCCCGAGCACGCCATCGAGCTATGAGTGGTGGCGGCATCTCAGCACGAATTCCGGCGCCCGGCCAAGAGGGTGGGTGAAGGATTTCACAAAGTCGTGGGACGGTGACGGCACTTGGTGCCATCCGGGCCGGGGCCTGTGTGACCTCAGCTCATCCGCAATGCCAGGAAGAAATCGAGCTTGTCCTCCAGGCGCGAGAGATCACGGCTCGTCAACTGCTCGATCCGCCCGACCCGGTAGCGCAGCGTGTTGACGTGCAGGTGCAGCCGGGTCGCGCAGCGCGTCCAGGAGCCGTCGCAGTCGAGGAAGGCCTCCAGAGTGGGGATCAGCTCGGCGCGGTGCCGGCGGTCGTAGTCGCGCAGCGGATCCAGCAGGCGGGCGGTGAAGGCGCGGCGGACGTCGTCCGGCACGAACGGCAGCAGCAGAACGTGCGAGGCCAGCTCCTGATGGCCCGCCGCGCACACCGGCCCGGGCCGCGCCGCCGCCACCCGCCGTGCGTGCCGTGCCTCCTCCAGCGCGCCGCGCAGGCCCTCCGCCGAGTGCACGGCCGCGCTGACGCCGAGCGTGACCTGCCCGTCGCCGTCCAGGCCCGCCGACAGCGGGTCCCGTACGGACTCCAGCAGCGTGTCGGCGAGGATCCCCGCCTCGGAGCCGTCGTGCTCCGCCGAGACGGCGGGCAGCGGTACGAGCGCGATGGCCTCGTCACCCGTGTGCGCCACGGCGATGCGGTCGGACGGCTCGGGACCCGTGGCGAGCGGGTCGACCAGGATCTCCTCCAGGAGCGACTGCGCGACCGGCCCCGCCTCGACGTCCGAGCCCTCCCACTCCACCCGGGCCACGACCACCTGCCAGTGCGGGGCCGCCCCGAGGCCCGGCAGCAGCACCGGGGCGGCCACCCGCAGCCGGGCCGCGATCTCGGCGGGCGCCGCGCCCGACTGCACCAGCTCCAGGACCTCCTGCGCCAGCCGTCTGCGCACGGTGCGCGCGGCGTCCCGGCGGTCCCGCTCGACCGAGATCAGCTGTGTGACGCCCTGGAGCAGGTCGAGCCGCTCCGCGGGCCAGTCGCCGGCGTCCGCCTCGACGGCGAGCAGCCAGTCGGACAGCACCGTCTCGCGCACGTCCCGCGAGGCCTGCGCCGAACGCGCTCCCCCGGCCGCCGCCGGGCGGTGCCCCGAGGAGCGGATCGGGAAGAGGCTGTACGTGGCCGGGCCGAGCGTCACCCGGTGCGGCCCGCGCCGGCCCGTGCGCACGGCGGCCAGGTGCTCCGCGGCCAGCTTGGCGCAGAGATCGGCGGGCATCCCGGGCCCCGCCGCCTTCGGGCCCGCGATGAGCCGCCCGGTGGGGGAGAGCACCCAGGCCCGCAGGTCCAGGTCGGAGCCGAGCAGGTCGAGGACCACGTCCGGGCCGCCGCCCGTCGGGCCCGAGGTCATCATCCGCCGGTGCCGGTCGACGACGGCCGCGAGATCCCCCGCGCGCTCGCCGGACACCTGCCGTACGACATGCTCGGTGATCGTCGCGAAGGCCACCGACTCGTGCACCGCGAACAGCGGGAGCCGGTGCTGGACGCAGGCCGCGACCAGGTCGTCGGGGATGGCCCCCAGCTCCGCCTCACCGGCGGCCAGCGCGGCGACCCCGGCCTGCGCCAGGATCCGTACGAACGGCTCCGAGTCGTCGGCGTCCCGGCGCCACGCCAGCCCCGTCAGGACCAGCTCACCGCCCGAGAGATAGCGGCTGGGATCGCGGAGGTCCGTCGTCATCACACCGCGCACGGTGCGGTCGAGCTCGTCGTCGCCGCCGAGCAGCCGCAGGCCCAGCGCGTCGGTGTCCAGCAGTGCGCGCAGCCGCATTCTCGTCGCCGCCGTTCTTTGTCTCGAAATCTACGATGAGTGGTGAGGAGGGCCGGTGGAAGACGCCCGGCGACCGCCATGTCAGGCGCATCCTTCGATTGCCAGGCTGTTTCCTGCGTTTTTACAGGAAAACGAAGAGGTTGCTGATGACCTCCGTTCATACGAATCTACAAGATGCCCGGCTTGGCCAGCCAACTCCTTCATGGTTTCCGTGACTGACCCCGGCGGAGTACACCGCTGTGTACTGGCTCCACTCCGCGTAAACAGCACATGAACGAGCCGGGACCGCCGCACCTGATCTGGCTCGATCCGTACGACCACGAGACGAAGAAGAGAGCCGGCAATGGACTTCCTTCGCCCCGCCAGCTGGCAGGAGGCGCTCGCCGCGAAGGCCGAGCACCCCACCGCTGTGCCGATTGCGGGTGGCACCGATGTGATGGTCGAGATCAACTTCGACCACCGCCGGCCCGAGTACCTGCTCGACCTGAACCGCGTCGGCGACCTCTTCGAGTGGGAGGTCGGCGAGGAGAGCGTACGGCTGGGCGCGTCCGTCCCGTACACGAAGATCATGGAGAACCTGCGCGCCGAGCTGCCGGGTCTCGCCGTCGCCTCGCACACGGTCGCCTCCCCGCAGATCCGTAACCGCGGCGGTGTCGGCGGCAACCTCGGTACCGCCTCCCCGGCCGGCGACGCCCACCCCGCCCTGCTGGCGGCGGGCGCCGAGGTCGAGGTCGAGTCGGTGCGCGGCAGCCGCCGCATCCCGATCGACGAGTTCTACACCGGCGTGAAGCGGAACGCACTCGCCGCGGACGAACTCATCAAGTGCGTGCACATCGAGAAGGCCGACGGCCCGCAGCAGTTCTCCAAGGTCGGCACCCGCAACGCGATGGTCATCGCGGTGTGCGCCTTCGGTCTCGCGCTGCACCCCCGCACCCGCACGGTCCGCACCGGAATCGGCTCGGCCGCGCCCACCCCCGTCCGGGCCAAGGCCGCGGAGGAGTTCCTGAACGCGGCGCTCGAAGAGGGCGGCTTCTGGGACAACGGAAAGATCATCACCCCGTCGGTCGCCAAGCAGTTCGCGGAGCTGTGCTCCGGTGCCTGCAACCCGATCGACGACGTCCGGGGCACGGCGAGCTACCGCCGCCACGCGGTCGGCGTCATGGCCCGCCGCACCCTCACCTGGACCTGGGAGTCGTACCGCGGCGCCCGCCGCATCACCGAGGGAGCTGCGTAATGCGCGTCAACTTCACCGTCAACGGACGCCGGCAGGAGGCCGACGACGTCTGGGAGGGCGAGAGCCTGCTCTACGTCCTGCGGGAGCGCCTGGGTCTGCCCGGTTCCAAGAACGCCTGCGAGCAGGGCGAGTGCGGCTCCTGCACGGTCCGCCTGGACGGGGTGCCGGTGTGTTCCTGTCTGGTCGCGGCCGGCCAGGTCGAGGGCCGTGAGGTCGTCACCGTCGAGGGCCTCGCGGACTTCGCCAAGCAGCGCGCCGAGGGCGGCTGCGCGAGCGGCGCCTGCGGCACCACGTTGCAGGACGCCCAGCAGTGGGCGGCCAAGGGCCAGGACTCGCAGACCGGCGAGGGCGGCGAACTCTCCCCGATCCAGCAGGCGTTCATCGACGCCGGAGCCGTCCAGTGCGGCTTCTGCACGCCGGGCCTGCTGGTCGCCGCCGACGAGATGCTCGAGCAGAACCCCAACCCGAGCGACGCGGACATCCGCGAGGCGCTGTCGGGCAACCTGTGCCGCTGCACCGGCTACGAGAAGATCATGGACGCGGTCCGCCTCGCGGCCGCCCGGCAGGGAGAGGCGGTCTGAGCCCGATGCCCACCAACGGAGCTCCCACCAAGATCACCCAGGGGTCGCAGACCAAGGGCGGCATCGGCGAGTCCACGCTCCGCCCGGACGGCACCCTCAAGGTCACCGGCGAGTTCGCGTACTCGTCCGACATGTGGCACGAGGACATGCTGTGGGGCCAGATCCTGCGCTCCACCGTCGCGCACGCCGAGATCGTGTCGATCGACACGGGCGAGGCGCTGGCCACCCCGGGCGTCTACGCCGTCATGACGTACGACGACCTGCCGACCGAGGTGAAGAACTACGGCCTGGAGATCCAGGACACCCCGGTCCTCGCGCACGGCAAGGTGCGCCACCACGGTGAGCCGGTCGCGATCGTCGCCGCCGACCACCCGGAGACCGCGCGCCGCGCCGCCGCCAAGATCAAGGTCGAGTACCGCGAACTGCCCGTCATCACCGACGAGGCCTCCGCGACCGCACCCGACGCCGTCCTCGTCCACGAGGGCCGCGACGACCACCACTCCGGGCACGTCCCGCACCCCAACGTCGTGCACCGCCAGCCGATCATCCGCGGTGACGCGGACGAGGCCGCGAGGCGCGCCGACGTGATCGTCAAGGGCGAGTACACCTTCGGCATGCAGGACCAGGCCTTCCTCGGCCCCGAGTCCGGCCTCGCGGTGCCGGAGGAGGACGGCGGCGTCCATCTCTACATCGCCACCCAGTGGCTCCACTCCGACCTGCGCCAGATCGCGCCCGTGCTCGGCCTGCGCGAGGACAAGGTGCGGATGACCCTGGCCGGCGTCGGCGGCGCGTTCGGCGGCCGCGAGGACCTGTCGATGCAGATCCACGCCTGCCTCCTGGCGCTGCGCACCGGCAAGCCGGTCAAGATCGTCTACAACCGCTTCGAGTCCTTCTTCGGGCACGTCCACCGCCACCCGGCCAAGCTCTACTACGAGCACGGGGCCACCAGCGACGGCAAGCTGACCCACATGAAGTGCCGGATCGTGCTGGACGGCGGCGCCTACGCCTCCGCCTCCCCGGCGGTCGTCGGCAACGCCTCGTCCCTGGCGGTCGGCCCGTACGTGATCGACGACGTCGACATCGAGGCCATCGCCCTCTACACCAACAACCCGCCCTGCGGCGCGATGCGCGGCTTCGGCGCGGTCCAGGCGTGCTTCGCCTACGAGGCGCAGATGGACAAGCTGGCGAAGAAGCTGGGCATGGACCCGGTGGAGTTCCGGAAGCTGAACGCCATGGAGCAGGGGACCCTGATGCCGACCGGGCAGCCGGTCGACTCCCCGGCCCCGGTCGCCGAACTCCTGCGCCGCGTCAAGGCGATGCCCATGCCGCCGGAGCGCCAGTGGGAGTCCAGCGAGGGCGCGGACGTACGGCAGCTGCCCGGCGGTCTGTCCAACACCACCCATGGCGAGGGCGTCGTACGAGGTGTCGGCTACGCGGTCGGCATCAAGAACGTCGGCTTCTCCGAGGGCTTCGACGACTACTCCACCGCCAAGGTGCGCATGGAGGTCGTCGGCGGCGAGCCCGTCGCCACCGTGCACACCGCGATGGCGGAGGTCGGCCAGGGCGGCGTCACCGTCCACGCGCAGATCGCCCGCACCGAGCTGGGCGTCGCGCAGGTGACCATCCACCCCGCCGACACCCAGGTGGGCTCGGCCGGTTCGACCTCGGCCTCCCGGCAGACGTACGTCACCGGTGGCGCCGTCAAGAACGCCTGCGAGCTCGTCCGCGAGCGGGTGCTGGACATCGGCCGCCGCAAGTTCGGTACGTACCACCCCGCCTGGGCCACCGCCGAGCTGCTCCTGGAGGGCGGCAAGGTCGTCACCGACGGCGGCGAGGTCCTCGCCGACCTGGTGGACGTCCTCGACGGCGAGGCCGTCGAGCTGGAGGAGGAGTGGCGGCACCGCCCGACCGAGGCCTTCGACCTGCGCACCGGCCAGGGCAACGGCCACGTCCAGTACTCCTTCGCCGCGCACCGCGCCGTCGTCGAGGTCGACACCGAGCTCGGCCTGGTCAAGGTCATCGAACTGGCCTGCGCCCAGGACGTCGGAAAGGCGCTCAACCCGCTCTCCGTCATCGGTCAGATCCAGGGTGGCACCACCCAGGGCCTGGGCGTGGCGGTGATGGAGGAGATCATCGTCGACCCCAAGACGGCGAAGGTCAGGAACCCCTCCTTCACGGACTACCTGATCCCCACGATTCTCGACACGCCGACCATCCCCGTCGACGTGCTCGAACTCGCCGACGACCACGCCCCGTACGGGCTGCGTGGCATCGGTGAGGCACCGACCCTGTCGTCGACTCCGGCTGTCCTCGCGGCGATCCGCAACGCCACCGGTCTTGAGCTGAACAGGACCCCGGTCCGGCCCGAGCACCTCACCGGAACCGTGTGAAAGACCTCCGGGCGGCGCACGGAACGTCACACACTCCGCGCCGCCCGGAGAACCCAGTTCGTTCGTCTCGGGCCGTCCCCCGGGTCGTGCGGCCGCAGCACCATCCCAAATCCCGCAGTCGCCGCCCCGGCGCTGCCGGGTGCCCCTGTGAACCTTGGGAGTAGGCCCACATGACCCAGCAGTCACTGGAGCCGGCGACGACCGCCGACGACGCGGGTGCGGGAACCCGCGTCCCGGCCGGCAGGTCCTGGCTCGACCGGTACTTTCACATATCCCAGCGTGGATCCTCCGTTGCGCGAGAAGTGCGCGGCGGCGTCACCACCTTCATGGCGATGGCGTACATCCTGCTGCTCAACCCCCTGATCCTGTCCGGCAAGGACGCGGCCGGGAACACCCTCGGCCAGCAGGCCCTGATCACCGCGACGGCGTTCGGAGCGGCCTTCGCCACGCTGCTCATGGGCTTCGTCGGCAAGGTGCCGCTCGCCCTCGCCGCGGGGCTCTCCGTCTCCGGCGTGCTGTCCTCGCAGGTGGCCCCGCAGATGACCTGGCCGCAGGCCATGGGCATGTGCGTGATGTACGGCGTGGTCATCATGCTGCTGGTCGTCACCGGCCTGCGCGAGATGATCATGAACGCGATCCCGCTCGCGCTGAAGCACGCGATCACCATGGGCATCGGGCTGTTCATCGCCCTGATCGGCCTGGTGAAGGCCGGCTTCGTGCACCAGGGCAAGGCGACCCCCGTCACCCTCGGCGCGACCGGTGAACTCGCCGGCTGGCCGGTGCTGCTCTTCGCGATCACCCTGCTCGCGATCTTCATGCTCCAGGCGCGCGGCGTCCCCGGCGCGATCCTGATCGGCATCCTCGGCGGCACCGTGGCGAGCGTCGTCCTCAACGCGGCCGGCGTCATCGACCCGAAGCAGTGGGCGAGCGGCGCTCCCGAACTGCACGGCAGCGCGGTGTCCATGCCGGACTTCTCGCTCTTCGGGAAGGTGGAGTTCGGCGGCTGGGGCAGCGTCGGCGCGATGACCGTCGGCATGATCGTCTTCACGCTCGTGCTCGCCGGCTTCTTCGACGCCATGGCCACCATCATCGGTGTCGGCACCGAGGCCAAGCTGGCCGACGAGCAAGGCCGGATGCCTGGCCTGTCCAAGGCGCTGTTCATCGACGGCGCGGGCGGCGCGATCGGCGGCGTCGCCGGCGCGTCGGGCCAGACGGTGTTCGTCGAGTCCGCCACCGGCGTCGGCGAGGGAGCCCGTACGGGCCTGTCCTCAGTGGTCACCGGCCTGTTCTTCGCGGCCTGTCTGTTCTTCACCCCGCTCACGGCGATCGTCCCCGGCGAGGTCGCGGCCGCGGCCCTCGTCGTGATCGGCGCCATGATGATGATGAACGCCCGCCACGTGGACTGGGCCGACCGCGCCACCGCGATCCCGGTCTTCCTGACCGTCGTGATCATGCCGTTCACGTACTCCATCACCGCGGGTGTCGCGGCCGGAGTCGTCTCCTATGTCGCCATCAAGATCGCCCAGAGCAAGGTGCGGGAGATCGGGGCCTTCATGTGGGGCCTGACGGCGATCTTCCTGATCTACTTCGCCCTCAATCCGATCGAGAGCTGGATGGGCGTGCACTGACGCCCGTGAACAGCCCTTCGCAGCAACCCCGTGAGGAGACCGACAGATGCTGGACATCGCCGAGGAGCTGAACCGGTGGGTCGAGCAGGGACGCGACTTCGCCGTGGCCACCGTGGTGGCCGTCGGCGGCAGCGCGCCCCGCCGGCCCGGCGCCGCCCTCGCGGTGGACGCCGACGGCACGGCGATCGGCTCGGTCTCCGGGGGCTGTGTGGAGGGCGCCGTGTACGAGCTGTGCCAACAGGCCCTGGAAGACGGCGAAACCGTCCTCGAGCGGTTCGGGTACAGCGACGAGGACGCTTTCGCCGTCGGCCTGACCTGCGGCGGCATCATCGACATCCTCGTCACGCCGGTACGGGCCGCAGCCCCGGCCCGTCCGGCGATCGCGTCCGCGCTCGCCACCGCCGCCCGTGGGGAGGCGGCGGCGGTGGCGCGGATCGTGTCGGGACCCGCCGAACTGCTGGGCCGGGCCCTCGTGGTGCGCCCCGACGACCCGTCCGAGGGCGGCTTCGGCGCCCATCCCGAGCTGGACCGTACGGTCGCGGCGGAGGCCGGTGCCTTCCTGGACGCCGGGCGTACCGGCACCCTCGAGATCGGTGAGCAGGGCTCGCGCTGCGGCGCCCCGCTCACGGTCCTGGTGGAGTCGTCCGTGCCCGCCCCCCGGATGATCGTCTTCGGCGCGATCGACTTCGCGTCGGCGCTGGTCCGGATCGGCAAGTTCCTGGGCTACCGGGTGACGGTCTGCGACGCGCGTCCCGTCTTCGCGACGAGGACACGCTTCCCGGACGCCGACGAGATCGTCGTCGAGTGGCCCCACAAGTACCTGGAGCGGACAACGGTGGACGGCCGCACCGTCCTGTGCGTCCTCACCCACGACGCGAAGTTCGACGTACCGCTGCTGCGGCTGGCGCTGCGCCTGCCCGTCGCCTACGTGGGCGCGATGGGCTCCCGCCGCACCCACCTGGACAGAAACGCACGCCTTCGCGAAGTCGGCGTCACCGAACTGGAGCTGGCGCGCCTGCGCTCCCCGATCGGCCTCGACCTCGGCGCCCGTACGCCCGAGGAGACGGCCCTGTCCATCGCCTCCGAGATCGTCGCGGGCCGCCGCGGCGGCACCGGCATCTCCCTCACCGGCGCCCACACCCCGATCCACCACGACGCGGCGTCGGTGCCGGCGGGACGGATCGGGTCGGTGGCCTGAGCCGGCCGCTCACCCGGCCGAGGAGTTCGGCCGGTCCGGGCGTACGGAGAACGCCGTGTCGCCCGCCACGGCCACGATCGCGTCCTTGACCTGGAGCACGTACGGCGTGGTCTGCTCCGCCGACTCTCCCGGATCGCCGATCGCGGCGGTGCGCCAACGGACCGCGCCGGTGGCGGAGTTCAGGGCGAGCAGCCGGCCGTACCGGTTGGCGAGGTACAGCGTGCCGGACTTCGCCGACAGCACCGGCGTCGACAGGTTCTCGATCTCGCTCGCCCGCTGCCACACCTGCTTGCCGTCGGCCGCCCGTACGGCGGTGACCGTGCCGTCGGGCCGGACGAAGTAGACCACGCCCTTGAGCAGCGTGACCGTACCGCGCGGTGTGCCCGGCAGGGAGCCCCGCCGCACGGCGCCGGTGCGCGGGTCCACCCGCAGCAGCCCGGTGTACGGCTGGTCCTCCCCGTTGCTGCCGAACTGGTTCGGCGCCAACTTCGGCGTCAGAAACAGCAGTTGCCCGGCGACGGTGCCCGCGGGGTCGGCCCCCACGGGCAGCGTGGCGATCTCCTTGGACGTGCCGTCGGCCGGGTCGAACCGCAGCAGGGCGACCTTGCCCTTGGCCGGGTCGTCCGCGGGGGTGCACAGGCCGTAGGGGGCACCGCCGAGCACGACCGGCTCGCAGGCGTTTCCGGCCGACGATTTCGCCGGCGCCGTCCACAGCTGCCGGCCCGTCCTGTCGTAGGCGACGAACGCGGTCTTGTTCTCGTCCATCGCCACGATCCCCCGGCCGAACAGGAGGGCGGGCTCGTCCTCGCTGACCGGGCGGGCCCAGAGCTCGCTGCCGGTCCTCTCGTCCAGGGCGACCAGCCGGCGGGCGATGTAGGTCCGGGTCGAGTCCGGCTTGCGGTAGGTGTAGACGTGCGAGTCCCGGACGCCGATGGGGCGGGAGGTCTCCGGGCTGGTGCCGTGCCGCCACCGGACGCGGCCGGACGCCGCGTCGAGCTTGGTGACCGTGAAGCCGGTGCCGCCGCAGTACACGGCGGTGGAGCCCGCCGCACAGCCGGACTCGCCGTAGTCGAGCGGATCGCCCTTCTTCCCGGTGAGCAGGCTCGCCCGCCATGGCTGCCAGCCCGCGGGCAGGCTCACCGGGGCGGGGGCGGACGCCGAACTGCCGGTGGCGGCCGGGCCGCCGTCCGTCCCGCCGCCCGCCACGATGTGCGCCGCGGTGAGGCCGACCGCGGTGACGGCCAGCGCGGAGCCGAGCGCGACCAGGACCCGCCGGGTCCGGCGACCGCCCCCGGCGGACCTCCCGCCGGTCCCCACGGTCGCCCCGTCCGGACGGGGCGGGGAGCCCGGCGCCGACGAGGACCGTGCGAGGTCCGGCACCGTACGGGCGCTCCCGAGGTCCGGTAGCGGAGGGACATCCCCGGTCGGCAACTGCCGCAACATCTCCTGGAGTTCGGCCGGCCGGGGCCGGACCGCCGGGTCCTTGTCCAGGCAGCGCCCGGCGATGCTCCGCAGCGGCTGGGGGACCCCGTCCAGGCGCGGCTGCTCGTGCATCACCTGGTAGCCCGTCAAGTACGGGCTGCCGCCGTCGAAGGGGCGGTTCCCGGTGGCCGCGTACACCAGGACCGAGCCCAGCGAGAACACGTCCGAGGCGCCGGTGACGTCCTTCGGCGCGGAGAACTGCTCCGGGGACATGAAGGGCGGGGTGCCGATCAGCCGGCCGGTCACCGTCAGGTCCTCGTTGTCGGCGGCGCGCGAGATGCCGAAGTCGATGACGCGCGGGCCGTCCTCGGCCATCAGGACGTTGCTCGGCTTCAGGTCCCGGTGCACGACACCCGCCCGGTGGATGTCCCGCAGCGCCTCGACGAGCCCCAGCGCCAGCATGCGCAGCGCGCGCCCGGTCAACGGCCCCTCTTCGGCAACGATGTCGGAGAGCGTGCGGCCCGGCACGTACAGCGTCGCCATCCACGGCGGTGTGGCGTCCGGGTCGGCGTCCACGACGGGCGCGGTGAAGGCGCCGCTCACCCGCCGTGCCGCCGCGACCTCCTGCCGGAACCGGGCCCGGAACTCCTCGTCCAGCGCGTACTGCGCGTGCACGACCTTGATGGCGACCTGCCGCCCCGAGGCGGAGAGCCCCAGGTGGACGACGCCCATCCCGCCACTGCCCAGCCGGTCGATCAGCGTGTAGCCGCCTATGGAGCCGTCGGTGGACTCGGCACTCCCGGGGCTCAGCGACATACGCCGGTCACCTTTCCCCATCCCCTTGATTCCCTCGTCGGACGTTCCGTACGAAGGCATCAGCCTAGGACGTTCGTACGCCTCGCCGGAGGGGCCCCGAGATCCGGGCGCGCCCCGGGGCGTCACGGCATCCTGAGGAGGCGGTTCGCGGCCCGGCCGAACATCGAGCGGGCCGCCGCGCCGAGCAGGGGTCGACGAGGCGGGGGAGGAAGACGACGGCGAGCTCCTCGCGCCAGACCACCCGGCTGCGGCCGCCCGGTCCCGGGCGCACCTCGATCTCGGCCCAGCCGGTGACGACCCGGCCCCGCTTCTCCAGCCGGCACAGGCCCGCCGCCGCGTCCGTGGGCGGGCGCCAGACCGTGACCTCCATCGAGTCGTCGAAGGCGAGGGGCCAGATTCCCGAACGGGCCACGACCAGCGTGCCGACCTGGGTCGGCGCGGGCGGCACCACTGTGACCCGGGTCAGCGGGACCACGTCGCCGTGGCGGCGCCACTCCGTGAGGCGGCGCCACGCCTCGTCCAGGGGGAGCGGTGCCGTGCGTTCGAGACGAAAGTTGACCACACGACGAATCGTAGGCAATCCGCGCTGCTCACCGGGATGTCTGTCACTCCCAGGAGTTCACGGCTCCTGGCGGTTCACGCGGTGCGGTACAGGTGGTCCATCACCGAGAGGGTGTCGGAGGCGCTGCCTACCTGCAGCGGCGACGTACGGAAGCGTCCGCCGACGACCACCGTGGGCTCCTCGACCACCTGGTAGCGCTCACGGAGCGCGGGCGCCGCCTTGACCTTGTCGTCAACGGCCTTGGACCGGTAGGCGGTTCGCACCGCGTCCACGTCGAGTCCCTGCGTGGCCGCCCAGGCCAGGACCCTGCGCTCGGTGGTGAGGGCCTGGTGCTGGTCGCGTACGGCGCGGAAGACCGGGAGCGCCTCCCGCTCCGCGAGGCCGAGCCGGTCCAGGGTGTAGAACAGGCGGGCGTAGGCGAGTTGGCCGGGCTGGTCCGTCCAGGCCGCCGGGACGCGTACCACCTTGACCCGGGGGCTCTGCCGTGCGGCCCAGTTCTCCAGCGGCTTCTCGAACGCGTAGGAGTCCGGGCAGTCGTACCAGAACACCTCCACCACCTGGCGGGCTGCCACACCGGCGACCGGGTGCTTGAGGCGGAAGTACTGCACCCCTTCCTTCGGGTCGCCGGAGGAGGCCCCGAGCAGGCAGGTCAGCGCGGCTGTGAGCGCCAGCAGGCGCATCGTCTTCTTCATGGCGGCCACCCTGGCGCCCCGCTTCCCGGCGCACCCCGCTGACACACGCAAGGTCCCTCGATCGGCCGCCCGCGGCCGGGGTGTCGGGCGGCGGCCGTCAGAGCCAGTCCCGTCGCTTGAAGATGACGTAGAGGCTGAAGCAGACCACGCCCATCAGGCCGATCGCGAAGGGGTAGCCGAAGCCCCAGCTCAGCTCCGGCATGTCGTGGAAGTTCATGCCGTAGATCGTGCCCACCAGCGTCGGCGCGAACAGGATCGCCGCCCAGCTGGAGATCCTCTTGATCTCCTCGTTCTGCTCGAACCCCGCCTGCGCGAGCGCCCGCATCTCCGCGTTCTGCTGCTGGGTGACCAGGGTGGCGTTCACCGTGAGGATGTCCGCGAGGGCCTGGCGGAAGCCGTCGACGCGTTCACTGGTGTGCGTGACGTGGTCGGCGACGTCGCGCAGATAGCGCTGGAGCTCGTCGTCCGTGCCGTACTTGGAGAACCCGGCGATCAGCCCGTGCAGCATGCCGACCAGAGGACGGGTGGCGCGCTGGAACTCGACCATCTCGCGGGAGAGTTCGTAGATACGGCGGGAGACCTCGGGGTCGCCGCGGAAGACCTCGGTCTCGATCTCGTCGATGTCGTTCTGGACGCCGGCGACGACCGGCGCGTACCCGTCGACGACCGCGTCGAGGATGGCGTACAGGACCGCCTCCGGGCCGAGTTTCAGCAGTTCCGGGGAGTCCTCCATACGGTGGCGGACCGCGGAGAGGTCGGGGGCGGCGCCGTGCCGGACGGTGATGAGGAAGTCGGGTCCCAGGAACACGTGCAGCTCGCCGAAGTCGACCTCCTCGGGGGCGTCGAGGTAGCGGGCGGCGCGCAGGACGACGAAGAGGGTGTCGCCGTAGCGCTCCAGCTTCGGCCGCTGGTGGGCCTCCATCGCGTCCTCGACCGCCAGCGGGTGCAGGTCGAACTCGGCCGCCAGGGAAAGGAGTTCGCCCTCGGTGGGACGGGCGAGGCCGATCCACGCCATGCCGGAGGGCTGGTCGCGCAGCTCGCGGTAGGTGTCGGCGAGGGTGGCCGGCGAGGAGACGCGGACGCCGTCCCGGTACAGCGCCGCCTGGACGACGCTGGCCACCTCGGACGGCTCGGCGGACGCCGGTTCGGCCGCGGGTGGCGGGGTCTTCGACGATGGTGGCTGCGGCGGGGTCAGCGCGCGGCGCCAGACGGACCTGCGCGTGTTCGCGTTCTCCGGACGGGCGCGGCGCTCGGACATGCGGCTGCCTCCCGGGTCGTGCCGGTGACCGGCGTGATCCCGGGCAGGATATCCGGGACGTACGACACCGCGGTGGCCTGCGGGTCCGGGATCCGGTGAGAGTTGCGGACAGCGGGTGTCCGCAAGCACGGCTAGCGTGCGGAGCATGACGAAGCGGAGCATGCCGAAGACGACGACCGCGACGGGCCCAGTGCTCAGCACCCGCGACCTCAACCGTGCCACTCTGCAACGGCAGTTGCTGCTGCGCCGGTCGCCGCTCGACGCGAAGTCCGCCGTCGGGCATCTGCTCGGGCTCCAGGCGCAGAACGTCAAGCCGCCGTACTACGCGCTCGCCGCCCGGCTCGACGGCTTCCGCCCCGAGGAGCTGTCCGCGCTGATGGCGGACCGCGAGGTCGTCCGCATCGTCACCATGCGCTCGACCATCCACACCCACACCGCGGACGACTGCCTCACCCTGCGCCCGCTCGTCCAGCCGGCCCGGGACCGCGAACTGACCGCCTTCCGCAAGGGACTTGCGGGTGTCGAGCTCGGCCGGCTCGCCGCGCTCGCCCGTGCGCTGGTCGAGGCCGAGCCGCGCACCATGAAGGAGCTGCGCGAGGCCCTGCAGGCCGAGTGGCCCGACGCCGACCCGCAGTCCCTCGGCATCGCCGCCCGCTGCACGCTCCCGCTCGTCCAGGTCACCCCGCGCGGGCTGTGGGGCAGGAGTGGACAGGTCGCCCTGACCACCGCCGAGCACTGGCTGGGCCGCCCTGCCGAGGCGGCTCCGGCGGTGGACGAGACCGTCCTGCGCTACCTCGCCGCCTTCGGCCCCGCCTCCGTCAAGGACATGCAGACCTGGGCCGGACTGACCCGGCTGCGCGAGGCCTTCGAGCGGCTGCGCCCGCAGCTCGTCACCTTCCGCGACGAGAACGGCGTCGAGCTCTTCGACCTCCCGGACGCGCCCCGCCCCGACGCGGACACGCCCGCCCCGCCCCGCTTCCTGCCCGAGTTCGACAACCTGCTGCTCTCGCACGCCGACCGCACCCGGGTCATTCCCGCCGAGCACTGGGGCCGCAGCTGGGCGGGCAACATGGTGCACCGCACCTTCCTCGTCGACGGCTTCCTGGCGGGGGTGTGGAAGCTGACGGACGACGCGCTCGTCGTCGAGCCCTTCGGCACGCTCGCCAAGCGCGATGGGGAGGAGCTGGTGCAGGATGGGGCGCGGATGCTCGCGACCATGCATCCGCAGTCGTCGTACGACATCCGGTTCGGGACCGTGATCCCGTAAGGCCGGATGCCGCGACCCGGTGACGGTCAGTCGGCGCGGCCCGTCACCGCCACCGTCAGCCCCAGCCCGATCATCGTGCACCCGCCCGCGCCGCCGATCAGCGACAGACGGCGCTCCGAGCGGGCGAACCAGGCACGGGCCGCCGACGCCGTCAGACCCCAGAGGGTGTCCGTGACCAGGCCGATCGAGATCGGGACCAGGCCGAGCAGCAGCATCTGCAGGGGGAGGCGGCCCGCCGAGTGGTCGACGAACTGGGGGAGCACGGCGGCGAAGAACACCACCCCTTTCGGATTGGTGACACCCACCAGTGCGCCGTCCAGCACGGTCCGCAGATCACCGCGCGCCGGCTCGTCGGACCGGGCGCTGATGGCCGACGCCTTCAGCTCCTTGCGGTGCCGGAAGGCGTGCACGCCCAGGTACACGAGGTAGGCCGCGCCGGCCAGTTTCACCGCCAGGTAGACCGTCACCGAGCGCTCCACCAGCGAGCCGATGCCGACCGCGACCGCCACCACCAGCAGATACGAGCCGAAGACGTTGCCGATCGCCGTCGCCACGGCGGTGCGGCGGCCGTGGGCGAGTGCCCGGCCGATGACGAACAGCACGCTGGGCCCCGGGATCACGATGACCAGAAGGGACATCGCGGCGAAGGCGAGGAAACGGTCCGTGGACACCATGCGTATCACTCCCATCCGGGCGCTCATTGAAACAGGGCCCGCCGACTCCCCTCTAGAGTCGGGTCCATGGAACTGCGGCAGCTCGCCTGCTTCGTCACGGTCGCCGAGGAGCTGCACTTCGGACGGGCGGCCGAGCGTCTGCACATCGTCCAGTCCGCGGTGAGCATGCAGATACAGCGTCTGGAACGGGAGCTGGGCGCCGAGTTGTTCGACCGGACCCCGCGCCGCGTGCGGCTCACGGCGGCGGGGCAGCGCCTGCTGCCCGAGGCCCGGACGGTGCTGGCCGCGGCCGAGAAGGCGCGTGCCGCGGTCGCCCCGCCGCCGGGCCTCAGACTCGGCACCGGCAGGGGACCCGGCACGCGTCTGGACCGGGTGCTCGCCGCGTTCGCCCTGCGGGCGCCGGACGTGCCCGTCGCGCTGTTCGCGCTCCCGGCCGGCGAACGGCTGGCCCGGGTCGCGGGCGGGCAGCTCGACGCCGCGTTCGTACGGGCGGTCGAGCCGGTGCCGGGCGTACGCGTGCTGCCCCTGTGGCCCGACCCCCTGGTGGCCGCGCTGCCGGCCGCGCACCCGCTCGCCGCACGCGAGGAGATCGGCGTAGGGGATTTGGCCCGGCTGCCGCTGAGCCTCACCGAGCGCCGCAACAACCCCGCCCTCGTCGACCTGGTCGTCGGAGCCTGCCGCGAGGCCGGCTTCGAGCCGCTGCCCGGACCGGCGGGTCCCTCCCTGCGCGACACTCTCGCCGCTGTCGGCACCCGGCGCTCGTGGACGGTCGTCTACGCGTCCCACGCGCGCGTGCTGCGCAGCCCCCGCGTCGCCTTCGTGCCGTTCCGGGCACCGGGCCTCGCCCTGCCGACGGGCCTCGCCGTGCCCGCCACCGCCCCGCCCCCGCACCTGGACGCCCTGCTGCTGGCCTGCGGCGACCACGAGAGCTGATCGGCGGGCAGCCCGCGAGCCGGCCCGCGCGCACTGGAAAGGGGGCGCTGCGGGCTGCTCGTGGTAGCCCGCAACGCCCCCTTGTCTCTCACCTGAGGGGTGCTCAGGAGTCCTTCCGGGTCATGAGCCGATCTGCTCGGTGACCAGGTCGGAGAAGGTGGCCAGCCGGGTGTAGACACCCGGGTAACCCGCCTCCGCGCACCCTTCGCCCCAGGAAGTGATCCCTGCCAGGACGCCCCCGATGAGCAGGGGACCGCCGCTGTCGCCCTGGCAGGTGTCTACGCCGCCGGAGGAATATCCGGCGCAAACCATGTCGGACTGGACGAAGTCCGAACCGTAGGAGCTCTTGCAGCCCGAGTCGGCCACGACGGGGACGGTCGCGGTCCGCAGCTGGTTGGAGGAGCTGCCGTTCTCCGAGGTGGTGCCCCATCCGAGGATGCGGGCGGTGGTACCGGCCGCGTACACCGAGGTGTCCGCGGACGTGACGTACTTGGCCGCCGTGTACGGCATGGACGTCGAGAGCGTCAGCACGGCGACGTCGTCGCCCTTGGTGGCATCCGTGTAGTCGGGGTTCACCCAGATCTCGCTGACCTTGCTGATGGTGCCGTTGGTGCCGTTGAGGTAGGTGCGGCCGCCGACGACGCGGACGGCGGACGGGGTCTCCCCGGCCATGCAGTGGGCTGCGGTGACCACCTTGGTGGCCGAGACGAGGGTGCCGCCGCAGAACTGGTTCTGCGAGGCGTCGGTGATCTGCATGACGAAGGGATAGGCCGTTGTGGTGGTGGTCGTGCCGCCCACGATGGGCTGAGGCGCGGCTGCCGCGGAAGGCGCGCCGAGCAGTGCGGTGGCGGCCGCCGCGGCGGTCGCGGCCACTGCTGCAGCTGCCTGTCTGGCACGGGTTAGCCCGAACATGAGTCTCCTCAACGGGGGTTGCCGGTGGGGGGTCGCACGGGTGGGGGCGTAGCACGGGGGTCGCGGGACCGACCCCCGTATGCCCGGGCGAGCGGCACGTCCATCACGCTAGGACCCGGAAGCCCCGGCTCCCAATGAGGGAACCCCCTAGCGGGTTGGGGTGAGGGAAAACCCTCGGTCCGCCTCAGTTAACCTGGCGCGCCGTCACTTCGCGCGCCGTGCCGCCGCCAAACGGACGATGTCCACGCGCGAGCGGATCCCCAGCTTGCGGTACACCCGGGTCAGGGTCGCCTCGACGGTCTTCACGCTGATGAACAGCCGGGCGGCGATCTCCCGGTTGGTCGAGCCCTCCATCACGAGCGCGGCGACCTGGCGTTCCATCGAGGCGAGACCTTCCAGGCCCTCCGACGTGGGGGCCGGGGCGATCGGTTCCACCCGGCTCGTCGCGGCGGCCGCCTCCACCTGACGCAGCCACGGCAGCGCCCGGCAGCGACGGAACAACCGGGCCGCCTCGTCGTACGACGTCGGTCCCGGCCGGCCGGGGCGCAGCGACGCCAGCGCGAACGCGGCCCGCGCCTCCTCCAGGCCGTACCCCAGCTTGCCCAGCCGGTCCTGTGCCGACGTCAGCTGGGCGAGCGCGGCCTCGTGTTCCCCACGCGCGGCCCGCACCAGCGCCTCGGCCCGGTCCAGCACCCCCAGCACGCTCTCGCGCCCGAGCCGCAGCGCATGGGCGCGCGCCACGTCGAGAAGATGCTGCGCCTCGTCGACCTCGCCGGTCCGTACGAGCGCCTCGGCGAGGTCGCCGTGCCAGCGGCCGCGGGCCGGGTCGGTGATGCCGAGCCCGCGCTCCAGTTCCCGCACCCGGCGCAGCGAGCCCACCGCGCCCTCGGTGTCCCCGGCGACCAGTTGGGCGTGCCCGAGCGCGGTCAGTCCCCGCGAGACGTACATCTGGTCGCCGGCCTGCTCGGCCTGCTCCACCGCCTCGCGTGCCAGCGCCAGTGCCCGTTCCGGGTCGCCGCCCGAGGCCTCGGCGAGGGAATCGAGCACGGCGGACGGTATCTCGCCGATCCCGGAGTCACGGGCCAGCCGCATGCTCTCCCGGGCCAGGTCGAGGGCCCGGCCGCAGTGCCCGGAGCGCAGTTCGGTCTCGGCGAGCAGGCGCACGAAGTGCACCTCGCTCTCGACCATGCCGCGCCGGCGCACCTCGCGCAGCAGGGCGTTGACCGTGCTGCGGGCCTCGGGCAGCTGGTCGCTCATGATCAGCCAGCGGTAGCGGGTCGCGCCCGCCCCGTTGTGGTGGCACGCCACCTGCGGGTCCTGGGGTTCCTTCAGCGCGCGCTTGATGGTCGCGGGGGCGTCCGGGTGGCCCATCAGGGTCTCGGTCTGCGCCTGGAAGGCGAGCGCGAGGAGCTCGGTGCGGCGGTCGCCGGCCCGGGCGGCGAGCTCCGCCGCGTGCGCGGCCTCCTCGCGGCCCTCCGCGAAGTCGCCCTCCACGACCAGTCCGCGCCAGGCCAGCTGGTAGTGGACCAGGGCGAGCAGCCCCGGGTCGTCGCCGGCGTCCGCGAGCGCCTGGGGGTAGACCGTGTCGACGTCGCCGAGGGCCTGCCCGGCCGCCTCGATGACGACCATCCAGGCCCGCACCCGGTCCGCGGGCGCGGTGGCCCGGGTCAGCACGTCGCGGGCGATGTCCCGGGCGAGGTCCACCTCGCCGGCGGTGATCGCGTCCTCGGCCGCCTGGAGCCGGCGCTCGTCCGGGCCCGGCTCGTCGTCGGCGGGGGTGTGCCGGGCGGCGAGCAGTCCGAGCGACGCGGCGACCGAGGGCGCCCCGCGGTCCCGGGCCAGGGCGGCGGCCTCGGCCAGGCGGGCCGCGGCCTCCGGGTCGGCGCCGGTGGTCGCGAGGGCGAGGTGGCGGGCGCGCTCGATCGGGTCCGAGGCGGCCGTGGACAGCGCGGCGTGCGCGGCGCGCCGCTCCTGCGCGGGCGCCTCGGCGTACAGCGCGGCGGAGACCAGCGGGTGCGCGAAGCGTACGGCGGGGCCCTCCGGTTCCGTTGCCAGCAGCCCGAGTTCGGCCGCCTGGACCGTCTCGGCCTCGGCGTTGTCCCGGCCGGCCGCGTGCAGCAGGGCCAGTGTGGGCCGGGCGCCGGCGCTGGCCACCAGGAGCGTGCGGCGGGCCTCGTCGGAGAGCAGGTCCAGCCGGTTCAGTACGAGGGTGCGCAGCGAGGTGGGCACCGGCAGCGGCTCGCCGGGCCGGGGCGGAGTCGGGTTCTCGGCCAGGGCGCGGCCCAGTTCGAGGGCGAAGAGCGGGTTGCCGCCGCTGGTGCGGTGGATGTCGCGGACCGTGGAGCGGGGCAGGCCGGTGTAGCCGCGGTGGTCGAGCAGGGCGGAGACCTGGCCGCGGGAGAGTGCGCCGAGCCGGACGGCCAGGGTGTCGGGCGGCGACGCGGCCAGGTGCCGGTCGTACTCCTGGCCCTCGGTGCGCACCGCGCACAGCAGTTGCACCGGGGTGTCGCCGAGCCTGCGGGCGGCGAAGCCGAGCAGCTCCGCGCTCGCCGAGTCCAGCCACTGCAGATCGTCGGCGACGAGCAGGACGGGGCCCTCGGCGGCCAGCGTGCGCAGCACGGAGAGCACGGCCAGGCGCAGGGCGAGGCCGTCGCGCTGGAGGGTGGACTCGCCGCGGCCGGTGAGCGCCGACTCCAGGGCCGTGCGCTGGGCGGCCGGGAGCTTGTGGGACACCTCGTCCGCGACCAGCCCGAACAGGTCCGCCAGCGCCAGGAACGGGAGATGTGATTCGGACTCGGTGGCCGAGCAGCGCAACACCGTACGGTCGGCCGTCCCGTATTCGGAGGCCAATGCCCGCAGAGCGGTCGACTTTCCTATTCCGGCGGGGCCGTGGAGCAGCACGCTGCCGCCGCGGGCGAGCTGCTCGCGCGCCGCGTTCAGCAGCTCCTCCCGGCCGATGACCAGGTCGGGGCGGCTACGGGCAGGCTCGCTGAAGTCCCCTCGCACGGACCGCTCCCCTCCACGTGTCGTGTCCCCACCAAATTCTAGGCAATGTCTCTTTGAAATCCGGACGGACGAGGCGGTGAGGGATATAACAATGGTGCAGCATGGGGAAATTCAAAGCTCGACCGCATGAATAGATGACCTTCGAGGCAGCGGCCCCGGCTACGGCAGCAGCCCGGTGCGCCGCGCCGCGGCGACCGCCTCCCCCCGTGTGTGCGTGCCCAGTTTGCGCATGGCCGACCGCAGATAGCTCTTCACCGTCTCCGGGCGCAGCCCCAGCCGCTCCGAGGCGGCCGCGTTCGTGGCCCCGGCCGCGACCCAGGCGAGCACGTCCAGCTCACGAGGGGCCAGCCGCACCGGCCCGCCGGCGGCCTCCGGCGTCAGCAGCTCGCACGCGTCGAGCAGCTCCGCCCGCAGCGCCGGGTCCGCGATCCGCGGCGCCAGCGCCCGCAGCGCCGCGTGCGCCTCGCGCACCTGCTCCCAGGCGGCGCCCACGGCGGCGTCCGGCGCCTGCTCGGTGCGGGCGGCCGCCGCCAGGCTGCGCGCCTCGTCCCCGACGGCCAGCGCCTGCTCCACGTCCCGCGCCACCACCATCGCGGCGTCCAGCGTGCGGTCGCCGAGGGGCTGGGCGGTGCGCAGAGCGCCGTAGAGCACACCCCGCACCCGGCGTCGTACGACCACCGGCACCGCGAGGATCGACCGCAGGCCCTCCGTGGCGACCGGGATGTCGTACTCGTGGCTGATCTGCGGCGACGAGCGGTAGTCCGTGACGGCGCACGGCCGGGCGAGCGCGACCGCCCGGCCGCCCAGGCCGTTTCCGGAGCTCACCGGGAGTCCGCTCAGCGCGACCGTGGCCGCGCCGTTGAGTTCGCTGATGCGCACCTGGTGTCGGCCCGCCTCCACCAGCCCGCCGAAGGCGACCGGGAGCCCGGTGGCGCGCCGCAGCCGTACCAGGGCGTTGCGTATCTCGACCGCTCCGGCCGTCTCTGCTGTCACCTGCTTGCCCTTTCCTGCAGCACACACCCCCGTTCGGGGGTAGTGAGACCTGCATCACGGATTACACGATGGCAGAGAGCCGCCCGGCAATGGTCCGGCATGAGGAGGACAGATGACGACGGCGACGGAGCTCTTCCGGGGCGCCCGGGATTTCCTGCTGGAGCACCGCGATGACTACGCGAAGGCGTACGAGGGGTTCAGCTGGCCCAGGCCCGAGCACTTCAACTGGGCGCTCGACTGGTTCGACGTCATCGCCGAGGGCAACGACCGCACCGCGCTGCACATCGTCGAGGAGGACGGCACCGAGGTCCGGGTCACCTTCGCGGAGATGGCCGAGCGCTCGGACAAGGTGGCCAACTGGCTGCGCGACCGGGGCGTCGGAGCCGAGGACCGGGTCCTGGTCATGCTCGGCAACCAGGTCGAGCTGTGGGAGACCGCGCTGGCCGCGATGAAGCTGCGCGCCGTGGTCATCCCGGCCACCCCGCTGCTCGGCCCGGGCGACCTGCGCGACCGCGTCGAGCGGGGCCGCGTCCGGCACGTCGTCGCGCGGGCCGAGGACGCCGCCAAGTTCGACGACGTCCCCGGCACCTACACCCGCATCTGCGTCGGCGGACTGCCGGTGGAGGGCTGGGAGCCGTACGAGGACGCGTACGCCGTCGCCCCCGCCGAGTTCCTGCCGGACGGCCCGACGCTGGCCGACGACCCGCTGATGCTGTACTTCACCTCGGGCACCACCGCCCGCCCCAAGCTGGTCGAGCACACCCACACCTCGTACCCGATCGGCCATCTGTCCACCATGTACTGGATCGGGCTCAAGCCCGGCGACGTGCACCTCAACATCTCCTCGCCCGGCTGGGCCAAGCACGCCTGGTCCAACCTCTTCGCGCCCTGGAACGCCGAGGCGACCGTTTTCATCCACAACTACACGCGCTTCGACGCGGCCCGGCTGCTCGCCGAGATGGACCGCGCGGGCGTCACCACCTTCTGCGCCCCGCCGACCGTCTGGCGCATGCTCATCCAGGCCGACCTGACCCAGCTGCGCGGCAAGCCGCGCGAGGCCGTGGCCGCGGGGGAGCCGCTGAACCCCGAGGTCATCGAGCAGGTGCGGCGCGCCTGGGGTGTCACCATCCGGGACGGCTTCGGGCAGACGGAGACGGCCGTACAGGTCGCCAACAGCCCCGGGCAGCAGCTGAAGACCGGTTCCATGGGGCGGCCGAGCCCGGGGTACAAGGTCGAGCTGCTGGACCCGGTGACCGGCGCGCCCGGCGTCACGGAGGGCGAGATCTCGCTCGACCTGTCGGCGCGGCCCGTCGGCCTGATGACGGGCTACCACGGCGACCCCGAGCGCACGGCGGAGGCGATGGCCCGCGGCTACTACCGCACCGGCGACATCGGCGCGCGGGACGCCGAGGGCTACATCACCTACGTCGGCCGCAGCGACGACGTCTTCAAGGCCTCCGACTACAAGATCAGCCCCTTCGAGCTGGAGAGCGCGCTGCTGGAGCACGAGGCGGTGGCCGAGGCCGCGGTCGTGCCCGCCCCGGACGAGGTGCGCCTCGCCGTGCCCAAGGCGTACGTGGTCCTCGCCGAGGGCTGGCAGCCCGGCCCCGACACCGCGAAGGTGATCTTCGAGCACTCCCGCGAGGTGCTCGCCCCGTACAAGCGCATCCGCCGGCTGGAGTTCGGGGCGCTGCCCAAGACCGTCTCCGGCAAGATCCGCCGCGTCGAGCTGCGCGAGGCGACCGCCGCCGGTTCGGACCAGGAGTACCGCGAGGAGGACTTCCGGTGAGTGAACTGTCGTACACGCACGGGACGAGCGGGACCGTCCTGCTCGGGGACACCATCGGCGCCAACCTGGACCGGGCCGTCGCGGCCTGGCCCGACCGCGAGGCGCTCGTCGACGTGCCCTCAGGGCGGCGCTGGACGTACGCCCGATTCGGCGCGGACGTCGAGCGGCTGGCGCAGGCGCTGCGCGCGAGCGGGGTGGCCAAGGGCGACCGGGTCGGCATCTGGGCGATCAACTGCCCGGAGTGGGTCCTGGTCCAGTACGCCACCGCCCGCGTCGGCGCGATCATGGTCAACATCAACCCGGCCTACCGCACCCACGAGGTCGAGTACGTCCTCAACCAGTCCGGCGTCTCGCTGCTGTTCGCCACGCTCAGCCACAAGACGAGCGACTACCGCGCGATGGTCGACGAAGTGCGCGGCCGCTGCGCCGAGTTGCGCGAGGTCGTGTACATCGGCGACCCGAGCTGGCAGGCGCTGCTCGGGCGCGCGACGCCGGACGTGACGTACGAGGCGCTGTCCTGCGACGACCCGATCAACATCCAGTACACCTCGGGCACGACGGGCTTCCCCAAGGGGGCCACGCTCTCCCACCACAACATCCTCAACAACGGCTATTTCGTGGGCGAGTTGGTCGCCTACACCGAGCAGGACCGGATCTGCGTGCCGGTGCCCTTCTACCACTGCTTCGGCATGGTGATGTGCAACCTCGCCGCCACCTCGCACGGCGCCTGCATCGTCATCCCGGCCCCCTCCTTCGAGCCGAAGGCCACCCTCGACGCCGTCCAGCAGGAGCGCTGCACCTCCCTGTACGGCGTGCCGACGATGTTCATCGCCGAGCTCGGCCTGCCCGACTTCGCCGGCTACGACCTCACCTCCCTGCGCACCGGAATCATGGCGGGCTCGCCCTGCCCGGTCGAGGTGATGAAGCGGGTGGTGGCCGAGATGCACATGGAGGAGGTCTCCATCTGCTACGGCATGACCGAGACCTCCCCGGTCTCCCTCCAGACCCGCAGGGACGACGACCTGGAGCACCGCACCGGCACGGTCGGACGGGTGCTGCCGCACATCGAGGTGAAGGTCGTCGACCCGGCCACCGGAGTGACCCAACCACGCGGCGAAGCGGGCGAGTTGTGCACCCGCGGCTACAGCGTGATGCTCGGCTACTGGAACGAGCCCGAGAAGACCGCCGAGGCCGTCGACACCGGCCGCTGGATGCACACCGGCGACCTGGCGACGATGCGCGAGGACGGTTACGTCGAGATCGTCGGCCGCATCAAGGACATGATCATCCGCGGCGGCGAGAACATCTACCCGCGCGAGATCGAGGAGTTCCTCTACGGCCACCCGAAGATCCGGGACGTCCAGGTCGTGGGCGTACCGCACGAGCGCTACGGCGAGGAGGTCCTCGCCTGCGTCATCGCCCGCGACCCGGCCGACCCCCCGACCCTCGAGGACGTACGCGCCTACTGCGAGGGCCGGCTGGCCCACTACAAGGTGCCGAGCCTGCTCCAGGTCCTGGAGGGCTTCCCGATGACCGTGTCGGGCAAGGTGCGCAAGGTGGAGCTGCGGGAGAAGTACGGGGACTGAAGTCTCCTCCGTGCGACGCGAGTTGCTTTCGGTGACGCCACCGGTGCTCAGGCGCCGGTGGCGTCCAGTTCGTCCGCCGGGCCGTTCACCGGCTGCGGGGTGCCCGTGAGGTCGAGGACGAACAGGGCGATGCCCAGGGACTCGGCGCGGGTGTGGGCCTCGTCGGCGTAGCCGGCGAGGGAGAAGTAGACGCAGTTCGCCGACTCCGTCATGGCGGTCAGCCACAGGCACTCCACGTCGCGCAGCGACGCCGGGTGCGAGGTCGGATCGACCTGGGCCACCAGTCCGCGGGCCGCGATGCCGATGCCGGACGGAGGCCGCTGGTCGGCGCGGCGGATGTCCCGGTAGCCGAGCCAGCGCAGATACACGGCGGCGGCCGTCACCGCGTCCCGGGCGGTGTGGATGGTGACGGGCCGGAAGCGGGAGCGGCGGCGCTCGGGGCGGGTGGCCGTCTTCGCCACGGCGCCCGTCTCCGCCATCGGCACGCGCAGCAGCGTGCCGCACGGGCAGCCCAGCTCCGGGCGCGGCCACTGGTCGCCGCGGCCGCAGGCGGCGCACCGCAGCGTGACCCAGCCCTCCTCCCAGGACTCGTGCGTGACGGCCGTGGCGGCCCCGTGCCGGTCCAGCAGAGGCACGACTCGTGCACCGCACACGCAGCGGTACGACGGCGCCGTGTAGTGGTGCTCGCGCCGGCAGGCCGGACAGCGCACCGGGACGCTCTCGGACATGGCCCTCATCGTCCTCCTGCGGGCGCCTGCTTGTCCGTCTCTTGACTGCCTTCCCTCACCCTCCTACATTGATTCCAGATAGTAGAAGTAATTTTCCGCATTGCGGAAACAATGTGAAAACATAGAGAAGTCGACACGGAAGAGCCACCGCGGGGCGCGACGGGAGCGAATCCGACAGCCGAAGCAGGAGTACTCCATGGCACGTATGACCGCTGCCCGCGCGGCAGTTGAGATCCTCAAGCGCGAGGGCGTCACCAACGCGTTCGGTGTGCCCGGCGCGGCGATCAACCCCTTCTACGCGGCCCTCAAGGCCGCCGGCGGCGTCAACCACACCCTCGCCCGCCATGTCGAGGGCGCCTCGCACATGGCCGAGGGCTACACCCGTACGCACGCCGGCAACATCGGCGTCTGCATCGGCACCTCCGGCCCGGCCGGCACCGACATGATCACCGGCCTGTACTCCGCCATCGGCGACTCCATCCCGATCCTGTGCATCACGGGCCAGGCCCCGACCGCCGTGATCCACAAAGAGGACTTCCAGGCCGTCGACATCGCCTCGATCGCCAAGCCGGTCGCGAAGATGGCGGTCACGGTGCTGGAGGCCGCGCAGGTGCCCGGCGTCTTCCAGCAGGCCTTCCACCTGATGCGCTCCGGCCGCCCCGGCCCGGTCCTGATCGATCTGCCGATCGACGTGCAGCTCACCGAGATCGAGTTCGACCCGGAGACGTACGAGCCGCTGCCCGTCTACAAGCCGGCCGCGACCCGCGCCCAGATCGAGAAGGCGATCGGGCTCCTGAACGAGTCGGAACGCCCGCTGATCGTCGCCGGTGGCGGTGTCATCAACGCCGACGCGGCCGAACTGCTCGTCGAGTTCGCCGAGTTGACCGGCACCCCGGTCGTCCCGACCCTGATGGGCTGGGGCATCCTGCCCGACGACCACGAGCTGAACGCCGGCATGGTGGGCCTGCAGACCTCGCACCGCTACGGCAACGCGACGTTCCTGGAGTCCGACTTCGTCCTCGGCATCGGCAACCGCTGGGCCAACCGCCACACCGGCAAGCTGGACGTCTACACGGCGGGCCGCAAGTTCGTCCACGTCGACGTCGAGCCCACCCAGATCGGCAAGATCTTCGCCCCCGACTACGGCATCGCGTCGGACGCGAAGGCCGCGCTGGAGCTGTTCGTCGCGGTGGCACGGGAGTTGAAGGCGGCCGGCAGGCTGCCCGACCGCAGCGCGTGGGCCGCCTCCGCGCAGGAGCGGAAGGCGACCCTTCAGCGCCGTACGCACTTCGACGACATCCCGATCAAGCCGCAGCGCGTCTACGAGGAGATGAACAAGGCCTTCGGGCCGGAGACCCGGTACGTCTCCACCATCGGCCTCTCGCAGATCGCCGGCGCCCAGATGCTGCACGTCTTCAAGCCGCGGCACTGGATCAACTGCGGCCAGGCGGGCCCCCTCGGCTGGACGATCCCGGCGGCGCTGGGCGTCGCCAAGGCCGACCCGGAGGCGCAGGTCGTCGCCCTCTCCGGCGACTACGACTTCCAGTTCATGATCGAGGAACTGGCCGTCGGCGCGCAGCACAAGATCCCCTACGTCCACGTCCTGGTCAACAACTCCTACCTGGGCCTGATCCGCCAGGCGCAGCGGGCGTTCGAGATCGACTTCCAGGTCAACCTGGAGTTCGAGAACATCAACTCGCCCGAGCTGGGCGTCTACGGCGTCGATCACGTCAAGGTCGCCGAGGGCCTCGGCTGCAAGGCGATCCGGGTGACCGACCCGGCCGAGCTGGGCGCGGCCCTGGAGCAGGCCAAGAAGCTCGCGGCCGAGTTCCAGGTCCCGGTGGTCGTCGAGGCGATCCTGGAGCGCGTCACCAACATCTCGATGTCGACCAGCAACGACATCGGCAACGTGACCGAGTTCGAGGAGATCGCGACCGAGCCGGGGCACGCCCCGACCTCGATCAGGACGCTGAAGGTCTGACGTAACGGGCGCAGACAGGACAAGCGCGGAGGAGGGGCGGTCCGTCCGGTGGGACGGGCCGCCCCTTCGCGTGTGCAGGCGCCCGTCACGCCGAGGCGCAACTCAGGCCGCCGCTGCCGCAGGAGGCGCCGGGCAGCGCTCGCTCCGTCGTGCCGCCGCGGCCGGTCAGCACCGCGTCCCGCGTGAAGCCCGGCACGAGCGCCGTCAGCGCCCGGTCGCCGTACAGGCGACCGCGAACAGGATCTTTTCGACCGTCAGGCCGGCCCGGTCCGCGGGCAGCGGATGCCGCGCGCAGCTCCTTCAGGGACCGGCGGGCGGCGCCGGTGCGGCCGGGCGGGAAGGCGCGCAGCAGCCCGGCGGACGCAAGCGCGTCGCGCGCCTCGGCCGGCGCTGTGCGCACGCCCCGGCGCTCCAGCAACTGGCCCATGCCCGCGGGCCGGTGGAGCGCCGCATGCACGGCGCGGGTCAGCCGTGGAAGAGCGGTGCCGGTGGCCGGTCCCGTGGTCCGCATCGTGCCCCTGCGGCCCGCGCGGACCACGCCGCGCAGATGCAGATCGAGCACCGCTACCGTGACCGCGGCGCGGCGGCCGCCCCGTACCAGAGCGATCTCGTGCGGTTCGAGCACGACCGTCGTGGACCTGGCCATCGCACACCCCCGTCGCGGAGCCCGCCGCCCCCGTGCCGGCAGGCTCCGCGTGATATCAATGTGCCCCAGGGCGGGGGCGGTTGAAGCGCGTTGAACCATGTTCAGAGGTTCTCTTGAGGATTGCGTAGACGTCCTACGTCCCCGGGCGTACGTGCGCGCTCACGCCTCCTCGTGGTGTTCCGAGAGGCCGGGCCAGTCCTCGGGCCCGCCGCCCTGCCACTCGATGAGCTCGCTGCCCTCGACGTCGGTGACGTACAGGTCGGCCAGCCGCAGGATCTCGCCCACGTCGTCCACGTGTGTGGCGATCCCCAGCGTCTCGTCGCCCTCCGTGACCCGCCGGGACCCGTCCAGGGCCGGCGAGTGCACCACGATGTGCGGATGCTGCGGTGGATGTGCCATGCCTTCAGGCTCCTGCGGAAGCAATCGCTCCGCACCCCGGACAGACCGAATCGGGGGCGGGTGGGGGGCCGGGCGCCTCCCGCGGCCGTCGGGCGGGGGGGGTTTTGGTGGTTGGCCGGCCGGGGTGGGGGGGGGGGGGGGGCCGTACGGTAGGGGCCCCCGGGCGGGGGC